>NZ_CP108370.1:6884516-7544274 GCF_035953295.1 Streptomyces sp. NBC_01335
GTACCAGGACGGGCCGTCACCGGGAGAGGCGGGCACGGCTCTGATCGTCGGTCACCGGGACACCGCGACCGGCCCCGCCATCTTCCTGAACCTGAACGCCCTGCGCAGGGGCGATGTCGTCAAGGTCCGGCGCGCCGACCGGCGGACGGCGGTCTTCACCGTCGACACCGTCAAGACCTACAAGAAGAGCGAGTTCCCCGACGACAAGGTGTACGGGGCGACGAACCGCCCGGAGTTGCGGCTGCTGACCTGCGGCGGACGCTTCGACAAGAAGACCGGCTACTCCGCCAACGTCGTCGTCTTCGCCCATCTCACCTCGCTCACGAAACCCACCTGAACCCATCGACGCTCTCCCCACGACGGGCCGCACGCCTCACGCGCGGCCCGTCGGGCGCGTCCCGGCGCAACCGGGCCCTGACCATGGGCATACCGGGTGGCTGCGGATAGGGTCGAGCGGCACGAGAGCCTGTTCGATAGCGAAGGATGCAGGGTGGCGGACGGAGCAGCAGAGATGGTGACCGCGCGGGTGCTGGTCGCGGCGGACAAGTTCAAGGGTTCCCTCACGGCGGCGCAGGTCGCGGAGCGGGTGACCACCGGACTGCTACGCGTCGTCCCCGGACTGGACGTGGAGACGCTGCCCGTGGCGGACGGCGGCGACGGCACGGTCGCCGCCGCGCTCGCCGCCGGGTTCGAGCGCCGGGAAGCCCGGGTGACCGGTCCGCTCGGTGATCCCGTGGTCGCCGCGTACGCGCTGCGCTCCACCACGGCCGTGGTGGAGATGGCGGAGGCGTCCGGGCTCCAGCACCTGCCGCCGGGCGTGTTCGCCCCCCTCACCGCGACCACCCACGGCTCGGGCGAACTGCTGCGGGCCGCACTCGACGACGGCGCCCGGACCATCGTGTTCGGCGTGGGCGGCAGCGCCACCACGGACGGCGGTGCGGGCATGCTGACCGCGCTCGGCGCCCGCTTCCTGGACGAGGACGGCGCCCCGGTCGGCCCCGGCGGCGGCGGCCTCGCGCGCATCGCGACGGCCGACCTCTCCGGACTCGACCCGCGCCTGGCCGACGTGGACCTCGTGCTCGCCAGCGACGTGGACAACCCGCTGACCGGGCCCAAGGGCGCCCCCGCTGTGTACGGACGCCAGAAGGGGGCCACCGTCGAGGACATCGCGGTCCTGGACGCCGCGCTCTCCCGCTACGCCGCCGTACTCGGCGCCGAGCAGGCCACGCTGCCCGGCGCCGGAGCGGCCGGCGGCATCGGTTACGGCGCGCTGGTGGGGCTCGGGGCCCGGTTCCGCCCCGGTATCGAGGTGATGCTCGACGTGCTGGGGTTCGCTCCCGCGCTGGCCCGTGCCACGCTCGTCGTCACCGGCGAGGGATCGCTCGACGAGCAGACCCTGCACGGGAAGGCCCCGGCCGGTGTCGCGGCCGCGGCCCGCGCCGCCGGTGTCCAGGTCGTCGCGGTGTGCGGCCGACTGGCGCTGACCGAAGAGGAGTTGGAGAAGGCGGGCATCGCGCGCGCCTACGCCCTGGCGGACCTGGAGCCCGACCCCGCCGTCTCCATGGCCCAGGCGGGGCCCCTGCTGGAACGGGCGGCGGAGTCCGTCGCCCGCGACTTCCTCAGCTGACCGGCGGCCCGTCACCGGGGCCCGGTGCGCCGCCGTACGCGCGCACCGGGCCCGTCCGCCTCGATGCCGGCGTCAGCCGGAACGCGTCCAGGGCCAGGGTCAGTTCGACCAGTTCGCGCGGCCGGGACAGCGATCTCGCGGTCAGCCGTTCCAGCCGCCGCAGCCGGTTGAGCACCGTGTTGCGGTGGCAGTGCAGCCGGACCGCCGCCCGCCCCGGCGACCCGCCGCATTCCAGCCATACGTCCAACGTCCCCACCAGCACCTCACGTTCGCCTTGGGCGAGCGCCAGCAGCGGACCCAGCGCACCCGTGACCAGAAGGTCCGCCAGCTCCGGCTGACTCACCAACAACGCTGCGGGCAGGCGCTGTTCCAGCGTCACGGCCGTGACGCCGTCCGGCGGGCAGGTCAGCAGGGCCACCTCGGCGAGCCGTCGGCCACCGGGCAGCCCGGCCAGGCCCTCCACGGCCGGGCCGACCCCTGCCCGTCCTGCATCCAGTTCGTTCAACCACCGTGCCAGTGAGGCCGGTTCCCGCTCGCCGAGAAGGGCGACGGCGAAGTCGTGCCCGGGTCCGGGATGCCTGAGAAACCGGAGACGCTCGCCCCCCGGGGCCGTACCCCGGCCCTCGCACCCGGGGCGCGGGGCCCCGCTCCCGGTCGCCGGCCACGCCACGACCGCGTACCTCCCGCGCTCGGGCAGGTCCAGGGCGGCCGCCGCCCGACCGGCCAGCTCCGGTGTCACCGGTCCCGACAACAGCGCGCCGAGCAGTGCCTGAGCCGGCTCGTCCTCGCACCATGCCATCCGCTCCCCCCTTACCGCGAGCCGGGAGGCCCGCGTCGTGGCGAGGATGACACCGGACCCGCCCCGCGCGGACCGGAGGGCGCCGCCTCTGTGCGCGCGCACAACCCGGCGGCGCCCTCACTGGTCGCCCGCATCGAGTCCGCCCCGCGCCGTGGACGTGCGGCGGGGGCGGTGCTGGTCTGTGGAGCCGGGGGAGCGGGACGCCGTACCGGAGTCACCGCCACCCGCCCCGAGTGCCCCGCCGTGCGGACCGGTACCGGCCCGCACGGCGGCCGGCCGCCCGAGGAGCGGCGCGGTCCCCGGTCACGACGGACCCGGCCGGACCCGGAAGAGAACGACACCACGACGAGCAGGCGGAAGGAGGAGGACGCATGGCAACGCTGGAGATCCGCTCGCTGTCCGTGGGCTACGGCCCGGTACGGGCCCTGCGGGACGTCTCGGTCGACGTGCCGGCCGGCACGATCACCGCCGTACTCGGCGGCAACGGCGCGGGCAAGACCACGCTGCTGCGGGCCGTCTCGCGGACCCTCGGCTTCCACCGCGGAAGCGGCACCGGCACCATCCACTTCGACGGCCGCCCCCTGGACGGGCTGCGGCCCGCACAGGTGGTCGCCGCCGGAGTGGTCCAAGTACCCGAAGGGCGGCAGGTGTTCGCCCGGATGACGGTGGCCGACAACCTGCGGGCCGGTGCCCTCGGAGCCCGCGGCGGACGCAAGGAGGCGGCGGGCACCCTCGCCCGCGTCCACGAGCTGTTCCCGGTGCTCGCCCAGCGCGCGCACCAGAAGGCCGGACTGCTGTCCGGCGGCGAACAGCAGATGCTGGCGATGGGACGCGCGCTGATGGCCGGCCCGCGCCTGCTGCTGCTCGACGAGCCGTCCCTCGGCCTCGCCCCCCTGATGGCGGCGAAGATCGCCGAGACCGTCCAGGAGATCAACGCGGGCGGCACCTCCGTGCTGCTCGTCGAGCAGAACGCGGCCATCGCCCTGCGCCTCGCCTCCACCGCGTACGTCCTCGACGTCGGCGAGGTCGCCCTCGGCGGACCGGCCGCCGAACTCGCCGCCACCGACGAGGTGCGCCGCCGCTACCTCGGCGTCGTCGACGAGACGGCGGCCGAGGACGCGGCGGCCGGTGCCTCCCGCACGCTGCGCAGGTGGTCGGCGTGACCACCGCATCCGTCCCCACCTCCGCCACGGCACCGGGCCCCGGCTCGCCCGCCCCGCTCACCGTCCGCGACGTGACCGTCAGGTTCGCCGGGCTCACCGCCCTCGACGGGATCTCCTTCACCGTCGAACCCGGCAGCGTGCACGCGGTCATCGGCCCCAACGGCGCAGGAAAATCAACCACGTTCAACGTACTCTCCGGCGTCTACCGCGCCACCTCCGGCACCGTGCACCTCGGCACCACCGAACTCACCGGGCTGCCGGCCCACCGGATCGCCGCCCTCGGCGTCGCCCGCACCTTCCAGAACCTCGCGCTCCCGCCGCACGCCACCGTCGCCGAGAGCCTGCTGCTCGGACGGCACCGGCTGATGCGCTCCGGATTCGTCGCCGCCGGACTCCGGCTGCCGTCCGCCGCCCGGGAGGAGCGCCGCCACCTCGAACGGGTCCACGAGATCGCCGCGTTCATCGGCCTCGAAGCCGAGCTGGACCGGCCCGCGGGCGCCCTGCCGTACGGAGCGCAGAAGCTGGTCGAACTCGGCCGGGCGCTCTGCATGGAACCCGAGGTGCTGCTCCTGGACGAACCCGTCGCCGGCATGACCGCCGACGAACGCCGCCGGACCGCCGCCGTGGTGGCCGGAGTCCGCGACAGCCTCGGCATCTCCATCGTACTCGTCGAACACGACATGGGCGTCGTGATGCGGCTCGCGGACGCCGTGACCGTACTCGACTTCGGACGCAGGATCGCCGGCGGCACCCCCGTCGAAGTACAGAACGACCCCGCCGTCGTCCGCGCCTACCTGGGAGAAGAACAGGAATGACCACCTTCGTCGAACTCCTCCTGGGCGGCCTCTCCATCGGCTCCGTATACGCCCTCATCGCCCTCGGCTTCGTCGTCATCTTCAAGGCCACCGAGGTCGTCAACTTCGCCCACGCCTCCCTGCTGCTCGCCGGCGGATACGTGACCGCGGTGCTCCACGACGACATCGGCTTCTGGCCCGCCCTCGCCGTCGGCATCGCGGGCGCGGCGGTCGTCGGCGCCGCCGTCGAGTTCCTCGTCATGCGCCGCTACCGGGGCAGCGACCACAGCGTGCTGGCCATCGTCACCATCGGCGTCGACATCCTCCTCACCACCGAACTCACCCGGCGCATGGGCACGGACGTGCTGCCGCTCGGCGACCCCTGGGGGAGCGGCGTCGTCACCGTCGGCGGGGTCACCCTCGCCCAGACGCGGATCGCCGCCTTCGTCGCCGCCGCGCTGCTCATCACCGTGTTCCTGCTCGCCTTCCGCTTCACCTCCTGGGGCGTGTCGATGCGCGCCGCCGCGGAGAACCCGCAGACCGCCGCCCTGATGGGCATCCGGCTCGGCCGGGTCTCGCTCGCCGCGTGGGCGGTGGCCGGGGCGCTCGCCGCCGTCGCCGCCCTCTTCCTCACCGTGTTCCCCACCCCCGGACTCGAACGGGCCACCTCGCTCGCCGCGCTCAAGGCGTTCCCCGCGGCGATCCTCGGCGGCCTCGACTCGACCACCGGAGCCCTCGCCGGCGGACTCCTCGTCGGCGTCACCGAGTCCTTCGCCACGGGCTACCAGAGCGATCTCTCCTTCCTCGGACGGGGAATCGGCGACCTCGCGCCCTACCTGGTGATGCTGATCGTGCTGCTGATCAGGCCCGCAGGACTCTTCGGCACGAAGGAGCCGGCCCGTGTCTGAGACCACGCCCGACCGGACCCTCACCCCGACCACCGCGCCACACACCCGGGTCCCCTCGGCCCGTACGTACGGCGAACGCCTCCGCAGCCCGCGCCCGTACCTCTGGCTCGCCGGCTCGGTGCTGATGCTGGTGCTGCCGTTCTACCTGGACCGCTTCTGGCTCCAGGCCGGACTGTTCGCGATGGCCGCCGCGATCGGCGCCATCGGGATCAACCTGCTGACCGGGGCGACCGGCCAACTCTCCATGGGACACGGCTTCTTCCTCGCCGTCGGCGCGTACGGCTACTGCGTCTTCGCGGGGGAGCCGAGCGAGGCGAACGGCCACAGTCTCACCGGACTCGGCCTGCCCACCTGGCTCGCCGCGATCCTCGCCGTGGCGCTGGCCGGGCTGGCCGGCGGGATCTTCAGCCCGATCGCGGCCCGGCTGCGCGGCGCCTACCTCGGCATAGCCACCCTCGCGCTCATCTTCATCGGCCAGCACGTGCTGTTCAACGCGGGCTCGCTCACCGGCGGCTTCAACGGCCGTGCCGTTCCCCCGCTGTCGGTCTTCGGGTTCACCTTCGACGACTCCGAACTCGTCGTCGCGGCCGTGCCGTTCGGGTCCTCCGAGAAGCTCTGGTACGTGGCCCTCGCCGCCCTCGTGCTCAGCGGGGTGTTCGCCCGCGGCGTGCTGCGCGGCAGGCCGGGCCGGGCGCTCAACGCCATCCGGGACCACCGGATCGCCGCCGGGGTGATGGGTGTCCCGGTGGCCCGGTACCGCGCCGGGGTGTTCGTCCTCTCGTCCATGTACGCGGGCCTCGCGGGCGTCCTGCTCGCCCTGGTCTTCCAGCGGACCGTCCCCGAGTACTTCGGCATGGCCCTCTCGCTCGAATACCTCGCCATGATCGTCATCGGCGGTCTCGGCACCGTCGCCGGGGCCGTGGTCGGCGCCGTCTTCGTCTCCCTGCTCCCGCAGGTGCTCACCCACTACAGCGAGTCCCTCCCGCTGGTCTCCGCCCCCGGTACGGGCGGAATCGCACCCGGTGAGGCGTCCCGCTATCTCTACGGCGCCGCGGTCGTCGCGGTGGTCCTGTTCATGCCCGGTGGCCTTACGCGTCCGAAGAAATCAGGGGAGAAGAAATGAGAAAGCGTGTTCTCGGAGCCGTCGTCGCGGCTCTCGCCCTCACCCTCGCTGGGTGCAGCGGAAAAGCCACCGAGGGGAAGGACACGGAGGCGGACAAGGGCGGCGTCAAAACCGGCCAGGGCGTCACCGACTCCACCATCACCCTCGGCGCGCTGACCGACATGACCGGGGTGTACGCCTCGCTCGGCAAGAGCGTCACCCAGGCCCAGCAGCTCTGGGTCAAGCAGACCAACGCCGCCGGCGGGATCTGCGACCGGAAGATCGAGCTGACCGTACGCGACCACGGCTACGACCCGCAGAAGGCCATCTCCGCCTACACCGAGCTCGCACCCGAGGTTCTGGGCTTCACCCAGTTCATCGGCTCGCCGTTCGTCGCCGCCGTCGAGCAGCGCATCGACGGCCAGGACCACGGCGTGGTGCTGCCGCAGGCCTGGTCGGCCAACCTGCTCGGCTCCCCGTACGTCCGGGTCATCGGCGCCACGTACGACGTCGAGACGATCAACCTGATCGACTACCTCCTCACCGAGAAGCGCATCGCCAAGGGCGACAAGATCGGCCAGGTGTACTTCGAGGGCGACTACGGCGAGAACGCGCTCGCCGGGGCGAAGTACGCGGCCGAGCAGTCCGGCCTCACCGTCGTCGAGCAGAAGATCAAGCCCACCGACAACGACATGACCGCGCAGGTCTCGGCGCTCAAGCAGGCCGGAGTCAAGGCGATCATCGTCAGCGCCGGCCCCCGCCAGGCCGCCTCGCTCGTCGGTGTCGCCGCCGCGACCGGCTTCAAGGTCCCGGTCGTCGGCAACAACTCCGCCTTCGCACCGCAGCTGCTCGCGACCCCGGCCGGCCCCGCCCTGCTGGCCGACTACTACGTCGCCGCCTCCACCCTCCCCATCGGCGACCCCGGCGCCGGACCGGCGAAGCTGGCGAAGGAGTACACGGCCGCCTACCCGAAGGACGGCCTCGACAACGGCGTCGTCGCCGGATGGACCGCCGCCTCCGTCTACGGCGAGGCGCTGAAGAAGGCCTGCGACGCCAAGGACCTCACCCGCGACGGTGTCGACAAGGCCCTGCTCACCATCAAGGGCTACGGCGCCGACTTCGGAATGTCCCACGACTTCACCGACCCGAAGGCCCCCTCCACCCGGCAGAGCGTCATCATGAAGCCCGACGCCAAGGCCCCCGGCGGCCTCAAGGTGATCCGTCCGGCGGCGGTCTCCCCGGCGGCCGCGTCGTACACCGTGAAGTAGCCGCACCCGGCGCGAAGGCACCGCTGACCGTACGGCGCTGGGGACCCGGAACATCGGGTCCTCCAGCGCCGTACGCGCTCGGCCGGGCCGGGTGCGGACAGGCGGGATGCGACACACGGCCCGGGGCCCGCGCGTCCCGCCCGGGAGGTCAGACGGCCGACAGCGTCCGCCGGGCGCAGGCCCACACGATCAGCGCGACGGCGAGGAGAACACCCGCGCCGGTCATCACCGCGGTCCACCCGCCGCCCTGCCAGAGAACGGACGCCAGCGCCGAACCGATCGTGCCGCCGAGGAAGTTGCCGGAGATGAAGGCGGTGTTCAGCCGGCTGCGACTCTGCGGCTCCACACCCATCAGCCGGGTCTGGCCGAGGACGTTGCTCCCCTGGATGCCGATGTCCAGCAGCAGTACCGCGATCAGCACGACGACGATCGAGTGGCCGCCGAACCCGGCGAGCACGATCGCGGCCAGCGCCAGCAGCAGAGCCGCACCCGTGCCGCGTACCGACCATCCCCGGTCGTGCAGGCGGCCGGCCCGCTGGGCGGCGAGCGCACCCGCCAGGCCGACGAGACCGACCAGCCCGATCCGGGTCACCGAGTAGCCGAACGGGGCGGCGCTGAGGAGGAAGGTCAGCGAGGTCCAGAACATGGTGAACACCATCATGCAGAGGGCGCCCAGGACGAGGGTGATCCGCACCGACCGGTGACGGCCCACCGCGGTGAGCACCGACTTCAGGAGGGCCGGATAGCGGGCGGACGCCTTGGGCGGGACCGCCGGCAGCACCCGCGCCAGCACCGCGGCGAGCGCCACCGTCAGCACCGCCGCCACCACGTATATCGCGCGCCAGCCGAACGCGTCGGCCACCAGCCCGCTGACCGTCCGGGACACGAGGATTCCGGAGAGGATTCCGGAGACGACGGTGCCGACGACCCGGCCGCGCTGGTCGTCACCCGCCAGGTCACCCGCCAGCGGGACCAGCAGCTGGCCGGCCACCGTGGTCAGCCCCACCAGAGCGAGCGCCACCAGCAGCACCGCGAAGCCCGGCGCCGCCGCACAGCCCGCCAGGGCGACGGCCGACGCCAGCATGACCCCGGGTATGAGACGGCGGCGGTCGAGCCGGTCGCCCAGCGGTACCACCAGGAACGCCCCGACCGCGTAGCCGATCTGCGTGAGGGTGACCAGCAGTCCGGCCGGTCCGGGACCGACGTGCAGGGAACGCCCGATCGCGTCGAGCAGCGGCTGCGCCCAGTACAGGTTGCCGACCGCGGCACCGGCGGAGACCGCGAACAACAGGGTGAGGCCGCGGGTCATACCGCGGTGGAGGGGTGCCGTCACGGACGGCACGGACGCGTGCGTCGCGTCCGGGGCAGGGGGCTGATTGACCATGTCCGCAAGGAAACCAGCATGCGCCGGCAGCTCGGCAGCGGGCCGTCCCGCGCGTACGGGCACGTTCCGCACCTCCCCGGCCTGCCGCCCGGCGGACCCGGTCGTACGCTCGGCGTATGGCTCTCTGCGACGATCTGGACCGGGCGGGCACCGACCCGGCCCCCGCCCCTCCCGCCGACGCCTGCGCCGACTGCCTGGCCGTCGGCCGGGACGACTGGGTGCACCTGCGGCTCTGTCTGACCTGCGGCCGGGTGGCCTGCTGCGACAGTTCGCCGCTGCGCCACGCGACCGCCCACTACGAGTCCTCCGGGCACCCCGTCATGCGCTCCCACGAGCCGGGCGATGAATGGCGCTGGTGCTTCCGCCACGAGGTCCTCGGCTGACCCCGCAGGCACCCGGAGGCGGGCGTTCCGGGTGCGCCGGGGGAGCGCGCACCGAAGACTGGGCGCATTCCCCGAGGAGGAACTCATGGCCACGCAATTCGAGGCGATCGTCGAGATCGACCGTCCGATCGACGACGTCTTCGCCTATCTCGCCGACGGCGAGAACGACAGGGACTTCAGCCCGCGCGTGCAGAAGATCGAGAAGACTCCGGCCGGCCCCACGGTCGTCGGGACCACGTTCCGCTCGACGGTCAAGGACGCCGGAATGACCACCCAGCGGGAATTCGCCATTACGGAACTGGTGGCTCCGACCCGGGTCCGCTGGCAGGAGAAGTCGAAGAACATCGTCGCCGCGGCGGACGGCGGCTACGACCTGGAGGCCACCGGGAACGGCGGGACCCGGGTGCGGATCTACAACGTCCTCGAAGGCCACGGCATCGGCAAGCTCCTGGTCGGCTTCGCCGTCAAGGCCGCGCGCAAGGACGCCCCCGCCTTCGGGCTCCGTATCAAGAAGGCCGTGGAAGCCGCCGTCCCGGCCTCCTGAGCGTGCCGGCAGCTCGCCTGGAGCGCGCCCCTCGCCCGGAGCCGCCCCGGACAAGCGAGAGGCCCGACGCGCGAGCGCCCCGGACATGCGAGAGGCCCGGATGCCGTGAGCATCCGGGCCTCTCCGTGTACGTGTGTACGGCGGGGGCTACGGCAGCTGCGCCGCGCGGGCCTCTCGCCGGTTGCCCCGGAAGGTGTTCACCCGCCGCGCGGTCGCGAAGAGCGGGATCACCGCACCCAGCACGACCTGGAGCGCGCAGCCGGTCTGCAGGAGCAGCTGACCGCCCGGAGCGTCGAACGCCCAGGCGACGAGGAGCCCCATCGCGGCCACGATCCAGCCGAGCATCGCCACCGCGAGCACACCCCGCGGCTTCGGGTACTCGACCCGGCTGACCATCAGCCACGCCACCCCGACGATCGCGAGGAGGGTGGGCACGAAGGGCAGCTCCAGGAGCACGATCGAGACGACCGTGAGCGCTCCGAAGGGGCTCGGCATGCCCTGGAACATGCCGTCCTTCAAGGTCACGCAGGAGAACCGCGCAAGCCGCAGCACCACCGCCAGCAGCACCACGATCGCCGCGAGCGCCGAGACCCGCTGGTGCGCGTCGTCCGCGACCATCCCGTAGACCAGGACGAAGTACGCCGGCGCGAGACCGAAGCTGATGAGGTCGGAGAGGTTGTCCAGCTCCGCACCCATCGGCGACGACCGCAGCTTGCGGGCCACCAGACCGTCGAAGAGGTCGAAGACGGCCGCCAGCAGCATCAGGATCACCGCGGTGGCCGCGGAGTGACGCGCCATGCCCGACTCGTCACTGCCCGTGAGGTGCGGGATCAGAATGCCCGTGGTGGTGAAGTACACCGCCATGAACCCGCAGGTGGCGTTGCCGAGCGTGAGGGTGTCCGCTATCGACAAGCGCAGTGAGAGGGGCATGTCCTGGGTGCCGTCTCCGTCACCCTCGTCGGCCGCCTCGGGCACCCAGTCGGCCTGGGTGTCCGGATCAACCACGGTCAATTCGAGTCACCCCCGCGGTGGTGGCCTGGCCGACCTCGACCGCGACCTCGACGCCTTCCGGCAGGTAGATGTCGACGCGCGAACCGAAGCGGATCAGGCCGATGCGCTCGCCCTGCTCGACCTTCGTGCCCTGGGGGATGTAAGGCACGATGCGACGCGCGACCGCGCCGGCGATCTGGATCATCTCGATGTCGCCGAGCTCGGTGTCGAAGTGCCAGACAACGCGCTCGTTGTTCTCGCTCTCCTTGTTGAACGCCGGGACGAACCCGCCCGGAACGTGCTCGACCGACGTCACGGTACCGGCCAGCGGAGCGCGGTTGACGTGGACGTTGAGCGGGCTCATGAAGATCGCGACGCGGGTGCGCCCGTCCTTCCACGGCATGATGCTCTGCACCACGCCGTCGGCCGGGGAGATGACCCGGCCCTGCGCGATCTCGCGCTCGGGGTCGCGGAAGAACCACAGCATGCCCGCCGCGAGTGCGGTGGTGGGCACGGCCACGGCCGCCCAGCGGCCGGACTTGCGCGCCCGGGTCAGGCTGAGCGCCGCGGTGGCGACGGTCGGGAGGAGCCACGGCGATGCTCCGCGAGCGATGCGGACCCCGCCGCGGTGTGCGGAGGTAAGGCTGTCGGGCATGAATGACCTTCGTAGCGGATGATGCCGCGCTGGCAACGGGGGACGGCGGCTTTCCGTCGATGCTATCGGTTGGTGGCCACAACTGGGCAAGCCAGCAGCCGAGTCGGACCGCTGGAAGACCCCGCCCCAGCGTCACTGGATGTGATCTTCTTCGCGGCCAAATCGCCCTGAAAGGGACGATCAACCCTGCAAGCGGTACTCCTCCAGGAGTCGGCGGCCAATGATCATTTTCTGGATCTCGGCGGTACCCTCACCGATCAGCAGCATCGGTGCCTCGCGGTAGAGGCGCTCGATCTCGTACTCCTTGGAGAAGCCGTAGCCGCCGTGGATGCGGAAGGCGTCCTCGACGACTTCCTTGCAGTACTCGGAGGCGAGGTACTTCGCCATCCCTGCCTCCAGGTCGTTACGTTCCCCAGAGTCCTTTTTGCGGGCCGCGTTTACCATCATCGCATGCGCCGCTTCGACCTTGGTGGCCATTTCGGCCAATTTGAACTGGATGGCCTGGTGCTGGGCGATCGGTTTTCCGAAAGTTTGACGCTGCTGAGCGTACGAAACGCCCAATTCGAATGCACGTTGAGCGACGCCGCAACCACGCGCCGCCACGTTCACCCGGCCGACCTCGACTCCGTCCATCATTTGGTAAAACCCTCGGCCGGTGGTGCCGCCGAGGACCCGATTGGCCGGAATGCGTAGTCCGTCCATGATGAGTTCGGTGGTGTCGACCCCCTTGTAACCCATCTTGTCGATCTTCCCGGGGATGGTGAGGCCGGGCCTGACCTCGCCGAAGCCGGCCTCCTTCTCCACCAGGAAGGTCGTCATCGACTTGTGCGGGGGCGTTCCCTCCGGGTGTCCTTCGTCACTCCGGCAGAGAACGGCCACCAGGGTCGAGGTGCCCCCGTTGGTGAGCCACATCTTCTGGCCGTCGAGGACGTACTCCTCACCGTCCTTGACGCCCTTGGACGTGATCGCCGACACGTCCGAGCCGAGACCCGGCTCCGACATCGAGAAGGCGCCCCGCACCTCACCCAGTGCCATGCGCGGCAGGAAGGTGTCCTTCTGCTCCTGCGTGCCGTGCTGCTTGAGCATGTACGCCACGATGAAGTGCGTGTTGATGATCCCCGACACACTCATCCAGCCGCGCGCGATCTCCTCCACGCAGAGCGCGTACGTGAGCAGCGACTCACCCAGCCCGCCGTACTCCTCCGGGATCATCAGCCCGAACAGGCCCAGCTCCTTGAGCCCTTCGACGATCTGAGCCGGGTACTCGTCGCGGTGCTCCAGGGCGGTCGCGACCGGGAGGATCTCCTTGTCGACGAAGTCCCGTACGGTGGAGAGGATTTCCTCCTGGACGTCGGTCAGACCTGCGGTCCGGGCGAGTCGCGTCATGACGGCTTCTCCTATGACTTCGCTTGGTTGACGGGGACGGGCCGGCCGGGCTGCTCGCCGCCGCGCGCCTCGATGTACTCCTGCGTGGGGACCATCACCTTGCGCCGGAAGACGCAGACGACGGTGCCGTCCTGCTTGAAGCCCCGGGTCTCGACGTACACGATGCCCCGGTCGCTCTTCGACTTCGACGGCGTCTTGTCGAGCACGGTGGTCTCGCCGTAGATCGTGTCGCCGTGGAAGGTGGGCGCGACGTGCCGCAGCGACTCCACCTCCAGGTTGGCGATGGCCTTGCCCGAGACGTCCGGCACCGACATGCCGAGGAGCAGCGAGTAGACGTAGTTCCCGACGACCACGTTCTTGCCGAAGTCGGTCGTGTTCTCCGCGTAGTTGCTGTCCATGTGCAGCGGGTGGTGGTTCATGGTCAGCAGGCAGAAGAGGTGGTCGTCGTACTCGGTGACCGTCTTTCCGGGCCAGTGCTTGTAGACCGCGCCGACCTCGAACTCCTCGAAGGTGCGTCCGAACTGCATGGTCAGGCCTCCGGGGCTTCGAACTTCGAGGTGCGCCGCATCCCGGCCGCCCGCCCCTTGCCGGCGATGACCAGCGCCATCTTGCGGCTGGCCTCGTCGATCATCTCGTCGCCGAGCATCGCCGAACCCTTCTTGCCGCCCTCCTCCGAGGTGCACCAGTCGTAGGCGTCGAGGATCAGCTCGGCGTGGTCGTAGTCCTCCTGCGACGGCGAGAAGACCTCGTTGGCCGCGTCGACCTGGCCCGGGTGGAGCACCCACTTGCCGTCGAAGCCCAGCGCCGCGGCGCGGCCGGCCACCTCGCGGTAGGCGTCCACGTCACGGATCTGCAGGAACGGTCCGTCGATCGCCTGGAGGTCGTGCGTACGGGCCGCCATCAGAATGCGCATCAGGATGTAGTGGTAGGCGTCGGCGCCGTAGCCGGGCGGCTGCTGGCCGACGACCAGGGTCTTCATGTTGATGGACGCCATGAAGTCGGCCGGGCCGAAGATCAGCGTCTCCAGCCGGGGCGAGGCCGCGGCGATGGTGTCGATGTTCACCAGGCCCTTGGCGTTCTCGATCTGCGCCTCGATGCCGATCCGGCCGACCTCGAAGCCCATCGTCTTCTCGATCTGGGTGAGCAGCAGGTCCAGCGCGACGACCTGCTCGGCGTCCTGGACCTTCGGCAGCATGATGCAGTCGAGGTTCGGCCCGGCGCCCTCGACGACCGTGATGACGTCCCGGTACGTCCAGTGCGTGGTCCAGTCGTTGACCCGCACCACCCTGGTCTTGCCGGTCCAGTCGCCCTGGTTGAGCGCGTCGACGATGGTGTGCCGCGCCCCTTCCTTGGCGAGCGGCGCGCAGGCGTCCTCCAGGTCCAGGAAGACCTGGTCGGCAGGGAGGCCCTGGGCCTTCTCCAGGAAGCGCGGGTTGGAACCGGGCACGGCCAGACACGAGCGGCGGGGACGCAGCCGGTTCACGGGCGTGGGCGTGGTCATGCGGGGACCTCCAGAGGGTCGAGCTTGTTGGCTTTGCGGATCTCGTCGACGATACGGCCGATGATCTCCGTGATACCGAAGTCCTTCGGGGTGAAGACGGCGGCGACCCCGGCCCGGACGAGAGCGGCGGCGTCGGCGGGCGGGATGATCCCGCCGGCGATCACCGGGACGTCGTCCGCGCCGGCCTCGCGCAGCCGGTGGAGCACGTCGGGGACGAGTTCGGCGTGCGAGCCGGAGAGGATCGACAGGCCCACGCAGTGCACGTCCTCGGCCAGCGCGGCGGAGACGATCTGTTCGGGCGTCAGCCTGATGCCCTGGTAGACCACCTCGAAGCCGGCGTCGCGCGCGCGTACGGCGATCTGCTCGGCACCGTTGGAGTGCCCGTCGAGACCGGGCTTGCCGACCAGCAGCCGCAGCCGCCCGCAGCCGAGGTCCTCGGCGGTACGGGCGACCTTCGCGCGGACCGCGGCCAGCGGGGTGCCCGGCTCGGCGGTCACCGCCACCGGCGCCGAGGAGACCCCGGTCGGGGCCCGGAACTCGCCGAACACGTCCCGCAGCGCCCAGGACCACTCGCCGGTGGTCACCCCGGCGCGGGCGCACTCGACCGTCGCCGCCATCAGGTTCTCCGTACCGGCGGCGGCCTTCTTCAGCGCGGCCAGCGACTCGGAGGCGCGCGCCTCGTCGCGGCCGTCCCGCCAGGCGTGCAGGGCGGCCACCACCCGCGCCTCGTTCTCCGGGTCCACCGTCATGATGGCGCCGTCCAGGTCGGCGGTGAGCGGGCTGGGCTCGGTCGCCTCGTGGACGTTGACGCCGATGATCTTCTCCTCGCCACTCTCGATGCGGGCCCGCCGCGCGGCGTGCGAGGCGACCAGCTCGGACTTGAGATAGCCGGACTCGACGGCCGCCATCGCGCCGCCCATCTGCTCGATCCGGTCGATCTCGTCGAGCGCCTCCTCCACCAGGGAGTCCACCTTCGCCCCGATCACCCGCGAGCCGTCGAAGATGTCCTCGTACTCCAGCAGATCGCTCTCGTGCGCGAGGACCTGCTGGATACGGAGCGACCACTGCTGGTCCCAGGGGCGCGGCAGCCCCAGCGCCTCGTTCCACGCGGGGAGTTGCACCGCGCGGGCGCGGGCGTCCTTGGAGAGGGTGACGGCCAGCATCTCCAGCACGATGCGCTGGACGTTGTTCTCCGGCTGCGCCTCGGTGAGGCCGAGGGAGTTGACCTGGACGCCGTAGCGGAACCGCCGCTGCTTGGGGTCGGTGACGCCGTACCGCTCGCGGGTGATCCGGTCCCAGATCCGGCCGAAGGCGCGCATCTTGCACATCTCCTCGACGAAGCGGACGCCCGCGTTCACGAAGAAGGAGATGCGCCCGACCACCGCGCCGAACTTCTCCGGGGGCACCTGCCCGGAGTCGCGCACCGCGTCCAGCACGGCGACCGCCGTGGACATGGCGTACGCGATCTCCTGGACGGGCGTCGCCCCGGCCTCCTGGAGGTGGTAGCTGCAGATGTTGATCGGGTTCCACTTGGGGACGCGGTTGACCGTGTACGTGATCATGTCGGTGGTCAGCCGCAGGGAGGGCCCGGGCGGGAAGACGTGCGTCCCGCGCGAGAGGTACTCCTTGACGATGTCGTTCTGCGTGGTGCCCTGGAGCCTGCCCGGGTCGGCGCCCTGCTCCTCGGCGACCACCTGGTAGAGCGCCAGCAGCCACATCGCGGTGGCGTTGATCGTCATCGAGGTGTTCATCTGCTCCAGCGGGATGTCCTGGAACAGCCGGCGCATGTCGCCGAGGTGGGAGACCGGCACGCCGACCCGGCCGACCTCGCCGCGGGCGAGGACGTGGTCGGGGTCGTAACCGGTCTGGGTGGGCAGGTCGAAGGCGACGGAGAGACCGGTCTGGCCCTTGGCGAGGTTGCGCCGGTAGAGCTCGTTGGACGCCTCGGCCGTCGAGTGGCCCGCGTACGTCCGCATGAGCCAGGGACGGTCCTTGTGACGTTCGGTCATCGGGAGACCTCAGACGTTCTCGCGGGAAGGGGTGGCGGCCGGCTCCGCGGGGGTGTCGCGGAACAGGTTGATGGCGTCGATGTGCTTCGCGCGCAGTTCCTCGTCGCGCACGCCCAGGCCCTCGCGCGGGGCCAGGGCGAGGACGCCGACCTTGCCCTGGTGGACGTTGCGGTGCACGTCGTGGGCGGCCTGGCCGGTCTCCTCCAGCGTGTACACGCGGGAGAGCGTCGGGTGGATCTTCCCCTTCGCCACCAGCCGGTTGGCCTCCCACGCCTCGCGGTAGTTGGCGAAGTGCGAGCCGACGATCTTCTTGAGCGACATCCACAGGTAGCGGTTGTCGTACTCGTGGGTGTAGCCGGAGGTGGAGGCGCAGGTGACGATGGTGCCGCCCTTGCGGGTCACGTAGACGGAGGCGCCGAAGGTCTCGCGGCCGGGGTGCTCGAAGACGATGTCGACGTCCTCGCCGCCGGTCAGTTCGCGGATGCGCTTGCCGAACCGCTTCCACTCGCGCGGGTCCTGGTGGCTCTCGTCCTTCCAGAACCTGTAGCCCTCGGCGTTGCGGTCGATGATCGCCTCGGCGCCCATCCGCCGGCAGATCTCCGCCTTCTGGTCGTTGGAGACCACGCAGATCGGGTTGGCGCCACCGGCCAGCGCGAACTGCGTGGCGTACGAACCGAGTCCGCCACTGGCGCCCCAGATCAGGACGTTGTCGCCCTGCTTCATGCCCGCGCCGTTGCGCGAGACGAGCTGCCGGTACGCGGTCGAGTTGACGAGGCCGGGGGCCGCCGCCTCCTCCCAGCTGAGGTGGGCGGGCTTGGGCATCAGCTGGTTGGACTTCACGAGCGCGATCTCGGCGAGTCCGCCGAAGTTGGTCTCGAAGCCCCAGATGCGCTGCTCGGGGTCGAGCATCGTGTCGTTGTGGCCGTCGGACGACTCCAGTTCGACGGAGAGGCAGTGCGCGACGACCTCGTCGCCCGGGTGCCAGGCGTTCACGCCGGGCCCGGTGCGCAGCACGACGCCCGCCAGGTCGGAGCCGATGACGTGGTACGGCAGGTCGTGACGCTTGGTCAGCTCGCTGAGCCTGCCGTACCGCTCCAGGAAGCCGAAGGTGGAGACCGGCTCGAAGATCGAGGTCCAGACGGAGTTGTAGTTCACCGAGCTGGCCATGACGGCGACCAGGGCTTCTCCCGGGCCGAGTTCGGGCACCGGGACCTCGTCGAGGTGGAGCGATTCGCGCGGGTCCTTGTCGCGGGTGGCCCGCCCCTCGAAGATTCCCGCTTCGTCCTTGTGCACGGTCACCGCGCGGTACGACTCGGGGAGGGGCAGCGCCGCGAAGTCGGCTGCGGTGCTTTCCTGCGACTGGATCGCGTCCAGGATGTCCTTCACGGTGATGCCTCCGGCGGGTGGTGTCTCCCCTGCTCGAACGGGCCGAGAGCCAGGGGAACGCTGGTGAGGAACGCTTCGGTGGTCCCTGCGGGCAGGGAGCGGTGCGGTCTGGAGGTGTGCCGTCGGTTCGGCGGGTGGTGCTCGGCGTGCTCGGTGGAGCGGAAGGGTGCCTGTGACGCAGGCGTCCGGGCGCGCGGGCAACGGTGGGCCCTCGGGGACAGCCGGCGTACGTCGAGTTCCCGGTACGCCGGCCGCCCGGACACCCTCAACGTATGGCACTGCGTGACAGCTGACAAGGCACCGAGTGCCAGAAATTTCTCTCAGCTGTCATCCGGTCGGCACGCATGAGCAACACGATGGGCGTTCTGGTGCGGTCTGTCCCGCAGGAGGAGGGCTACGGCGCGATGCGGTACACGTACGGCGTCGTGGTGGCGAGCGCCGTGAAACCCAGCCGCGCCAGGATCGGCGCAGAGTCCGCGGACGCGTCGACCTGGAGGTACCCGACCCCGCGCGCGGCGGCCGTACGGGCCCGGTGCGCCACCAGGGCCCGGTAGATGCCGCGCCCCCGCCACCGAGGGTGCGTCCCCCCGCCCCAGAGCCCCGCGAAGGAGGTGCCCGGGTAAAGCTCCATCCGCGCCGAACTCACCGGCACCCCGTCCGCCACGGCCACCAGCCCGAAGAACTCCTCCGGCGCCGCCGCCAGCCGCGCCAGCAGATGGTCGCGCAGCCAGGTGGAGTCCGCACCGAAGGCCGCCTCGTGCGCCTCGGCCATCAGCCGCACCCCGGCCTCGTCGTGGACCTCGCGCAGTTCGACCCCGGCGGGCGGCCCGGCATCGGCCGGCAGGTCCGCCACCGCCGCCACCATCAGCGTCTCGGGCGGCTCGGGGACGAATCCCGCCGCCCGCAGCCGGTCGCCCAGATCGGCGGGCCGGTCGTAGTCGTAGAGCTTCCACTCGAAGGAGGTGACACCGCGTGCCAGGCAGTACGCGACCTGCGCCGCGACGGCCGCGTCGGCGCCGGCCTCGTCGAGGGTCGGCGAGGACCACACCACGGCGCTCCAGGTGTCGTCGCCGCCGCTCTGGCGGACCACGGGTCCGTCCCGCTCAACCCGTGCGCCGGGGCCGTCGGGGCGGGCGTGTTCCCGCATCTCGTGATCGAACAGGGCAAGGAGTCGCTCAGGTGTGGACATCGGCGTACCCGATCACATCGCGAGGGCGCCGACCAGCGAATTTCGGCCGCGTCTGCGTCGATCACCTCATCCCGGGCAGACGCCGGACCGGATGATCTTGCACCTCGCGGGGCGTAGGGCTCGCGGGACACATGGCTCGCGGGGCGGGCGTCCCGCAGGAACACAGGGACGGGACGAGGGGTGGCGGACGGGATGCCGACAGCGATGGGCGGGCGCACACGGATGCGCCGCGGGGACTTCAGCCTCCGGCGCACGGCGGTGGGCTTCGCCCTCGCCGCGTTCCTGCTCGTGTTCGGCGGGGTGCTGCTCCGCAGCGCCTGGGGGAGTGTCGGCGGCCATCCCGTCGTCCGGGGCGTGCTCGTCCTCCTCGTCCTCGCGGGCGCGGTGCTCCTGCTGCGCCGACGCCGCAGGCGCAGGCGTGCCGCCCGGCTCGCGGCAGCCGTGACCGAGGCGGCGGAGGAGCTGGTGGACACCGCGCTGGCGGAGATCGACGAGGCGGTGGCGGCGGAGGTGCGGGCCGAGCCGGTGCTCGTCCCCGAGCCCGTGTACGAGCCGGCTCCGGTGGACTTCGCGGCCCTCGACCCGTACGCCTTCGAGGAGGCCGTGGCGGACCTCTGCCGGCGCGACGGCTGCCGGGACGTCGAAAGGGTGGGCGGCGCCGGGGACCTCGGCGCCGACGTGCTCGCCACCGCCCCGGACGGCCGCCGCCTCGTCGTCCAGTGCAAGCGCTACGGCCCCGCCAACAAGGTCGGCTCGCAGGATCTCCAGCGGTTCGGCGGGACCTGCTACGCGGTCCACGGGGCCGACGCGGCGCTCGTGGTGACCACCGGTGAGTTCACCGCGCCCGCCGCCGAGTACGCGGCGGCCTGCGGCATCCTCTGCGTCGACGCGGACGCGCTGGCGGGCTGGAGCGAGGGGGTGCTCCCGCCGCCGTGGGAGTCCCCGGCGCCCGTCGGCGGGCCCGGACTGCCCGAGCCGGCCTGAGCGCCTGCCGGGTGGTCTCCGCAGGTGGTGAGCAGGCAGTGAGCAGGTGGTGAGCAGGCTGCGAGCGGGCGGTGGGCCCGTCTCTCAGCGCTCCTTCAGCGCCTGCTGGATCGTCCGCATGACCTCGTCCAGCGGGGCGTCCGTCCGCGCCACCGCGACCAGCACCTCGCCGTCCGCGGTCACCGAAGCGGCGGGCGGCGCCTCGGACTTCGCCGGCTCGGTGCCCGCGGTCCGGCCCGTGCCGATGCCCGTGCCGATGCCCGTACCGGTGCCGAAGGTCTCCCGGACGATGGCGAAGGCGTGGTCGAGCTGGTTCTCCACGTCGCCCTTGCCGTCCGCCCGCAGCCAGCGCCGCAGCACGTGGTTGTGGGCGGTCACCACGGCCGACGCGGCGACCTCCGCCAGCAGCGGGTCGTCGTTGCCGACATGGCTGTCGCGCTCGTCGAAGTGGCCCAGCAGATAGCGCGTGAACAGCCGCTCGTAGCGGGCCACCGACGCGATCTCGGCCTCGCGGAGCGCCGGTACCTCGCGGGTGAGCTTGTAGCGGGCCACGGAGACGGCGGGCTTGGCCGCGTACATCTTCATGACCTCCTTGATCCCCCGGCACACCGTGTCGAGCGGGTGCTCGTGGGAGGGGGCCGCGTTCAGGACCGCCTCGGCCCGCACCAGGGTGTCGTCGTGGTCCGGGAAGATCGCCTCCTCCTTCGACCGGAAGTGCCGGAAGAAGGTCCGCCGGGCCACGCCCGCGGCGCCGGCGATCTCGTCGACGGTGGTGCCCTCGTACCCCTTCGTCGCGAAGAGCTCCATGGCCGCGGCGGCCAACTCGCGGCGCATCTTGAGCCGTTGGGCAGCGGCTCGGGTGACTGCCGTGCTCTCCGGGGCGTCGGAGGCGGCGGTGGCACGGGGTGACCTGGCGGGCTGGGACATGGTGTGAACGTACTCCATGGGTGCGGGGGAGTGCGCCCGAGGTGGTGTCCTGCCGATCAAGGTCGTTCCCGACCGGCCGGACACCACCTCGGGGGACGGGATCAGCGCCGCGTGTGTTCGCGGAAGCCGCGCCCGGTCTTGCGTCCCAGGCATCCCGCCGCGACCAGGTGCTCCAGCAGCGGTGCCGGGGCCAGCCCCGGGTCGCGGAACTCCTGGTGCAGCACCTTCTCGATGGCGAGGGAGACGTCCAGCCCGACCACGTCCAGCAGCTCGAACGGGCCCATCGGATACCCGCCGCCGAGCTTCATCGCGGCGTCGATGTCGTCCAGCGTCGCGTAGTGCTCCTCGACCATCTTGATCGCGTTGTTGAGGTACGGGAAGAGCAGCGCGTTGACGATGAATCCGGCCCGGTCGCCGCAGTCCACCGGGTGCTTGCGCACCTTCGCGCAGACCTCCCGCACGGTGGCGTGCACGTCGTCGGCGGTCAGCACCGTGCGGACCACCTCGACCAGCTTCATCGCGGGCGCCGGGTTGAAGAAGTGCATCCCCACCACGTCCTGGGGCCGGGAGGTGGCCCGCGCGACGGACACGACCGGCAGCGAGGAGGTGGTGGTGGCGAGCACCGCGCCCGGCTTGCACACCTTGTCCAGGGTCGCGAAGAGCTGCTGCTTGACCAGCAGGTCCTCGGCGACCGCCTCCACGGCGAGATCCACCTCGGCGAAGGCGTCCAGCGAACCGGCCGGGGTGATCCGGGCGAGCGTCTCGTCCCGGGCCTCGGCGGTCAGCCGCCCCTTGGCGACCGAGCGCTCCAGGGACTTCGCGATCCGGCCCTTGGCGGTGTCCGCCTTCTCCTGTGACCGGGCGGCCAGCACCACCGTGTACCCGGACTTCGCGAAGACCTCGGCGATGCCCGACGCCATCGTGCCCGAGCCCGCCACCCCGACCGCGGTGACCGGGCGCCCGGGGACGCCCGCCGCGCCCTCGTGCGGCGTGAGCGCGTCCGGGACCACGTCCTGGCTGCCCGGCGCCGCGTACGCGTAGAAGCCGCGGCCCGCCTTGCGGCCGGTCAGCCCGGCCTCACTGAGCTGCCCGAGCACGGGGGCGGGTGCGTGCAGCCGGTCGTGGGAGGCCGCGTACATGGCCTCCAGCACCGTGCGGGCGGTGTCGATGCCGATCAGATCGAGCAGCGCCAGCGGCCCCATCGGGAGCCCGCAGCCGAGCCGCATCGCGGCGTCGATGTCCTCCCGGGAGGCGTAGTTCGCCTCGTACATGGCGGCGGCCTGGTTGAGGTAGCCGAAGAGCAGGCCGTCCGCCACGAATCCCGGGCGGTCGCCGACCGCGACCGGCTCCTTGCCCAGCTCCCGCGCCAGTCTGGTCACCGCCTCCACGGCGGGCGGGGCGGTCAGCACCGAGGAGACCACCTCGACGAGCTTCATCGCCGGTGCCGGATTGAAGAAGTGGAGCCCGAGCACCCGCTCCGGCCGCAGCGACTCGGCGGCCAGCCGGGTCACGGACAGGGCGTTGGTGCCGGTCGCCAGGATCGCGCCCGGCGCGACCACGGCGTCCAGATCCCGGATCACCTGCTGCTTGATCGCGTACGACTCCGGCACCACCTCGATGACGAGTTCGGCGTCGGCGGCGGCCGACAGGTCGGAGAAGGTACGGAAACGGGCGAGGACATCACCGCGCTCCCGCTCGGTGAGGCGCTCCCGGCGCACGGCGCGGGCGGTGGAGGCCTCCAGCGAGGCGACCGCACGGCGGGCCGCGGCCTGGTCGATGTCGATGCCGATGACCTCGCGGCCCGCGCGGGCCAGGACCTCGGCGATGCCGGTGCCCATGGTGCCGAGGCCGACGACGGCGATGGTGGTGAACGGGGTGTCCATCACGGGACTCCAGGGTGAGTGACGACTGTGAGGGAGCACGGCGCGCACGAGGGGCGAAGGAACGCGCGCGTGCGGAAGGCGTGTCGAGGTGTACGGGGCGTACGGACCGGGCTGCGGGAAACACGTCCCGGCCCGGAGAAGGGGACGGACCCTGTCCCGGGTCGCGTCACACGGAGGCTTTCGCGTCTCGCGAAGACCGCCGAACCGACATGCACTCCGGATGGCTGCGTCACCAGGCCACCGGAGCCTGCGGGGGAGTGCCCCGCTCACATGAGAGTAACTGGCGGGTAATGAGCGCGCCAGCCCGGAACTCCTGTGCCCTGGCTCACACGCACCCTGGTTCACGGTCGGCCGGTCGACCGTCCGTGCTCGCGATCGGCCGTCTGTGCGCATGTGCGCACCCTCCGCACGGAGCGTGTCCGAAGATACGCTGAACGTCATGGACGAGGAGTCGAGATCGCTCACGGATGCGCCCGCAGATCTGCCTGCGGATCTGCCCACGGATTCGCGCGCGGACGTGCCCGACGGTTCGCTGGATCCGCTCACGGACCGGTTGCGGGACGAAGCGGGCGCGGCGGGGGAGGCGGAGTGCGCGCGGCTCGCCGCCACCGCCGACCGGGAGGAGCTCGCCCGGGTTCTCGTCGAGCCCGGCCGCCCCCTCTGGGCCCGGGAACTCGCCGCCTTCCGGCTCGGGTGCGCCGGGGACCGCCGGGCCTTCGAGGCCCTCGTGCTGCTGCTCAACCACCGCGACCCCGAGCGCTGCGTCCGCGCCGCACACGCTCTCGCCGAGCTGCGCGACCCACGCACGCCCCGCGCGGCCGCCGCGCTCGCCACCAACCCCCTGCGCTCCGCGTACGCCCTCCATTCGGTGCGCCTGCTGACCGCCCTGCGCGCCCCCGAGTCCGCTCCCGCGCTGATCGCCACCCTGGAGGGGCTGCTCGCGCCCGGGGGGCCGCACTGGCGGGTGGCGCTCGCATGCGTCGAGGGGCTCGGTCAGCTCGGGGACGACCGGGCCCGGCCCGTCCTGGAGTCGGCGCTGCCGCACCCCAGGCTCTCCGGCGCAGCCGCCCAGGCCCTCGGCCGGCTGCCGTTGGCCGGGGATCCCACGACCACGCCCTGACCACTCGTACGCCTCCCGCGCCGGTCGGGCGAGAGGAGTGCGGCCGGCTACCGACGGGCTGAGCGCCCGGACGTACCGGACCTCGGGAACCATCAGGCCGGAGCCGACGGGCTGAGCGCCCGGACGTACCGGACCTCGGGAATCATCAGGCCGCCCGCCTCGAAGTCCTCCTCCGCCCCGTCCGGAGCGAACCCCGCACGCTCGTAGAAGCGGCGCGCCCCGGCGTTCTCCCGCAGCACCCAGAGCGCCAGCGTCGCGAAACCGTCCGCCGCCGCCCGGCCCGCGACCTCCGCGAGGAGCGCGCCGCCCGTTCCGGCGCCGGTGCGGTCCGGGCGCACGTAGATCGCGTACAGCTCGCCGCCCTCGCTCCGGCTCCCGTCGTCCTCGCGGTAGGCGCCGTAGCAGGCCCAGCCGACGACTTCCGGTTCCGGCGGGCCGGGCGTCTCCGCGGAACCGGACGGTCCGGGCTGACCGGGCGTCTCCGGCGGGTCCGTCACCGCGACCAGGTTCACCGCGCCGCCCCCGGCGAGCCGTTCGCGCAGGGCCGCCGTCTGCCGGCCGATATCCATCGCGTCCAGGTAGGCCTGCGGTATCAGCCCCCGGTACGCGGACTGCCAGCCGCGCACCCGGATCGTCGCGACGGCCCCGCAGTCCTCGTCGGTCATCTCGCGCAGGTGCGAACCCGGGGCGGGTATCGGGGTGGGCGCCGGGCCGTGCCGTGTCGTCATGACGGCCATCCTGGCCCACACCCCGCCCGCCGGGACGAAGTTCTTCGCTGCCTTCGCGGGATCAGCATCTCGCGCAGGTTGCATGTCCTGGACAGGAAGCGTGAGATGACGGACGACGCAAGAGCCATCGCACAGCGCATGTATGAGGCGTTCAATGCCCGTGACCTCACCGCGGCGAAGACGATCTTCTCCGGCAGCTTCGTGAGCCACCCGTTGGGCACCGACAGCGTCGTGAAGGCGTGGAGCGGGCTCCACGCGATGTTCCCGGACATCCGGGTCGTCGTCGAGGACATGCTCGTGGACGCGGACAACATCGCGGTCCCCACCTACGAGCCTGCACGGCGTCCCGGCACAAGTGGGGGAACAGGCTCTCCCCTCGATGATGGAGTCCACTCGAGCTTGTCGGCCTGAACGCCAACCTGGCGGCAAGGCCGGTGAGCGACGATCAAGCTGTTGTCAGCCGCTGGCTCTAAGGTCGGCCCTATGACATCAGACCTGGTCCAGGACTCATGGACTCGCATAGACGCGTGGCTGCGCGAGCACGCGCCCCGCACTTTCGCCACGCTTCGGCCGCCCGCAGGAGACGAGGAGATCGCGGCAGCGCAAGAAGAACTGGGGGTCACCTTTCCTCCGGACCTGGTCGCTTCACTTCTCCGGCACAACGGGGCGCTGGAGGGGCCTGAGGCTTTCCGGTTCAGTACGGGTGACCGGCTGCTCGGAGTGAGCGGAACCCTCGGGGATACCGAGTTCATGCGCGGCATCGACCAAGGCCCCGACGGGGAGGCCGAGGACTACTGGCTTCGCAGCTACGTAAAGTTCGGTTCCTATGACGTGACGTCGGACGGTCTCCTGATGGATTGCCGTACTGAGCGGGACTCCTTCGGTGCGATCGGACGGTTCTTCGACGAGACCGGCACCAGATTTGGGCAGGCCGACTCGCTGGGTGGGTATCTGGCCGAACTGGCCGACATGCTTGAGCGCGGCCAGGAGGCTGGTGTCGTCACCTTCAACGGCCGACTGTTCTGGGAGGCGCCTCTGCCTGCCAGGCCGCAGTGCAGTGCCGACGAGCCCCTTCCCGCACCGGATGAGCAGCTGCCAGAGCTGGACCTGTCCCACAGCCCCACCGACCTCCTCCACGTGAGCCACCTGGACGGACATGAGGAACTCGGTGCACTGATCGCAGTCCTGCCGTATGAGCAGGTGGTTGAGGCCGCGCGGAAGCAGCTGCGCAGACTGGCGGTCGAAACGGGGTTGAACAACTACCCGGAGGTCAAGGCAGCCCTGGACGCGTGGGAGCGTGGTGTGGCCCTACCGCGGCCGGACCAAACCGGCCCGCTCGCCTTGCGACTCCGCGCGGTGCTCGCACAGGCCGACACCGGCCGAGACGTCACTCGCAGGTGGGCCGCGGAGAAGATAGCCCTCGGGATCTGGGGATCCCCCTATAGATCCGTGTGCGAGAGCGCGGAGACCCGGAGTCACTTCACTCTCGACTGGCGTGCGGATCTGCATGCGGACCTGGGCCATCCGTCAATGCCACCGATACCTGACGACCGATTTTGGGGGGCGCTGCGCAACCCCGCCATCGACTCCAGTTGGTACGCGGCCCAGTACACCCAAGATCAGGACTGACCTCAGGGACCTCAGGGGTTTCGGTTCCGCGTGAGCGCTTCATGCGGCGGTTATCGCCATACGAAGCGTTCACTGAGCTTCAGCGGTCGGAGAGCTCGATCCCGACGATGCCGGCGCGGAGCAGGTCCGCGAGGCCACGGGCCGACGGCCTCCGCCGCAACGCACGCGACCTACGCCGGCCCCTCGCACTCCTCGGCCTCGCGTGATCACAAGACAGGCACCCGCCGACTACGCCGAAGCCCTGCCCCGGGACCCGGTACGACAGGACCACGGGAATACTGCCCCGTGTTGAGTCTATTGAGCGGGGGGAATATGCGCCGAAGGCTGTCTGGTCTGGCATGCACACTGATCGTGGCTGCATCAGTGACCACCACTGGGTGCACCGCGGGAAACTCCTGGTGTTCGGGTGCGGGCCAGCGGCCCGATGGGCTCACCTTCCAGGATCTGGTCGGCACTTACCAGAACTCTTCCGGACGAGTGACTCTCAGGAACAATGGAACGTTCGCTACCGTCGGGTGGCCCACGGGCCTGGACGGCGCCACCGGTGACCCGCGGAGCAGAACAGGAAGCGGAACATGGGAGCTGACTGCCGGCGCCAACCTCGACTGGCCTGTTGACTTCACGTTCCATAAGATCAGCGGCTTCTGGAACAGCGATGCCAAAAATGGGGGGACCTACGGGGAGGGTTTCGACGTCGGCGGCAGCCGGGACGACCCGTACCTTTACAGCTACGTCGGCGACCCCGACCAGTGCGAAATCGCTACTTTCACGCGCAGCAGCTGAGCATCCCGCAGGCCGGTCAGCGCGACGGTCCGTGAGTGGCCCGCCGCTCGGTCATCTCGCACGCGACCAGGGCCTTCCATTCGGTGGCCAGCAAGGGGCCGTACCACGTTTCATGGTCCGGCAGAACTCGCGTCCCGAGCCCTTGCGCCCTTCTGGCCCGAGGTTGGGCGTGTCACCCAGTTCGCCGACATCGTGTCCTACGACAGCATCACCACAAATTGGTGCCGCAGCCTCATCCTGTGGCCGGCTGCGGGACCGGAGCGGTGGTCCGGCGAGACGGTCCGCGTTCTGGGGCTCACGTCCTGACACCTGCTGCAGGTACGAGCGCGCGGCCCCGCCGGATCCGGCGGGACCGTCCCGCGCAGCCGTCGTCGGCCCATCACCAGTGGCGCGATGGTTTCGCTGGAGTGCCGAGACGGCTGTAGAGAAGCATTTTGCGCGAAGTCGATATTTGGCGAATTCTGTTTGATTGGCTCAATTTATACCTGTCGTGCATGACTGCCACCTACTGGAGATGACGCAACCTTTTGACCTCCGGGCGGGAATGCGCCCTCATGTTCTTACGGTTTCAGCCAATGATTCCGGCTAAAACTATCTCTCGTGGATTAATGTGGCGCAGATCACCGGTGGACGGTGCGTGACGAATCCATCGATTGGCACCTCGAATTGCGCACATTGCAACTTTTACCCTTCTCGATTCCAGGGGCAGTGACGGAATGTAGCATTCCGATGGTGAGTGATTCCGTTTCGCCTTCACCGAATCGCTTGAGGCATATTCGCCGCCGTGAGAGCGTGGCGGCGCTGCGGCGGAGAGGCGAGAATTATTCGCCGAGGATCCGCAGCAGGTAACCGCGTCGGGTCCGTCTGTGCAACACGGGGCTACGGCTCGCCAACCAGAGCGGCAACGGGACCACCGTGGTGAGCAGCAACGAACCACCAACTACATCCCCAAGGTCACCGCGTGTGTCGACCTCGCCGCGCAGCCGGACCGGTGCGGCCAGGATGACCGCCCCGGAGACGGACGGTAGTCAGCATTCCGTCGCGGTGGGACGGTCCGGACCGTCCCACCGCGCGGTCGCGTTCCGGGCACGCACAACAGCACAGCGAGGACAGGATGAGTGGGTACGGTGCATGAGTCGGGGGACGGGCAACCCGTTCTGGAGATCACGGGGTTGCGACACAAGGCAGGCGAGCGAACGCTCTTCGCGGACCTCGCCCTCTCGCTGCGTGCCGGAGGGTCCGTGGCCGTGACCGGACCCAGCGGATCAGGGAAGAGCACACTTCTGTCGTGCGTGCTGGGCCTGATCAGTCCGGACGCGGGTTCGGTGAAGGTGGCCGGCACGGAGATCGTGGGGCTGCGGCAATCGCGGCTCGCCACGCTGCGGGCCCGGGCGATCGGCATGGTCTTCCAGTTCGGCGAACTCCTCCCGGAACTGAGCCCCTTGGACAACGTCGTACTCGCCTCCCTGCTCTCCCGCGACAGCCGCGGCCACGCACGCGAGCGGGCGCAGCGTCTGCTGGACGACCTCGGAGTGCCAAGTGCTACGACCAGTGAGGAGCTGTCCGGCGGTGAGCGGCAGCGTACGGCGGTGGCCCGGGCACTGATCAACGAACCGGCCCTCGTACTGGCCGACGAACCGACCGGTGCGCTGGACGCCGAGACCCGCGACCGGACCGCGGAGCTGCTGTTCGCCCTGCCCCGGCGTCATTCCTGCGGGCTCCTCGTCGTGACCCACGACCCGGGCATCGCCGAGCGCGCCGACCGTGTGCTCCGGCTCTCCGCCGGAACACTGGAAACGGTCATCAAGGGAGCGGCCGAGTGAAGGGCGTAGGCGACTCGCGGGGGCTCGCGCGAAGGCTCCTGACAGTCGGCCGGGTCGCGGGCCGGCGCTCGGAGGCGGGCGGAGCACGGTTCGTCGCGCTGCTTCTCGCGACGGTCGTCCTCGTCCTCGGTCTGGGCACGCTGGTCGCGGTGCACGCCGTGTATACGGGCCAGGAGGAACGGCGGGTGGCCCGGACCCCCGTGGTGGAGCGCGCGTCGCAGCGGACGGAGAGTTCCACCGTCTGGCTCGTGGGATCGGACACGCTCGACGGGGAGCGGCGTTTCAGTGTGGTGTACCTCGCCCCTCACCGAGGGGACGCGCCGCTTCCGCCCGGTGTGGACCACTGGCCGGCACCGGGGCAGGCGGTGCTTTCCCCCGCGCTCCGGGAGGCCGGCGCGAACGAGGACATCGACCACCGTTACGGCGAACTGGCGGGCACCATCGGGTCGGTGGGGCTGGACGAGTCGTCCGAGTGGCTCGCGTACGTCCGCCCGCGCGACGGTCTGGGAGCGCGGCCGCCGAGCGCACTGGTCAGCGGGTTCGGCCCGACTGCCGGACAGGTCGCCACCGGCCTCGAACCCGGCTCGGGCCGGTACGACAACAAGCCGGAGTGGATGTTCGAGGCCGTCGTGGCCGGCATGGTCGTTCTGCCCGGGCTCGCCCTGCTGGTGGTAGGGGTACGGATCGGTGCCCATGCCCGCGACCGCAGGACCGCGCTCGTCGCCGCTCTGGGCGGCAAGCGACGCGACCGTGCCCTCGTCGCGGTCGGCGAGGCCCAGCTCCCGGCCCTGATCGGCGCCGCCCTCGGAGCGGCAGTCGTGGCCACGGCGATGCTGCGTGACCTCCGGATTCCCCACACCGGCTATGCGCTCTTCTCCGCGTATCTTCGCGAGCACGGCTGGGGAATCGCGCTGGTGCCCGTGGTGGCGTTCCTCGTCGTCCTCGCGGCGGTGGTCATCGCGGACCTCGCTCCGCGCCGGGGTGGCGGCGGGACCCGGCCCCGCAGCGCAGCCAGAAACACCTGGATGTCCCGTCTGGCCGCCCTGTGCCCGGTCATGATGCTCGTCGCGATACGCGGACCGGACTTCGCCGGACCAGGCTCCGCCTGGCACATGATCCTCGGCTGGGCAGGTACCGCGGGCACCATGCTCACCCTCCCCGCCGCCGTAGCAACCGTCACAATGGCCACCGGACGGGTCCTCACCCGACAGGGACAGACACACGGCCTCGCCGGAACCCTGGTGGCGGGACGCCGGACCAGCACACATCCCGGAGCCACCGCCCGCCTGGTCACCGGCATCACCGTGGCGCTCATCGTGCTGATGCAGGCCATCGCCTGGCAGGACCTGTTCGCATCGCAGAGCACCGACGCCCGATACACCCTCAACCGCATCGGCCGCAGCGCTGTTTCCGTCGGTACCCGCGGCACTGTGACCACAGCCGACATGACCACCTTCCTCCGACGCCTCCCGGACACCGAGGCCGTACTGCTCACTCCACCGACAAACAACCACAACGGGCCGATCACCCTGTACGGCGACTGCACAGCCCTCACCGCCCTGCGACTCCCATGCCCTCCGCACGGCGCGCGGGCGGACGGCGTGCCAGAGGATCCAAGGCTGCGGGAACTGGTCCGCTGGACACCCCACGGCGCTCTCATACTCGACATCCGCCGCACCACCCGCGACACGCTCGCCCGACTCGCCGCCGCTTCCAGCGAAAATGCCACCTTCGCGGTTCTGCGCCCCGATGGGAACGATCTCTCCGTTCCCGCCCTCAAGAAGTTGTCGTACGAGGTGTTTCCGCGCGGCGCGCGGATCGGCGCTCCGGGCGAAGACCAGCTGACCGCCGGCATGCCCAACCAGGACCAAGGCCGTTGGAGCGTCCTGTTCGGCGTATTCGGTATCGCCGTGCTCGCCGTGACGGCCGGACTCAGCGGCGTGGCGGAGTTCCTCCGCCACGGACGGGCGCTCGCACCACTGTCCGTCCTGACCGGTGGCCTGCGGGTCTTCCGGACGAGCGCCGCGTGGGCCGTCCTGGCCCCCCTCGCACTCGCCGGTCTGGCCGGCACCGCCGTCGCAGCTGCCCTGGCCGCTCCCATCAACGCCAACGGCGTGTCCTACATCACCCGCGAACTGCTCTGGTCAGTGGCGGGAGTCGTCCTGGTCATCGGCATCCTGATGTGGATGTGGGCAGTCACCGTCTCCACCCGCCTGGGCCAAGCTTGGCGACCGCGCGGCGACTGACACCGACCGGCGGCTGCTGCGCGGCGCGCTCGATGGCGACAGCTGCTTCGGCCAACGCGGCGGGGCGCGTCGGTGTTCCAAGCCCTCGATGAGCCCGCGGTGCGCGCCGTGGTCCGCCAGGCCGTCCGCCCCGCCCCGGCACCCGCCGAACCGCCAGGGGACCCGGCCCTCGCTGCAGTTGCCCAGCCCGGAACCTGCTACCTGAAGACGCTCCCGCAATCGCCAAGCATGTTCTTCCGCCTTCACGGTGAGCCTACGACCGTGCGCAAAGGCAGTGCGGACGGTCGCCAACGCCTTCTCCGACTCCGCCTGCGGCCCTCTGGGTGGCCGCGTGCGAGTTCAGGAGATGCGGGCGCTTTCCGTTCCGATGACGCGCCAGTCACCGCTTTCGTGGGTCAGGTGGACGACGACTGCAATGCCGATCTGGTTGTTGATGGTTGTCACCAGGGCCGTGTTGTGACTGGGCAGATTCGACTTTTCAGCCTTCCAACCCCGTGACGCGGCGGCGTACTTTTCGTCCGGGACGGGCCTTGCCTTCACGTCCTCTATCGCTTTCTGCATTGTCTCCTCCGTACGGCAGGGCGCGATACTGCCGTCCTGCTTGGGGGAGGTCAGCCCGCACATGGTCTCGACATCGTCGTTGTACCCGGCCCTCACGAAGTCGACCGCAGCCTTTTCGGCTTGCTCCTGCGAACTGCTCTCGGGACTGCTCTGCGTCACCATGAAAGTGGTTCCCCCACCAAGTACGGCTATGGCGGCGACAGCTGCAGCCCACAAGGCGCCCGTCTTCTTTGTCGTGTGCTTGGTGTTGTGCTGGTCACGACCGATTGCAGTCCCGCGGCCGTGGGCCGTGACAGGAGAGTCGACCGTGACGAAGCTTTCCCGGTCGGCGACTACGTGGACATTGCGCTCCGCGGCCTGGACTGCCTCAGAAAGAGAGCTGGCAAACCCGGGGTCCTGCGCGAGAACATCCCGCAGAACAGCGGCGAACTCCGACCGTTGCTGCGGGTCATCCGGGGCAGCCCGCAGTGCCGGAACAGTCTCGGACGTGGCCGGGCTGAGACCGAGCCTCCCCATCACCAGCTGCACGACCGCGGCCCCCGCAGCAGAACTGGCCTGGCCCGCCGCGCCCGTCACCGACGCCAGCAGGAAATCCCCCGTGATCGCAGCAGAGCGCTCCGCTAACTGAACAAGATCCATAACGTCCCCCTCGAACAGATTCAGATCAGTCAGACGGAGTATCCAGCTACTCAACGCTCCTCACAAGGAACCGACTTGGTCCAATCGGCCAGGGCGTGGCCCGACCTCGGCGAGACGGCGGCCGGGCCGCAGGTCGCCGCAGAACGCCACGCGCGGAGAACCGGGTTCTCGCTGTTCCGCGGCGAGCGGAGCGGCCGCCCGGCCCACGACAAGCAGGTCCCGCCCGCACCGCGTGGACGGATACCGGCGAGCGCCAACCTGAAGGAGCGGACGGCCCGCAAGCCGCGGACCAAGCCCGGCCGGGCCGCCCACAGTCGCCGTACGCCCAAGCCGAGCGCCCAAGGAACGGGACGCCGTAACGGGACGCCGGAACGGACGCCGAGCGCGGCCTCGCAAGCGCCCTCCGGCCGACCGTGACCGGTCCACCGATCACGGTCCGCCGGCCGCCCGCTCGTTACTGACCACGGCCCGGGCCGGGCCCGCGCGCCGGTCAGCCCCGGAAGCCGAGCAGCCCGTGCAGGGTTCCGCCGCCGGTGCCCGAGGTGGTCCCGCTGTCCGTCGCGCGCAGCGCCTTCTCGGCGGGCAGCGGCTTCGGGTCGGGGCGGGCCGTGCAGACGGCGTCCGCGTCCGCGCCGCCGCTCCCGGTCGGTACGGCGCCGGTCGCCAGGTACTCGGACAGATAGGTGTCGAGGCAGGTGTTGCCGCTCAGGGTGATGCCGTGGTTCCCGCCGCCCTCCTCCACCACCAGGCGGGAGCCCTTGAGCTTGCGGTGCATGCTCAGGCCCCCCTCGTACGGGGTGGCCGCGTCCTCGGTCGCCTGGAAGAGCAGCATCGGCGGCACCGCGTCGTTGGAGATCCGGACGGGGCTGAGCGGCTCCACCGGCCAGCTGGCGCACGGCGCGTTGTACCAGGTGTTGTTCCAGGTGATGAAGGGCGCCTGCGCGGCCACCCCCCGCGCATCGGTGCGCCAGGTGCTCCAGTCCCGGGGCCAGGCGGCGTCGCGGCACTGGACCGCCGTGTAGACGGAGTAGCCGTTGCTGTCGTCGCCGGTCTCCCCGAACCGTTCCCAGGCGGCGAGCAGCGCCGTCCCGTCGGCGTCGTTCACGTACGACGCGAACGCCTCGGCGAGGTGGGGCCAGTAGCCGTTGTAGTAGCCCCCGGGCAGGAAGGTGTCCTCCAGTTCCCCGGGGCCGACCTTGCCGCCGGCCGGCTTCTCGGCGACCGCCGCCCGCATCCGGTACCAGGCGGCCTCGACCGCGTCGGGGTCCCCACCGAGACGGTACGTCGCGTCGTTCTTCGCGACCCAGGCGGCGAAGGCCTTGTGGCGCGCTTCGAACGCGTAGTCCTGGGCGATGTTGTCCGCGTACCAGACGCCCTCGGGGTCCACGACGGAGTCGAGCACGAACCGCCGTACCCGGTCCGGGTGGAGCTGGGCGTAGACCGCGCCGAGGTAGGTGCCGTAGGAGTAGCCGAAGTAGTTGATCCGCCGCGCGCCCAGGGCTTCGCGGATCACGTCCAGGTCGTGGGCGGCGCTCACGGTGTCCATGTACGGCAGCAGGTCGCCGTACTTGCTTCCGCAGGCCTGGGCGAACGAGGCGGCCCGGTCGCGGACCGTCCGCTCGGCGGCGAGGGACGTGGGGACCGATGCGGGGCGCACCGGCCGGAAGTACCCCGGCACGCAGTCGAGTTTCGGCGTGCTCTTCCCGACGCCGCGCGGGTCGAAGCCGATCACGTCGTACTGGGCGGCGACCTTCGCGGGCAGGGCGGTGGAGACGAACCCGGCCAGGTTCAGCCCGCTGCCGCCGGGGCCGCCCGGGTTGACCAGCAGGGGTCCCTGGAAGGTCTTCGCGGTGTGCGGGACGCGGGTCAGCGCGAGCGTGACCTGGCGGCCGTCCGGACGGGCGTGGTCGAGCGGGGCCCGGACCGAGGCGCACTGGAGCGTCGGCCGGGCCTCCGTCGCGCACGAGGTCCACTTCAGCGGCACGGGCACGGGCACGGGCACGGGCACGGCGCCGGTGTCGGCTGTCGCCGGAGCGGGTACGCCGGTCACCAGACCGGCGACCACCGCACCAGCGGCGACCAGGATTTTTGCACGGTTCGTCATACGGCCTCCCGGGGCGAGGGATCGCGGCTGCTTCGGGGCGCAGCCTCCGCCGGATGCTCCCCGCGATCGGCGGGGGAGGGACACGGCGCGGCCGGAGTTGACCCGTACGGGCGGCCGGTCGGCGTCACGCCTGGGCCGTGTCCGACCATGCGCGTCGGGCGCCGCCCGCCCGGCGGGAATGGTCGGACACGGCCTGGCCCGGGACTCTCATGGGAGGGTCCGGGATCGGGACCCCGGGGCGATGCCCGGGTCCGACGCCGGGACCGAGGCCCTTACCGCCCGGTCTCCTGGAGCGCCGCCCCGATGACCGCGTCGAGGAGACCGGGGAAGGCGCGGTCGAGGTCCGCGCGGCGCAGCGTGTTCAGTTTCACCGTGCCCGCGTAGTGCTGCCGGATGATCCCCGCACGCCGCAGAACCTTGAAGTGGTGGCTGCTGGTGGATCTCGTGACGTCGATGTCGAAGGTTCCGCACGCCATGTCCCGCTCCGAGACGGCGAGTTGCCGGACGATGCTGCGCCGCACCGGGTCGACCAGGGCTTCCAGTACGTCTTGGAGCTTCATGTCCTCGGCGGGGACGTGGTCGGCGATGCGCTCGGTCGTCCGTGCGGTCATGTGGTCCGGCCTCCCTGCGTTCGAACGCGGCGGCTCATCCTACGGCAGCCGAAAGTTCGATTCTCGTGAAGTTTGATGCTCATCGACATAGTCTTCGCCGTGGCCCGCGCGACCGCCGCAGCACGACCGGAGTCCCCAGCGAGGAGAAGACGATGCCCACCATCGGATCCGACACACTGTCATCGCCCCCCGGGGCCGCGCCGGCCCGACGCGGAGCGGCGCCGGGGCTGCGGCTGACCGCCCTCGCCACCGGCTTCGTCATGGCGGCACTCGACGTGACCGTCGTCAACATCGCCGGCGCCGCGATCCAGGAGAACCTGCACGCCTCGTGGTCCGAACTCACGTGGATCGTGGACGGCTACGTCCTGGTCTTCAGCTCGCTCATCCTGCTGGGCGGCGGGCTCGCGAACCGGCTGGGTGCGAAGAACGTCTACCTGTGGGGCATGGCCGTCTTCTTCGTCGCCTCACTCGGCTGCGCGCTCGCACCGAACGCCGCCGCACTGGTCGGCGCCCGCCTCGGGCAAGGGGTGGGCGCGGCACTCTTCATGCCCAGCTCGCTCTCGCTGCTGGTGCTCTCCTTCCCCGAGAAGCGGGAGCGGACGCGCATGCTGGGCCTGTGGTCGGCGATCGTGGCCACCTCGGCGGGGCTGGGCCCGAGCGTCGGAGGCCTGCTGGTCAGCGCGTTCGGGTGGCAGAGCATCTTCTTCCTCAATCTGCCCATCGGCCTCGTCGGCATCCTGCTGACCCTGCGCTGTGTCGCCCCGGCCGAGGTCCGCCCCGTCCGGCTGGCCGTGCCCGGTCACGTCCTGTGGATCGCGGCCCTCGCCGCACTGAGCTTCGCGCTCATCGAGGGGCCGCGCCTCGGCTGGGACGCCGGCCCCCTGCTGGTCGCGTACGCCGTACTCGTCGTCTCGGGCGGGGCGCTGGTGGCGCGCGAGCGCCGGGCCGAACACCTGGTCATGCCGTGGAGCCTCTTCCGGCGGCCGAGTTTCTCCGGTGCGAACCTGGTGGGCTTCCTCTTCAACTTCGCGCTCTACGGCAGCATGTTCATGCTTGCGCTCTACCTCCAGCACGCCCGGGGATCCAGCCCCTTGCGGGCCGGTCTGGAACTGCTGCCCATGACGATCTGGTTCCCGCTGGCCAACCTCGTCTACGCACGTGTCTCCGCGCGCTTCTCCAACGGGGCGCTGCTGACGTTCTTCCTGCTGATCGCGGGAGTCGCGTCGCTGACCATGACGGGTGTCACTTCGACGACGCCCTACTGGGTCGTGGCCGTCGCCGTCGGCATCGCCAACATCGGCTCGGGCGTCATCTCTCCCGGGATGACCGCGGCGCTGGTGGACTCCGCCGGGCCCGAGAACGCCAACGTGGCCGGCTCCGTCCTCAACGCCAACCGGCAGATCGGGACTTTGGTGGGCATCGCCGCCATGAGCGTGGTGCTCGCCACGGTCCCGGACTGGAACCGCGGACCCGCCGTCTGCTTCCTGCTGGCGGGCGCCGCCTACGTCGGCGCGGCGGTCGCCGCCTGGCGGCTGATCGTCCGGCCCGAACGCCGCGAGGCCGCCAACGCCTGAGGGTGTGCCGCCGCCCGGAGCGGCCCTCTACGGGCGGCGGTCGGCGGCACACCACGCCGAGGGCCCCGCTGGGGCGTGTCTTCGAGGTGCCGTCTGCCGGGCTCCGGCCGAACGGCGGCACTTCGACGGATCGCCCTTGCCCAGCAAGGCCCAGCAAGATCCGAACGCGGAAGCCGCCGGCGGGTCCCGCCTCAGAGAAGCGTGAGCTGGGTGGGGCCCGGGGTCGTCCCGGTCGTGCCACCGGCCGGCGGCACGGGCGGGGTGATCCGCCGGGCGGCACCCCGGGTGGGCGGGCCGATGCCGAACTCGGCGGCGATCTCGTGCACCTGCCGGGTGATCTGCCGCTGGTACCAGTGCGGGGCGTACGAACCGCCCGCGTACATCCGCTCGTACCGCGCGACGAGGTGCGGGTGGTGGTGGCCCAGCCACGCCATGAACCACTCCCGGGCGCCCGGCCTCAGGTGCAGCACGAGCGGGGTCACCGAGGTGGCGCCCGCCTCGGCGATGGCCCGGACCGTGGCCCGCAGCTGGTCGGGGCCGTCGCCGAGGAACGGGATCACGGGGGCCATGAGGACCGCGCACCCGATGCCCGCCTCCGTCAGGGTACGAACGGCATCCAGTCGGCGCCGGGGGTCGGGGGTGCCGGGTTCCACCGTGCGCCACAGCTCGCGGTCGACGAACCCCACCGAGACGGAGACGCCGACCTCGGTCACCTCGGCGGCCTGCCGCAGCAGGTCGAGATCGCGCAGGATCAGGGTGCCCTTGGTCAGGATCGAGAAGGGGTTGGCGTGGTCGCGCAGGGCGCCGATGATCCCCGGCATCAGGCGGTACCGACCCTCCGCGCGCTGGTAGCAGTCGACGTTGGTGCCCATCGCGAGGTGGTCCCCGCGCCAGCGCGGTGAGGCCAGTTCCCGTCGGAGCAGTTCCACCGCGTTGATCTTGACGACGATCTGCGAGTCGAAACCGGCCCCGGTGTCGAGGTCCAGATAGCTGTGCGTCTTGCGGGCGAAGCAGTACACGCACGCGTGACTGCAGCCCCTGTAGGGGTTGAGCGTCCACTCGAACGGCATCCGGGAGGCCCCGGGTACCCGGTTCACGACCGAGCGGGCGCGGATCTCGTGGAAGGTCATCCCCTGGAACTCAGGGGTGTCGAAGGTGCGGCTGGTGACCGCGTCGGCGGCGAAGAGCGCGGCGGCACGCGGCCCGCTCGCGGCCGCCCGTCCATCGTCCCGGCCGGTGGCGTCTCCGGCATCCGTGGTGTTCTCGGCCAGGTGGTCCCAGCGCATCGGCACCTCCTCGGTGGCTCGATTCCGAGAATAGAACACATGTTCCCTTGATCGTGCGGAGCGCCCTTCCGGCGAGTGTCCGCACGACTTCGGGCCGGCTCCTGGCCGCCTGTGGAAGGCATGGTCCGGCCGGAGGTTCACCGCCCCGATTTTGAGCGGACCCTCCCGGGGTGGTTGGCTCAGCCAGGGTCTTCATCAACCGAATGCTGGAGGAACAGCCATGGCGCAGGTCGAAGCCACGACGGAGCGGACCATCGCGGCGGACGCGGAGACGGTGTTCGACGCGCTGGCCGACTACAAGGAGGTGCGGGGCAAGGTGCTGCCCGGGCACTTCAGCGAGTACGAGGTCCGCGAAGGCGGCGACGGTGAAGGCACCCTCGTCCACTGGAAGCTCCAGGCCACCAGCAAGCGGGTGCGCGACTGCCTCCTGGAGGTGACCGAGCCGACCGACGGTCAGCTGGTCGAGAAGGACCGCAACTCCTCGATGGTCACCACCTGGACCGTCACCCCCGCCGGGGAGGGCCGCTCCAAGGCCGTCGTCTCCACCGTCTGGAACGGTGCCGGCGGCATCGGAGGGTTCTTCGAGCGGACCTTCGCCCCCAAGGGACTCGCGCGCATCTACGACGAGCTGCTCCAGAACCTCGCCACCGAGGTCGAGAAGACCGCGAAGTAGTACCTGTCGCCGGACGGTGGGCCCACCGCCACCGTCCGCGCGCCGGTCCCGTTCCACCGGTACGCCGCCCTCCACCGTCATCGGCCACCGTCCGCGCGCCGGTTCCGCTCCCCGTCCGCCACCGGCCACCCGCCACTCGGGGCGTCGGACGCCTCACCGGAACGAGTGGTTTTCCAGGGCAACCTGTTCTGCGCCCCACCCCCGCTCCCACCGGCGGATACGCCTCCGCGCACGCCGTCCACGCCCCTCGAAGTCGTTTGCCCCGCCTTCCCGCCTGATGCGAGAAATGTTCGGCGCAGTGCGACGAGGGGAGCGTTCCGTGGTGGGTGGCAGCACGCTGGTCGAGGGCGGGCCGGACGGATCGGGGGACCGGGAGGACCAGGCGGGGCGCCCGCCCGTGGTCCCGCCGGACGACACCCCGACCGAGGAGTTGCCCGTACAGGCCGGGCCGCCCGGACGCGGGACACCCGATGCGTCCGGGGCGCCCGAGAGGCTTGGGCCGGCGGCGGCCGAGGGCGAGGTGAACCTCCGTCAGGTCCGTACGGTCTTCCTCGGGCTGATGCTCACCCTGCTGCTCGCCGCCCTCGACCAGATGATCGTCGCCACCGCGCTGCCGAAGATCGTCGGCGAACTGCACGGGCTCGACAAGATGTCCTGGGCGGTCACCGCCTACCTGCTGGCGTCCACGATCGTGCTGCCGCTCTACGGCAAGCTCGGCGACCTCTTCGGCCGCAAGGGCGTCTTCCAGTTCGCGATCATCGTGTTCGTCATCGGCTCCGCCCTCGCCGGCTGGTCGCGCACCATGGACCAGCTGATCGCCTTTCGCGCCCTCCAGGGCATCGGCGGCGGCGGGCTGATGATCGGCGTGCAGGCGATCATCGCGGACATCGTGCCGCCCCGGCAGCGGGGCCGGTACATGGGGCTCATCGGCGCGGTCTTCGGCCTGGCGTCCGTGGCGGGGCCGCTCCTCGGCGGGTTCTTCACCGACCACGTCACCTGGCGCTGGTGCTTTTACATCAACGTGCCGTTCGGACTGGCGACCCTCGCCGTCATCGCCGTCGTCCTCAAGCTGCCCCGGCCCAAGGTCCGCCCGAAACTCGACGTGCTGGGCGCCGCGCTGCTCGCCGTCGCCTCCACCTGCCTGGTGCTGCTGACCAGCTGGGGCGGCACCGAGTACGCCTGGGGATCGCGGACCATCGTGCTGCTCGCCGTCGGAGCGGTCGTCACCGCGGTGCTCTTCGTCGCCGTCGAGGCCCGCGCAGCAGAACCGATCATTCCGTTGCGGCTCTTCCGCGACTCCGTCTTCAACGTCAGCGGACTGGTCGGCGCCGTCATCGGCGTCGCGCTGTTCGGCGCGGCGAGCTACCTGCCGACCTACCTTCAGATGGTCGACGGCGTGAGCGCCACCGAGTCGGGGCTGCTCATGCTCCCGATGATGGGCGGCATCGTGGGCGCCTCCGTCGTCTCCGGGCAGATGATCTCCCGCTCGGGCCGCTACCGGGTCCACCCGATCGCCGGCAGCGCCCTCTCGGCGGTCGGCATGTGGCTGCTCTCCCGGCTGGAACTCGGGACCTCCCGGCTGGAGTACAGCCTCGCCCAGGCCGTGCTCGGCATCGGGATCGGCCTCGTCATGCCGGTACTGGTGCTCGCGGTGCAGAACTCCGTACGCCCCACCGACCTCGGCACCGCCACCAGCGCCAACAACTACTTCCGGCAGATCGGCGGCAGCGTCGGGGCGGCGATCTTCGGGACGCTCTTCGCCGGACGCCTCGCGGACGCCCTGGCGGTCCGTCTGCCCTCCGGCGCGGGACTGCCCGACGCGAAGTCCGTCACCCCTCAGCTGATCCGCACGCTGGACCCGGCGCTGCGCGACGCGTACATCCAGGCGTACGTGGACGCGATGCCGCGGATCTTCCTCTACCTGGTGCCGGTCCTGCTGACCGGTCTCGTCCTCGCCTTCTTCCTCAAGGAGAAACCGCTGGTGTCCCACCACAGCCCCGAAGCCGCCGCCGAGCCCACCGAGATCCCCGCCGCCCGTACCGTCCCCGACGCCGGTGGCATCCCCGACGCCGGTGGCATCCCGGCCGCCGTCACCGTAACCGTCCCTGTCCCCGTACCCGCGACCGCGCCCGTCGTGGTCGCCCACGTCGCGGGGGTGCCGGTACGCGGCCGTGTCCAGCACCAGGACGGGACCACGGTGCCCCGGGCCGCGCTCACCCTCATCGACGTCCAGGGGCACCAGGTGGGCCGGGGCGCCAGCGACGGCGACGGGCGGTACGCGCTGAGCGTGCCCGGCTCCGGTTCGTACGTCCTGATCGCCGCGGCCGGAGGGCACCAGCCGCAGGCCGTCAGCGTCACCGTCGGCGAGCGGCCGGTCTCCCTCGACATCGTGCTCGGCGGCGCAGGACGCCTCACCGGCCGGGTCCTCACCCCGGACGGCACCCCGGTCCGCGAGGCGGCCGTCACCCTCACCGACGTACGCGGCGAGGTCGTCGCCTCCACCAGGACCGGCCACGAGGGCGGCTACACCATCGCGGAACTGGTCGCGGGCGAGTACACCCTCGCCGCCAGCGCCGCCGCCTTCCGGCCCGCCGCACTGCCGGTGAGCGTGCAGGCGGCCCGCGAGACCCGCCAGGACATCGAACTGGCCGGCGGCGCGGTGCTGCGCGGAGTCGTACGCGCCCCCGGCGGGCGGCTCGTCGAGGACGCCCGGGTCACCCTGCTCGACGCCGCGGGCAACGTGGTCGACACCCTCACCACCGGCCCGGACGGCGCGTTCCGCTTCGTGGACCTCTCGTCCGGCGAGTACACCGTGATCGCGGCCGGCTACCCGCCGGTGGCCACCGTGCTCCAGGTCGCCGGCGGCGGACGCACCGAGCGCGACCTCCAGCTCGGCCACGAGGACTGAGGGCCCGGCGGACGGGGCGGTCGTGCCGCCCCGGGCGGCAGCCGGCGGGCGGGGGCGGCCGCCCGGGGGCGCGCGGCCGCCTACTCCTCGCCCCGCTCCCGCGCCGATGTCACCAGGGACACCAAGGCCCGCGCCCCCGGGCTCGTCGCCCGCTGCGGCGGGAGCACCACCACACTCTCGTACCGCACCGGCCGCGCCCCTGCCCCCGGGCCGGACGCCTCCGGCGCCACGAGGTCCAGAGCCACCAGCTGGGCCGCCTCCGGCTTGCGCGCGAAGTGGCGCGGGACGACCGCGATGCCCAGCCCCTCCTGGACCAGCTCCAGCAGGCTGTGCACGTCGTTCACCTCCAGGGCCACCGTCCGGCGCACCCCCGCCGAGGCGAAGGCCGCGTCGGCGGCCCGCCGGGGGCCCCAGTCCGGGTGGAAGTCGATGAACGACTCCTCGGGCAGCGCACCCCACTCGACCCCGGGCAGCCCGGCGAACCGGTGCCCGGCGGCGCACAGCACCACCATCTCCTCCGTCGCCAGGGGGATCAGTTCCCCGCGCCACTCCACCGGGCTCACCGTCGCCGCGAACGCCAGGTCCAGGCGACCGTCCGCCACCCCGTCCAGCAGGCTCATCGTGCCCTCCTGGCGGAGCCGGATCTCCATGTGCGGATGCTCCCGGTGGAACGCTGCCAGCAGCCTGGCCGGGCTGACCCCCGCCACGCACTGCTCGACCCCCACCGTCAGTGTGCCGCGCAGCAGCCCTCGCACGGCGTCCACCGCGTCCCGCGCCGCACGGGCCCCGGCGAGCGTCCGCACCGCCTCCACCAGCAGCGCCCGTCCCGCCTCCGTGAGCCGCACCGACCGGGTCGTCCGGCTGAACAGCGGCGTCCGCAGCTCCTGCTCCAGCGCCCGCACGGACGCCGACAGACCCGACTGGGACACGGCGAGGCGCTCGGCGGCCCGGGTGAAGTGCTGCTCCTCCGCGACGGTGACGAAGTGCTCCAGCTGACGCAATTCCATGATTGATGAATCTAAACGATGAATGCCAGAGCTGTTTCCCGTTGGACTGCTGGATCTTTCTCCGTCAGCCTGGAGACGGACCCCCTCAGCGGATACCCGCCGCGGAGAGAGCCCCCGGCACTCCGGACCGGAGTGCCCCGTCCGACGACCTCGCGGAGCCCTTCGTATGTACCTTCCGTCCGCCGACCGCTACTCCGCCATGCCCTACCGGCGCACCGGACGCAGCGGCCTGCTGCTGCCCGCGCTCTCCCTCGGCCTGTGGCACAACTTCGGTGGCGACCGGACGCCGGACACGCAGGCCGCCATCCTGCGCCGGGCGTTCGACCTCGGCGTCACCCACTTCGACCTGGCGAACAACTACGGGCCGCCGCCCGGCTCCGCCGAGCTCACCCTCGGACGCTCGCTGGCGACCGACTTCGCCGCACTCCGCGACGAGCTGATCATCTCCACCAAGGCCGGCTACCTGATGGGCCCGGGCCCGTACGGCGAGTGGGGTTCCCGCAAGAACCTGCTCTCCTCGCTCGACCAGAGCCTCGGACGGATGGGCCTGGAGTACGTCGACATCTTCTACTCGCACCGCCCGGACCCGGACACCCCGATGGAGGAGACGATGGGGGCGCTCGACACCGCCGTCCGTTCCGGCCGGGCGCTCTACGCCGGCATCTCCAACTACTCGCCGGAGCAGACCCGCGAGGCCGCGGCCATCCTCAAGGACCTGGGCACCCCGCTCCTCATCCACCAGCCGCGCTACTCGATGCTCGACCGCTGGGTGGAGGACGGCCTCCTGGACACGCTGGACGAGGTCGGCGCCGGCTCCATCGCGTACTCGCCGCTCGCCCAGGGCATGCTGTCCGACCGCTACCTCGACGGCATCCCGGAGGGCTCGCGGGCGGCGGGCTCCAGCCCGTTCCTGACCGCGGACGCCGTCACCCCCGAGCTGGTCGAGAAGCTGCGCGCCCTCGACGCGGTGGCCAAGGAGCGGGGTCAGTCGCTGGCCCAGCTGGCCCTCTCCTGGGTGCTGCGCGGCGGGCGCGTCACCTCGGCACTGGTGGGAGCCAGCAGCGTCGCCCAGCTGGAGAACAGCGTGGAGGCCAGCCGCAACCTGGACTTCGACACGGACGAGCTCGCCCTCATCGAGTCCATCCTCACGGGCGCCGACGCGGGGAAGTAACCCCCGGTCAGAGCCAGCCGTTGCGCCGGAAGCCCCGGTGGATCACCAAGCACGCCAGGGCCATCAGCCCCAGTGCGAACGGGTATCCGTAGGTCCACCGGAGCTCCGGCATGTGCGAGAAGTTCATGCCGTACATCCCGCAGACCATCGTCGGTACGGCGACTATCGCGGCCCACGCGGTGATCTTGCGCATGTCCTCGTTCTGCCCGACCGTCACCTGCGCGAGATGGGCCTGGAGCACCGAGTCGAGCAAGGAGTCGAAAGACGCCATCTGCTCGTTCAGGCGGGTCAGATGGCCCGCCACGTCGCGGAAGTACGGCTGTATCTCCGGCGGTACGGTCGGCATGGGGCGGGTCGCCAGCGCCTGCAAGGGGCGGTCGAGCGGGGCGACCGCCCGCTTGAACTCCAGTAGTTCGCGCTTCAGTTGGTATATCCGGCCCGCCTCGCCGCGTCCGGCGTCCACGCTGAACACGGCGGTCTCCACCGCGTCGATGTCGTGCTGTACGGCGTCGGCGACATCCAGGTACGCGTCGACCATCCGGTCGGCCACGGCGTGCAGCACGGCGGCCGGCCCCTGCCGCAGCCGGTCCGGGTCGGCCTCCAGGGCCTCGCGCAACGGGCCGAGGGAACCGTGTCTGCCGTGCCGCACCGTGATCACGAAGTCGTCCCCGGTGAAGACCATCAGCTCACCGGTGTCCACCACGTCGCTGGTGGCGGTGAACTGCTCGTGGTCGACGTACCCGCACGTTCGGAAGACCGCGAACAGCCCCTTCCCGTACGGCTCCGCCTTGGGGTGCTGGTGCCCGCGCAGCGCGCTCTCCACGGCCACCGGGTGCAGGTCGAACAGCGCTGCCACGCGCGCGAGTTCCTCCGGCCCCGGCTCGTGGAGGCCGAGCCAGACGAAGCCGCGTCCGGAGCGCCGGACCCGGCGCAGGGCCTCTTCCGGCGAACCGGTCACGGGCTGCCGGACGCCGTCCTCGTACGAGACGCAGTTCACGACCGAGCTGCCGAGCGGGGAGCGGGCCGGGTGGCTCAGGTCGACCTTGCGGTGGATCGCACGGCTCATCGCCCGACGGATGGAACGGATCATCGGCACAGCGGCCCCCTCGGCATGGAATACGCCCGGCCAGTTTGCCACTTGGCCGGTGCGTTTTCCCAGGCCGGTCGGGGTCCGAGGCGAGGAGCGGGCGCGGGAAGGGCCGGACAGGCGGGACTTTCACGACACGGCCTACGCCGCGCAGAACTCGTTGCCCTCGGGGTCCCGCATGATCCACCAATGTCCGGCCGGTCCCTTGTCGACCTCGCGGACCGGGGTGGCGCCCAGGCTCCTGAGGCGGTCGACCAGCTGATCGAGGCCGCCGGGTTCGCTGTGGATGTCGACGTGCAGGCGGTTCTTGCCGGACTTCTCCTCGGGAACGTCCTGGAAGAGCAGCCGCCGCCCGGCGCCCACGCCGCTGGTCTCGTCGAACGGGTCGTCGGGGTGGCGGATCGCCGCGTAGCCGCGGAAGGTCTTGCGGCCGTCGTGTTCGGTGACGGCTTCCTCCGCGAGCTGTCCGGCGGCCAGCAGACGTGCGACGAGCGGGCTCGGGTCCTCCACCTCGTAGCCCAGCGCGGCGGCCCAGAAGTCGGCGAGAACCGGCGCGTCCCTGCTGTCGATGACGAGCTTCCAGTGCAGTGCCATGCCTCCACTCTCCCGCATCCTCGGGCTCGGCGCCGTCCGCGCGAGTCCCGGGCGGTGCCGCCCCCGTCCGGGGAGCGGCACCGCCCCGGACATCAGGGGGCCACGGACCAGGTCAGCGTGTCGGTCGCGGCGGTCTTGGCCGCCGGGTCGCGCAGCGCGGCCGTGGAGTCGGTGACGCGTGCCTGGAGGGTGTGCGTCAGCCCGTCCGCGGTGACGCCGAGCTGCTGCGGCACCACGCTCGTCAGGCCGTGCGCCTCGGTGGCCTCGGTGCCGTCGACGTACCACCGCAGGTCGAGCTGGGAGAGGCCCGCCGCCAGGGAGGCGACGGTCACGGCGACCGTCTGGCCGCGGCTCACCGTGGTTGCGGTGGTGGCCGTGGTGAGCGAGGAGGCGTACCGGTAGAAGCCGCTGATCATGGCCTCCCGGCCCGGCAGGTTGAACCGGGTGGTGGAGAGCGACCGCATCAGGGAGTCGGCGGTGGGCCGGTAGACGCCCAGCGGATAGTACGAACTGCCCGTGTACGTACCGACGGTGCCGCCCGACGGGTCGCTCTCGCCGAGCCAGCGGTACCACTTGGCCTGGGCGGACGTCAGCTGCGCGGCGGTGCGGACGGTGGAGTTGGGCTCGACGGGCTCCGCTCCGGTGTACGTGCCGTAGGTGTCGTACGTGTACTCGTCGGCGAGCAGGCCGATGGAGTGGCCTATCTCGTGCGCGGCGATCAGGCTGGACTGGCTGTTGTCGGACGAGAGCGTGGAGACCCCGGCGAAGCCGTAGGAGGAGCCGAGCCCCGAGTAGCCCGCGCCGCCGTACTTCGTCGAGTTGGAGACCACGACGACGAGATCGGCCGCGGGGGCCTCGGCGGCGTACGTCTTGACCTTGGCGAGGTCCGCGCAGATGAGCCGCTCGGTGCCGGAACACCAGAAGTACGAGCCGAGCGCGGTGTTCTTCACGACGTCCGCCGAGGGGTCGCCGGAGATGCCGGATTCGGCCGAAACGGCCCCGACCGCCCACACGTTGAACAGGCCGGCGTAGCTCCGGTAGGGCTCGATGGCCGTGACGTCCGCCCACCGGGCGCGGGCGTCGGCGAGGAAGTCGGCCTGCTGGTCGGCGGTGTAGCCGTCGCCGATGATCGCCACGTCCATGCGGGCGGCGCTCGGGCCGGTCCGGGACAGGACCGTGACCGCGCCGTCCGTGGCCGTCGCGGCGTCGGTGGAGCGCGCCGCCGAGGAGGCGGCCGGAGCCGCCGCCGCGTACGGCGAGACGGCGGGCACCCGGACCCGGTGGCCCTCGCCCGCCGGGTCGGGGAAGTACTCGGCCTGGACGCTGGAACCGTGCTGCGGGGCGGCGCCGGGAGCGTCGCCCGCCGCGGCCGTACCGGTGGTGGCGGACAGTGCGGCGGCGAGGACGAGTCCGGCGGCCATCGCGGTTCCGCGCATGCGTGGGCGCACGGGATCTCCTTCGTGGGGGGGCGGGCCCGCGTTCCGGCGACGGGGCGGCGGCGCGGGCAGTGGGGGGAGGCGCTGTGCGGGGGTGGGCGGTGGGGGCGCCGTGCGGTGCGGGGGGTGGTAGCGCGCGTATCGGTACGTAAGCCAATGAGTAAATGTGATTAACGGTGCGATGAAGCTAGGGCTTGCGGAGAGCTCTGGCAAGACCAGGGGCGGAAGTTGACGATGTGTCTGGAGTTGCGCGGGTGATCACCCGGTCGCCCCGCGCGGCCCAGGACCCCGCGACACGCCAGACAGGGGTTACGTCCGGCCGCCGGACGTGCCAGCCTTCGAAGGCGGCACGACCCCGCGACTCCGGCCTGATCCGAACGGGAGACCCTGGGGACCCGGCCACGGGTGCACCGCACCGGCACGCACCGCCTCCGCACCCGGAGGCCGACGAGAGGAAGCGACTTGCCGCAGATTCCGGGCAACCTCCTGGCCATCAGCGACCTTCACGTGGCCCACGAGGAGAACCGCCGGATCGTCGCCGGTCTCCGGCCGGAGACGGAGGAGGACTGGCTCCTGGTCGCCGGGGACGTCGGCGAGATGTCCGAGGACATCGCCTGGGCCCTCGGCGTCCTCGCCTCGAACTTCGCCAAAGTCGTCTGGGTACCCGGCAACCACGAGCTGTGGACGCCCCCGAAGGACCCCCTGCGGCTGCGCGGGGTCGAGCGCTACGACCACCTCGTGGAGCTCTGCCGGAGCCTCGGGATCGTCACGCCGGAGGACCCCTATCCGGTCTGGCGGGGACCGCGGGGACCCGTGACCGTCGCCCCGCTCTTCCTGCTGTACGACTACACCTTCCGCACCCACCCCGGGCTCAGCCGTGAGGAGGCGCTGGCCGCCGCCCACGAAGCGGGGGTGGTGTGCACCGACGAGTACCTGCTCCACCCGGACCCGTACGAGAGCCGCCACGCCTGGTGCGAGGCGCGGGTGCGCCTGACCGAGGAGCGGCTCGGCGCGCTCGACCCGGACGTGCCGCTCGTTCTGGTCAACCACTACCCGCTCGTCCGCACCCCCATGGACGTCCTGCGTTACCCCGAGTTCGCCCTGTGGTGCGGCACCGAACGGACCGCCGACTGGCACCGCCGCTTCCCCGTCGCCGCGATGGTCTACGGGCACCTCCACATCCCCCGGTCCACCGTGTACGACGGGGTCCCCTTCGAGGAGGTCTCCGTCGGCTACCCGCGCGAGTGGAAGCGCCCCGGACACCCCCGCACCGTGCCGCCCCGGCGCATCCGCCCGGTGGTCGTCCCGGCCGTACGGGAAGGACGGTGACGCGGGGCGGACGGTGACGCCCGGCGCCACGTGACGCTCCCCTCAATGCCGTGGTCGGCGCGGACCGGGGCGCGTACCGTATGGCCGCATGAAGATCCTCATCAGCGCCGACATGGAGGGCGCCACCGGTGTGACCTGGCCCGGTGACGTCCTGCCCGGGGCTCCCCAGTGGGAGCGCTGCCGCCCCCTGTTCACCTCGGACGTGAACGCCGCGGCCCTCGGTTTCTTCGACGGGGGAGCCGACGAGGTGCTCATCAACGAAGCCCACTGGAGCATGCGCAACCTCCTGCTGGAGCAGCTCGACGACCGCGTCCAGATGATCACCGGGCGGCACAAGACCCTTTCCATGGTCGAGGGAATCCAGCACGGAGACGTCGACGCCGTCGCCTTCGTCGGCTACCACACCGGCGCCGGCACCGAGGGCGTCCTCGCCCACACCTACCTGGCCAACTCGATCACCGGCGTCTGGCTGAATGGCCTGCGCGCCAGTGAGGGGCTGCTCAACGCGCACGTCGCCGCCGAGTACGGCGTCCCCGTCGTGCTGGTCACCGGCGACGACCTGACCTGCGTGGACGCGCTGGGGTACGCCCCCGAGGCCCGCAAGGTCGCCGTCAAGGACTACGTCTCGCGGTACGCGGCGGTCTGCCGCACCCCCGCCCGTACCGCCGCCGACATCCGCGCGGCGGCCGCCGAGGCCGCGCCGCTCGCCGTCCGGTACGACCCCGTGACCGGGGGAACCTACGCCGTGGAGCTGGAGTTCGACGCCGAGCACCTGGCTTCCGCCGCCACCGTCGTCCCCGGCGTGGCCCAGACCGGCGAACGGCGCGTCGCGTACACCAGCGCGACGATGTACGAGGGGATCCGCACGTTCAAGGCGGTCACGACCGTCGTGTCCGCCGCAGTGGAGGAACAGTATGGCTGAGTCGCCCGCCCCCGATTCCGTGGACCAGCAGGCCCTCGACGAATCGGTGACGTTCACCTCGGAGCTCATCCGGATCGACACGACCAACAGCGGCGACGGCACCTGCCAGGAACGCCCGGCCGCCGAGTACGTCGCCGAACGCCTCGCGGACATCGGCCTGGAACCGGTCCTGCTGGAGCGCACCCCGGGCCGGACCAACGTGGTGGCGCGCATCGAGGGCACCGACCCCTCGGCCGACGCCCTCCTCGTCCACGGCCACCTCGACGTCGTCCCCGCCGAGGCCGCCGACTGGACCGTGCACCCCTTCTCCGGAGAGGTGCGCGACGGTGTCGTCTGGGGCCGCGGCGCCGTCGACATGAAGAACATGGACGCGATGATCCTCGCGGTCGTCCGGGGCTGGGCCCGCGCCGGCGTCCGCCCCCGCCGCGACATCGTCATCGCCTACACCGCCGACGAGGAGGCCAGCGCCGCCGACGGCTCCGGCTTCCTCGCCGACCGGCACGCCGACCTCTTCGAAGGCTGCACCGAGGGCATCAGCGAGTCCGGCGCCTTCACCTTCCACGCCGGCGACGGCCTCTCCCTCTACCCGATCGCCGCGGGCGAGCGCGGTACGGGCTGGCTCAAGCTCACCGCCCACGGCAGGGCCGGCCACGGCTCCAAGGTCAACCGCGACAACGCGGTGACCCGGCTGGCCGCCGCCGTCACCCGGATCGGCGAGTACACCTGGCCCGTCCGCCTCACCCCGACCGTGCGCGCCGGGCTCACCGAGATCGCCGCGCTGCACGGCCTCACCGTCGACGTCGACGCCCCCGGCTTCGACGTCGACGAACTCCTCGGCAAGCTCGGCCCGGCCGCCGCCCTGATCGCGCCGACCGTCCGCAACAGCAGCAACCCGACCCAGCTGGACGCCGGATACAAGGTCAACGTCATCCCCGGCCATGCCACCGCCGTCATCGACGGACGCGTGGTCCCGGGCGGCGAGGACGAGTTCCACACCACCATGGACCTGCTCACCGGGCCGGGCGTCGACTGGGAGTTCATCCACCGCGAGGTGCCGCTCACCGCACCCGTGGACTCGCCGACCTTCGCCAAGCTGCGCGCCGCCGTCGAACTCTTCGACCCCGGCGCGCACGCCGTCCCGTACTCCATGTCGGGCGGTTCGGACGCCAAGCAGTTCTCCCGCCTCGGCATCACCGGCTACGGCTTCTCACCGCTCAAGCTGCCGGTCGGATTCGACTACCAGGCGCTCTTCCACGGCGTCGACGAACGCGTTCCCGTGGACGCCCTGCACTACGGGGTCCGCGTCCTCGACCACTACCTGCGCAGCGCCTGACCACGACGGGGGAATCATCCATGGCGTCCACCCAGCCCAGCACGGCCCAGCCCACCACCACCGCCCCGGCCCCGTACGGCACCTGGCCCACCCCCGTCGACGCGGCGCTCGCCGCCTCGCACGACGGCCGCCCCGAGTACGTCGGCACCGTCGGCGAGGAGGTCTGGTGGACCGAACCCCGCCCCGCCGAAGGAGGCCGGCGCGCCCTGGTGCGCCGGAGCGCGGAGGGCGCGATCACCACCGTGCTGCCCGCACCGTGGAACGCCCGCAGCCGGGTCATCGAGTACGGCGGACAGCCGTGGGCGGGAGTCGCCCGCGCCTCGGGGGGCCCGCTCGTCGTCTTCGTCCACTTCGCCGACCAGCGGCTCTACGCCTACGCCCCGGACGGCCCCGACGCCCCCTGGCCGCTCACCCCGGTCTCCGGCACCGGCGGCGGGCTGCGCTGGGTGGACCCGCAGATCCACCAGGACCGGGACGAGGTCTGGTGCGTCCTGGAGGAGTTCACCGGCGAGGGCGCCAGCGACGTGCGCCGGGTGGTGGCCGCCGTACCGCTGGACGGCTCCGCCGCCGACGACCGCGCCGCCGTACGCGAACTCTCCGACGACCGCCACCGCTTCGTCACCGGGCCCCGGGTCTCGCACGACGGACGCCGGGCCGCCTGGATCGCCTGGGACCACCCGCACATGCCGTGGGACGGCACGGTCGTGATGCTCGCCGAGGTCACCGACGAGGGAACCTTCACCGGAATCCGGCCGCTCGTCGGCGACACCGACGAGTCCGTCTGCCAGGTCGAATGGGACCGCGACGGCTCCCTGCTCTTCGTCTCCGACATCGGCGACTGGTGGCAGCTCCAGCGCATCCGGCCCGACGCCGTCGCGGACGGGGCCGTACCGACCAGCACCCTCTGCCCCGGCCGGGGCGAGGAGTTCGGCGGACCGCTCTGGAAGATCGGCCTGCGCTGGTTCCGGCAGCTCGACAACGGACTGATCGCCGTCATCCACGGCACGGGCACCACCCGGCTCGGCGTGCTCGACCCGGAGACCGGCGACCTCGTCGACGTGGCCGGGCCCTGGACCGCCTGGACCGAGACCCTCGCCGTCCGCGGAGACCGCGTCGTCGGCGTGGCCGCGAGCCCGTACACCGGCTACGAGGTCGTCGAACTGGACACCTCGACCGGCCACACCCGGACCATCGGCGCACCGCACACCGACGCCGTCGACCCGGCGTACTACCCCCGGCCGGAGGAGCGCACCTTCTCCGGACCGGACGGCCGGGACATCCACGCCCTGGTGTACCCGCCCCGCAACCCCGGGCACACCGGCCCCGAGGGCGAACTCCCGCCGTACGTCGTCTGGGCGCACGGCGGCCCCACCAGCCGCGTCCCGCTCGCCCTCGACCTGGAGATCGCCTACTTCACCTCGCGCGGCATCGGCGTCGTCGAGGTCAACTACGGCGGATCGACCGGCTACGGGCGCACCTACCGCGAACGGCTCCGCGAACAGTGGGGCGTCGTGGACGTCGAGGACTGCGCCGCCGTCGCCGAGGCCCTGGCGGCCGAGGGCTCTGCCGACCGCGCCCGGCTGGCGATCCGGGGCGGCAGCGCCGGCGGCTGGACCACCGCCGCCTCCCTCACCAGCACCGACCTCTACGCCTGCGGGGCCATCAGCTACCCCATCCTCGACCTCACCGGCTGGGCGGTCGGCGAGACCCACGACTTCGAGTCGCGGTACCTGGAATCCCTGGTCGGCCCGCTCGCCGAGGTACCCGACCGCTACCGCGACCGGTCGCCCCTCACCCACGCGGACAGGCTCCGCACCCCGTTCCTACTGCTCCAGGGGCTGGACGACGTGATCTGCCCGCCCGCGCAGTGCGAGCGGTTCCTCGCCGCGATCGAGGGACGCGGCATCCCGCACGCCTACCTCACCTTTGCCGGGGAGAGCCACGGCTTCCGGCTGGAGGCCACCCTGATCCGCGCACTGGAGGCCGAACTCTCCCTGTACGCGCAGACCTTCGGCATCGACGGAGTCGACGTCCCGGCCCTGGAGCTGAAGCGATGAGCGCGGCCCCCGTCGCCACCGGGGCCGGTGCAGGCCCCGAACCGCTCGCCCGGGCCGCCCGGCTGAGGCCCGGCGCCCGGGTCGCCGTCGTCTCGCCCAGCGGCCCCGTACCCGCCGAACGGCTCGACGCCGGGCTCGACCTGCTGCGCGGCTGGGACCTCGACCCCTTCGTCACCCCGCACGCCCGCGACGTCCACCCCGAACTGCGCTACCTCGCCGGGACCGACGAACACCGCGCCCAGGACCTCCAGGACGCCTGGTGCGACCCGTCCGTCGACGCGATCCTCTGCGCCCGGGGCGGCTACGGCGCGCACCGCATGGTCGACCTGCTCGACTGGACCGCCATCCGCGCGGCCGGCCCCAAGCCGTTCGTCGGCTACAGCGACATCACCGTGCTCCACGAGGCGTTCGCCCTGCGCGCCGGGTTCTCCACCCTGCTCGGCCCCATGGTCGGCGCCGAGACCTTCCTCAAGGACGCACCCACCCAGGACGGGCTGCGCGCCACCCTCCTCGAACCCGAGTCGGTACGCACCCTGGGCCTGGAGACCGCGGCCTCCCTGGTCCCCGGCCGGGCCCGGGGCGTCACCTACGGCGGCTGCGTCAGCCTGCTCGCGGCCGACCTCGGCACCCCCGGCGCCCGCACCTCGGCCCGGGGCGGCCTCCTCCTCGTCGAGGACGTCACCGAGGACCCGTACCGCATCGACGGCATCCTCACCCGGCTGCTGCGCTCCGGCGCCCTGGAGGGGGTCGCCGGGGTGGTCTGCGGCTCCTGGGAGAACTGCGGACCGTACGACAGGGTCCGCGCGGTGCTCGCCGACCGGCTCGGCACCCTCGGGGTGCCCGTCGTCGAGGAGCTGGGATTCGGCCACGGCCCGACCACGCTCACCGTCCCGCTCGGACTCCCCGCCGTGCTCGACGCCCCCGCGGACGGCGGTCGGGCGACCCTCACGGTGGAGGTTCCCGCACTGACCTGACAGCTCGTCACGTCCGGACGGTGGTCGCGGCGGGGAACGGGCGGAAAGGCCCTCCCCGCCGCGCGTCGCGTCGGGTCAGGGGTGGAAGCGCCACCGGCCCTCGGAGACGACGTCCACCGTGTCGTCCCTGACGCGCACGGCCGTGTCGTCGTCGATGAACCAGACCGGGAAGTCCGCCCGCGCGGCGATGCGATCGGCCCAGGCGTCGTCCCGCTCGGGGAAGTTCGGCGAGTGCAGGTGGGGTTTGACGTACCAGTCGAAGAGGCCGAACGGAGATTCCACGGTCGTCGCGCCGAGTGCGTGGAGGTCCGCCGTGTCCCCGATGACGTCGGCGGAGTGCGCGGTGAGGTTCTGGCTGAAGATCATCGATCCGGCGCTCATCCCCACGTAGACCCGGCTCTCCAGCGCCTCCAGGAAGCCGTCGGCCAGGCCGTTGCCCGTGATGCTGCGCGCGAGGTGGTACTGGTTGCCGCCCCCGACATGGATGACGTCGGCGTGGATCAGCCGGTCGAGCACCGTCCGCCGGGGAAGGCCGTTCAGCTCCAGGACGTCGAACTCGCGCCAGCCGAGGCCGTGCACCCGGTTCATGTCCGCGAGGAGCCACCCGTGGTCCCCGGGCTCGGCGACCGACGCCGTGGGAACGTACACGACGTTCGCCGACCCGAAGGGCTTTCCCAGCATGTCCCGCAGCGTGTCCCGCAGCGTCTCGTTGCGCAGGCCGCTCGCCGTCAGCAGAAGATTCATCGCGCGAGTGAACCACGACCGACGGGCGCGAGCGCAAGGGTATTTCCGCTCTCCGGCCCGCTACTCCCTCGGGGGAATCGGCGGCCGGAACGTTGACACCGGTGTGCTCCGTGTCACAGCATGAACACGTTCTGTCATCGACGGGTCGGTGGCCCGGCTCTTTCCCGCGCGTTTCGACGTTTCGGTGGTCTGTTCAGGCGTCGGCCGGTGGTCCCGGTGCCCTGGGTGTGGAGGTCCGCGGTGTCAGGTGTCGTCGCCAGGTTCGGGAAGCCGTTCGCGGCCCTCGCCGGAGCGGCGCTGACCGCCCCGCTCGTCCTGTCCGTCCCCGCCCGCGCGGCGGACGAGCCGTACACCGTCACCCCGCTGAAGTTCACCGTGCGCGCGGGCGGCCACGACTGCACCGTCGACGCCGACCTCTACCGCCCGCGCGGAGCCGACGCCGCGCACCCCGCTCCGGCGGTCCTGGCGACCAACGGCTTCGCGGGCAGCAAGTCGGACGGCTCCACCGACGCCCTCGGCCGCGCCTTCGCCGCCCGGGGCTACGTGGGGCTCGTCTACTCCGGCCTCGGCTTCGGCCGGTCCGGCTGCCTGATCACCCTGGACGCCCCCGAGGCCGACGGGAAGGCCGCCTCCGGGCTGGTCGACTTCCTCGCGGGCACCCGGTCGGCCGACGACGGCACCCGGGCCGACTTCGTCGCGCTCGACGGGACGGGCGACCCGCGCGTCGGCATGATCGGGGGGTCCTACGGCGGCGCGGTCCAACTCGCCACCGCCTCCGTCGACCACCGCGTCGACGCGCTCGTCCCCCTCATCACCTGGAACGACCTCGGCCACTCGCTCGCGCCCAACAACGTGACGCCCGACAGCGCCACGGGAGGCACCGCTACGGCAAGCACCGCTACGGCAAGCACCGTCACGGGAAGCGCCGCCGCATCCCGTGCCCCGGGCGTCTTCAAATGGCAGTGGACCAACGGCTTCTACCTGATGGGCGAGGGGCAGCCGCTGCTGGCCCCCAGCCTCGACCCGTCCCGCTTCGGCACCCTGGACTGCCTGCACTTCACCCCCCAGGCCTGCGACACCATCAGCTTCCTCAACTCCGGCCGCTACCCGGCCGCCGAGGCCGAGGCCGTGCTCGCCTACACGCGCGGCGTCTCCCCGGTCTCCTACCTCGACCGGGTCGAGGCGCCCACCCTCCTGGTGCAGGGCCAGGCGGACACCCTGTTCAACCTCAACGAGGCCACCGACACCTACGAGACCCTCCGGTCGCGCGGCACCCCCACCAAGATGATCTGGCAGGCCTGGGGGCACAGCGGGGGAGGCGCCACCCCCGGCGAACTCGACCTGTCCCAGGGGAACCTGGAGACCAGTTACGTCGGCCGGCGCGTCCTCGCCTGGTTCGACCGCTACCTCCGCCACCAGGCCGCCGACACCGGCCCCGCCTTCGCGTACTACCGCGACTGGACGAGCGGTTACGGCACCGCCGACGCACCGCCCGCCCCCTCGCGCACCCTGTACCTCTCCGGCGACGGCACCCTGGCGGACCGCCGCCCGGACGTGGTCGCCGGCAGCCGTTCGTACACCAACCGGCCCCTGCCCAGCAGCCATTCGGAGACCTCGCTCTCCGGGCTCACCGGACTTCCCGACATCGCTCCGTACGACACGGCGGGCACCCACCTCGCCTGGACCTCCGCCCCGCTCACCGCCGACCTCGACGTCGTGGGCGCGCCCCGCGTCCGGCTGCGGGTGTCCTCCCCGAAGGCGGAACGGGTCCAGCACAGCGGGGACGCCGCCGACCGGCTCGTGCTCTTCGCCAAGGTGTACGACGTCGCCCCCGACGGGTCCGTCGAGCTCGTCCACCGGCTGGTCGCCCCGGTGCGCGTACCCGACGTGACCAGGCCCTTCACCGTACGGCTGCCGGGCATCGTCCACCGGTTCGCCGCCGGTCACCGGCTCCGCTTCGTGATCGCGGGGAGCGACACCGCGTACTACGGCAACCGGGGGGCCAAGCCCGTCACCGTTTCGGCCTCACCACAGGACACGGGGGTGCTGGAGCTGCCGGTGGTCCCGGCCGGCTGAGCCGCCCGTCACCCGAACGGACGCACACCACCGGTCGCCGGACGCCTGCCGGGCGCATGCTGGTCGCCGGAGGGCGGTCGCGTTCGGCCCGACCCGCGCGGGGCTGCTCCGGCGACCAGGGAAAGGCCGGACCCATGAGCCCCAAGAACGTGTCCAGCGACGGCAGAGGAGCCAGTAACGGCTGGCTCACCCCGGGCCGTATCGTCGTGGCGGTCATCGCCGTGCTGGCGATCGTCTTCATCTGCGTGAACACCGGGGACGTCACCATCCGCGTCATCGTCCCCACGGTCACCATGCCGCTCTGGCTCGCCCTGCTGGGCGTCTTCCTCGCCGGGCTGGTCTGCGGGGGATACGTGTTCCGGCGGCGGAACAAGTGACAGCCGGGCGGACGGCGCCACTTTCGACACACGGTCCAGGCCGGTGAGGAGCCTTTGCCCGGCCCGTCCTACCGTGGGCGCATGTCCGCATCACATGATCATGCCGCCGACGCCCCGCACGCCCAGGCCGGCACCCGTCGCGAGCCCCGCGCCCGTGGCGAGGCCGCCGGGCACGCCCCGTCCGCCGGGCACTCCGGCGCGGGTCTCCCGCAGGGGCCGCTGACCTCGCTGCGCCGCTTCACCCTCGAGGACGCCGCCGAGTTCACCGCACGCGCGCGGGAGAGCCGCGCCCTGCACCGCCCCTGGCTCTTCCCGCCCACCGAGGAGGAGGCGTACGCCGCCTACGCGGGACGGCTGCTGGCGAGCCCCGAGAGGGAGGGCTTCCTCGTCGGCGAACGCGCGGCGGGCGGTGCGATTGCCGGATTCGTCAACATCAACAACATCGTCGAAGGCGCCTTCCGCTGCGGGGCCCTGGGATACGGCGCCTTCGCGCACGCCGCCGGGCGGGGGCTGATGTCCGAAGCCCTCGGCCTCGTCCTCCGGTACGCCTTCGGACCGCTCGGACTGCACCGGCTGGAGGCCAACGTGCAGCCCGGCAACGCGGCTTCGACCGCGCTGGTGCGGCGGGCCGGCTTCCGGCTCGAAGGGTTCTCGCCGGACTTCCTCCACATCGACGGAGCATGGCGCGACCACGAGCGCTGGGCGATCACTTCGGAGATGCTGCCGGAGGAGCAGGGCTGAGGTGCGTCGCGCGGGGGCGTGGCCCGGACGCCGGCAGCCCGTTCCTCAGCCGGCGTCCGGGACGGCGAAGGGGCTCCGGCCGACGCGGTTCAGCAGGTCGGCGACATCGCTGTACACCCCGGCGGCCCCCGACTCCACGAGGTCCTCGCGCGGGATGCCGCCGCTCAGCACCCCGACCGCCGTGACCCCCGCCCGTGCGGCGGCCTTCATGTCCCAGACGGTGTCGCCGACGAAGACGGAGGTCTCCGGTGTGGCGCCCACCAGCTCCATCGCGTGCTCCACCGGATCGGGGGCGGGCTTGCCCTCGGCGGTGTCGCCGGCCGACGCGGTGGCCCGGACGACGTCGTCGGCGTCCAGTGCGCGGCGCAGCGCGCCGAGTTCGGCGCCGGTCGCCGAGGTCGCCAGCACGACCTGCCAGCCGCGCCCGTCCAGCTCCCGCAGCAGGTCGGCCGCCCGGTCGAAGGCCGGCAGCCGGTCGAAGAAGGTCGCGTACAGCGTCGTGTGCGCGGCGCTGATGTGCTCGTCCTCCTCCTTGTGACGCCCCTCGCCCAGGAGCCCGGCGATCAGGTCGCTCCCGCCCAGGCCCACCGACCGGTGGATGTCGTGCATGGCGACGCGGTGTCCGGCCTGACGGAAGGCCTCCCACCACGCGGTCACGTGCAGATGGTTCGTGTCGACGAGGGTTCCGTCCACGTCGAAGATCGCGGCGTGCGTCATCGGTGTCTCCCCGCGGGACGCGTTCAGCCCGTACCCGCGACGAGGGCCGCCTTCGCCTCGCGCACGAAGGGGCCGAGGTCGTCCGGGGTGCGGGAGGTGATCAGGGTCCAGTCACCGGCGGTGTCGGCGATCACCGGCTCGTCCACCCAGGTCCCGCCCGCGTTCCGGATGTCCGTGCGCAGGGAGGGATACGAGGTCAGCGTGCGGCCGTCGACCGCACCGGCCTCCACCAGCAGCCACGGGCCGTGACAGATCGCCGCGACGGCCCGGCCGGTCCGGGTGAACGACCGGAGGATCTCCAGCGCCTCGTCCTGGAGCCGCAGGGTGTCCGCGTTCAGCGTCCCGCCGGGGACGAGTAGCAGGTCGTACGCGGTCGGATCGACGTCCGCCAGCGTCAGGTCCGGCCGCACCGTCTTGCCCGGGTCCTTGTCGCCCACCAGCGTGCGGATCTCGTCCGGCGAGACGGCCGCCACCTGCACCTCTGCGCCGCTGTCCCGCAGCTGCCCTACCGGTACGACCAGCTCGTCCTGTTCGACGCCGTAGTTGGTCACGATCGCCAGAACCCGGCGGCCCGCGAGGGAGGTGTCAGCCATGTCGGTACCTTTCCGTGTGGTGTGCACGGAGCTGCCCGAGGCGAGCGGCTCCGCCCGTACCCGTACGTCTCTCCAGACTCGCACGGACCACACGTACCCGCGTCGTGGCGGCAGGGACGCCTCGCTTCCCCTTCGGAATCAACGGTTCCTCCAACGGCGTGCCACCGCTGGAGGGACACCCCTGGAAGATCACGGACGTGTGCGGGCGCGCCCCCTTTCGACGGCTTCCGGCGTGCTACGAGAGAGGAGTTCCGGCCGGGACCTTCCGCCGGCCGCACACGATTCGAGGCCCGTGCCGCAAGCCGGCCGGGCAGGGTGAGGGGAAACATGGGGAGATCGACGCGGAGACGCGCGGGACGGAGATCCGGCGCGGTGGCCGTCGTGCTGGGGGCGATGATGGCGGCGGGGGTGGCCGGCCCGGGTGCGCAGTCGGCCGCCGCCCAACCGGCCTTTCCTTCCTGGCTGGTGGGGTTCGAGAGCCAGAACCCGGCCACCGGCGTGTACCGGGGGTGCACGGCGGTCGAAGTGACCGGTATCCGTGAGGTGACCGCTCCGGACTGCTTCACCGGCCGGTCACGGAACGACTGGTACTCGTGGTACCACGGGGGCACCCCGGACTGGGGAGGGAGCGCCCTGCGGTACGCGACCGCCGCGGGGTACGACGCCACGACCCGCAAGGACGCCCTCGCGGTCGCCCCCGCGGGCAACTCCCCGGTGAGCTACACGACCGGCAACGGCCACCCGGTCCTCGCGACCACGGCGGACGCCGCACTGTACGCGCCGGGAGCCGCGGCCACCTTCTACTCCTGGGCGGGGCGCGACGCCGGGAGCGCGCGCTCCGCGCACACCGAGCAGGTCGCCGTCCTGACCACCGCGACCTGCACCTCGCTGCTCGGGCGGACGCCGCCGGCCGGCTCCTTCTGCACCCTGCCGGCCAAGGGCGCCCCGGCACCCGACCCCGCCGACCAGTGCCTGGGGGACGCGGGCGGTGCGCTCGTGGCCGGCGGCAAACTGATCGGCGTCTCGGCCACACCCGCCTCGGGATGCGTCGCAGCCAACGGGGTGCGCCTCTACACCGGCGTCGCCGCGCACCGCACGACGGTCGAGACATGGCGGCACGACGTCTACTTCGAGGACTGGGAAGCCCGCGGCTCGGTGGTCGCGACCCAGCCGAGCACCGGCGGAGGACTCGTCTCCTTCTGCGGGGTGAACAGCCAGGACCGTCTCGTCAACTGCGAGCACGAGATCGGGGCGACCGGATTCTGGCACGTCGCCTACGACTGGATCATCCAGTCCGGCGACCTCACGGGTGACGGCAACGCCGACCTGCTCGCCCGGACGCCGGGCGGCGGTCTCTACCGCTACTCGGGGCCGGGCCCGGTGTGGGACTCCCTCGACACCCGGCCGCACACCTGGCTGGGCAACGGCTTCGCCGGATACAACGCCCTCTTCGTCGCCAACGACTTCTCCGGCGACGGGCTGCCCGACCTCCTCGGCAGGGACGCCGCGGGAGACCTCTGGCTCCACGCCGGCAACGGCAAGGGCGGATTCGGCCCGAGGAAGCGCATCGGTGTCGGACTCAAGGGCTACAACCTGGTCACCGGACGCGGCGACCTGTCCGGCGACGGCCTCGCCGACTTCGTGGCACGCGACAGCGTCGGCACCCTGTGGCTCTTCAAGGGCAACGGCAGGGGCAGCTACGCGGGCCGGGTGAAGCTCGGTACCGGGTACGCCGGTTACCGGCGCGTCGTCGCCGCCGGCGACATCGACGGCGACGGACGCCAGGACCTCCTCGCCATCACGCCCGCGGGCGGGGCGGCCGTACTCAACGTCTCCAAGGGCGTGCTCGCACCGGCCAAGTGGTACGCCTCCAAGGGGTACCAGTTCTTCTCCCCCATCGACTGAACCGGCCTGAGCCACAGCCCCGCCCGGCCCCCGCGTACGCTCCGGGGCCGGGCGGGGCTTCTCCGACCAGGCCTTGAGGCGAAGCCGGCTGAACCCGTCACGAGACGGAGGGTCTGAACCCCGCACGAACAGAGGATGAACAAGGCGTCCGGTGCGGCGAATTCGCGTGGCCGCCCTCCGGAATCGGCCCGGGGCGCCGTTAACGTCGGCGCTCATGACCGTCGACAGCACCGCGCACACCTCGCACCACCCGCACGAACTCGCCGCCGATCAGGGCGAATCCCACTTCCCGCGCGGTCTGCGGCCGGTGCGGACGATCACGGCGGCGGCAGCCGCTCTCGCCGTGATCGCGCTCATGTGCTGGGGCGGCCTCAACCACGACGTCCGCTACTCCCTCGGCGGCATCCGGGCCACCCACCGCGCGGGGCTCGCCGCGTCGGAGATCTTCGTCCACCGGCCCCTGGCGTACCGGTGGACCATCGCCGGGCTGGACGCCCTGACCGCCGGCCCGGTCGCCGTACGGGAGGCGCTGATCCGGCTCGCCGTCATCGTCCTCTCCCTGGGCGCGGCCCGGTGGCTGCGGGCGGGCCTGCTGCGCACGCTGCCCCGGCGCGAGGCCGGTGCCGTGGCGGTCGCGGTGGGCGCCGCGCTCGTGTGCGCCCCGGCCTGGGACTTCCTGCAGCCCGAGTGGCTGGCGGTACTGCTGTCGACCGCCGCCGTCGGCGCCGCGCTCGCGGGACGCCGTACCGCCCTGGCCGTATCGCTCTCCGGTGTCCTGCTCGCACTCGCGGTGCTGATGAAGTACACGACCGCCTCGACCGCGCTGCTCGCCCTGATGGTCCTCGCCGTCCTGGACCGCCGCCGTGCCGTGCTGAGCGCGGCGGCCGCGGCGCTGGCCACGCCCGCCGGGCTCGCTCTCGCGGTCTGGACGGAGCCCCGCGAATGGCGCTGGCTCCACGAGTTCTCCTCGCTCAACCCCAACAGCGTGTTCCGTACCGGTTTCGGTGCCGAGCAGGTCCACCAGCTCGGGACGTCCCTGGTCAACGAGTGCGTACTGGTCCCGGTGGTGGCCCTGCTGCCGGTCACCCTGACCCTCCTGGTGCGCACCTCCACCACGGTCCGAGCCCGCTGGAGCCTGCCCGCACTGACCGCGTCCGGCCTGGTCGTGGTGGTGGGGACCGTCGTGGTGCAGGGCCAGTGGTTCCTGTACCACCTCGCCCAACTGCCGGTGCTCGGAGCCGCCTCGTGGGCGCTGGCGGTCACCCGGCATCTCACCCGGCACGGCCGGACACCGGCCGGACCGGTGGGTGCCACGGCCGTACTCGGCGTCGCCGTCCCGCTGGTCGCGGGACAGCCGCTCGCCTGGCGCACGGCCCACGCCACCCCGACCTGCGCCGTCCTCGCGGTCGTGGTGCTGCTCGCCCTGGTCGCCGCGCTCGCCGCGGCCCGCCGTCCGGCCCGCCCCCGCCGTGGCACAGCCGTCGCCGCGGTGGTGGCGCTGGGCCTCGCCACGGCGATCCCCGCCTGGCCGACGACGCCGTACTCCTTCGACATCCGCCACTCGGACTTCACGGCGAAGTCCCGCACCGAGGCCGTGCGGGACCTCACGCACCGGCTCGACGGGCTCCGCTCCCGTGTCGGCCCGGACACCCCCGTCGTCTACCTGGCCTTCGGCGACATCGCGTACTCCCTGGGCAACCCCACCCGCTGCCGCTACCCCTCCCCGGCCTTCCTCCAGCGCACCTCGTACGACCCCGACGTCACGGAGCTCACCAGCTTCGACGAGAACCTCGACTGCCTGGACGACCCCGCCGCCCGGTATCTGATCGTCGACCCCGGCTGGTTCCCGTTGAACCGGGTCGCCCCCGCCGTACGGGAGGCCGTCGACGCCGCGTACGACTGCACGGGCCCGACCGCCTTCCCGGACGCCGGACTCCGCGTGTGCGCGCGCCGCTGACAGCCCTCGCTACTCGCCGAGCGCCCGCTGCCCGTCGAGCCGGGCCAGTACCTCCAGGGGGTTGTCCAGGCTCTCCGAGAAGGCGAGTTCCGCCGCGCCGATCAGCACGGCGCTGTCGCCCAGCGCGCAGACCCGCAGCCGGAGGTTCTCGCGGGAGGCCCTGAGGGCGGTGGTGTTGATACGGCTGCGCACCTGCGCGGCCGACCCGAGGAAGACGTCCCGCAACACGCCACCGAAGATCACGGTTCCCGGGTTGAAGAGGTTGACCAGGTTGGCGACCCCGATACCGAGCCAGTCGCCGACGCCGCGCAGCGCGGCGGCGGCGACGACGTCCCCCCGGTCGGCGGCGGCGACGACGGCGCGCACCGTGGCGTAGCCCGGTGTACGGCCGCCCCGCCGGGCGGCATCGAGCAGCGCCCGGGCGCCGGCTTCGGCTTCGAGGCAGCCGGTGGCGCCGCAGCCGCAGCTCCGGCCGCCGTGCGGGTTCACGATCATGTGGCCGACCTCGCCGCCGTACCCCTCGTCGCCGCGCAGGAGTTGTCCGTCGGCGATGACACCGGCCCCGATACCGATGTCGCCGTGCAGGTAGACGACGTTGCGGCAGCCGGCTCCGGCGCCGCGCAAGTGTTCGGCGAGGGCTGCGACGTTGGCCTCGTTGCCGATGGTGACGGGGACGGAGAGGCCGAGGCGGCCGGCGAGCTGGGCGCCGAAGTCCTCTTCCGTCCAGCCGAGGTTGGGAGCGAAACGGACCAGCCCGTCGGGGTGGCGGACGATGCCGCGCACCGCCACCCCCACGCCGACGCAGTGGCTGCCGGGCGGGGTGGCGGCCAGCATCTGCCGGGCCGACTCCGTGAGCGCGTCCGCGACGTCGCCGGGGCGCTGGGGCCCCGCCCCTGGCCAGGGGATTTCGCGCCGGTCGAGGAAGAGGCCGCCCAGGCCGATGCGGGCGGCCGTCAGACGGTCGACGCCGATGTCGAAGGCCAGGACGTACGCGCGTGCGGGCTCGGGCCGTACGACCAGCGAGGGCCGCCCCGCCCGGCCGGTGTCGCGGGGGAGTTCCTCGCGTACGAGGCCCGCGGCGGTGAGCTCGCTGACCAGGCCCAGCACGGTGCTGCGGTTGACTCCCATGCGCTCGGCGAGAACGGTCCGGGAGGCGGGGCCGCCGATGTGTACGTGGCGCAGCACCGTGCTGAGGTTGTGCCGGCGTATTTCCTCCTGGGAAGGACCGGCTTTCATAGGGTGAACCTCATCGTTGCGCGGCGGTGAGCCTCATCGTTGCGCTGCGCGGCGGCGGGACAGAGCGTCCACACCCGCGGCGACCAGCAGTACCGAACCGGTGACAGCGTACTTGACGCCCGAGCTGTACCCCATGAGGCCCATTCCGTTCTGGATCACGGCGACCACCATGCCGCCCAGGACGGCGTCGATGACGCGTCCGCGGCCGCCGAAGAGGCTGGTGCCGCCGATGACCGCGCTGCCCACCGCGAGCAGCAGCACGTTGCTGCCGCCGGTGTTCGGGTCCACCGAGTTGCCGCGCGAGGCGGCGATGATGCCGCCGACGGCCGCCATGGCGGAGCAGATGACGAAGGCGGCGACCCGGATGAAGGCCACGTTGATGCCCGCCCTGCGGGCCCCCTCGGGGCTGCCGCCCACCGCGTAGATGTGCAGGCCGAAGGAGGTGCGCTGGAGGACGAAGGTGCCGATGACCAGCAGGGCGCCGATGACGGGCACCACGATGGGCACGCCCTTGAGCGAGTCGACGATGACGTTGCGGCTGCGTTCCTGGTTGAGCAGGTACACCGCCAGGCCGCCGAGCACGGCGGCCGTGGAGAGGCGCAGGGCGAGCAGGGTGGGCGGTGAGGTGGCCAGTCCGCGCGCTCTTCGGTTGCTGTTCGCACGGAACTGGACGGCGGCGTAAGCGGCGACGCAGACCGCGAGCAGGACCCAACCGAGCGCGGGGCTCAGGTTGTCGTTGGCCAGGGCGAGGATCGTCTTGTCCTCGATCGAGATGTTGGTGCCCTCCTTCAGGAGGATCAGCACGATGCCCTGGAAGCCCAGGAACGCGGCCAGGGTGACGACGAAGGACGGAATTCCGACCTTCGCCACCAGGGTGCCGAGGAGCAGGCCGATCGCCACCCCGGTCAGCATCGCGGCGACCACCGCCCCGTACCAGGGCCAGCCGTGGTTGGTGAGGAGGATCGCCAGTACGGCGGCGCAGACGCCGCTGGCGTACCCGGCGGAGAGGTCGATCTCGCCGAGGAGCAGGAGGAAGACCAGGCCCATGGCGATGGCGATGCTGCCGGCGCCCTGGGTCAGCAGGTTGGCGAAGTTGAGCTCGGTGAGGAAGACCGGGCGGAGGATCGCGAAGAACGCGCAGAGGACGACGAGACCGAGAACGGCGGGGAGCACGCCCAGTTCGCCGCCGCGCACCCGCTCGACGTAGGCGCGGGCGAGCGCGGCGATACCGGCCGCCTCGGTGCGGTCGTCCGTACCGGACGCTCCGGCCTTTCCGCTGTGGCCTTCCGGCTTCTCGGGTGCGAGGGCGGTCATGTGGCGGCTCCGTTGGTGTCGGCGAGGCCCAGGTCACCGCTGCGGCCCGCGGTGATCAGTTCCACGACCTGGGCGTGCGTCACGTCCGAGGTCTTGACCTGGGCGGCCATCCGGCCCAGGTGAAGGGCGGCGATCCGGTCGGACACCGCGAAGACGTCGTTCATGTTGTGCGAGATCAGCACGACGCTGAGTCCGTTGTCGGCGAGCCTGCGGACGAGCTCCAGGACCTGCGCGGTCTGTGCGACGCCGAGTGCGGCGGTCGGCTCGTCGAGGACGACGACCTTGCTGTTCCACAGCACGGCCTTGGCGATCGCCACGGTCTGCCGCTGCCCGCCGGAGAGGCTGGAGACCTTCTGGCGGACCGACTTCACGGTACGGACGGAGAGGCTCTTCAGTGTCTTGGCGGCCATCTCCTCCATCGTCCAGCCGTCGAGCACGATGCCCCGGTGCTTCTCACGGCCGAGGAACATGTTCTGGACGATGTCGAGGTTGTCGCAGAGCGCGAGGTCCTGGTAGACGATCTCGACGCCCAGCGAGGCGGCGTCGCGGGGGCTGTGCACATGGACCGGCCTGCCGTCGAAGAGGTACGCGCCGGAGTCGATCGGGTGGATCCCGCCGACGCACTTCACCAGCGTGGACTTGCCGGCGCCGTTGTCGCCGACCAGGGCGGTCACCTCCCCCGGGTAGGCGGCGAAGTTCACCTCGTGCAGTACCTGCACCGCGCCGAAGCTTTTGTCGATCCCCCGCAGTTCGAGGATCGGGGTCGCTGTCATGGGTGGACGGCTCCTTACGAGTCGTTGCTCCGAGGGGCCCCGGCCGAAGTCCGGGCCGGGGCCGCACGGGCACGCCGGGACGCCCCGGCACGGTCGGCCGGACCGAACGGCCGGGGCGGCCGGTCCGGGCTGGTCTACTGGATGCCGTACTTGGTGCACAGGGCGGCGTACTTGCCGGTGCACAGATCGGCCTTGGTCACGTATCCGTCGGCCACGACGTCCTTGACGTTGTCCCGGTAGATGGCCGTCGGGGTCTCCAGGACCGCGGCGACGTCGCGCTTGCCCTCCGGGTCGTTGACCGTGGCGTTGGTCTTCCCCTTCTCGCCCTTGGCCAGGCTCACCGCGAGCTGCGCGGTGGCGTCCGCCTCCTTCTTCACCGCCTTGTAGACCGTCATGCACTGGTCCCCGGCCAGGATGTTCTGCAGACCCTGGACGGTGGCGTCCTGGCCGGTGACGGGCACCTGGCCGTTGCGGTGGTTCTTGCGCAGCACGGCGATGGCGGCGTTGCCGAGGCCGTCGTTGGCGGCCAGCACTCCGCCGATCTTGGGCTCGCTGGTCAGCATCTGCTCGAAGATCGTGCCGGCCTGGGCGTTGTCCCAGTCCGGAACCGACTGGTTGGGGCCCTTGGTGTACTCGCCGGAGGCGTACTTCGGATCGAGGACGCCGTTGTACCCCTGGGCGAACAGCGTGGCGTTGTTGTCGGTGGGGGAGCCGTTCAGCTCGGCGACGACCGGCTTCTCGGCCTTCAGGTCGGTCAGGCACTTGCCGAGACCCTCGCCCTGGAGCTTGCCGACGGCCGTGTTGTCGAAGCTCACGTAGTACTGGGCGGAGCCGCCGAGGGTCAGCCGGTCGTAGTCGATCGTGGCCACGCCCTGCGACTTGGCCTTGGCGAGGACGGCCTTGCCGGTGCCGCTGTCCAGGTTCACGATCACCAGGACGTTGACGCCCTTGGTGATCATCTGGTCGGCGATGGTCTGGAAGGCCTGCTTGTCGCCCTCCGCGTTCTGGATGTCGTAGTCCACGCCCGCGGCCTTGAAGGCGGCGGTCAGCAGCGGGCGGTCCGCGTCCTCCCAGCGGGCCGACGACTTGCTGTCCGGAAGGATCACGCCGATCTTCGGCTTCTTGGCACCGCCGTCGGCTCCGTCGTCACCTGAGGAGCCGCCGCAGGCGGCGAGCGATGTCATGAGCACCATGGAGGTGCCGGCGAGGACAAGTCCCTTGCGCATCGGAAGGGCCCCTTTCTGGGGTACGGCCGTCCGGCGCCGGTCGCACGGGTCGGCAGTGATGGATTACCGGCAACGCGGCGAACACGCGGTGCGTACACGGGCGTTGAATGTTGTGGGCGGCAACATACGCGGGTCGGCCGACCTGTCACCAGCCCCTCGCCCGCACGGCCCGGTCACGATCGGATCACGCCGTGGCAATCGGCCGGAAACACCCTGATCACCTTCAACTCCCTTCTCTTGTAGGTGTATCGACCCCGCATCGACGAGTCGTCAGGGAGTGCGGTTCCGTCTTCGGGTGGGCCTGCCGCGCGGATCGATGGCCGCGGCGCACAACCGCCGTGCATGCAGCGGGAGTTCGAAACTTTCGATGTTTACACGGCAAGTTTCGCGTGTTCTTCTGCTGCGCGCCCGGCCCTTTCACGTACTCGCTCGTCTCCGTGCCGCAACGTGTCCGGCGAGTCAGGCGCAGACCGGTGAGGAGGCATGGTCGTCACCACGGAGGCGGGCTCGCCGCGGGCGGGGGCGGGGGCGGAGGCTCCGGAGCCGGTGGCCCGGGGCGGGCGCTCGTCGCGGTGGGCGGGCTGTCGCTCGCACTCCTCGCGTGCGCCACGGTCGGGGCCCTGCCGGTCGGTCTGCTGCCGCAGAACGCGTACGGCCCCGGGGTGTCACTGCCGTCCGTGGGCATCCTGCCGGGACCTGGCTCGGGCAGCAGACCGACTGGCGCGTGCCGTTCGTGGTGATGAGCGGGCCGGGGCTGATCGCCGGGACCGTCGTGGTGGGCCTGCTGCCCTCGTCACCGGACGAGGAGAAACCGGCCGCCACCGCCCCGGAACCCGACCGCTTCCGGTTCCCGCTGCTCGTGGTGGTGACCGCTGTCGTCATCGGCGGGTCCTACACCTTCACCTGCTGCACGTACGTCACCGTCTTCCTCACCGACGTCGCGGGATCTCCCCGCTCCCTCGGCGCGGTGCTCGCGGTGGGATCGATGTCGGCTCGTTCTTCGGCGGGAGCGTTCTGGGCGCCCACGGCCCGCACGGCGTCGCCGTCCTCGGCCTGTGCTTCGCCGCCGCCGGGCTCCTGCCGCTCCTCGCCGAGGAGCTCCTCAGTCGTCTCGCCGCTGTCAGGCGGCCCCGGGGCCCCGCCGACCCTTGTAGTTGACCTTCATGGTGTCCATGTCCGTCGCCGTGGAGCGCAGCGGCCCGTACCCGTACCCCTGAGTCATGAGCGCGGTCTCCGCCCGCTCCTCGGCGAGCGCGGACGCCATCTCCTCGCCGTCCTCGGCGTCCGACACCACGATGTACCGGAAGCTGAAGTGCTTCAGCACGGTGTCGTAGGTGAGCGAGCCCTCCTCGGTGAACTGCATGGAGGTGAGGCCGTGGTCCGCCACCTCGGCGAGCAGCCGGGTCCGCGCCTCGTCCGTCAGCCCGTCCCAGGTGCCCCGGACGATCACCCGGTATGTGTGCTGCGTACCCATCGTGGTGCCCTGCCTTCTTCTGCGCCGCACCGCTTCGGTGCCGTGCTGCTGTTGCGCCGTGCGGCTTTGTGCCGTGCGCGGGAAAATCCCCGCGCGTTCGTCCCGCGGCGAAATGCGCTTGCGGCCCAGGTTACGACGGGAAGGATGAGAGGCATGCGGAATATCGTCGTCATCGACGCACCCTCCAACCTGGGCCTGAGGCCCCCGTCGCCCGGCACCGTCCCCGGCTGCTGCAAACTCGCGGGAGCCTTGCGCGACCAGGGAATCGTGCGGAAGCTCGGGGCGCTCGAAGGCGGCGTCGTGGTCCCCCCGCGCTATGACCTCGGCACCTGGCAGGAGGGCGACGGCGTGTTCAACGCCACGGCCCTCGCCCGCTACACACGCACCCTCGCGGACCGCCTCGAACATCACGTCAGGGCGGGAGACTTCCCGGTGGTACTGGGCGGCGACTGCTCGATCCAGCTCGGCGCCTCCCTCGCCCTGCGCCGCATCGGACGGTACGGACTGGCGGCCGTGGACGCGTCCGCGGACTTCCGGCACCCGGGCAACTCGGACCGGATCGGCGCGGCGGCCGGTGAGGAAATGGCCCTCGCGACCGGGCGGGGACAGGACGATCTCACCGACCTCGAAGGGCTCCGCCCCTACCTGCGGGACGAGGACCTCCGCCTCTTCGGGCTGCGGGACGGGGACGAGGACCGGGCCGAGCTGACCGGTCTGAAGATCCCCCACCTGACGGTCGGCGAGATCCGTGAGTGGGGGCCGGCCGAGGTGGCCCGGGCCGCGGTCGTGTCCCTGGAGGGCCCTGCGCTCGACGGATTCTGGGTGCACCTGGACGCCGACGTGCTCGACCCGAGTGTGATGCCCGCCGTCGACAGCCCCGACGACGGCGGACTCCTGCCGGACGAACTCGCCGCACTGCTGCGTACGTTGGTCGCCTCACCCCGGTGCGTGGGGCTCAACGTCACGATCTACGACCCCGACCTCGACCCCGAAGGCACCGCGGCGGCGCTCCTCACGGACCTCGTGGTGGGGGCGTTCCCGAGGCAGCCCTGAGGTGCTGGGCCGCCCCGGGCGCCGCCCGGGGCCCGCGGTTTCGCACGAGCCGGGGTGGGCGGACGCTGCCGGGTGTCCGGCCCGTCGGGTCGGTGAAGACCCGGGGCGGGTCAGACGATGGCGTTGCGGTCCGCGTACTCGAAGACCGAACCGTCCGGGTGCAGGGCGATCAGGTTGCGGCCCGCGGGGGTCGGGACCGGGCCCGCGACGATGTGCGCACCGGCCCGGGTGAGTGCCTCGCGGGCCTCGTCCACGTCCTTGACCGCGATGGTGGCCGCCACCTTGCGCAGCATCTCCAGCTCGGTCTCGGGCCCGCTCATGAGCAGGAAGCAGCCGATCGCGGCGACCGACACCCCGCCGCGCTCGAAGCGCAGCGCGCGGGTGCCGGTGATGCCCTCGTAGAAGGCCACCGAGGCCTCCAGGTCGTCGACGCAGATGCGTAGCGTGGTTCCCAGGATGTCCATGCACACGAGGTTAGTTGGGGCTCCAGGGTCGCGTGATCGATTCGCGTCGGTCCGGACCGGCCGCCTGCACCGGTCCGGACCGCCCCTTCGCGACGGGACCTGAGGACTGCGGGCCGCCCGGTCACGGAGCCGGGGAGCCCCGTCCCGGGTCACACCCGGCAGAGCACCTCGCCGTGCGGCACCATGAACCAGCCGTCGCCCTCCTCGCCCCAGGCGCGCCACGCCGCCGCTGCCGCGGTGAGGTCCTCGGCCGTGGCGTGGCCGGCGTCGACCACCTTCCGCGCGTAGGAGGAGGCGACCGTACGGTCCGCCCACAGCCCGCTCCACCAGCTCCGGCTCTCCGGCGTCGCGTAACACCAGGCGGCGGCGGTCGGGGTGATGTCGGTGAAGCCGGCCTGCCGGGCCCAGGAGAGGAGCCTGCGCCCGGCGTCGGGCTCCCCGCCGTTGGCGCGGGCCACCTGCCGGTACAGGGCCAACCACGCCTCCATGCCCGGTACTTCCGGATACCAGGTCATCGCCGCGTAGTCGCTGTCCCTGACGGCGACGAGCCCGCCCGGGCGGCAGACCCGGCGCATCTCGCGCAGCGCCTGCACGGGGTCGCCGACGTGCTGGAGCACCTGATGGGCGTGGACCACGTCGAAGGAGTCGTCCGGGAAGTCCAGTGCGTGGACGTCGGCGATGGCGAACGAGACGTTCTCCAGCCCGCGTTCGCGGGCGGCTCCGGCCGCCTGGTCGAGGATGTCCTGGTTGGTCTCGACGCCGGTCACGACGCCCGGTGCGACCAGCGCGGCCAGATCGGCCGTGATCGTCCCCGGCCCGCAGCCCACGTCCAGTACGGACATTCCCGGCTTGAGCTCACCGAGCAGATAGGCCGCCGAATTCTCGGCGGTGCGCCAGCGGTGCGAGCGAAGCACCGACTCGTGGTGCCCATGGGTGTAGACGGCGGTTTCCTTCGGCATGCCGAATGTCCTCTCTCCGAGCGCTGCTTCTAGCGATGACCCAACGGTACGCCGCACTCCGCATGATGAGATACGTGTCTTGTGATGTGAGACGCAGGTGGCTGGTCCGTGTGGCTGACCGATGCCGTCGCCCCCGCGCGGACCTCGGGGTCGGACCATGAACTGGTCCTGTTCCCCATCAACTTGACGCGACGTTCTCCGGGGCGACGGGGCCACTCCCGTAGCGGGGGACGGGCATCCTGCACGACCTGGGAGAGTGGTTGTGAGCCCGTGCCCGTACCTCCGGCGTGTCCGGCGCCGTTGTCGGGGTACCCCGGTTCCGCACCGGGAGGCGCACGCTCGGAAAAGGCGGGACGACCATGCGCGGAGGGCTCGGCACGTCGGCGGCGACGCGGTCCCCGACGGTCTCCGCGCCTGTACCGCCCCATGCGCGACCGACACGTCCGGAGGGCCCATGAAGATCGTGCTCGCCTATTCGGGAGGTCTGGACACCTCCGTGGCCCTGCACTGGCTCAAAGAGCGGTACGACGCCGAGATCATCGCGTTCTGCGCGGACATCGGCCAGATCGAGTCCCTGGACACGATCGAGGAGCGGGCGCTGCGTACCGGCGCCTCGAAGGTGTACGTCGAACCGCTCGCCGATCCCTTCCTGAAGGACTTCGCGCTCCCCGCCCTGCAGGCGCACGCCCGCTACGAGAACAAGTACCTGATGGCCGCACCGCTCTCGCGCCCGCTGATCGCCCGGCGCATGGTCGAGATCGCCCACGCGGAGGGTGCGGACGCGGTCGCCCACGGGGCGACGGGCAAGGGCAACGACCAGGTGCGATTCTTCACCAGCACCACCGCGCTCGACTCCGGACTACGGGTGCTCGCACCGGTCGTCGACTGGCCCCTGACCACTCGGGAGTCGGAGTTCGCGTACGCCCGCGAGCACGGCATCGAAGTGCCGGTCACCCGGGACAACCCCTACAGCATCGACACCAACATCTGGGGCACCAGCATCGAATGCGGCGAGCTGGACGACATCGGCCGGCCGCCCCCGGCGCGCGCCTGGCAGCTCACGGCCGACCCGGGGAGCGCCCCGGACCGGCCGGAACGGGTCACCATCGGATTCGAGGCCGGAACTCCCGTCGCCCTCGACGGCGAAAGGCTCACCCTGACCGAACTGGTGCGCCGGCTCAACAGCGTGGCCGCACGGCACGGAGTGGGACGCGTCGACATCGTCGAGAGCCGTATCGTCGGCTTCAAGTCGCGCGGCATCTACGAGGCGCCGGCCGCCACCGCCCTGATGGCCGCGCACGAGGAACTCGAGGCGCTCGTCCTCGACCGCGAGACACTGCACCACAAGCAGTCCCTGGCTCCGCGCTACGCCGAACTCGTCTACTACGGATACTGGTTCTCCGACCTGCGCCGTGCGCTGGACGGCTTCGTCTCCAGCCTGCAAGCCGCTGTGACCGGCGACATCACGCTGGAGCTGTACAAGGGCTCCCTCACCGTCGTCGCACGACAGTCCCCGAACTCCCGCTACAGCGGACCCCTGGCCACCTACGAAGCCGGCGACACCTTCGACCACCGTGCGGGCGCCGCCTTCGCCTACGTATGGTCCCTGCCCCTCGCACGACCGTGAGGGGCAGGGCGACCCGCGGAAGGCCCGGGAGCCGTCAGACCGGCATGGGACAGTAGACCGTCAGCGCCTCCGGGAGCTTGTCGACGAGCAACTCCGTTCCCGCGTGGGCCACTTCGCCGTCGTACGCGTACGGAGTCCCCGGCGGCAGTCCGGCGATCCTGACCCGGCGGCGCCGCTCCGCCGCGTGCACGGGGGAGCGGGTCAGCGGGCCGGCCACGGCCGCCGCGATCAGCCGGAGCCCGGGGGTCCGGCCGCCGTGGACCACGCGTACGTCCAGCAGCCCGTCCGCGAGGTTGTGGCGCCTGCCGGGTGCGGGGCCGACCCGCTGGAAGAGGCCGTTGCCGACGAAGAGCAGCCACAACGGACGCCGCTTGCCCTGGAGTTCGGCCTCCAGAGGACGTTCCCCGCGCAGCACCTCGAAGGCCGCGAGCATCCCGGCCGGCCATCCGCCGATGCGGGGCGCCCAGTGCTCCCGCTTCCGTACGAGCTCCGGATAGACGCCGAGGCTGAACGCGTTGAGGAAGTAGCCGTCCGCCCCGTCGGGCCCGTGCGGGCCGGGCCGGAAGCGTCCGAGGTCGACGCGGACCGCGTCACCGGCCTTCAGCGCGGCCACCGTGTCGTGCACCGTCTCGATGCCGAGGTCGTACGCGAAGTGGTTGAGGGTGCCGCCGGGGAACACCGCCAGCGGGACCCCGTGGGTCGCCGCGACGGACGCCGCCAGGTTGACCGTGCCGTCGCCGCCGCAGACGCCCAGCGCCCGCCCCCTGGCGACCGCCTCGGCGAACGTGTCCGCCAGAGCCTCGGGTGCGCACTCCACCACCTCGGCCATCGGCAGCGCGTCCCGGACGAGCGAAGCCGTCCCCCGCGCGGTCCCCGACCGTTCGTTGACGACCACCACCAGGCCCTCGCCGGCCGGGAGCGACGGGGCCTCCGTGGGCGGCCGGCCGGGGGCGGGGAGCTGGCCCCGGGTCGGTACCACCCCGCGCAGCGCGAAGGCCGCGCCCACGCCGAGCGCGGCGCCCGCCACGACGTCGCTCGGATAGTGCACCCCCGTGTAGACCCGGGAAGCCGCCACCGCCGCGGCCACCGGGGCGACGGCCGCGCCCCAGCCCAGGGACTCAAGGGCCACCCCGGTGGCGAACGCGGCGGCGGACGCGGCGTGACCGGACGGGAAGGACGTGGTGATCGGCTGGCGCTTCAGGCGCCTTATCACCGGAACCATGTCGAGCACCGGCCGGTCCCGGCGCACCGCGCCCTTGCCGACCGTGTTGATGGCGACGGAGGCGAGGGCGAGCGAGGCCACACCGCGCAGCGCGGCCCGGCGCGCCCGCGCGCTGCCGCCCAGCGTGGCGATGCCCGCGGCGGCGCCGAACCACAGCAGTCCGTGGTTGGCGCTGCGGCTCAATCGGGGCAGCACGGCTTCCGCGCCGGGCCAGTGCCGGTCGGCGACCCCCTGGAACGCGCTCAGGTCGCGCTGCTGGAGCCAGCCCCTGAGGCGGGTGGACGAGGTGAAGGTGGAGGGCAGAGGGCGTGTGGACATGGCTCAGCGCATACCCGGTCCCGCCGCCCTGAACCAGGAGGCGCGCGGAGAGGGGCCGTCCGGGGTGCGTCCGGGGGCCCGGGGCGGACGGTGCCCGTGCGCCCGGGGTGCGTCCGGGCCGCCTCCCCGCTGCTATTCGGCCGCCGCGCAGGTGCTCAGCGCCGAGATCGCGCTCTGCACCTGGTCGGGCAGGGTCTTCATGTCGGGGCTGCGGTTCTTCTCGGCGCTCTCGGCCAGGCCGTGGTAGACGGTGCTGAGCTGCTTCGCGGCCTTCTTGGCCTCGGGGTTCTTGATCTTCTCGGCGTCGTCGGCGAACTGGTCCGAGGCGTCCGCGAGGTCGGCCTGCGCCTTGGCCGGGTCCCCCGCGTCGGTGGTGATCTTCTGACCCACGTCGTCGATGTGGGTCATGGTCGCCCGGCACGGGCCGCCCTTGGCCGGGGTCGTCGAGTAGTCCCGCGGCGCCTTGCTCGCGGAGGCGGCGGCCTCGGGGTGCGTATCCGAGGAAGAGCAGCCCGCCGCCGCGACGAGTGCGAAGGCGGTCAGCGCGATCGCGGCCAGTCGGCGGCCCGTGTTCCCTGACATGAAGTTAACCCCCTGCGATGGATCGGCGGAGGGAGTTGATCACGAACGTGACGCAGCGTCAACACGGTTCCGGTGGGCGGGGAGATGCGGGCCGGCCGGTGGGGGCCTTCGTCGGGGTGGCTGGATTCGACTGTCGGGCCCAGAAGGTCCGGGGCCGGATCCGGCCGCAGATCCGGCAGCGGTGGCGGTCGAGGGCGTCCACGGAACCTTTACGACTTTCACTGACAAGCTGTCAAGTAGGGTCACGCGCGCACGATTTGTCGTTGCCGCCTTCACTTCGCTCCAGTAGCGTGCCTTCGTTTTGGATCTTGTAACTCAATCGAGGGCGGGGACTTGTACTCCATACGTACCGGCCGAAGATCGGCCGGACCGCGTGCGGTCGTCTCGGCCGCGATCGTCCTGGCGATCGCGGCGTCGACCGTAGGCACCACGACGGGGAGGGCCGAAGCGGCCGTTCCGTCGCAAGCGCGGGCGGCGACGTCCGCCGAGAACGATCTGGAGACACGCGAACAGGCGATGTCCGACGCCGCGGACGCGCGCGCCGAACAGGCCATGTTCGCCCGGATCATGCACAGCGGCGGTCCGGCCATGAAGGCCAACGCCGGTGAATGGCTCGCGGGGCGCGACGAAGGCCCCTGGGCGGGCTGGAACGTCTTTCTCGGGTCCCGCTCCAAGGACATCGTCCTGGACGAGGACGGCAACGAGACCGACGACTCCGGCCTCGGCGAGGGAATCGGACCCATCGCGCAGAGCGCGCAGGCCACCATGGCCAACGGCCAGCTGCACGTCGGCATGCTCACCCGTGACGGCAGCGTCTACGACGACGTGCGCTACCCGGACGGCACCTGGACCGGCCCGATCCTGATCGACGGCGGAACCAGCACCACCGCCATCGCGGCAACCGCCCTGCCCAACGGAGAGCTGCACTTCGAACTGCTCTCCGCCGACGGAAGGGTGACCGACCGCACCTACGAACCCGACGCCTACCCCGGCTACTTCATGCTGGGCGGGGGCGTCAGCGAGGTGCTCTTCGACTCGCTCCCCGGCAAGGTCGAGTCCCTCGCCGCGACCGGGTCCTCCACCAGCGAACTGACCCTCGCCATGCTCACCGGCGACGGCAAGGTCTGGGGCAACGTCCGTCGCGGCGACGGCACCTGGTCCGGTACGACCGCGATCGACGCCGGCACCGCCCCTTCCGCGGCCGTGGCCCTCGCCACCACCGCGAGCGACCAGGTCCACCTGGAGATGCTCGGCACCGACCACACCGTCCGTGACCGCGTGCGCGGGACGAACGGCACCTGGGCCGCCGCCGCGGTCGTCGACTCCACCGGCAAGGCCCGCGCCCTGTCGGCCGTCACCGTACCGACCGAGCGGCTGCACGTCGCCACGCTCACCGACGCCGGTACGATCACCGACCGCACCCTTCAGGACAACGGCAGCTGGACCGCTTCCACGGTGACCACGCCGCACGCCACCGCGTTCTCCCTCGGTGCCCGGCCCACCGGCGAACTGCACGTCCAGGCCACCGCCGACGACGGGCGGCTGTGGAGCACCACCCGCGCCACGTCCGGCAGTTGGAGTACGCCGTACGTGGTCGACGGGGCCTTCGGCCACGCCAGGGACCTGCAGCTGGCCACCCTGCCCACCGGCGACCTGCACCAGCTCACCCTCGCCGACGACGGGACCGTCTGGGACCAGAAGCGCGGCGCGTCCGCCGACGCCTGGACCTCCGCGCTCTCCGGCTCGGTCGTCGTGGACGGCTCGGGCAAGGCTCGTGCCGTCGCCGCGGCGTCCACGTCCAACGGCGACGTGCACGCGATCGTGGTCGACCAGAGCAACACCGTGCGCGACTACGTCGGCCATCCGGACGGCAGTTGGGCCGCCCCGGTCGTCGCGGACCAGAGTGGTAACGCCCGCGCCGTCTCGGCCGTCGGTACGCCCGACGGAGAGCTGCACGTCGGCGTGGTCAAGGCCGACGGCACCGTCCAGGACACCGTCCGCCACACGGACGGCAGTTGGACGAACGCCGCCGTGACCACCCCGCGCGCCGACATGGTCGCCCTCGCGGCCACCCCCGCCGGCGAGCTGCACGTCTTCGTCTCCGGCGACGGCGACAAGGTCTGGGACACCGTGCGCGGTACGGACGGCACCTGGGCCGCGGCGAAGGCCGCCTCGGACGGTTCGTACAAGGCCGACGCGATCGGCGCGAACGGACTGTCCGACGGCCGGGTCCGCCTGGTCGCCCTGGACTCCGCCGCCGGTACGTACTCCGGCCACCTGCGCAGCAAGGCCGGCAAGTGGTCCGTCGACGTGGGCCAGTTGGGCTGGCCGCTGGCCTACGCCAAGAGCGTGTCGGTGACCCAGCTCGCCAACGGCGAGGAGCACATCAACGAGTTCTCCGAGCCTCAGGTCGACGACGCGTTCACCTTGGACGACCGCAGCGCGAGCGCCTACGACTCCTCCCGCGAGGCCACCGACGACGGCCTGGAGCAGTTCATCGAGCCGTACGCGACGTCCTCGGACCACGAGCTGCCGCAGTACGACACCGATGTCACCGACTTCATGTCCTCCGCCGGGATGTTCCAGCGCGACTGGGCCAACCTGTGGGTGACGCCCCCGGTGGTCAAGGCGAGCCAGGAGGCCCAGGACCGGGTCACCGAGATCGTGCAGGAGCTCATCGCCGAGAACGGCGGTGAGGACCCGTACGGCATGTACACGATTCTCGGCTCACAGACCAACAGCGGCTCCGCCGACGACGTGCGCCGCTTCATCCAGTACCACGGCCTGCCGACCGTCGCCCCGGCCAAGGGCACTCCGGAGTTCCGGGTCGAGGTCGAGGCGCTGAAGGCCCGCTGGTCCAGCGGCGACACCTCCAACCCGACGGACTGGAACCACGTCCTCGTCGAGGTCGAGGAGACCGCCTCCAGCGAGTGGCTGGCCGAGCAGGCCGCCCAGGCCGAGCCCCGTAACGACATCGTCGACGCGGAAACCTCGGCACTGACCGCGCTGGAGACCGGTGCCCGCGCCATGCACCAGGCCCTCGGCTACGGCTGGGCCGCCAATCGGCTCCTCACCTGGCAGGCCAACCCGTCCCTGCGCAAGACCGGCACGGGTGCGAAGACGACGGCCCAGGCGGTCGCCGACCTCGCCACCGTCAAGGAACTGGTCACCGGACAGGCCCAGGTGGCCCGGAAGGCCGCGAACGACGCCGCCGCCGCCGAAGCGAAGGCCGACGCCGCCGTCGAGGCGGCCAAGACCATCGCCCGGGGCGACGGCACCCCGCTCGGCCGTGGTCTGTACTACGCCCAGCAGTCCGCCCAGGTGACCAAGGCATCGGCCGCCGCCGCGCTCGCCACCGCGAACGCGCTCGACACCGCCGTCGCCGCCACCGACGCCTCGGCGGCCAACAGCGCGACGCTGCTGGCCAACGCCCAGGCCCAGGCCGCGGCCGCCCGCGCTGAGTTCCAGCGCGAGTCGGCCGAGCAGTCCGCGAAGGACGCGGCCGATCTCGCCGCCGACGCCAAGAAGCGCGCCGACGAGGCCGCAGCCGCGGCCGCCGAGGTCGCCGACGCGAAGGCGACGGCCGTCCAGGCCCAGACCGACGCCACCGCCGCGAACACCCGCGCGAAGACCGCCGCCGCCAACGCCGAGACGGAGCGGCAGAACGCCGCCACCGCCAAGGCGAAGGCCCAGACGGAGCGCGACAAGGCGGGGGAGGCGCTGAAGAAGGCGCTCGACCAGGGCAAGGAGGCCGCCACCAAGCGGACCGCCTCCAACACCGCCGGCTCCGACGCACGGAAGCAGGCGTCCGCGGCCGAGCAGGCCGCGGCGAAGGCGAAGGTCGCCCGCGACAACGCCGCTTCCGCGCAGCGTAAGAAGGACGTCGCCACCGCCACCGCCCAGGCGCTCGCCGCAGCCGCGGTGGCCGCCGAGGGGACCTCGTCCGCCGCCGCGGCGAAGGCAGCGGCCGACCGCGCGGCCGAGGCCGCCGAGCAGGCCAGGACCGTCGCCGAAACGGCGGCGACCGACGCCCAGTCCACCAGCGAGGCATCGATCGCGGCCCGCAAGGCGGCGACCGAGTCGGCTGCCGCCGCCGCGCGTTCCACCACGTGGGCCGCCGACGCCGACGCCAACGCGCTGATCACCTACCACGCGGCGATGTCGGCCGAATCGGCCGCCGCGACCGCCATCGACGAGGCGCACACCGCCGCCCAGAAGTCCGTCGACGCCGCCGGTGACGCCACCGACGCGGCCCAGGCGGCCCTCGCGGCCAAGACCAAGGCCGTGGAAGCGGGCGTGCAGGTCGAGGCGGCGCTCAGCGCGTCCGCCGAGGCCGCCGGACAGGCGTACGCGGCCGGCCAGGCCGCCGACGTCACCCGGGCCGCCGCCGCGACGGTGGCCGCCCCGGCCGCCTCCGCGATCGAGCTGAGCGCCCCGTACGCCGAGACGGACTCCTCCGCTGGTCTGGCGACCCTGGTGTCGAAGAGCGCCCAGTCCCTCGCCGAGCAGCAGACGGCAGCCGCCGACGCCAACGCGGCCCAGGCGGCAGCCGTCGCCCAGGAGGCGCAGGACGCGGCCGACCGGGCGACCGGCGACGGAAAGCGCGCGGCCCAGGCAGCAGCCGACGCCGCGGCCTCCGCAGCCGAGGCAGCGGCATCGGCGGAGGCGGCGCAGAAGTCGTCGACCGACGCCGAGAACGACGCCAAGGCCACCGGCGACGCTTCGGCGAAGGTCGCCGAACTCGACACCGAGACGCAGGCGCTGGCCAAGACGGCCTCGGCCTCCGCACAGGCCGCCACGGCCGACGCGCAGGCGGCCGACTCCGCGGCGAGCGCGGGCGAGAAGGACGCCACCGCCGCCGCGGCCACAGCGGCGACGGCCGGCGAGGACGCCACCAACGCACAGAAGGTGGCCGACAAGGCGGCCAAGGACGCCACCGCCGCGGAAGCGGCCGCGGCCTCCGCCTCCGAGGACGCGACCAAGGCCGAAGACGCCGCCGCCGCTGCCGAGGAGCAGCTGCGCAGCGACGAGGCGGCACTCGCCGCACAGGTCGCCGCCGCGCAGGCGGCCGCCCAGGCCAAGCACGACCTGGACGCCCGGGCGAAGCTCATGGACGACCAGGCGGACATCCGGATCGGCCGGGAGAACCTCGCCTACCTGCTGCACGTGGGCGGCGTCGCCTCCAAGACGCTGGCGGCCACCCGGCTCGCCGGATCCGGCCAGATCGGCACCACCACGTCCCTGTTCGACCAGGACGTGTGGGACGCCTGGGACGCCGACGTACAGGAGGCGCGCGACCAGTCCGAGGGCATGCTCGCGCGCACCGACGAACGACAGGAGACCGTCTGGAAGTACTTCACCTCGGACTTCGCCAACACCGAGCCCGAGTACGACACCGCGGTCACCTCGTTCCTCAACCCGGGCACCGTCTACCAGCGGATCGGCTCGGCCGTCGGCTGGGGCCGTCTCGCCCAGGTGCCGCAGGCCAGCCCGGCCGCCCAGGCCAAGGCCACGGAGATCCTCCAGGAGAAGATCGACGCGGGGGACTGGTACGGCTGGTGGCAGCTGATGCTGGACAACCAGGATCTGCGCGGCTCGGCCGACGACGTACGCCGCCTCATCCAGTACAAGGGCTACCCGACCGTCGCCCCCGAGAAGGGGACGCCCGAGTTCGACATCGAGGTCGAGCGGCTCAAGACCCGCTGGGCGAACGGTGACCCGACCAACCCCTGGGACCCGTACCAGGTGATGGTCGAGGTCGAGGAAGTCGCCTCGGCCCAGTGGGAGGCCGAGTACACCGCCCAGGCCGGCGACCGCAACAAGATCGCCAACGCCGAGATCAAGGCGCTCAAGGCCCTGCAGTCCAGCGCGGTCGCCATGCACGACGCCCTGGGCAACGCCTGGGTGGCCAACAACCTCATGGAGGCCGAGGCCGACCCGAACAGCGCCTGGAACACCTTCATCAAGGACTGGCCGACCACGATGGGCGGTAACTTCTCGTCCGACGGCAAGCCGGTCTCCGTCACGGCGGACCTGGCGGCACTGAAGGACCGGGTCGACGCACTGTCGGCCACGGCCACCCAGAACGCCAAGGACGCGCAGGCGGCCGCCGACGCGGTCGTCGCGGCCGAGGACGAGGCCGCGGCCACGGCAGGCTCCGGTCAGGTTCCCGAGGGACGTGGCCTCGCCTACGCCAACCAGTCGGCGCAGGTCACCAAGTCGGCGGCAGCGGCCACCCAGGCCACCTCGCTCGCCATGAAGACCGCGGTCGCCGCGACCAACGCCACCGTCGCGGACAGCGCCGCCCTGCTGGCCAACGCCAGCGCCCAGGCGCACGCCGCACGGGCCGCCTTCCTCAGGGAGACGGCGCAGGACAGCGCGGAGAAGGCCGAGGCGGACGCGGTCGCCGCGCACGGCAAGGCCGTCGCCGCCGCCAACGCGGCCGCGATTGTCGCGGCCGACAAGGCGAAGATAGGCCCGCTGGAGACCAGCTCCAAGGCGGCCGCCGCGACGGCCAAGAGCGCCGCGGCCACCGCCGCGGCCGAAGCCGAGAAGTCCGCGGCAGCGCGGGCGACGGCGGAGTCGGAGCGCGACAAGGCCGACGCCGCCGAGGCAGACGCCCAGGAACAGGCCGCGATCGCGGCCGAGCACGAATCCAACGCGGCGGCCGAGGCCGACCGGGCCGCGGGCGACGAGGACACGGCGGCGAAGGCCGAGCAGGACGCCGCAGCCGCCAAGTCCCGGGCGAGCACCGCCCGTAAGGAGATGGATCAGGCCCGTGCACGGGCCGCTGCGGCAGATGCCGCTGCGGCAGCCGCGGAAGGCACCAGCGCCGCCGACGACGCGGCGGCCGCTGCCAAGCAGGCACGGCTGGAGGCCAACGCCGCCGCTCTCGCGGCGGACCAGGCCAACACCGACGCCAACAACGCGACGGCGGCGGCGATCGCGGCACGGTCCGCCGCGACGGTGTCCACCGCCGCCGCGGAGAAGGCCACCCAGGCGGCCAAGGTCGCCGACAAGGCAGCCGCGCAGACCTCGGCCAACGCCGCCGCGGGACACGCGCTCGCGGCGGAGGCGATCGAGCAGGCTGGGGTCGCCGCGCAGAACTCCGACGCGGCCCAGGCCCTGTCGAAGGACGCGGCCAAGGAGGCGGAGAACGCCAAGGCCGCCGCCGAAGGCGCCCGGGACGAGGCGGACGGCGCGGCTTCCGACAGCGCCACCGCCACCGCCCAGGCACACGCGGCGGCCCAGCAGGCCGAGATCGCCCGTGACACCGCCAACGCCGTCACGGCCCCGGCCGACCAGGCCATCGAGCTCGGTATCGCGTTCGCGGCCACCGACGCCACGGCCGGTCTCTCGGTCGTCGTCTCCGACACGGCGAAGACCCTCGCCGAGCAGGAGGTCGAGGTCGCGGAACTCCGCGCCGACGAGGCCGAGGCGTTCGCCGAGGCCGCGCAGGACGCGGCCGACCGCGCCGACGCCGACGCCAAGCTCGCCGCCCAGGCGGCGGCGGACGCGGCGGCTTCGGCTGCCAGGGCCGCACGCGAAGCGGCCGACGCGCTGAAGTCGGCCACCCAGGCGGCGGCCGACGCGAAGGAGGTGAAGGCCGGCTCGGAGCGTCTCGACGCGCTCAACTCCCAGGCGCAGGACAGCGCGTGGCAGGCGAACGCGTCGGCGAGCGACGCCCAGGACGACGCCGCCGCGGCAAGGGACGCGGCGGACGACAGCGAACTCGACGCCGCTTCGGCACGGGACGCGGCCGACCGGGCCCGGACCTCGGCCGACGATGCGTCCAAGGACGCCGACGAGGCCGAGGCATCGTCCGACCTGGCGGCGGAGTACGCCGCCAGCGCGCAGGCCGACGCCGACGACTCCGAGAAGATCGCGGAGGCCACGAGCCAGCTGGCAGAGGACCGGTCGCCCAGCACGGATCACCCGGTGGACGAGGAGTACCCCGGCCTGGTCGTCGAGCCGATCGACCTGAAGCAGTCGGCCCAGGCGACCGACCAGTGCAGGCCGAACACCCACGTCCTGCACTGCAGCCTGCCGATCGACGTCCACATCACCGGCACGGCGATGTACTTCCTGGTCACCTGCGCCGATGCCAACGCGACAGCGGCTCAGTGCATCGCCGGCGGCACCTACGAGAAGGACTACCTCGACAAGGACAAGATCGACTTCACCGAACACCGGGTGCTGGACATCAATGTCTGGGAATTCGATGTCAACCTGGCGAAGTCGATCGGTTACTCGCTGATCAGCGACTTCATCGGCTGCGCCAAGCATTTCGACCTGACCAGCAGCGACTGCCTGTGGGCCATCGGCTCGATCGTCGTCCCCGTGGCGGCCAAGGCCGTGCTGAAGGGTGCCGCGGCGCTGCGGATGGCCATGGCCATCGGCGACATGGTCGGCATGGACGCCGCCGTGAACGTCCTGACCCAGATGGCCAGGACGGGAGCGATCAGCGCGGTCACCTTCCGCAACCTGAGGAACCTGTCGATCGCGGCACGGCTCCGGGCCATGGTGGCCGGCCTGGTGTGTTCGGCGGTACACAGTTTCCCCGCCGGCACGCAGGTCGTGATGGCGGACGGCAGTACCAAGCCGATCGAGGAAGTGCGCGAGGGAGAGCTGGTACGCAGCGCCCCCGGCGGCGGGGACTACGTGTCGCGTGCCGTGGAGCGCACCTTCGTCACCACGACCGACACCGAGTTCACCGACCTCACCCTCACCACGGGTGACGGCCCGCAGGTGATCACCAGTACGCAGAACCACCCGTACTACGACATCACCCGGGGCGCGTTCGTCGAGGCTTCCGATCTGGTGGCCGGTGACCGTTTGCAGACCGATGGTCAGCAGACCGCGGTCGTGCGTTCGGTGCGCGACTACACCGATTCGGTGGTTACTTACGACCTGACGGTCAGTGGGCTCCACGCCTACTTCGTGACGACCGGCCTTGTCCCCGTTCTGGTGCACAACACCGGCTGCAAGGAGGCGGCGCTCGACGCCAACACGCTGATCGCAGCCGTCTTCGAGGGGCACGGGGCGGCTGTCGATGCCGTGCTCGCGGGCCGCGCGCCGGTAGTCTCGCCGATGGCGTTCGCCGAGGCCTCGGTGAAGACCCCCGAAAGCGTGGTGAGGGCCTGGATCACCGAGCGGGGCGGTCGTATCGCAGCCGCTCCGAATCCTGACACCGCCAAGGCGCTCCAGATGTACCTTCGGTCGAAGTGGACGAAGGGCCAACAGCCGAAACTGGACGAGAAGGACCTTCAGGTCGCGGCCTCGGCCTTCGACGAGGGGCTGACCCTGATAGTCAACGACAAGAGGATGGCCAACAAGCTGACGACCATCGGTATGCCACATGAGAGGTATGTCCCGTGACCGTGTTTGACCTTCTGCTCGTACCGCGGCCGACGCCATGTCGCCGGTGCGGCGCCCAGCAGGACATGTCGATCCAGTTCCACTTCGGAGACACCTACCACCACAAGTACCGTGTCGGCGACACGATCTCGTGGTCGGATCGGGCCATCGGGTCCCCTCGGAAGGGCCGCTTCGAGATCCCCGGTTACCCGGAGTGGTGCCAGACGTGCAAGTTGGACGACGAGGGCTACTACCTCGTGCAGTTCGACGGTGACGTGATCATCGGCTACCGCGAAGCCACCGAGGGGGACATGGAGTCCTTCGACTGGTGAAATCCGGGGCTGTCCCACGGACGTGCCCCGGAATTCCGACGAAAGGCGGCCCCGCCCGGTTCACACCGGGCGGGGCCGTTGCCGTTCGGGCCCCGGGGCCGTCGGCGGGCGCACGCCGCTCATGCGAACGGCCGGTGCGCCCCCGCTCGGAGGGCACACCGGCCGCTTCACCGGTCGTACCGTCAGCCCGCGGCGCCCGCGCGGCGCCGCCGCGCGGCGACCAGCAGCGCGCCGCCGGCCACGACCGCGGCGGCTCCGCCGCCGAGTGCCAGACCGGTGGCGGAACTCGTACCGGTGGCTGCGAGGGGGCCGTTGCCCTGGGCCGTCACGTTCGTGTTGCCGTCCGAGCCACCCGCACTCGAACCGGAACCGGAACCGGAGCCGGAGCCGGAGCCGGAGCCCGACCCGGAACCGGAGGCGGCGCTGCCGCCGTCCGCGTCCTTGCCGTCGGAGACGGGCTGGACCGTGCTGCCGCTGACCGATCCTGATCCCGAGTTGGTCCCCGAGGTCCCGCCGGTGGCGTCATCGCCGCCCCCGGTGCCGGTCCCGCCGTCGGTGGCCGCCGCCGCGGCGGCGTCCTTCTCGTCCTGCTCGCGGGCCTCGTACTGCCCCGTCTCCAGGAACGCGACGCGGTCCTCGGGCGTGCCCTTCAGGGCCGCCTTGCCCGCCTCCCTGACGTGCGGTCCGCCCGCGTTGACGATCTGCGAGACCAGCACGCGGTTGTCCGTGTCGCGGGCCACGTGCTGTCCCGTCTCCAGGAACGCGGCGACGTCCTCGGCCGTGCCCTTGAGGGCGGCCATGCCCGCCTCGCGCACCGAGGGGCCGCCCTGGCCGATGAGGTAGGCGACGAGGATACGGTTGTCCGTCTCGCGGGCCTCGTACTGTCCGGTTTCCAGGAAGGCGGTCCGGTCCTGGGGAGTCCCGTCCAGTGCCTTGCTGCCCGCTTCCTTCACGCCGCGGCCACCCTTGGCCATGATGCGTGCGATGGCGATGCGGTTGTCCTGGTCAAGGGCCGTGTACTGGCCGGTCGTCAGGAACGCGCGCATCGCGTCCGCACCCCCGTCGATCGCCGCGCTGCCCTGCTCGGCCACCACGGAGTCCTTACCGGCTGCGGCGATGAGGCGAAGGATCTCGATCCGGTCCTTCTCCGCTTGGTCCTGGTCCTCGCCGTCCGAGGACGACGAGGAGACGCCCGCGGCAGCGGCCGTGGTCCCGTCGGCCGTCTCCGCCGCCGAAGCGGGGGACGACAGCAGGAAGGCAGGAGCGACGGCCGCTGCGGCGAGCAGGGTGCCGACTCTGGATATCTTCAAGAAGAGCTCTCACTTCACCCAAGGGATCATCAAATGTATGAGGTGATGTTAATGCGAACGACTGACAGCGATCGCCCGCTTTTCCCGGCGGGGCGTCCTGTCCCGCACCCCGCGCCCACCCTGTCCGGGACGGTGCGCTGCGCGGGCACCCCGGCCGAAACCTCCGTATAAAGGGCCCGACAGACTCTGGGAACGGCACGGGGGCGGAGGCGGACGAGGAGGGCCATGCACCGGACCGAGTACGGCCCGCACGGCACGCCGGACGACCACGGCCCGCACGGTGCACCGGGCGACCACGGCCCGCACGAGCGGCGGGACGACCACGGCCCGCACGGCACACGGGAGGACCACGGCCCGGTCCGCTACGGGCCGCCCGTCCCCGACCCCGGGCTCCCCGCCCTCCCCGGACTCGTCGGTGTGCTGGCCGCCGCCGCGGGGGACACCCGGCCGGAATCCCCGGGTGGCGGAACGGTCCTGCGCGAGGCGGCCTGCGCCTACTGGGCCCGGCGGGGACTGGGCGGCAGCCCCTCGGGCGTCGCCGCCGCCCCGGGCCCCCAGGCGCTGCTGCTCGGACTCGTCGCCGCCCACGGCGGAGACGTCCTCATGCCCAGGCCCTGCCCGGCGGCCTGGATTCCGCAGGCCGGACTGTTCGGCCGGCCCGCGTACCACGTACCGACGCCCGCCGAATGCGGCGGTGTGCCCGACCCGTACGCCCTGCTGGAGACCGTCCGCCGGGTACGCGCCGAGGGCGGGCGCCCCCGGCTGCTCGTGCTCTCCGTGGCCGACGACCCCACGGCCACCGTCGCGCCGCCCGAACTCGTCCGCGAGGCGTGCGAGGCGGCCGTGGCCGAGGGCCTCCACATCATCAGCGACGAGACCTGGCGCGACACCCTGCACCGGCCGTACGACACCGTGCTGCTCAGCCCCGCCGAGATGTGCCCCGACGACGTCACCGTCCTCACCGACCTCTCCGGCGCGCTCACCCCCGCCGCCTGGCCCGTCGCGGTGGCACGGTTCCCCGCCACCCGCCGGGGCGCCGTGTACCGGGCCCGTACCGTCGACGTCCTCACCGCGCTCGGCGCCCTCGTGGCGACGCCGGTCGCCCGGGCCGCCGCGCACGCCCTGCGCGAACCGGAGGCGGTCACCGACCGGATCCGGCAGGCCGCCCACATCCAGGCGCAGATCGCCGCCGCCGCCCACCGCGCCGTGCTGGCGGCCGGGGCCCTGGCGAGGCCCCCGCAGGCGGGCCGGCACCTCTACGCCGACCTCGGGCCGCTGCGCACCCGGCTGGCCGAGCGCGGGGTCACGGACTCCATGGAACTGGAGGAGTACCTCACCGAACGGCTCGGCGCCCCGGCCCCGGGCGGGCACCGGTTCGGGGACGAGCTGGGGGCGCTTCGGGCGCGCCTGGGGACCGGCCATCTGGTGGGCGCGACGCCCGACCAGCGGGCCGCCTCGCTCACCGCAGCGGCGCCGCTGGAATTGCCGCATGTCGCGAACGCGCTGAGCATGTTCGCAGCGGCCTTCGACGAACTCCGGTGACGGGAGACCCGCGATGACCGAACAGACCGGGCCCTTCCGTACCGACGCGGACCGGGAGCCCCAGGAGGACACCGGCGCGCGGACCGGGCGCCCGCCCGTCGGGGAGCGCGTCTGGCCGAGGAGCTTCGCCGACCGGCTCACCGCCCCCCTGCCGGGCATCAGGGCCATGACCCGCCTGGTCCGCGAACGCTCCCTGCGGCCCGACGAGGCGGGGCTCCGGGGCGTCCACCTGCTGCCGTTCGACCCGGCCCCGCTGCCCCCGCCCGGTCAGGACGCCGTCACCTGGGCCGGGCACGCCAGCTGGATCGTCCGCATCGGCGGGCTGACCGTCCTCACCGACCCCGTGTGGTCCCGGCGCATCCTCGGCACCCCGGCGCGGATCACCCCGGTGGGCGTGGCCTGGGAGACCCTCCCGCCGGTCGACGCGGTCGTCGTCAGCCACAACCACTTCGACCACCTGGACGCACCCACGCTCCGCCGACTCCCGCGCGACACACCGGTGTTCGTACCGGCGGGACTCGCCCGGTGGTTCAGGCGCCGCAAGTTCACCCGGATCACCGAACTCGACTGGTGGGAGACGGCCGAACTGCGGGGCGTACGCTTCGCGTTCGTCCCCGCGCACCACTGGTCGCGCCGCACCCTCTTCGACACCTGCCGGTCACTGTGGGGCGGCTGGGTCCTCACCGACACGGCGAACGCCCCGGGGACGCCGGGCCGGAAGATCTACTTCGCCGGGGACACCGGCTACGGCCACTGGTTCCGGGAGATCGGCCGCCACCACCCGGGCATCGATCTCGCGCTGCTGCCGATCGGCGCGTACGCCCCCCGGTGGTGGCTCGCCGACGTGCACACCGACCCCGAGGAGGCGGTACGGGCGTACGAGGACCTGGGCGCCAAGGCGATGGCGCCGATGCACTGGGCGACCTTCCTGCTCTCCGCCGAGCCCGTGCTGGAACCGCTGGTGCGGCTGCGGGCCGCCTGGCACCGTGCGGGCCTTCCGCGCGAGTGCCTCTGGGACCTGTCCATCGGCGGCTCGCGCGCGTTCGGCGACACGACCTGAGACCTTCGGTCCCGCCGTCAGCCCCAGACGCGCTCCGCGTAGGCGGCGAAGTTCCGGCCGAGGATCTTCTCGATGCGCCCGGAGCCGTAACCACGCTTCTCCAGCAGCCGGATCAGCTCCCGGAACTGCTCCACCCCGCGCAGGTCGACCACGAAGGGGTAGGTGTCGGCCCGTTCGCCGGCGGCGCCGACGCCCGCCGCCTGCCGCTCGGCGACGTGTGCGGCGAGGGTGGCGGCGTAGGAGTCCAGGTCGTCTATGGCGGTGACCGGGCCGTCGGTGCCTATGCCGACGGCGTCCTCGCCGCACACGTTCACCGCGTGCGCGATGTGCTCGACCACGTCGGCGGCCGTGGCGTGACCGGTGGGGTTGAGGAAGGGCATGAAGTAGATCCCGACGAAGCCGCCGCGCCCGGCGACCAGTCGCAGCTCCTCGTCGGTCTTGTTGCGCGGCAGGTCGGTGACCGCCCGGCAGCCCGTGTGGTTGATCGAGACGGGGCTGGAGGAGATCCGGGCCGCCTCCAGGCAGGTGTTCTCACCGCTGTGCGACAGATCCACCATCATGCGGCTCTCGTTGACCGCCTCGACCACCTCGCGGCCGAACGGGGTCAACCCCCGGTTCTCCGGCGCCATCGAGCCGTCGCCCAGGTGGTTCGCCTGGTTGTACGTCAACTGGAAGACCCGGACGCCGCGTTGCTGGAAGGTCGCGACGCGGCCGAGGTCGTCACCGACGGCCACCCCGTTCTGGAAGCCGTAGATCACCCCGATCCGGCCCTCGTCCTTCGCCCGGTGGAGGTCGGACGCGGTGCGGACGTGCAGCAGGTCGTCCGGATGCGCGGCTATCAGGCCGTCCCACGCGTCGAGTTCGTGCAGCGTGTGCTCGTACGGGGGCATGTCGCCCATCACGTAGCCGAGCGTGATGTTGACGGCGTTCATCCCGGAGGCGTGCGCCTCGGCGAGAGCCCGCCCGTCGACGGCCAGTTCGTCGATGGTCTGCAGGAGCCGGCCCGCCCCTTCGGCAGCCTCGGGGGCGTTGGGGTTCTGCAGCTCTCCCAGGGCGTTGACGATCAGCATGTCGCTGACAGAAGTGGAGGAGGTGGTCATCGGGGGTTCGTTCCTTCCTGTGCCGTGGTCGTGGCGTTCTCCGAGGTGAACTCCGCCCGGTGGAGGCGCAGTCCGCGCTTCACCACCGAGGTGACGGTGCGCAGATTGCGGATGTCGGCCAGCGGATCGTCCTCCAGCACAACGAAGTTGGCGAGCTTGCCCGCGGCGACCGTCCCCATGGAATCCTCCGCGCCCATGCTGCGGGCCCCGACCAGGGTGGCCGAACGGATGGCCTGCGCGGCGGGGACGCCGCACCGCTCCACCAGGAAGACCAACTCGTCGTGGACCGAGGGGAAGGGCTGCCCCGGCGCGGTCTCGTAGTCGGTGCCGGTGCTGATCTCCACCCCCGCCCGGTACGCCTGCGCGGTGAGCGCTGCCGAGAGCTCCGCGTTCTCCCGGGCCCGGGTCTTCTCCTCAGGGGTGTCCGCGTCGTCGGCGAGCCACTCCCAGAGCGTGTTCGTGGCGTCGAGCACGGTGCCCCGCTCCCGCATCCGCGCGAACAGGCCGGCCATCTCCGGGTCGTCGCCGTCCAGGAAACGGTCCCGGTCCACCGGGGGCTTGTCCTTGTACGTGGTCAGCGCCCGCTCGGCGAACTCGTGGACCAGCAGGTGGACATGGGAGACCGAGTCCACCCCCGCCGCCACCACCTCGGCCGGTGAGGCGGGGAAGACCGCCGCGTGCGCCCAGACGGAAAGCCCCTGCCGGTGCGCCTCGGCGGTGATCGCCGCGACCAGCGGACCCGGGAGGTCCGCGTAGATCTTGACGGCGGTGGCGTACGTGCCGGCGGCCCGCGCGACGGCCAGCGGCAGGTCGGTCTCCTCGGTGATCGCCTGCATCCACGGCACCTGGCCGGGCACCGCGCCCTGCGAGACCTGCCAGGTGCGCGGGTCGTCGAAGAACCCGGGCCCGGCGGTCAGCGCCGCGTAGTGGATGTCCGGGCCGGGGATCTCCCCGACCAGCGTGGAGCGCGCCAGGTCGGCGATGTGCCGCAGATCGTCGGCCATGTCGCGGATCGCCGTCACGCCGCCGTAGACCTGGCGGCGCAACGCGGCCTCGGCGACGGGTCGGTTGGGCGGAGTGGCGATGTGCTGGTGCGAGTCGATCAGCCCCGGCACGACGAACGCGCCCTGCAGATCGACGACTTCGGCCTCCGCGAGCAGGGCGACGGGGGTCTCGCCGTCCGGTGCGACCGTCCTGATGCGCTCACCGTCCACCACGATCGAGGTCGCGGGCCGCGCCGCGCCACCCGTGCCGTCGATCAGCGTGGCCCCCCGGTACAGCACCACGGTTCCCTTCGCCGGGGCGGCGAAGGGGGCGGGAGCGCCGACATCCTCGTGAGCCATCGGGTCACACCTCTCCGTCATCGCCGCACCTGCGGCCTGGTGAATTACAACTGTTGTCATGCTGGTTCCGTCTGTGGAAACGTACGCTACCGTCCTTACTCCCGGGAACGGCAAGGTTTCGCCGTGAACCCGGGAGCCGACCACCAGTTGAGGAGAGGGGGGACGAGGATGCCCAAGTCCTCCAATTCGGCCGTCGACAAGGCGCTCGACCTCGTGGAAGCGGTCTCGCGCTCCGAACGTCCGCTCCGGCTGAGCGAGATCGCCGACGAGGTCGGGCTGCACCGGCCGACCGCCTACCGGGTCCTCGCCGACCTGGTCCGCCGCGGCTGGGTGCTGCGCTCCGGGGACCACTACCTGCCGGGCGCCGCCGCGCTGCGGCTCTCGCGCACCGCCGCCGCCAACTCCCTCGTGACGCTGGCCCGCCCGGTCCTGGAGGCGCTCGCCGCCCGTACCGGCATGATGGTCAACCTCCAGGTGCTGGAGCACGACCGCTCGCGGGTGCTCGACGCGGTCCGGCCCGCCCGGCTGGAGATGATCAGCCTGCTCACCGGCGAGACGCTGCCCGTGCACCGGTTCGCCGGGCCGCTGGCCCTGGTCGCCGCACTGCCGCCGCGGGCGCGTACCCCCTACCTGCGGCTCGCCGAGGACGCCGGACACCCGATGGACGGCCCGCTGGGCCTCCTCGCCGACCTGGACCGGGTGGAGCGCACCGGCTTCGCGGTGGAGCGCGGCCGCAACGAGGCCCTGGTCGCCTCCGTCGGCCGCGCGGTCCTCGCGGGCCCCGGCCGCCCGCTCTGCGCGCTCACCGCGGTCGGCCCCGACGCGGAGTTCGACGAGCCGTCACTGGGCGCGCTGCGCACGGCGCTGCTGGACGCCACGGTCGCCCTGGCGGAAATCCTGGGCGTGGCGGCGGAGGCGGCGGTGCGATCCGGAGAGAACGAGTCGACGCGGGAGAGCGGATGAACAACGACGTGCTGGTACTGGACGCGGCGTGCACCCGCGCCGGGCTCGACCCCGACCGGTTGGCCGAGGCCCTCGCAGTCGCTCTCGTCGCGGTGGCGGACGGGACGGTCTCGGCGCCCCCGCGCATCGCGGCCGAAGCACCGGCGGGGCTCCTCGGCGTGATGCCCGCGTACGTCCCCGGCCTCGGCCTCGCCGCCAAACTCGTCTCCGTCTTCGCCGACCCCGCCGAGCCCGGACGCAGCTCCCACCGGGGCGTGGTCGCCCTCTTCGACGAGGCGGACGGCAGGCCCCTGGCGGTGATGGACGCCGAGACCGTCACCGCCGTCCGTACCGCCGCCACCGCGACCATCGCGCTGCGCGCGCTCGCCGGCCCGGACCTGAACCGGATCGCCGTGCTGGGTACCGGCGTCCAGGCCGCCGCCCAGCTCGACCTGCTCGCCCGGCAGGACCCGGACACCCCCGTCGTGGTCGGCGGCCGGGACCCGGAACGCACCGGGGCCCTCGCAGCCCGGCACCCGCGCGCCACGGCCGACACGGTCGAAGGCGCCGTACGCGGCTCCGGCGCGGTGCTCTGCTGCACCGGTGCGCGCGAACCGGTCCTCCGGCGCTCCTGGCTGGCCGAAGGGGCCCATGTCGGCTCGGTCGGCGGTTCCCACGGGCCGGAGCTGGACGCCCGGACCGTGGAGGAGGGCTCGCTCTTCGTCGAGTGGGCCGGAGCCGCCACCGCCCCGCTGCCGGCCGGCGCCCACGAACTCCAGGGCCTGCCGCCCGGCCGGGCCACCCTCCTCGGCGAGGTCCTCTCCGGCCGCCACCCGGGCCGCCGCACCGCCGCCGAGCTGACGGTCTTCAAGTCCACCGGTCACGCCGCGCTGGACGTGGCCGCCGCCGCCGTCGCGTACGCCGGGGCGCGGGAGGGGGGGCGGGGGACGAGCCTCGCGTTCTGACGGGGCGGCCGCCCGCGCCGCCCCCGCGTCCCTCGGTTCCCGAATCAGTGCCCGAACCGCGCCCGCAGCCCGCGCCACCCGGCGGGTACCCCGCTGATCAGCAGCGTCAGCGCCACCGCGGCCACCACGCCCTGCCAGGGTTCCGGGAAGAGCGAACCGCCCAGGACACCGATCAGCTGGTAGGTGGCCGCCCAGGCGAGACAGGCCGGAACGTTACCCCGGGCGAACCGGTGCAGCGGCATCTCGCCCAGCAGGCACGCCAGCATCACCGGTATCCGGCCCGCCGGTATCAGCCGCGACAGCACCAGCACCATCACCCCGTGCTCGTCCAGCTTCCGCTGCGCCTGCGCCAGCCGCTCCGGGGCGGCCCGGTCGGTGATGACCTTCAGCCACTTCGAGCCGTTCCTGGAGTGCACACCGCGCTTGCCGAGCCAGTACAGGCAGATGTCACCGAGGAACGCCGCCGTGGCGGCCGTGAGGAAGACGAACAGCATCGAGAGCGGCGAGGCCTGGTGGAACGCCACCACGCCCGCCGAACTCACCAGCGCCCCCGTCGGCACCACCGGCACCAGGGAGCCCAGCGCCACCAGCGCGAAGAGCGTCGGATACCCGACGGCCTGCTGGGTCCCCCCGGCCGGCAGCTGCGCCAGCTGGTCCATGATCACCGGTGGACCTCCGGCCGGACTCGCTCGCCGAGCGCCGGCAGATGGACCGCCACCTCGGGCGCCAGCAGCGCCGCCTGCCGTACGAACTCGGCGCCGGGGGAGTGGAACTCGTGCGGGCGGACCCCGTCCATCCCGAGCGGCCAGTACGTGCCCCAGTGCACCGGCATCGCGGAGCCGGGCGTGAGCCGGGTCAGGGCCTCGGCCGCCCGGGCCGCGTTCAGATGGCCGGGACCCAGATACGGTCCCCAGCCGCCCACCGGCAGCAGCGCCACGTCGACCGGACCCACTTCCTTCGCCATCTCCTCGAACAGGCCGGTGTCCCCGGCGAAGTACGTACGCGCCTCGCCCTCCACCACGTAACCGAGCGCCGCGACCCGCTGCGGGCCGACCGGGAGGCGCCGGCCGTCGTGCTCGGCCGGCACCGCGCGTACGGTCACCGCGCCGATCCGTACGGTGTCGCCGGGCGCCACCTCGGTGATCCGCAGATCGCGCATCCGCCGCACCACCCGCAGACCGGGCACCGCTCGGACCGCGCCGCGCGGAACGATCAGCCGGGTACCGGGGGCGACCCGGGCCAGCGACGGCAGGTGCAGATGGTCGGAGTGGAGGTGGGAGACGAGGACCACGTCGGCCAGCGCCGCCGACGGCGGCGGGACCGCTCCGCCCCGGCGGCGCAGATGCGCGAACCGGCGGACGAAGAGCGGGTCGGTCAGCACCCGCACCCCGGAGTCCTCGATCGTGCAGGTGGCATGACCCCACCAGGTGACCTCCACCGGCGTCCCGCCTCCTCTGTCCGCTCTCCGTGATCCGCCTCGCCCCGCCGCTCGGACGCGTGCGGGAAGCCCGTACGAGCCTATGCCTCCCGCGCCGGGCGCCGACCCGGGGTCTGCCCCTAGGCCGTGTCTGACAATTCCCGCCGGGCGGTCGGCGCCCGGCACGGCACCTCGCGGTGTTGTCGGACCGCCCGCGTACATCCAGTACGCGGGCGGTCCTCCGCCTTGCGAGGCACCGCACCGGACACCGCCCGCTGATCCGACGCGAATTGTCAGACACGGCCTAGGCCGTGTCTGACCATTCCCGCCGGGCGGTCGGCGCCCGGCACGGCACCTCGCGGCGTTGTCGGACCGCCCGAGTACATCCCGTACTCGGGCGGTCCTCCGCCTTGCGATGCACCGCACCGGACACCGCCCGCTGATCCGACGCGAATTGTCAGACACGCCCTAGCGCCGGGCGTACACCTGTGCCCGGGGACCGGACCACCGACGACGGGGAAAGGCTGTGCGAAGCTGGTGGGCGGGCCCCGGAGGTGTCCCGGGGCACGCCTTGGACCGACCGGCCCGGACGCGGGAAAGGCGGAGCGGGCGTGGGAGCCGGGCGATGGCGCAGGGCGGGGAGTGCCCTGCTGCGGGTGACGACGGTGTGGGCGGTGTCCGCCCTGACCATGCTCGCCCTCGCGGGCGTCCTCCCCGATTTCCAGCTCCAGTCCGACAACGGCGACACCATCACCAAGACCGCGTTCACCGCCGCCTGGGGAGCGGGCGCCTTCGGACTGCTCTCCGCCCTCGTCTGGCCCCTCCTGGTACGAGCCCTGCTGGTGGTCCCCGCGTTCGTCCTCGGCGCGCTGGTGTTCTTCCTCAACGGCTCCCTGCTGATCCTGGCCCTCCGGCTGATCCCGGACGGCCGCGGCACGGCGAACCCGGAGACCGCCGTGGTCGTCGCGGCGGTGATGTCCGCGGTCGCCTCGGCGGCCTCCACCGCGCTCGCGGTCCGCGACGACGACGCCTACCGGCGGCGGCTCTCCCGCCTCGCCGACCGGCGCCGCAAGCGCGTCCCCGGCGAAGCGGGGGACGGCCGCGGCGGACCGCCCGGCACGGTCTTCATCCAGCTCGACGGGGTCGGCCACGACGTCCTGACGAGGGCCGCCGCCCAGGGACTGATGCCCACGGTGGCCGGCTGGCTCGCCGACCCCGGCGGCCACCGGATCACCCCCTGGCGCACCGACTGGTCCAGCCAGACCGGAGCCAGCCAGCTCGCCCTGCTGCACGGCACCAACCACGACGTGCCGGCCTTCCGGTGGTACGAGAAGGAGACCGGCACCGTGATGGTCTCCAGCCGCCCCGCCAGCGCCCTCGAACTCCAGCGCCGGGCCCTCGCACGCACCCACGACGGCGGTCTGCTCTCCTTCGACGGCGCCAGCCGGGGCAACCTCTTCAGCGGGGGAGCCGACCAGCTCGCCCTCGTCCTGTCGATGGCCGGGCGGCGCGGCAAGGGCCGCAGGTCGCGCGCGGGCTACTTCGCCTACTTCTCCGACCCGGCCAACGCCGTCCGCACCGCGCTCTCCTTCGTCGCCGAGGTCGGCCGCGAGATCGGCCAGTCCACCCGGTCGCGGCTGCGCAAGGAGACCCCGCGCATCAAACGCGGCGGCCTCTACCCCTTCATACGGGCCTTCGCGACCGTCCTCGAACGCGACGTCGTGGTCGCCGCCGTCATCGGCGACATGTTCGCCGGACGGACCGCCGTCTACGCCGACCTCGTCGCCTACGACGAGGTGGCCCACCACTCGGGGCCGTACAGCCGCGACGCCGACCAGGTCCTCGCCCGGCTCGACCGCTCCCTCGCCCTCATCACCAAGATCACCGACCACACGCCGCGCGCGTACCGGATCGTGCTCCTCTCCGACCACGGCCAGAGCCTCGGAGAGACCTTCGCCGGACGGTACGGGCTGACGCTGAAGGACCTCGTACGGGCGGGCTGCGGCCTCCCGGTTCCCCGGCGCGCCCAGCGCACCCTCAGCGCCTCCGAGGCCCGCGACGCGGTGCGCATCGCGCTGCACCGGCCGGTGCAGGAGGCGGAGGCGGAGCCCGCCGCCGTCACCGCGTCCGACCCGGTCGTCCTCGCCTCCGGCAACCTCGGCCTGATCTCGTTCCCCGGCATCGACGGCCGCGCCTCCCGCGAGGAGCTCGACCGCCGCCACCCGGCCCTGCTCAGCACCCTGGCGAACCACCCGGGAATCGGCTTCCTGCTGGTCCGCAGCGAGCGGCACGGCTCGGTCGTCCTCGGAGCCGGCGGAGCGGAGGTACCGGTCGCGGAACTGCGCGACGACGAGGGGCCCCTCACCGGCTTCGGCCCCGGCGCGGCGGACGCGATACGCCGCACCGACACGTTCCCGCACGTCGCCGACGTCATGGTGAACTCGATGTACGACCCCGCGACGGACCAGGTGCACGCCTTCGAGGAGCAGATCGGCTCGCACGGCGGACTCGGCGGCCCGCAGTCACGGCCGTTCCTGCTGTGGCCGCGCGGGATGACCGACCCGCTCGACGTACTCGCCGCCGAAGCGACGGCGTCCGGTACGACGGGGCCGGGCGCCCCGGTCACGGCCCCGCACACCGGCCCGGTCGGCGCCGAGGCCGTCCACCGGGTGCTCAGGCGCTGGCTGCGGGAGCCCTCCGGGCCCCAGGTGCCGCTGCGCCCCGAGGGCGTCGCGGGCCTCCCGTACGCCGACCGGCCGCTGCCGGGTGCGCGGGGCGAGGCGGACCCGCGGCGCGTGGACACCACGCCGCCGGACCCCGGCGCCGGGACGGTCCACGAGCCGCGCGGCTGACGGCGGCGGGTACCGCACGGCCGGCGGGGCCCGTACGGCCTCGTGCACCGATCAGGCCGACTCCCGGCCCACCAGCACCGGCGGGAACACGACGGACGGCGCGGGCGCCTCGGAGGTGCGTATCTGCCGCAGCAGCAGCCGGGCCATCTCGGCCGCCATCTCCTCCACCGGCTGGCGCACCGTCGTCAGCGGCGGATCGCAGGCCAGCGCCGCGCTGCTGTCGTCGAACCCGACCACCGCCACGTCCGACGGCACGTCGAGCCCGGCCCGCAGCAGGACCGGCAGCGCGCCCAGCGCCATCAGGTCCGACGCGACGAACACCCCGTCCAGATCGGGACGGTCACCCAGCAGCCGCTTCATCGCCGACGCCCCGCCCGCGTGCGTGAAGTCGCCCTCCGCGCTCGGCACGTCCGTGATCCCGTGCGCCGCCAGCGCCTCCAGGAACCCGCTCAGCCGGGCCCGCCCCGCCGGCCGGTCCTGCGGACCCGCCACCGTCACCAGCCGCCGGCGCCCCAGCGCGACCAGATGATCCGCCGCGAGCCCCGCCCCGGCGTGCTGATCGGCCTCCACGTGCGTGAGCGGCGTGGGCTGCGCCGGCGCGCTCGCCAGCACGGCGGGCAGCCGCGTCTCGTGCAGCAGCCCGGGCAACGGGTCATCGGCGTGCGAGGAGATCAACACCACCCCGTCGACGTGCCCTTGCCGCAGGTACGACAGCAACTGCCCCCGGGAGACCGCGTCGTCCGCCAGCATCAGCACCATCTGGATGCCCGCCGGGCGCAGCACGTCCAGCAGACCGGTGACGACCCGCCCGAAGTGCGGGTCGGAGAACATCCGCCCGACGAACGGCTCCGCCACCGTGCGGCGTTCGCGCTCGGAGACCACCAGCGCGATCGAGTCGGTGCGCCGCGTCACCAGCGAACGCGCCGCGCGGTTCGGTACGTACCCGGTGGCGACGACCGCCTCCTCGACGACCTGGCGCAGCACCGGATCGACCGTGGTCGCGCCGTTGATCACCCGGGAGACGGTGGCCCGGGAGACACCGGCCACCGCGGCAACGTCCTCCAGGGTCGCGGGACGCACGGGAGGTGACACATCGGCAGTCATGCAGCATTTATACCGGGACCGGCCGGGGCCCGGCCCGCCCGCCGGCGGTCAAAGGTGATCTTCGGGGGTGGAGGCGCCGGCCGCCACCGCTCGCGGGGGCCGCTGTCAGTGGTGGGCGGCAGGATGATGGCCATGACGAACTCAGCCGTCGCACTCGCCGACGCCACCGCCTACGCCGCCGCCGTCGAGGAGGCCACCCGCGCCTCCGCCGCGTACTACGCCAGCGGGGACAGCGCGCTCGACGACGACGCGTACGACCGCCTGGCGCGCGCGATCGCCGCGTACGAAGCGGCGCACCCCGAGGACGTGCTGGCCGCCTCGCCCACCGGCAAGGTCGCGGGCGGCGCGGCCGTCGGGGACGTTCCCCACACCGCTCCGATGCTCTCGCTGGACAACGTCTTCTCCGGTGAGCAGTTCGCCGGCTGGACGGCCTCCCTGGAGCGCCGCACAGGCAGACCCGTGGAGGCGTGGAGCGTCGAGCCCAAGCTCGACGGCCTCGCCGTCGCCGCCCGTTACCGCGCGGGCCGGCTGGAGCAGCTCGTCACCCGCGGCGACGGCACCGCCGGCGAGGACGTCTCGCACGCCATCGGCACCGTCCTCGGACTGCCCGAGGAACTCGCGGCGCCGGTCACCGTCGAACTGCGCGGCGAAATACTCATGACCACCGAGCAGTTCGAGCAGGCCAACACGGTCCGCACCGCCCACGGCGCGTCGCCCTTCGTCAACCCGCGCAACGGCGCCGCGGGCACCCTGCGCGCCAAGGACCGGCCCTACCGCGTCGAGATGACCTTCTTCGCGTACGGCGCGCTCCCGCTCCCGGACTCCGGCGAGCTCGCGGAGCGACTGGCCGAAATGCCGCACAGCGAGGTCCTCGAGTATGCGGCAGGCCTCGGCGTGCACACCGCGGCGGACACCCCGGTCGCCCCGCGCACCCTCGGGACGGTGGAGGACGTCCTCGCCCGGGTCGAGGAGATCGGCGCGCTCCGGGCCTCGCTGGCCTTCGGCATCGACGGCATCGTCATCAAGGCGGACCGCGCCGCCGACCAGCGCGACGCGGGCAACGGCACCCGTGCGCCGCGCTGGGCCATCGCGTACAAACTCCCCGCCGTGGAGAAGGTCACCCGGCTGCTCTGCGTCGAGTGGAACGTCGGGCGCACGGGCATCATCGCCCCGCGCGCCGTGCTGGAACCCGTGGAGATCGACGGCTCCACGGTCGGCTTCGCCACCCTGCACAACCCCGCCGACATCACCCGCCGTGACCTGCGCCTCGGCGACATGGTGATGGTCCACAAGGCCGGCGACATCATCCCCCGCGTGGAGGCCCCCGCCGTCCACCTGCGGACGGGTGAGGAGAAGCCGATCGAGTTCCCCGCGGTCTGCCCGCAGTGCGGCTCCGCGATCGACACGAGCGAGCAGCGCTGGCGGTGCGTCCGGGGCCGCGACTGCCGCCTGGTCGCCTCCCTCTCGTACGCCGCCGGACGGGACCAGCTCGACATCGAGGGCCTGGGCGCCACCCGGGTCGTCCAGCTCGTCGAAGCGGGGCTCGTCCAGGATCTCGCCGACCTCTTCACCCTGGAACGCGAGCAGTTGCTCGGCCTGGAGCGCATGGGCGAGACCTCCACGGACAACCTCCTCGCGGCCATCGACACGGCGCGTTCCCGTCCGCTCTCCCGGGTCTTCTGCGCCCTCGGCATACGCGGCACCGGCCGTTCCATGTCCCGCCGCATCGCCCGGTACTTCGCCACGATGGACCGGATCACCGCCGCCGACGCCGAGACGCTCCAGCGGGTGGACGGCATCGGCACGGAGAAGGCCTCGGCCGTCTTCGCCGAACTGGTGGAACTGGCCCCGCTGATCGAGAAGCTGGTGAAGGCGGGCGTCAACATGACGGAGCCGGGCGCCACCCCGCCGTCGGAGCCCGGCGCCGAGGAGCCGGCCGCCACCGGCGTGGACGGCCGCCCGGACGGCGACGGCGCGTCGCAACTGCCCCTGGCCGGGATGACCGTCGTGGTCACCGGGGCGATGACCGGAGCGCTGGAGAAGCTCTCCCGCAACCAGATGAACGAACTCATCGAGCGCGCGGGCGGGAAGTCCTCGTCCAGCGTCTCCGGACGCACCAGCCTGCTCGTCGCCGGGGAGAAGGCGGGCTCGAAGCGCACCAAGGCCGAAGGCCTCGGCGTACGGATCGCCACGCCGGAGGAGTTCGCCGGGCTCCTCGCCACGCACCTGGAGGCGGAGGAGACGGCGGAGAAGGCGATGGCCTGAGGCGGCGGAGCGGTCCGGGCGCGTGGCGTGCGGAGTGCCGCGCGGGATGCCGGGTGGGGTGTGGGCGTCGCGCGGGTGGTGCACGGCTTCCCGGCGCGGCGTCCTACCTCCCCGAGTCGCTCCACCTGACCTCGCCGTCCAGCACCACGTCGGTCGCCCGCAGCCCGAGCGCCCGCGCGATGCCCGTCGAGGCGGAGTGCCCCGGACGGATGTACGCGGCCAGCCCGTGCACTCCCCGTGCCCGCAGCCAGGACGCCATGGCGAGCGCTCCCTCGCGGCCGTAGCCCGCACCCTGGTGGTCGACACCGACCACCCACGCGAGCGACGCCTCCAGCGTCTCCGCGGTGGCCGGCCGACGGTACGACGTGGCTTGGACGGTGCCGATCAACGCCCCGTCCGACGTCCTGCGCAGCATCCAGTTCAGCCATCCCTGCGTGCCGTCCGGCGACCGGCCCGCCGACTGGCGTGCGTACCGGGCTTCGAGCTCTGCCAGGGAGCCGGGTGACCCGCCGGTCCAGGTGTGGAGCCGGACGTCGTCGAAGACGGAGACCGCCTCACGCGCGTGTTCCGCGGTGAGCGGTTCCAGGGTGAGGCGTGGCGTCGTCAGAGGAACCGCGGCGAGAAGGTGGGGCTGGTGCGTGGGCATCGGCGCACCCTAGCCGGGATCCGCGGCGCGGCACAGCGCATATCCGCGCAGGGCCGTGGGACGGGGGTCGTGTCGGACGGGTCTCCGGGGGCCGTCCGGCGGATCATGACCGCAGCCGGCGGTACGGCACGGCGCCCGCCGTGCCGTACCGCCGGCCCGGACCGCCGCACCGCGGCCCGTACCGTCCGAGAAGGAGCCACGCATGCCCGCCGAACCGCTGACACCCACCGAGATCGAGGCAGGCCTGGGCGAACTGCCCGGATGGGAGCACGAAGGGGGTCGGCTGACGCGTGGTTACCGGCTTCCGTCGCACTTCGCCGCCGCCGCGTTCACCCTGCACATCGCCCGGATCCAGGACGAACTGAACCATCACTCGGACCTGACGCTCGGCTACAACACCGTCTCCCTCGCCGTGCACACCCACGACGCGGGCGGCGCGGTCACCGCGAAGGACCTCGCCCTGGCCGCCCGGGTGGCGGCCGCCACGACCGCCCACGGGGCCTAGGCCGTGTCTGACAATTCCCGTCGGGCGGTCGGCGCCCGGCACGGCACCTCGCGGTGTTGTCGGACCGCCCGAGTGCATCCCGTACGCGGGCGGTCCTCCGCCTTGCGATGCACCGCACCGGACACCGCCCGCTGATCCGACGCGCATGGTCAGACACGGCCCAGTAGCGGGGAGAGAGCCGGGCGGCCGGGGACCGCACGGCCCGGCCGTCCGGGCTTCCCGGAAGTCCAGTCGTGCGCCGACGGCCCGGACACGCCGACGGCGTCCCACCGCCGCAGCCGTGGGACGCCGTCGAGCCGGACACGCGCGTCGGAAGCCGCGCGTCCGGAGGGGTCAGTTGAACTCGGCCGGGTTCGGGCCGAGGCGCTTGCCCTCGTCGAGCGCGGCGAAGGCGGCCAGGTCGTCCGCGTCCAGCTCGAAGCCGAACACGTCGATGTTCTCGGCGATCCGCGACGGCGTCACGGACTTCGGGATGACGACGTTGCCGAGCTGGAGGTGCCAGCGCAGCACCACCTGGGCCGGCGTGCGGCCGTGCTTCTGGGCGACCGCGACGACGGTCGGAACCTCCAGGAGGCCCCGGCCGGAGCCGAGCGGGGACCACGCCTCGGTGGCGATGCCGTGCTTGGCGTGGACGGCACGGGACTCGGCCTGCTGGAGCTGCGGGTGGAGCTCGATCTGGTTGATCACCGGGACCACCGAGGTCTCGCCGATCAGCCGCTCCACGTGCTCCGGCAGGAAGTTCGAGACGCCGATCGCCTTCGCGCGGCCGTCCGCGTAGATCTTCTCGAAGGCCCGGTACGTGTCGACGTAGCGGTCCTTCTCGGGTGTCGGCCAGTGGATCAGGTACAGGTCGACGTAGTCCAGGCCCAGCTTGTCCAGGGAGGTGTCGAAGGCCGCCAGTGTGGCGTCGTAACCCTGGTTGGAGTTCCACAGCTTCGTGGTGACGAAGAGTTCGTCGCGGGCGACGCCGGATGCGGCGATGGCCTTGCCCGTGCCCGACTCGTTCCCGTAGATCGCAGCGGTGTCGATGCTGCGGTATCCGGCTTCGATCGCGGTCGCGACCGTCTGCTCCGCCTCGTCGTCCGGCACCTGCCAGACACCGAAACCGAGCTGAGGCATGTCGACGCCGTTGTTGAGGCTGAGGGAGGGGACCTTGCTCACGAGCGGTCGATCCTTACGTCGGTGGTCATTACTCCCGAGAACAACGATCGGCGCGACTGATCCATTCCCGGATCGCGCGCTGCGTTCCCGCGGAACCCGTCCCCCGCGATTCCCCCCCCACATTCCCGGGGGCGTGCGGGTCCGGGAGGGATCGGGCCCGGGAGCACGGGGCAGGGCAGGGCGCGACGAGCAGGGTGCTCAGCCGTAGAGGGCGTCCACCTCGATCGAGTACGCCGTCTCGATCGCCTTCCGCCGCAGCTTCAGCGACGGCGTCAGCAGGCCGCGCTCCTCGCTGAACCGGTGGGCCAGGATGCGGAACGTACGGATCGACTCCGCCTGCGAGACGGCGGTGTTGGCGGCCACCACCGCGCGGCGTACCTCCATCTCCAGGTCCGGGTCCCGGACGAGTTCGGCCGGCGGGAGCGGGGCCCGGCCCTGCATCGCGAGCCAGTGGTCCACGGCTTCCTGGTCCAGCGTCACCAGCGCCGCGATGTACGGGCGGTCGTTGCCGACCACGATGCACTGGGCGACGAGCGGATGGGCCCGTACCCGTTCCTCCAGCCCGGCGGGGGAGACGCTCTTGCCGCCCGACGTCACGAGGATCTCCTTCTTCCTCCCGGTGATCGTCAGATAGCCGTCCTCGTCCAGCGCCCCGAGGTCCCCCGTGGCGAGCCAGCCGTCGTGGACCACCGCTGCCGTCGCCTCGGGATTGCCCAGGTACCCCGCGAACACCTGGCCTCCGTGGACCCAGACCTCGCCGTCCTCGGCGATGTGCACGGTGGTGCCGGGGATGGGCTGGCCCACGGTTCCGTACCTGACCCGGCCGGGAGGGTTGCCCGTCGCGGCGGCGGTGGTCTCGGTGAGGCCGTACCCCTCGTAGATCTCGATGCCCGCGCCCGCGAAGAACAGCCCCAGCCGGCGTTCCATGCCCGAGCCGCCGGACATCGCGTGCCGTATCCGGCCGCCCATCGCGTCGCGGAACTTCTTGTACACGACCTTGTCGAAGAACTGGTGCTGCATCCGCAGGCCCGCCGAAGGGCCGGGGCCGGTACCGAAGGTCCGCTGCTCCATCGCCTCCGCGTACCGGACGGCGACGTCCACGGCCTTGTCGAACGGGCCGATCCGCCCCTCCGCCTCGGCCCTGCGGCGGGCGCCGTGGAAGAGCTTCTCGAATATGTAGGGAACGGCCAGCACGAACGTCGGCCGGAACGACTCCAGGTCCGGCATGAGCGCGTGGGCCGAGAGTTCCGGCTGGTGGGCGAGGGTCACGCGGTTGCGCAGCGAGGCGACCTCCACCATGCGGCCGAAGACGTGCGCGAGCGGCAGGAAGAGCAGGGTGGACGGATCCTCGCCGGGTCTGGAGCGGAAGACCGGCTCCCACCGCTGAGCCATGGTGTCGGCCTCGAACATCAGGTTGGCGTGGGTGATCAGGCAGCCCTTCGGGCGCCCCGTCGTCCCCGAGGTGTAGACGACGGTGGCCACCGAGTCGGGCGTCACCGCACGCCGGTGGCGGTGGACCACCTCGTCGTCGATCCGGGTGCCCGCCTCCATCAGCTCGGCGACCGCGTCGCCGTCGAGCTGCCACAGCCGCTTCAGCCGGGGCAGCCGGTCGATCACCGAGCCCACCGTCATGGCGTGGTCCTCGTGCTCGACCATGATCGCGGAGACCTCGGCGTCGTGCAGCATCCACAGGACCTGCTCGGCCGAGGACGTGGGGTAGACCGGCACGGACTGGGCGCCGAGGGTCCACAGGGCGAAGTCGAAGAGCGTCCACTCGTACCGCGTACGGGACATGAGGGCGACCCGGTCGCCGAAGCGGATGCCGTGCGCCACGAGCCCGCGCGCGAGCGCCAGTACCTCGTCGCGGAAGACCTCGGCGGTGACGTCCTGCCACTGCCCGTCCGCGTCCTTCCGGCCGAACGACACCCGTTGCGGATCATCGTGCGCCTGTTCGAAGACGGTATCGGCGAGGCCCCCGACCGGACGTCGTGCGGCTGCCATGGGTGGGACGGTGAACTCGCGCAATGACCTGCTCCTTACGGCGCTCCGCACAGCGCCGCGACGCTACCCCAACCCGAGGTCCCTTGGGAGGGGAAAAGGCCCGCCCGCGCGGGCCTCGCGCGCCCGGCATACGTCGAAATCCGGCCAGATGGGCAAGGCTCGGGCGGACTTCTGACCCCGGAGTAAGCATGCGACGCCCTTTCTGCACAGAATCTGTACAGGTGGGGACGGTCTACACCCCTCGCGGAGGCCGCCGTGCGCGGGATGGTGCACACCTGTCGCGGAGGCCGCTGTACGCGGGATGGTGCACGCCCCTCGCGGAGGCGGCCGCGCGCGCACTCCGAAAGGTGTCCCCCGCGGCCAGGGCCGCGGCGGTGGTACGTGAGCGCTCAGGCGTCGTGGGCGCCGAAGCCCGCGACGGCGAGCCGGAAGGCGTGGTCCGCCCGCGTCGCCGGGTCGGTGTAGTTCTCGGTGGCCAGGGCGATTCCGACGATCAGGACGAGCAGATCGTCGATGGTGATGTCCGCCCGGACGGTCCGCTCGTCAAGGGCCTTGCGCAGCAGCAGTTCGCCGGCCGCGCCGATGGTCCGCGCGCAGGAGTCCTGGCCGGCCTCGTCCCGGAGGGGCTGGTAGGAGAGGGCGTCCGCCAGGCCGCGTGCGGCGAGCGAGTAGGCGAGCAGCTCGCGCAGCCATTCCACCAGCGCGGAGCGGCTGTCGCGCTCGCCGCGGAGGGCGTGGGCGCGATCGCACAGGTCTTGGACGCGCTGTTCGAAGACGGCTTCGAGGAGGGCTTGGCGGGTGGGGAAGTGGCGCCGCACGGTGGCTGATCCGACGCCTGCGACGCGGGCGATCCGCTCCAGGGACGCCTGGGCTCCCTGGGCTGCCACCTCGGCCTCGGCCACGGCGAGGATGTGCGTGTAGTTGCGGCGGGCGTCCGAGCGCTGGCCGGTCATGGTCTCCCCAACATTGATAAGTGGCGGGCCCCGCCGTATTCTAACCGGCACGAAACGGCGGGCCCCGCCGTTTGTGGTGTGCGTGACCGCCGAGGAGATGTGCACATGACCACTGCCGCAACACCGGTTCTCGTCACCGGTGCCACGGGCCGCCAGGGCGGTGCCACCGCCCGCGCCCTGCTCGCACAGGGAACGCCGGTGCGCGCCCTGGTGCGTGACCCGAGCACGCCGCGCGCACGGGCCGTCGAAGAACTCGGCGCCGACCTGTTCGTGGGCGATCTCACCGACCCCGCGACCCTGGAGGCGGCCGTGGACGGCGTGCGGGCCGTCTTCTCCGTGCAGATGCCCGCGTTCACCGAGCAGGGGTTCGACTTCGCCGGCGAGGTCGGCCAGGCGGACAACCTCATGACGACGGCGCGGGCCGCCGGTGTGGAGCAGTTCGTCCAGTCCTCCACCAGCGGCGTGGGGCAGCACGTCGAGGCCCCGGGCTGGGCCGAAGGGCGATGGGCGGTGATGGAAGCCCCGCTCGGCACGAAGGCCGCGATCCAGGACCGGTTGCGCGAACTCGATTTCCCCTGCTGGACTCTGCTCAAGCCGGCGTTCTTCATGGAGAACTTCGAGCCGTCCATGCGGTTCTACTTCCCCCGAGGTGTCGAAGGGGGGCTGGTCACCGTCGTCAAACCGGGCACGCACCTGGCGCTCGTAGCGGCCAAGGACGTGGGCCGCGCCGCGGCGGCCGCCCTGTCGGCCCCCGCCGAGTTCCACCGGGTGGAACTGGAACTCGCCGGCGATTACCTGACCATGACCGAAATCGCCGAGATCCTGTCCCGCGCCGTGGGCGTCCCGCTGACGGCCCCGGACATGACCGAGGACCAGGCCCGCGCCGCCGGAATGGGAGACATGGGCGCCACGCACGAGTTCGTGGAGGTGGTCGGCCAGCCGGCCCGGCCGGAGTTCGCCCGTGCGCGGGGCATCGACGTGACCAGCTTCGAGGAGTGGGCGCACGAACACCTGCGGACCGCCGCCTGAGCAGGGGGTATCGCGTCGGTCTGTCGCGCGCCCGAAGCCGGCCGTGGCCCGCGGCCGCCCGGCAGTCCCGTCCGAGTCCAGGGGGCCCGGGAGCCTCTCGTGGCTCCAGGGTCCGGCGGTCCCGTCGCGCGGCCTCAGGCCGACGGGTCGCCCGGACCGCCGAACCCCCGGTGGAGCCGGTCCCCGCCGGCCAGGATCGCGGCGGCCAGGGCGTCCGCCGCCTCCGGCGAACCACCCCGGCGGTGGCCGTGCAGCAGGACGAAGTCGACGTCGCCGAGGTCCGGCAGCCCGGCCCTGGCCGGCACCTCCACCAGCCCCGGCGGGATCAGGCCCCGGGTGTGCGCCATCACGCCCAGCCCGGCCCGGGCCGCCGCGATCAGTCCGCTGAGGCTGCTGCTCGTGCAGGCCAGCCGCCAGGACCGGCCGTGCCGCTCCAGCACCTCCAGTGCGCGCGCCCGGGTGATGCCGGGCGGCGGGAACACGATCAGCGGCAGCGGCCGCTCCGGGTCGATCCGCAGCTGCGGCGCCCCGATCCAGGTCAGCGCGTCCCGCCCGACCAGCTCCCCGTGGGTGTCGCCGGTCCGCCGCTTCGCCAGCACGAGGTCCAGCCGACCGGCCGCGAGCGACTGGTGGAGCGAGCCGGACAGCTCCACCGTCAGCTCCAGGTCGACCTCCGGGTGCTCCTTGCGGAAGCCCTCCAGGATCTCCGGCAGCTGGGTCAGTACGAAGTCCTCCGAGGCGCCGAAGCGCAGCCGGCCGCGCAACCGGGTCCCGGCGAAGAACGCGGAGGCCCGCTCGTGCGCCCGCAGGATCGTGCCGGCGAACCCGAGCATCGCCTCGCCGTCCTCCGTGAGGTCCACCCGATGGGTGTCCCGCGTGAACAGCTGCCGGCCGGTTGCCTCCTCCAGCCGCCGCACGTGCTGGCTCACCGTTGACTGCCGGACGCCGAGCCGCCGGGCGGCCTGCGTGAAGCTCAAGGTCTGGGCGACCGCCAGGAAGGTGCGGAGCTGTGCGGGGTCGTACATGAAGGGCAGGTTATCGCGAACCGCGATGACAGTGAGTTCGGTATGCGGGTTTCCCGATGGGGTGGGGCAGGAGCAGAATGGCGACTGTATACATTCGACCGTGAGACGAACGTGGAGCACATGAGCCCCCGCACCCTGAGGCTGCCGTCCTGGCTGCCCGTCGACCCGTACATCCTGGCGCTCATCGGGACAGTCGTGGTCGCCGCGCTGCTCCCCGCGTCGGGCACCGCCGCCGACGTGGCGGGCGACACCTCCACCGCCGCGGTCGCCTTCCTCTTCTTCCTCTACGGCTCCCGGCTCTCCACGGCCGAGGCGATGGACGGCCTGCGCCACTGGCGGCTCCACCTGACCGTGCTCTGCTCCACCTTCGTGGTCTTCCCGCTGCTGGGGCTGGCGAGCAAGGGCCTCGTCCCCTTCGTCCTGAGCCCGCAGCTCCAGTCCGGGTTTCTCTTCCTCTGCCTGGTGCCGTCCACCATCCAGTCGTCGATCGCCTTCACCTCGATCGCACGCGGAAACGTCCCTGCGGCGATCTGCGCGGGCTCCTTCTCCAGCATCGCCGGGATCGTGATCACCCCGCTGCTCGCCGCCCTGCTGCTCGGCGGCTCCGCCGGAGGCTTCTCCGCCGACTCCCTGGTGAAGATCGTCCTGCAGCTGTTCGTCCCCTTCGTCGTGGGACAGCTGCTGCGCCGCTGGACCAGCGGCTTCCTCGGCCGCCACAAGAAGATCCTGGGCTACGTCGACCGCGGCTCGATCCTGCTCGTCGTCTACACCGCGTTCAGCGAGGGCATGGTCGCCGGCATCTGGCACCAGGTGACCCCGCTGCGCCTCGTCGCGCTGCTGGCCGCCGAGGCGGTCCTGCTGGCCGTCATGCTGGCGGTCACCTGGTACGGAGCCAAGCGGCTCGGCTTCGACCGCGCCGACAGGATCGCCATCCAGTTCGCCGGATCGAAGAAGAGCCTGGCGTCCGGGCTGCCGATGGCCAGCGTCCTGTTCGGCGCGCACGCGAGCCTCGCGGTCCTGCCGCTGATGCTCTTCCACCAGATGCAGCTGATGGTCTGCGCGGTCATCGCCAAGCGCCGCGCCCGCGACCCCGAGGAGCCGGAGCAGCCGGTCTCCGGTGTGGCCGCCGGGAGCGTGGCCGCCGCCGCGAGCTGACGGGCCGGAACGACGGGCGGGGCCTCGGACGACCGGGGCCCCGCCCGCCGTTCCCGGGACGCGTAGGTGCCGCCGCTCCCGGTCCGTGCGGTGGCGGGAGCCTCAGCCTCCGGTGACCGGGGTCTCCAGCGCGATCCGGTGCTCGCCCGCGTACACGTTCATCGACGGCCCCCGCAGGAAACCGACCAGGGTCAGCCCGCTCTCCGCCGCCAGGTCGACGGCGAGCGACGACGGTGCCGACACCGCCGCCAGGACCGGAATCCCGGCCATCACCGCTTTCTGCGCGAGCTCGAACGAGGCCCGCCCCGACACCAGCAGCACCGACCGCGACAGCGGCAGCCGGTCGTCCGTCAGCGCCCGCCCGACCAGCTTGTCGACCGCGTTGTGGCGGCCGACGTCCTCCCGGACGTCCCGAAGCTCGCCCTCCTCGGAGAAGAGCGCGGCGGCGTGCAGCCCGCCGGTCCGGTCGAAGACCCGCTGCGCCGCGCGGAGCCGGTCCGGCAGGGCCGAGAGCAGCGCCGGGGTGACCCGTACCGGCGGCTCGTCGGCGACCGGATACCGGGTCGTCGTCCGTACCGCGTCGAGACTGGCCTTGCCACAGAGGCCGCACGAGGACGTCGTGTACACGTTGCGTTCGAGGGTGATGTCCGGCACCGGAACGCCCGGCGCCAGTCGCACGTCCACCACGTTGTACGTGTTGACGCCGTCCGCCGTCGCACCGGCGCAGTAGACGATCGACCGGACATCGGACCCCGCGCCGATGACCCCTTCGCTGACCAGGAACCCCGCCGCCAGCGCGAAATCGTCGCCCGGGGTGCGCATCGTGATGGCGAGCGGCTTGCCGTTGAGGCGGATCTCCAGCGGCTCCTCGGCGACGAGCGTGTCGGCGCGGCTCGACACCGCCCCGTCCCGGATGCGGAGAGTGCGGCGTCGCTCGGTGACCCGTCCCATGGCTCAGACCCGATTCCTGTACGTGGGGAGGCCTCGGCGGCCCTTGCGCGGCGGAGGCACCCGCTCTCCCGGACCTCGCCCGGCCGGTCACCTTCACCCTCTCATGGTCCGCCGCACGTGCCGGGGGCCGCAGGGCCCCGCCGCCGCACACTCAGGTCCCGTTCTCCGTACCGCCCACGGCCGGACGCGGTACCCGGACGCGGTACGGGGACCCGCCGCCCGGCACGGCAAGGAACCTGACGGCCCGGCAGGACGGAGAACGGCCCGGCACCGCCCGTCCGGAGCACGCCTGTCGCCAAGGCTCCAACCCGCGGTCCGTATTCCTGTCGGATCACGTGCCCCCGTACCGGACAGTAGCGACCAAGACTGGATGGTTCCTGCCATACGTAGCGAGGGGAACCCGTACATGACCGGCTCACGTGTCGTGGCGCTCGGCCACTACCAGCCCGCGAAGGTGCTGACCAACGACGACCTTGCCGCCATGGTCGACACCAGCGACGAGTGGATCACCAGCCGCGTCGGCATCCGGACCCGCCACGTGGGGGGCCCGGACGAGCCGGTGGACGAACTGGCCGCGCACGCCGCCGCCAAGGCGCTCGCGACGGCCGGACTCCAGGCCTCCGACATCGATCTCGTCCTCGTCGCGACCTCCACCGCCATCGACCGCTCGCCCAGCATGTCGGCGCGGGTCGCCGCACGGCTGGGCATGGGATCCCCGGCGGTGATGGACATCAACGTGGTCTGCTCGGGCTTCACCCACGCACTCGCCACGGCCGACCACGCGATCCGTGCCGGAGCGGCCACCCGCGCACTGGTCATCGGCGCCGACAAGATGGGCGACATCGCCGACTGGACCGACCGCAGCACCTGCGTCCTGGTCGGCGACGGAGCGGGCGCCGCCGTGGTCGTGGCGGACCCGGGGGAGAGCGGCGCACCGGGCATCGGCCCCGTGCTGTGGGGCTCGGTCCCGGAGATGGGCAACGCCGTACGCATCGAGGGGACGCCGCCGCGCTTCGCCCAGGAGGGCCAGTCCGTCTACCGCTGGGCCACCACGCAACTGCCGCCGATCGCGCGCCAGGTGTGCGAGAAGGCGGGGATCGCCCCCGAGGACCTGGCGGCCGTCGTACTCCACCAGGCCAACCTCAGGATCATCGAACCGGTGGCCCGCAAGATCGGCGCCGTCAACGCGGTCATCGCCCGGGACGTGGTGGACTCCGGCAACACCTCAGCGGCGTCCATCCCCATGGCCCTGTCCAAGCTGGTGGAACGGGGCGAGATCGAGAGCGGCGCCCCCGTCCTGCTCTTCGGCTTCGGCGGCAACCTCTCCTATGCCGGCCAGGTCATCCGCTGTCCGTGAGACGGCTGTGCCCCTGCGGATCTTGATCGGTAGACTGTAGACGATAAGCAATTACTCGCCGCCCGGAGGGGGAGCGCGATGTTGTTTGACGGACTGCCGCAGGGGGCCGTGCCGAAGCTGGAACGACCGGGCCCACTGCGTGAACGCGTGTACGACGCGTTGCTCGAACTCATCACCATCCGCGCTCTCCAGCCCGGTCAGCACCTGGTGGAGAGCGAGCTGGCCGGCCAACTCGGCGTGTCCCGGCAGCCGGTGCGCGAGGCGCTCCAGCGGCTCAACACCGAGGGCTGGGTCGATCTGCGCCCCGCGCAGGGCGCGTTCGTGCACGAGCCGACCGAGGAGGAGGCCGACCAACTGCTCTCGGTCCGCACCCTGCTGGAGGCCGAGGCCGGCCGGCTGGCCGCCGCCCACGCGGACGCGGACGGCGTCGCGGCGCTGGAGGAGCTCTGCGACCGGGGCGAGGCGGCGGTCGCCGAGGACGACGTGGACCTCGCGGTCGCGCTGAACGCCGAATTCCACGACAAGGTCATGGAGCTGGCCGGAAACGTCGTGCTCTCGGCGCTCGCCGCCCAGGTCGGGCGCCGGGTCCGCTGGTACTACACCCCGGTGGCCCGCCGACGCGGGAAGCAGTCCTGGATCGAGCACCGTGAGCTGATCGCCGCCATCGCCACCCGCGACGAGCGGCGCGCCACGGAGGCCATGCGGGCACACACCGAGCACACCCGCCGGACGTACCACCAGCGCGAGAAGGGCTGACCCGGCACGTGGTCACGGGGCAGGGGAGGTGCTGACCCGCCCCCGCGAACCGGGGTGGGTCAGCCGAGGCCCTTCCGGTCGGGGACCAGCGCGAACGTCCGCTCGGCATGCTCCGGCGACGTCCGCTCCACCGCCAGGACCAGGAGCGCGCGGTGCCTGAGCAGTGGCGCCGCGCGCTCCTCGGGCACGAACAGCAACAGGTCGTCCAGGCCTGCCAGCAGCCGCCTGACGACCTGCGGTCCCGCCTCCGGAACACACCGCCTGACCTCCTCGAACGCCAGATCCACGAGGTCGGTCCAGTCCGGCGTCTCCAGGACGAGCCGCACCTCGCCCCGGTGGTCGCGGTGGCGCACCGTACCGAGCGGCCGGTCCGCGTACGCCGCCAGGAACTGCACCATCCGGTCCAGGCACTGCACCGCGGTGGTCGGGTCGTTCACGGAGGTGGACAGGGCGTGCAGCGCGATGTCCGTGAGCTGCCGCAGCCCGAACGACGGATCGCGCCGCAGCGTGCGCTCGACACCCACCGACACGGCGTCGCCGGGGAAGGCCCCGGTTCCGGTGCCGGACCTGGGCCCGGCTCCGGTGCCGTCCCCGGAGTTGTCGCCGGTGCCGCCGTGCACCGCGAGCAAGGGCATCCCCGGCACCAGGAAGTCGCCCACGCGGGGGAGCAGCCGCAGCACCGCCCCGTGCCGCCGTGCCGCCCGTACGAGCAGTGTCACGTCCACGTCCCGCAGCACCCCCGCCCGTCCCCCGTAAGCCACTTGGCCGGTCTCCGGCGGGAGCGGCGGCGTACCGGCCGACCCGGCGGCCCCCGCGCGGTTCTCCTCCCTCGGCTGGCGCTCCAGCGCGCGCAGTGAGTCGCGGGCGATCCGGTCGACGACCGGGCCGACCTGGAGCAGCCGCAGGGTCGACGACACGTAGGTGATGAAGAGCAGCAGGCTCAGGGCGACCATCGCCAGGGTCAGCAGGCTCTGCAGCACCGGCACCGAGGTCAGGCGCGGGATCTCCGTCTCGCTCTCGTACGAGGTCAGGACCAGCAGCGAGAAGACGAAGGTCGCCAGGAACACCGTCAGGGTGAGCTTGGTGATCCGGCTCCGTACGAAGATCCGGACGATGCGCGGCGTCAGCTGCCCGCTCGCCATCTGCACGGCCACCAGCGAGATGCTGAAGACGACACCGATGAAGGTCATCATCGCCGCGCTGACGGTGGTGACGACCGTCCGCGCGTCGTTGGCGAAGGAGGCGAGATCGCCCAGCTCCCGGTACGCCTTGTCGACCCGCAGGTGCGCGACGATCGCCGCATCCAGCGAGGAGACCCCCCACCAGAGGAGGAAGGCGCCCAGGAGCCCCGCGGCCGGAGCGAACCAGAAGGTGTCCCGCAGATGCTCACGCAGGTCCGAGAGGGCGAAAGGGCGCAGGTGGTACCGGACATTCATGACCGCGAAGGTAGCCCGCGCGACGGTGGGTGCGGGCCCGGTGACACACCGTGGAGAATGCTGCCCGGCGGTCCACGGATCGGCCCCCGCGGCATCCCGCACCGCACTGACCACGGGAAACACTGGTGATCGGGGGTCGAAACCCCTGGTATTGTTTTCTTTGTCGCCGCGGGGAACACACCGCGAACGACAGACACCTTGTCCGGGTGGCGGAATGGCAGACGCGCTAGCTTGAGGTGCTAGTGCCCTTTATCGGGCGTGGGGGTTCAAGTCCCCCCTCGGACACCATGGTCAACCGACCAAACAGAGCCGGTCGAAGCGACAGTTTGTCGCTTCGACCGGCTCTGTTGTTGTGTCCGGCGTGCGGAAGGTCAGCTGCGGTTCGCCTGCCCGGTAGGGATGCCGGCGGACGCCCTCAGCCGGTGTTCTCCCACCGCCGGCCGCCCCTCGTGCCGGGCCCGGCCACGCATCCCGGCGTCCGCCCGCGCGCGTCAGCGCGACGCCGTGCGATGTCCGGCGGTTCCCCCTGCGCGTTCCCGGCTCGCCTGTTACACGATCGCCACAGAGGCCGGACGACCGCGTCACCTGCGGTTTCCTCAGTCCTCCTACCGTTGGTCACGGCGAAAGGGCGGCCCGGCCGCCCCTTCGACCGGGGGGGCGAACCGTCTGTTCGGGACGTCCTGTTCTCCAGCGTGACCGGCGCCGCCGCCGCGCTCCAGGTGTCGACACACGACGGGATCACCAGCCATGCGCTCTGTCCGATTCGCCTCATCCGCCTCCGCCGCCCTCGGAACGGCCGCCCTGGCACTCGCCCTCACGGCGTGCGGTGGCGGCGGTGACGGCTCGGCGTCATCGGCCGCCGGCTCCGCCGCCGGGGGTGCGACAACCAGCCCGTCCACCTCCTCCGCCCCGGCGGCCACCTCCTCCGACAGCTCGGCCGGAGTGACCGCCACCCCCGCCGCCGCCAAGGACGCCTCGGGCACCTCGACGTCCGGCGGCTCGGGTTCGTCCGGTTCCTCGGCCTCGTCCGGAGACGACGACTGCACCCTCGACTCGTCGAGCATCAAGCTCGAGGAGACCGGCGGCACCATCCCCTCCATCCTGCTCACGCTCACCAACACCGGAAGCAAGGAATGCGCGGTCTACAACGCGCCCTTCGTCTCCGACCCGGTCGCGGGCAAGAACCTGCCGGTCAACAAGGACACCGTCCCGCAGGCCGTGGTGGAGCTGGCCCCCGGCCACACCGCGTACGCGGCGATCTACCTCTCCGAGAAGCCCACCCACCGCACCAAGACCCTCAACGTCACCCTGGCCGACCGCAGCGGCGGCGGCACGGACGGCCACGTCACGGTCACCGCGCCCGCCTCCGGCTCCGGTCTCGGCCTCGACGACAGCTCCCAGGTCACGTATTGGCAGGTCAGCGAGGAGCTGGCGCTGCAGTAGGCGGCTCCCCGCCGCTTTCCCACCGCTCAACCGCCCCGTGACCGTCCGGTCCAGTGCGACCTGGCCCGGACGAGGCCGGCCCGTCCAGTGCTGTTGGCCACGCCCGCCGGCGATCGGGTCCGGAACCGATGAAGGCGCCGTTCGCACTGGTGAGTGCCCGCGCGGCCAGTACGACCGGGGTGCGGCCGGGGTCAGGAGATGGAGAAGACCGATGCCCACTTCTGGCTGGCCGAACCGGCGGATGCGGTGTTGGCGGTGACCGCCTGGCCCGCGGTGGCGTTGCCGTCGAGGACGAAGCCGGTGGCCGGGTTGGTCAGGGTGTAGGTGCCGGCGGAGTTCTGTGTCACCTGCCAGCGCTGGTTGGCCGCACCGAGGCTGATGGCCTGCAGGGAGATCTGGCCGCCGGCGGTAGCCGGTGCGGTCAGGGTCAACGGGATCGCGCAGCTGTCGTAGACCCGCGCGGTGCCGTCGCCGTTGGCGGCGAACTTCCAGCGCTGGGATGCCCGGGAGGTGTCGAGGGCGGCGAACTGGGCCACCGCGGAGACGGCGATGCTGCAGCCCGTCCCCCGCTGGAGGGCGACGCCGCCGCCGTTGCTGAGCGCGTGGTAGGCGTTGTCACCGACGACCGTGGGGCCGTAGTTGATGGCGAAGGCGTCCAGCGCGATCAGTGCCGAGCCGGTGGTGGACAGCGGCGGCACGGCCGTGGGGCGGACGTTCTTGAACCAGTCGGCGAAGGTGGAGGGTGTGTGCGAGGCCAGGGTGGCGATGGTGCGGTCCCAGCTGCCGTCCACCTGGTTCCACAGCTGGAGCAGCGCGCCGTCCACGTTGCCCTGCACCTGGTCGCCGGTCTGCCAGCCCGCGGCCGTGGTGAACGGGTAGGACGAGCCGTCGGGGAACACGTAGCGCTGGTCGCCCAGAAGGTAGGCGGCCACCGAGTCGGCGAAGCCCTCGGTCCAGGCGCAGGTGGCGGACGACGCCAACTGGATGTAGTGCGGGTTGCAGTTGGTGATGGTGGGCCACGTGCCGTTGTAGAGCCGATGCTGGAAGAAGTGGCCCGCTTCGTGGAGCACGGTGTGCTCGGAGTCCGGGTCGCCCTCGGCCAGGTGGACGGTGTTCGACAGGTCGTAGTACGGCCCGTCGTTGGAACCGGTCTGCCAGCGCAGCGTCAGCGTGGTGCAGGTCGCCGCGTTGTTCTCGGCGGTCGTCCAGCACGGCGTGGTCGAGTTGGCCCGGCGCGACCAGAGCGGGTTGACGGTGTCGAAGGCGTGCCAGGCGCGAGCCGCGGTGGTCGGCTTGACGGTACCGAGAGCCACATTCGTCGATACGTTCGCCTGTGTCGGCGTGTCGTAGGTGTAGACCGTGCCGGCGGCGTTGGCGACCCGCCACACCTGGTTGTTCCGGGTGGCGAAGCGGACGAACAGATGGTCCAGAGCCGTGGTGTTGACCGGCGTGTAGCAGAGGCTGAACGAGCCGTCGGCCGCACCGGTCAGCTGCGTGCCGGTGTTCAGCTTGTGGTCCGTTTCGGTCGCCAGCTCGCGGCCCCACAGTTCGACCGAGGCGCTGCGGGCGGCCCGGGTCAGCGTCGGCTTCGCGGTACCCGCCTCGGCGGACTGGTAGTCGAACTGCAGGGTGCCGCTCGCGCAGATCGGCTGCGCGGCGGAGGCGGTGCCTGCCGAAAGCGGCACGAGCGCGCCGGCGGCGAGTACCGCGGGCACAAGCAGGCGGAGTAAAGCACTGGGTCTGCCTGACATGGACGACCTTCCGAAGGGCGCCCAGGCCCGCTGACGGCAGACCTGGCGCGCGGAGAGACCGGGTGAACCCCGGCCCTTGATACGCCGCCAGGTACCGGCGGGCTGAACCGTGAGCCATCGTCGGGGCAACACCGGGCTGCCGCCAGAGGCGCACGGAAACACAGCCAGTAGTTGTGTGACGTGTGTGAAGTTCCAGCAGGGATTCCGCGCGCACACCCGGCGCCTGCTCCGACCGGCCGCGCGCCCCTCGGCCGCTGCTCAGCCTCGTGCCGTTTGGCCGCTGAGCTGCGCGTTTCCGGCAGAGCGTGAAGGCCACGGCGGATCGGTGAGGTGCTTGGTGAGCGCACGGAAGCCCGTGCGCCCCCATGGCCTTACTGAGGGAGGCGCGCACCTTGGCCAGGATGTCCCTCGTGGAGGCGCCAGAGAACTTCCCGCGCGTCGGTGCGACGTCGGCAACAGCGTCCCGCTGCTGAAGAAGGTCGGCAGCGTGCCGCCGGGCCGCGGTGGAGGAGACCCACGGCCGAGTTGCCCGTCTGCTCACCGGCGAGCAGATGCGGGGCCTGGGGGACTTGCCCTGGCCGAGTCCCGCAAGGACCCGGAACTCCGACAGGTGAGGCGAACTGCAAGGGGTGTCCGCACACGGAGGCCCGCAGCCGGACCGCGGTCCCTGCCGCGTGGGGCGGGACAGGGCCGTCTGCTCAGGAGCGGGAAGCGCGTATGTGCTGGTTCCTGGACTGTGGCGGGGCCCGGGGTGTCATGCTGGGCGAGTCGAGGGGGCCAACTCCGTTGGCCGCCAGGGATGTTCGCTCCGTCGTGGGTACGTCCTGGTGGCGGTGACCGGGGGCCGGTGAGCACGCGGCGTCCTCGGGTCGCCCCCTTCGGCTCCCTGACGCGGGGCGGGCCTCGAAGAAGGGTTGAGGCACCTGATGTCCTCACGTTCCGTGTTACGCCCGTCGCGTCCGCGACGCAGATTCTCCGCGCTGGTCGCCGCCGGCGCGCTCGCCGTCGCCGGGCTGGTCGCGCTGCCCGCCCCCGCCGCGCAGGCGCTGCCGCCCGCCCCGGTGGCGTACGTCCCCGACCTGTTCGGCAACACCGTGACGGCGCTCGACACGGCCACCAACACGGCGGTCGCGACCATCCCCGTCGGTTCTTCCCCGATCGGTGTGGCGGTGTCCCCGGACGGTACCCGCGCCTACGCCGCCAACAACGGCTCCGGCTCGGTGTCGGTGATCGACACCGCCACGAACACCGTCACCGCGACCATCGCGGTCGGCGCCGGCCCCCTCAAGCTCGCGGTGTCCCCGGACGGCGGCACCCTCTACACCGCCGACTCCGGCGCGAACACCGTGTCCGTCGTCGACACCGCCACGAACACGGTCACCGGGACGGTCGCGGTCGGCGCCCTGCCGTTCGGCCTCGCGCTGTCCCCGGACGGCACCCGCGCCTACGTCTCCAACAACAACGGCAACACGGTGTCGGTGATCGACACCGTCACCGACACCGTCGTCGCGACCGTCGGCACCGGCCTCAAACCCAACGTCATCAAGGTGACTCCGGACGGCACCCGCGCCTACGTCGGCAACCAGAACTCCCACACCGTCTCGGTGATCGACACCGCCACCAACACCGTCACCGCGACCGTCCCCGTCGGTATCGGCCCGTTCGGCCTCTCGCTGTCCCCGGACGGCACCCGCGCCTACGCCAGCAACAACAGCTCGGCTTCTGTGTCGGTGATCGACACCACCAGCAACACCGTCGTCGCCACCGTCGGCGTCGGCAGCGGCCCGTTCGAGTCCGCGGTCACCCCCGACGGCGCCTCGGTGTACGTCCCCAACGGCTACGACGGCACCGTCTCGGTCATCGACACCGCCACGAACACCGTCACCACGACCTTCCCGCTCGGCTCCTTCCCCTACGCTGTCGCCTTCGCCCCTGCAGCCGCCGCCGTACCCACCGCGGACCTGACCGTCGCCGTCACCGATGCCCCCGACCCCGTCAACGCGGGCGACCCCCTCACCTACACCGCCATCGTCGACAACAACGGCTCCGACGCCGCCACGGGCACCACCGCCACGATCACCCTCTCCGGAACCGCCCGCACCATCACCTCCGCGACCGCCTCCCAGGGCTCCTGCGCCATCACCGCGCCGACCGTCACGTGCGCCCTGGGCACCGTCGCCGACGGTGCGTCGGCCACCGTCACCGTGCACGTGACCCCGACCGCGGCCGGCACCCTGACCGCCACCGCCACCGCCTCTGCCACGGAGACCGACCCGGTGCCCGGCGACAACACAGCCGCCCAGTCCACCACCGTCGCCACCCCGCCGACCGCGGACATCGACGTCGATCTCACCGCGCAGCCCCACATCGGCATCCTGGTGCCCTACCTGAGCTACACCCTCACCGCCCACAACACCGGCCCCAACGCCGTCACGTCCGCGACCCTGACCGCGACGCTCCCGCCGGGTGCGTCCGCCACCAACCTCTCCGCCGGATGCACCGCCGCGGGCACCACGGTGACCTGCTCCTACGGGCCCATCGCCAACAGCGCCGGCGTGAACAAGACCTTCCGCGTCCCGCTGAGTCTGCTGACCCTCGGAGCGGTCACCGTCACCGGCCAGCGGACCACCTCCGCACCCACCGACCCCAACACCGTCAACAACAGCGCGAGTGCCACCTGCACCGCGCTCTCCATCCTCCTCGTCACCTGCCCCTGACACCGGCCAGGCAGGCGGTGAACCCGCGCCACCCCGCCGCTGCCATGCGTCAGCTCCGTACTACCCGGTCGCCAAAGGCCCCCCGGTTCCACAACTCGCGGCAGCAGCACATGACCAGCGAGGACGAAGTCACGGACGGGCACAACCTGCGGTACTGACCAGCCCCGGCCGCCGCGCTGCGGCCGGGGCGAGTGCGCGCCACGGGCCCCGGGGACGCTTGGGTTCCAACGGTCCTCGCAGCACCCGCGATCTGTGGGAGTTGCGGGGGCCGCGGGTGTTGAGCGGGTTGATCTCGTAGGGTTGCGGAAGCGTCTCCCCATGCGGCCGTATGTCGTGGGGAACGTGACGGTGGTTGCGCGCGAGGCGGGTCAAACGGCCCGAGCGCATGCCGGCCACGGCTGCTTGACCTTGCCGCCGGCGGCAGGGTCGCACGATGGCCGGTATGAACAGCCCCGCAGCGCACAGCAGCAGGGGTGTGGCCGTCACCGGAGTTGCTGACCCGCAGCTGGGCGGTCGAGTTGGCATCCCGCAGGATCCGGGTGGTGGCGGGTCGCCCCCCAGTGCGATCGGCCCCCCATCGGCGAGCACCGGCCCCCGGTCCCCGGTCGGCCCCTGCGCGGGCCGGCTCTACGGTCGAAGTCCCTTGCGCCGGAAGGGGATTGAAGGAAACCCGTGCGCAGATTCCCCTTGCCCAATGGTCAAGAATCGTTGACCATTGCTCGTATGCCAGCCGACGAGCTTCCCGAGACCCTTCACGTCACGACGGACGAGCAGTTGCGCGCCGTCTCCAACCTCACCCGCCACCGGATCATGGCCGTGCTCCGCTTCGAGCCCGCGACGATCACGCAGATCGCCGAGCGGGTGGGCCTCGCGAAGGGGAGTTCCAGCTACCACGTACGGCTGTTGGAGCGGGCCGGCCTGGTGAAGGTGGTACGGACCCGGAAGGTGCGGGGAGTCCATGAGCGGTACTACGCCATGGCCGCGCGGACGATCGTGCTGCCGGATCCGGGCCGGGGAGGGCCGGATGCGCTGATGCGCCACGCGCTGGCGGACCTGGAGGCATCGCCGGTGGACGGTGAGCGGCACATCGGGATGGCACATCTGCGGCTCAGCGACGAGCAGTTCACGGAGTTGGGGGAGCGGTTGCAGGCGCTGGCGGAGGAGTACCGGGAACTGTCCGATCCGTCGCGCGGGGACGCGTCGTTCGTCTTCGCGCTGTTCCACCCGGCACCGCGCGAGCAGGCCGAGGGGAGCGCCAAGTGAAGAAAGATGTACGGAAGTTGCCGGCCGGGTTCGCGCGGCTGTGGACCGCGCAGACGGTGTCCTCGCTCGGTGACGGGGTGTCGCACGCCGCGCTGCCGCTGATCGCGCTGACGTTGACGCGGGACCCGATGGCGCTCGCCGTCGTCACGGCCGCCGGGACGCTGCCGTGGCTGCTCTTCGGGGTGCTCGGCGGTGCGCTGGTGGACCGCTGGGACCGCCGCCGCACGATGTGGGTCACCGACGCGGCACGCGCGGCGTTACTCGCGATACCGGCGGCAGCGGCCGCGCTCGACGTGCTGAGCATTCCGCTGCTCGCGACCGTCGCCTTCCTGCTCGGCCTCGGCGGCCTCTTCTTCGACACCGCCGCAACGGCCTATCTGCCGGACCTGCTCGGCCGGGACCCCGCACACCTGGAGCGCGCCAACTCCCGTCTGCGCGGCGCCCAGACCGCCATGTCCGGCTTCGCGGGACCGCCCGCGGGCAGCGCGCTGCTCACGCTCGGGCGGGCGGTACCGTTGCTCGCCGACGCCGTGTCGTTCCTGCTCTCCGCCCTGTTGGTACGTACGCTGCCCGCCATGCCCCCGCCCGTGCCGGAGGTCCGCGAGTCGCTGCTCCGGCAGGCGCGGGCCGGGGCCTCGTACGTCTTCCGTAACCGGTTGCTGCTCGGGCTCGCGCTCCGCCCGGCGGTCGGGAACGTCGCCTTCCTCGCCGTGGAGACCGTCCTCGCCCTCTTCGCGCACGAACGTCTCGGCATCGACGGCTACGGTTTCGGCCTGCTCCTCACGGCGGAGGCCACCGGTGGTCTGCTCGGTGCGGGCATCGCCTCCCACCTCGGTCGGCGACTCGGCACCGGCACCGCGCTGACCTGCACGGCTGCCGTCGAAGGGCTTGCCGTCCTGGGCCTGGCCGCCGCTCCGGACCCGTACGTGGCCGGCCTCGCGCTCGCCGTCTGCGGGGCCGGCATGGGTGCCACGATGGTGCTCGCGCCCTCCCTGCGGCAGGCGATCGTCCCGCCCCACCTCATGGGCCGGGTCGCCTCCACCTCCCGCATGCTGGCCATGTGCGCCGCCCCCGTCGGGGCCTTCGTCGGGGGCTGGCTGGCCACCGCCTACGACATCCGCACCCCGCTCTACGCCGCCGCCGGCCTCCTCCTGGCGATGACCGCCGTCACGGCGACCATGACCAGCAACCGGCGAGTCGAAGCGGCGCTGCGTGCCGCCGCCCCGGCCGATGAACCGGATCACCCTGCACCCGGGGATCTTGTCCGGGAGAGCGCGCCTGAGGCGGCGTGACGCGCTCGTGGCGGGCGTCACGACGCCCGCGGCGGTTCGCCCTCGGCCCTCGGGCCGAGGCCGTGTCTGACCCTTCCCGCCGGGCGGTCGGCGCCCGGCACGGCACCTCGCGGCGTTGTCGGACCGCCCGAGTACATCCAGTACTCGGGCGGTCCTCCGCCTTGCGATGCACCGCACCGGACACCGCCCGCCGATCCGACGCGAATTGTCAGACACGGCCTAGCGACCCGGGGCCCGTCCCCGTCAGGGCAGCTCCGCCCCCTGCGACGCGCCGGCCACCGGCAGGACCGAGGCCAGGCCGACCACGGGGCCGACCACCGGGGCGACGACGACTCCCGGGCCAGGCCCGGGAGTGAGCGGGGCGTACGCGGGCGGCGGCGACTGGGTCCGCTGCTGCGGGAGCACCGGGCGCAGGGGGCGGGGGCCGGGGACCACCGCGTAGTCGGAGCCGAGGAAGTCCGGGGTCAGGGCGCCGGGGTCGTCGCCGAGGGCGAGGCGCACGGCCGCCCACGGGGCGTTGAGGCCGCACTGGGAGAGCTGGTGCAGGCCCCCGGCGGGGCGGGTGTTGACGTCCATCAGGACGGGTTCGCCCGCGTGCACGCGGAACTGGATGTTCGTCAGCCAGTGCAGACCGAAGGACCGGGCGATCAGGCGGGCCGGCTCGATCCACGCGGGGTCGAGCGTGAAGCCGCGCCGCCGGCCGTTCTTCGTACGGCCCACCGCCAACCGGACCTCTCCGTCGGGGCCGGTGAGGCAGTCGACGGAGACCTCCGGCTCGTCCAGGCGCGGCATGACGAGCCAGTCGACGGACCGCTCGGTGCGCCGCAACGCCCGGGTCACCAGCTCCAACGGCACGTACGGGCTGGGGAATCCGGTCAGGTGCAACATGGAGAACGGCGCCCGGGTGATGATCCGGAACCCGACGCCGCCTTCGCCGCCGGTCGGCTTGAAGCACGCCTTCTCGCCCTGCGCCTCGATGGCGTCCACCGCCGCAAGCAGTTGGGCCTCGTCGCGCACCCGCCACCACGGCGGCACCGGGGCGCCGACCCGCTGCACGGTCTCGTACGCCCGCGCCTTGTCGGCGAAGAGACCTATCGCCTCGGCGGGCGGCGCGAGCAGCGCCGTCCCGAGCGCCGCGAAGTCCTCGCGGTGCGCGGCCAGAGCCGCCTGGTGGAGGACGGGTACGAACACGTCGATGCCGCGCCGCGCGCACTGGTCCAGCGCGTACTCGACGTACGCGGCGGGCGACAGGTTCTCCGGCTCCGGCGCCGAGGTGTCGGCCGCCGCGAGCACCGGGGAGTCCGGGTCGGCGTGCGTGGCGTGGATCTCGACGGGACGGCCCTGCGGATTGCGCCGCAACTGATCGATGAAGAACACGTTCTCCGCGTACGTGCGGTTGAGCCAGACGCGTACGGGAGAGACCATGCAGGCCGCCTTCGGGGTCGCGGACACGGCGGGGCAGGGCCGTACCCGGTCGGTGGGAGAGGGAGAACGCGGACCACCTGCGGTAGGAGGAACCGCAGGTGGGGGCGTTGGGGTGATCCTAGGGCGCGGGACGGCCCGCTTTGCTACGTCCGTGTTACGGATTCAGGGGCCGGCGTTCCAGGTCCCGCGCCCCGGACTCCGGGTCCGCCGGTGCCGTCCGGCGGACCTCTCCCGTCCTCGTCGCTCCGCCGCGACGGAACTCCTCACTCCGCGATCGGCTTCCGGATCGCCGCGATGTCGAACTGGAGGCGGAGCCGCTCGCTGACCATGGCACCGCCTTCGGCGAGGCGGGCGTTGTAGGTGAGGCCCCAGTCGGAGCGGTTGATGGTGGTGGTGCCGTCGAAGCCGACGCGCTCGTAGCCGAACGGGTCGGTGACGTGGCCGATGTAGGTGAGCTCCAGATCGACCGGGTTGGTGGTGTCCCTGATGGTGAGGTCGCCGGTCATGCGGTAGACGTCCTGCGCCTGGAGGGTCACGGCGGTGCTGGTGAAGACCATCCGCGGGTGCCGCTGGGCGTCCAGGAACTCCCGCCCGACGAGGTGCCCGTCACGCTGTTCGACCCCGGTGTCGACGCTGGCGGTGGCGATGGAGATCTCGGCCCGTGAGCGGGCGGGGTTGCCGCCGTCGAAGTAGAGGAGGCTCTCGTACTCGGCGAACGAGCCCCGCACCGTCGTCACCATGGCATGCCGCACGGAGAACCCGATCCTGCTGTGCGCCGGATCGATCATCCATTCCCCGGTGAGCCCCTTCAGCGCCGGATGGGGGAGCACGGCGGCGGGAGGCGCGACCGTCGTGCCCGCGCCCGTGTCCGCTGTGCGTCGGGGCGTTGAGCTGCGGCTGAAGATGTTCATGAACTATGTAGTTACTTTGAGAGAGCGATCAACGTAAGAGAAAGTTGATGAATTCGAACATTTCCGCGTGAATCTTCACGGGGGTGAAGCCCTTGTGGACACGGGGCGTAGCGACTCGGAAGACCGCGCTCCCGTGCGGCTCCTCTGCGGACAGTGACTGACGCTCTCCCGGCCCCGCGAGTGTTCCACGGTTCATTTGCCATTCCTTCACATCACCTGACAAGATCCCGTCCTTCGGCGTGCAGAATGCCGTCGCTGAGCCGGGGGGACCAGCCGCGTGAGGATACGCATCAGCCTTCGACGTGCCGTGATGGCCATGGTCGCGTTGCTCGTCGCCGCCGCCGCGCTCGGCGTGGGGGCGTCACCCGCCGCCGCTCACCGGGACGGCTGCCACCGATGGCACTCCTGCCCCTCCGACACCGGCTCGTACGTCTGCGGGGACCTCGGGTACTTCTCGGAATGCGGGTACACCTCCCTGCCGGGCTCCGGAACCGGAACGGGCAGCGGCAGCGACAGCGGAAGCGACCCCGGCGCGGACACCGAGGTGGTCCTGGACGACGAGGCGCCCGAGCGACCCGCCACGCGCGGCGCGGACGCGGGGGCCGGCGGACGCGTAGGCGTCGTGGTGTCGGCCGAGAAGGGGGCCCGGATCGAGGTACGGGACGAGGCGGACTCGGTCGTCGCCCACGCCACGGCCACCGGGGTGGAGCAGAAGATCGCCTTCGACGCGGAGGACGGCGAGCACGCCTACACCGTCGTGGCCGTCGACTCCGCGGGCAACACCAGCGACGCGAGCGACGAGTTCACCGTGACGGTCGACGGCACCGCCCCCGAGGCGGGCACACCCGCGCTGGGGGCGACGGACCCGGAGACGGGTGCGGCCGAGGTGTCCCTCGACGCCGAGGCGGGCGCCACGTACGAGGTGACGGTCGAGGGCCGCAAGGAAGCGCTGAGCGGCACGGTCGGCGTCGCCGGAACGGTCAGCGGATCGTTCCGCCTGCCCGACGGCTCGTACCGGCTCGTCGCCGTCGTACGGGACGAGGCCGGCAACCGCACCCGTACGGTCGCGGCCGTCCGCGTCGCCCTGAAGGCACTCCGGCCCCGGGTGCGGGTGGGGACCCCGGAGGACGGGCGTACCCGGGTCGATGTCGTCGGGCCGCCCGGATCGACGGGGACCGTGACCGCGGGGGGCGGGACGGAGCCCGTCCGGCTGGACGGCGACGGACGCGGCGGCGTGTCCCTTCCGCTGGAGGACGGGGCGTACCGGGCGACGGTGACGCTGACCGACCCGTTCGGGCGCGAAGGGAACGCGCGCTCGGCGGAGTTCGTCGTCGACACGGTCGCCCCGGCGCTGCGCCTCGGCTACGACGAGGAGCGGGCGCGCCACGGTGACGTGGTGCTGACGGTGGCCGGTGAACGAGGCGCCACCCTGCGGCTCGACGGAGCGGACCGGAAGCGTTCCGTGGTCCTGGACCGCGCGCACCAGGTACTGACCTGGCACGCGCGGCCCGGCGACCACCGGTTGGTGGCCCGGCTGACCGACGCGCACGGCAACACCACCGAGCGGGAGCTCGTCGTGCGGGTATCGGACGACATGACCGGTGCCGAGATCCGCGACGCCCTGCTCGGCCTCGCCGTGACCCTGGTCGTGCCGGCGGCTGTCGGCGTGCTGCTGTGGCGGCGGCGCAGAGCGATCATCGTGTGGCGGGCCCGACGGCGCGAGTCCGCGCGGATCGCGGCGCAGGAGCGGGCCGCCCTGGCCGTGGTCGCGCGGCAGGAAGCCGAGGAGCGCCGGCGCGAGGACGAGCGCCGCCGCGCCCGGGAGGCGCACGGGCGCCAGTTGGCCGTCTGGCTGAACACCCGCGAACGGCTCGCCGCGGAACACGACTTCGTCCGGGGACTGCTCGGCACGGAGTACAGCGCGGCGGACTTCCGCTGGGCGGCGCGCAAGTCCGGTGAGCGCGTGCTCTTCGTCGCGCCCGCGTCCCTCGTGGAGGTACGTACCCGGCAGGGGGTGAGCCATCTGGAGACCACCTGGGCGGGGGAGCTGGCGGTCACCGACCGGCGCGTCCTGTTCAGCGGTCCGGGCGGCCGGCGGGAGTGGGCGTACGGAAAGTGGCTCAGCCACGAGCACGACGAGCGCGCCGGGCTGACCCTCATCTCCGTGAGCAACCGCCAGAAGAATTCGGGGGTTTCCTACGTCCACGGCGAGGCCTTCCGCGTGCGGATGGCGATCGACCTCGCGGTGGGGCGGGCGCGGGGCCGTGGCGACGAGGTGACCGACCGGGCCCGGGCGGCACTGGAGGCCCACGAGCGGAACAAGCCGGAGAATCCCGCTCAGGCGCGGTGAACGGGCGGGTCGGTGAACGGGCGGGCCGGGGGTCGGTGAACGGGCGGGCCGGGGGTGGTGAACGGGCAGGCCGGGGGTGGTGAACGGGCAGGCCGGGGGTTGGTGAACGGGCGGGCCGGGGGCTCACGTCGGAGGCGTCCCGTCCCGGACCGCGTCGAGGGTCTTGACGGCGTTCCTACCGGGTCGTCCGATCGGGGGCCTCTCCGGAGGAGGGGAGCCGCCAGCCGTACGGATAGAAGTCCGTCTCCCACGAGGTGTGCGAGGCCAGTGCGGCCGCGTTCTCGGGCGTGCGCAAGAGGCAGCGGTTGAGGACCAGTTGGCGCCGCTCGACCGGGGTCAGCAGCGCCTCGGCGGGATCGAGGTTCTCCGGGGCGTCGATGTCCTGGCGGCCGTCCGCGTTGACGCGTCCGCCTGCCGACGTCCGGTGGTCCAGACGGAACTCGGTGCGCCACTGCGAGTTGCCGCCCCAGCCCTGCGACAGGTCGACCGTGGGCCGGTGGCGGCGCAGGAAGGTCCAGTAGAGCGGGGAACGGTCGGCCACGCCGCGCTCCGCGTGCCGCGCGCCGGCCCGGACGCGAACGCCCGCACGGCTGAACAGCAGCGGACCCAGCCACAGCCCCGGCCAGACCGCCCCGGTCACCCGGACGGGCTCCTCCGGGTCCTCGGCCTGCTCGACCTCCACGATCTCGTGCAGGAAGGGGTCGAAGGAGCCCGTCTCCCGGAACGGCACCAGCCCCAGGCCGGTGAAGAGCTGGAGGTACTCCGCCGGGTCGAGCGCCGACTGCTGGTCGAGCGTGCGCATCCGGCGGGCCCGGGGTGTCTCGTCCCCCGCGTCCGGGGGCGGCTGGTGGGGCAGGAGCAGCACGTCGCTGACCCGGCTGAGGGCGTACAACTCCCAGCTCAACTCCGCGCGGAGGTGCCGAGGCCGGCTGGAGTCCTCCTGGCAGAGCGACTCCGCGGCCTTGGCCAGCCAGGCCCGGTGGCCGACGGCGGTGGCGTGTGCGAGCCACGGCGCGACCACCGACCCGAAGGCGTCGGGGCCGTGATGGTCCCGCAGCGCCTCGTAGAGCTCCCTGGCGTCGGCCGTCGGCCGGGGCGGCAGTTCCTCATCCATCCGCGCAGCGTAAGGGTGCCGCGGAGGCGGCATCGAGCGGTTTTCCGAAGGCGAGCCGAATCGGTCCACCACCGGCGGCAACCTTTTGGTTCCGTGCGGCGACTACGAGTCCGAACCCCCTGTCTCCCACGGGGGACAGAGGAACGGAAGCGCCATGGCACCGTACGGACGCAGGCCACCGGACCAGTGGGCGGCGCTGGACGGGCGGGTGGCGGTCCCGGCTCCGAATCGTCCCCGGCCGTCCGGAGTCACGGGACTCCCCGGGCTGTCCGGGGGCGTGGGGCTTCCCGCTCCCTGACTCCTTCCCAGGAGGTGTCGAAGCGCTTCGACGCCTCTCTGGACAGTTCACAGGAGTCCGTCTAGCCTGGATTGAATCTTCGCATGTCAGAGGGGGATTGAGAGGGAAGTCGCTCGTTTCGAAGCGCTTCACCAACCGTTCCGTCCTCTCCGTTGTTCTGCCGCACCCCCACTTGTCACTGTCACCCGTAAGGGAGAGCGCATGGTCACCCTGGCCGAGGTCGCCCAGCACGCCGGAGTCTCCGCGAGCACGGTGAGCTACGTCCTCAGCGGGAAGCGGTCCATCTCCGCTCCCACCCGGGAGCGCGTGGAGCTGAGCATCCAGCAACTCGGCTACCACCCCAACGCCGGGGCCCGCGCGCTCGCCAGCAGTCGCTCCAACATCATCGCCCTGATGGTGCCGTTGCGTACGGACATGTACGTGCCGGTGATGATGGAGATCGCCATCGCGGTCGCCACCACCGCCCGCACGCACGGCTACGACGTGCTGCTCCTCACCGGCGAGGAGGGTCCCGCGGCGGTCCGGCGGATCGCCGGGAGCTCGCTCGCCGACGCGCTGATCCTCATGGACGTGGAACTGCACGACGAACGCCTGCCCGTGCTCCGGGACACCCAACGGGCCGCCGTCCTCATCGGGTTGCCCGCCGACGTGGCCGGACTGACCTGTGTGGACCTCGACTTCGAGGCGACCGGGGCGCTGTGCCTGGAGCACCTCGCCGGACTCGGGCACCGCGAGGTCGCGGTGATCGGTGAGGCGCCCGCCGTCTACGAACGGCACACCGGCTTCGCCGAACGCACCATCGACGGCATCCGGGCCAAGGCGCGGGAGACCGGCGTGACCGTGCTGCACCGGCCCTGCGAGGGCGGCTACGCGGCGATGGCGCAGACCCTGTCGCGGATCTTCGACGAACGGCCGAGCACCACCGGCTTCATCGTCCAGAACGAATCCGCGGTGGAGCCGCTGCTCAACCTCCTCCAGCAGCAGGGCCGTGCCGTGCCCGAGGACGTCTCGGTCGTCGCGATCTGCCCCGAACAGGTGGCGGCCCAGGCCTCCGTGCGGCTCACCTCCGTCGCCATCCCCGCCCAGGAGATGGGGCGCCGGGCGGTCGAGCTGGTGGTGGCCAAGCTCACCGGCTGCGGCAAGGACGAAGTCGAGCTGATCGCGCCGGAGTTGACGATACGGGCGAGTACGGGCCCGGCGCCCGCGGTCTGAGCCGCGCCGGTGGACCCGTGAGCTCCCGGCCGGTCGCGCGCACGCCGCGACCGGCCGGGAGCTCACCGGCGGAGGGGCCGCCGGGCCGTTCACCCGTCCGCCGCCTCCCGGCGCGGCACCGTCAGGACCCGGTCGGCCCCCGCGGTGAGCGTGATCCAGGACGCCGTGCCCGGCTCCGCCGCACCCTCCGGGGCGCCCGGCGGCGGCCCCGTACGCAGCTCGATCCGGGCGTCACGGGCGGGCCGGAGCACCGCGGTGACCTCCTCGGGGGTCCAGCCGAGGTCGAGCGTCGCGCCGAACCTCGTACGGACGCCCCGGAGCGTGCCCCTGGGGTACGCGGCCGGGAGCGCGGGCAGCAGGACCAGGCGGTCCGGTGCCGACTGGACCAGCATCTCCAGCACCACCGCCGGCAGCGCGTGGGCGGCGTCCGCGTTGTAGACGTCGCGGCCCGGGTAGTGCGCGCTCATCAGCGAGTCGTGGAAGAAGTCCCCGGCCAGCACCGACGCCAGAGCCGAGGAGACCCGCGATCCGTCCCGCAGCCGCGCCGCGACCAGCGCGTGGTGCAGATGGCCGTGGGCCGAGTCGTTCTCCGAACCCCGCAGCTCCAGCGCGCGGTGAGCGGCGCGGGCCGGCCCGGGGGTGTCGTACGGGTTGATCTCGTCGAGCGGCCACACCGGGTAGAGGTGGCTGAGGTGGCGGTGGTCGTACGTCTCGCGCAGACCGGGCCACGCCCACTCCGCGAGCGCGCCGTCCTCGTTGACCAGATAGCGCGGCAGCCGGCCGGCGAGGGCGAGCCAACGGTCCGCGTCCGGATGGGCGGGGGCGAGCTCCGCCGCCGTCGTCAGGGCGTGACGGGCCGCCGCGATGTCCATCGTGGCATTGACGGTGCCCCAACTCGCGTTCGCCGGGCGGTTCTCCGGGGAGTACGACGGGACGACGGCCACACTCCCGTCCGGGGCCCGGCGGGTGAGGAAGTCCGTGTAGAAATCGGCCACTTCGATACAGGAGGAGACCAGCTCCCGCGGGGTCCGGCCGGTGGTCGCCGCGCGTTCGACCAGCGGGTGCAGCAGCCAGTCGGCACCGGCCGTCCACAGGTGCAGCGGATAGGCGCGCTGGAAGTGACGGGTGTGGCCGGACTCGCCGTCCGAGTGGGAGGGCGCGACGATGCCCCGGGCGCCGAACAGGGCACGGGCGTTCTCCCGCCAGTGCTCCGACTGACCCTCGATCAGGCGGGCGTGGGCGTCGAGCACCTCGGGCAGGTCCGCCGCGGCGGCCGAGGCCAGCTGGAGGTTGAGGTTGGCGTTGGTGGTGAACGCCCCCGACCAGGCGGTGTTCCAGTCGCCCGTCCACAGCCCGGTCAGGCGGGGCGGCAACAGCCCCGAAGCGGAGAGCAGGTGGTAGCGGCCCGCCGCGAACAGCCGCTCCAGCAGCGCGGGGCTGCCCGGATGACGCAGCAGCTCGCTTCCCGGGAGGTCCGGACGGGCCGGGTCCTCGTCGTGCAGGGAGAGCGCGCACCGCAGGAACGCGGCCTGATGAAGCGGTAGATGACGGGCCATCAGGGTCGGGTAGTCGGCATCCGGCAAGGCCGACCACTCGGCTTCGAGGTCCGGGTCGCCGGGGCCCCGGCGCACCCGGGTGAGCAGCAGCAGGCTCCGGGCGCCCGTGACGCGCACGCCGTCGCCGTCCACCGAGACCGTGCCGCCCTCCGCGCGCAGCGTTGCCACGCCGACGCAGGACAGGTCGCTGTCCGGGTAGCGCAGCCGCACCGCGAGGCGGGCGCCGTGCGGCGTCAGCGCCGTGGAGCGGCCGATCGCGAGGCCCGCCGGGGCGCCGGGGAGGGCCGGGTCGAGCGCGACCTCGATGTCCGGCGCGGGTCCGGTGATGTGCTGCACGATCACGTCGTCGGCCCGCGACACGAACACCTGACTGCGCCAGGGGCCGGAGGAGGCGGTGGCCTCACCCGAGGTGAAGTCCAGCTCGCGGCGGTAGGGCGCCGGGTCGGACTCGGCCCCGTGTCTGGCTGAAGTGGAGTACGGGAGAGCGCTGTTGTCCCCGTCGGCTGTGGCCTGTGCCCCGCTCCGTCGCACCCGGGTCTGGAACGCCGGGTGGAACGGCTGGACCCACACCAGCGGGCGGCCCGCACCGAAGTGTTCGGCCGCCTCGGTGTCCCCGGCGAGCAACGCGTCCTGGAGCCGGCCGAGTTCGCCCGAGAGCTCCGGTGGGCGCAGGTGCTCGCTGCCGTTGGGCCGGACGAGCGTGTGGTGGTTGACGATCACCCGGTCGTCGGCCGGGTCGCCGTAGACCATCGCCCCGTGGTGCCCGTTCCCGCTGAGGAAGGCGTCCTCCCAGCGCGCCGCGGGCCGGGGCTCCCAGGTGCCCCGGCTCATGCCGCGCCGACCGGCTTCAGGGCCGCCACGCCGTAACGCCCCAGCTCCACGGCACCGTCCGTCTTCGCGCCGCTGAGCACGTCGACGTACGTGCCCGGCAGCGGCACGGTCACCGTGCCCTGCCCGTGGTGGAGCAGGAAGAGCAGCTCGCCCCGGCGCACCGCCTCCACGCCCTCGGGCAGTTGGGCCACCACCGGGCGGACGCCCGCCTCGCCGGCCACCCGGCCGAGCAGTTCGCGCAGTGCGCCGGGCTCCGGCAGCGTCGAGAGGTACCAGGCGCCGCCCTTGCGGAGCACGGCGGGCAGGCCGTCCAGTTCGCCGCCCCGGTAGGCGGCGACGGTCTCGCCGGTGCCGTCCGTCTCCAGCTCCTCCGACCACAGCAGCCCCTGGAAGCCGTCGCAGGCGACGCTCGCGTCCGGCTCGACGGGCCACCACTCGTGGAGCGTGCGGATCGAGAAGAGCTCGCGCAGCCGCGCGTCCATGCCGCCCGGCCGGATGCGGTCGTCCACGTCGGCGACGCCGGTGAAGAACCCGCTGACCAGGGTGCCGCCGCCCGCCACGTACGCGACCAGGTTGTCGACGGCGGCGTCGGTCAGGAGGTAGAGCTGCGGCACCACGACCATCCGGTAGCCGCTCAAGTCCGCCTCGGGGCGGGCGAAATCGGTCGCCGTGCCGTTCTCCCAGAGCGCCCGGTGCCAGGCTTGTACGATCTCCGCGTAGTCCAGGTGCGAGGAGGGGCGGCCCTCCTGCGCGCTGCCCCACCAGGCGTCCCAGTCGTGCAGTACCGCCACCTCGGCCGGGGCGTGTGCGCCGCTCACCTCCGGTGCGAGGGTGGCCAGTTCGGAGCCGATGCGGGTGATCTCCCGGAAGGCGCGGCCCTCGGGTCCGGCGTGCGACACCATCCCGGAGTGGAACTTCTCCGAGCCCTGCCGGGACTGGCGCCACTGGAAGTAGCAGACGGCGTCCGCACCCCGGGCCACCGACTGGAGGGACCAGAGCCGGTTGAGCCCCCGCGGCTTCGGGTGGTTCACCGGGCGCCAGTTGACCGCGCTCGCGGCCTGCTCCATCAGCATCCACGGCCCCCGGGCCTGCGAGCGCGTCATGTCGGCGAGCATCGCGTTGTACTGCCCCGCTCCCGGGTCCGCCGGGTCCGGGTAGACGTCCACCGAGACGACGTCCTCCTGCCCGGCCCACGCCCACGCGTCCTGACCCGACCAGAGCGGCATGAAGTTGGACGTCACCGGAAGGGCGGGGGAGTGGCGGCGCACGATGTCCCGCTCGGCGGAGTAGCACTCCAGCAGGGCGTCGGAGGTGAACCGCTTGAAGTCGAGCACCTGTGTGGGGTTGCGCGTGTACTGGGCCTTGCGGGGCGGCAGGATCTCCGCCCAGGTGTCGTAGCGCTGGCTCCAGAAGGCCGTCCCCCAGGCCTCGTTGACCGCGTCGAGCGTGCCGTACCGGCCGGCGAGCCAGCGGCGGAAGTGCGCCGCCGTCTCGTCGCACCAGCAGTGCGTGCAGTACTCGTTGTTGATGTGCCACATGGTCAGCGCCGGATGGCCGGCGTACCGGGCCGCCAGGTCCTCGGTGAGGGCTGCGGCGTACCGGCGGTACACCGGTGAACTCGCGCAGAAGTGCTGGCGCGAGCCGTACCACACGACCGATCCGTCCTCCGCGCGCGGCAGCGTCTCCGGGTGCAGCGCACCCATCCACGGCGGCGGGGAGGAGGTCGGGGTGGCGAGGACCACCCCGATGCCGTGCTCCTCCATGAGCCCCATCAGCCGGTCGAGCCAGCCGAACTCCCGTGCCCCGGGGCGCGGTTCGATCTTCGCCCAGGAGAAGACGCCCAGCGTCACCGAGTTGACCCCGGCCTCCTTCATCAGGGCCACGTCCTCGGCCCACACCTCCTCGGGCCACTGCTCGGGGTTGTAGTCGCCGCCGAAGAGAAGGCGGCCACGGGTGGCGTCACGCAGGGACGGCATGGTGTTCTCGATCCTCATTCCGGGTCGGCGTACTGGATGCCCCGGCCGTTGGTGCCCAGATACACCCGGCCGTGGACACGGGGGTCGCCGGCGATCACCTCGCCGGTCCACCCCCACTGGTGCTGGTCGTCGTTGATGCGAATCCAGGTGACGCCCGCGTCGTCCGAGCGCAGCACGGCCACGCCGTCGTGCGTCGCGGACGCCCGTCCCGTCTGGAAGACCGCGGGGTACCCCGGGCGTCCGGGCCGTCCCTTCGGGGCGGGGGCGGCCTTGCCGAAGCCCAGCGCGTGCGACTCCTGGACCCCGGCCACGGCCGTGAACGTGCCTCCGCCGTCCGTCGAGCGGTGCAGCCCGCCGGTCTTCGCCGACAGCCAGAGGTCGCCCGTCCTGCCCGGCGCCGCCGCCATCTTGAACTGCGCGTCACCGGAAGGGAGTCCGGTGGCGCCGGCGGTGAAGGTCGCGCCCGCGTCCGTGGAGAGGTGGACGGTGCCGGTGTCCGTGTCGTAGGCGTAGAAGCGGGCGGAGTCCACCGGGTCGGCGACGGGCGTCGCGCCCTTCGGGAACGTCACCACCTCGCTCCAGCTCGCACCGCCGTCCGTGGACCGGTGCGCCGGGTACTTCGTGCCGTCCCAGTGGATGAACGTCCAGAGCAGCGTCGTCCCGTCCGCGCTCACCGCGATCGGGCCCGGCGCGGACGCCGCGATCTGCGGCTGCGCCGCAAACGGCTGCCAACTGGCCCCTCCGTCAAGGGAGTACGCCCCGGCGGCGTCCGACCCCGAGGGCCAGCCGGTCCGTACGACGTACGAGGGGACACGTGCCGCGAGGGCCAGGCCGGTCGCGGTGCCGAACACCGGGTTCGACGCCATGCCGCGCGAGGGGGAGGAGGTGAGAGACTCGTGGTACATCACCCCGATGTCCCCCAGCCCGCTAAGGAGTTGGGCTCCCCGGGTGCTGGGCGGCGCGACCAGGTGGCGTACCGACGACTCCTCCAGGCCCCGGACCTCCGGCGCCCAGTGCACCAGGTCCCGGGTGCCGAAGACCGTGGCGCCGGTCCCGTAGAGGAGGTGGCGGGAGTCGAAGGGGTCGACCGCGACGGCCTGGATCCACCAGCCGAACTTCGCCTCCCCACCCCAGCGCAGGTACGGCGTCTCCGAGACGTCCAGCACCGCCGTGTCCTTGAGGGAGGTCCAGGTGCGCCCGTGGTCGGTGGAGCGGAAGAGCGTGTCGACCGGCCCCCAGCGGTTGTTGGTGGAGACGACGACCGTCCCGGGGCGCCGGGCGTCCACCGCGATCCCGCCGTAGCCGAACGCGTCCGCCCCGCCCGGCACCACGGGCGTCACGTCCGACCAGGCGCCGGTCACCGTGTCGAGGCGGCGCACCGCGCCGTCGCTCTGGTTGTTGGGCCCCGGGCCGTTCGCCCAACTCACGTACAGGGCACGGGAGACGGCGTCGTACGCGGCCCGGACCGGCACCCGGGTAGACCCGTCGGCCACCGGCGCGCCGGGGACCGGCTCCCACCCGCCGGACGGGGTCGAGCGGTACAGGGAGGTGGTGCCGTCGCCCCAGCCCGCGTACACCGTCCGCCCCACCGCCACCAGCAGGGTGACCCCCTGGCCGGAGGCGGACGGCACGGCGGGGAAGGAGGGGTCCGGCGCCCAGGTGGCGCCCTGGTCGGTGGAGCGCAGCAGCCCGTCGTGGCGGGTGCCGAGCCAGAGGGTCCGACTGTCGCGCGGGTCGACCAGCAGGCGCTCACCGGTACCGCGGCCGTCCTCGTTGGCACCGAGCCGCACCGTCAGGTCCGCACGGGTCCAGGTCGCGCCCCGGTCCTCCGAGCGCAGCACCGCCCCGGGACCTGCCCAGGACTGGGCGTACGTACCGAGCGCGAGGTACACCCGGTCCGGGTGGGCCGGGTCCACGGCGATCGCCTCGACGCCGAGCAGGTTCCAGTCGTCCCAGCCGGTGAAGTCGGTGAGCGCCGTCCAGCGGGCCTTCGCGGCGTCCCACCGGTAGGCTCCGCCGATGTCCGTCCGGGCGTAGGCCAGGCCGCGCACCGACGGGTGGAACATCAGCCCGGTGACGAACCCGGTGCCGCCGATGGCGGCGGTGCGCCAGCGGTACGCCTGGGCCCCCGGCCGGCCGGAGGGGCGTTCCGCCGCCGAGGCCGTACCCGCGGCGGGCAGTACGCAGGCGGCCGCGGCGACGGCGGCCGCCCCGGCCAGCACCGAGCGGCGCCCGGGCGGCGACGGCACGGGGTTGGTCGTGGGTGCGGGTGCGGCAGGACCGGGATCGGAACGGAACGCGGGCACGGCGGAGTCCTTCCGGAGCGGGAGCGGGACGGGGGACGGCGAAGAGGGAGAACGGGATGCTCCGTGCCGCGCGCGGGAGGACCCGGCGCGCGGCACGTACGGCAGCGGAGAACGCGGTGGGCTCAGCCCTTCACGGCCCCGGTGAGCATCCCCTTCTGGAAGTGCTTCTGGACGAACGGCGACAGCACCGCCACCGGGATCAGCGCGAGGACCATGACGGCCATCTGCACCGCGAGGCTGTTGATCTGCCCGCTGCTCACCGCCGCCCCCATCGCACCCGGCGGCACCTGGTGCTGGAGCACCAGCTGACGGAGGATCATCTGGAGCGGGTACTTGTCGCTGTCCTGGATGTAGAGCATGGCGTTGAACCACTGGCTCCAGTAACCCACCGCGTAGAAAAGCGAGATGACGGCGACCACGGCGCGGGAGAGCGGCATGACGATCTGGAGCAGGATGCGCCACTCGCCGGCGCCGTCGATGCGTGCCGCGTCGATCAGTTCGGGGGCGGTGTCCATGAAGAAGCCGCGGAGCACGAGGATGTTGAAGACGGAGATCGCGCTCGGCAGGATCATCGACCAGTAGCTGTCGCTCAGACCGATCCCGGTCACCAGCAGATACGTGGGGATGAGCCCGGCGCCGAAGAACATCGTCGCCATGAGCGTCATCAGCAGCGGCCGGTGGGCGATCGAGTCGCGCCGGCTGAGGCCGTAGGCGCAGAGGATCGAGATCACCATGCTGAACACCGTGCCGACGACGGTCAGTCCAATGCTGACCATCGCGGCCCGGGTGACCGCGCCGCCGCTCAGCAGCTCCTTGTACGCGACGAAGGTGACGCTCTTCGGCCAGACGACCAGCCCGCCCGCGTCGTTGATGGCCTTGGTGTCGGAGAGGCTGGTGACGACCACCACCCAGATGGGGATGAGGATGACGGCGCAGATCGCCACCAGGCCGAAGCCCTTGAAGGCGAGCCCGGCCTTCGTCGGCTCGTCCTCCCAGGCGGGGCGCTGCTCGGTGCCGAGGAGGCGCTGCAGCGGGGTGCGGGCCGGGGTGGTGTCCACGGGCCACCCGCCCGGGGTCTTCTCGAGGTCCAGGAGAGTCGTCATTTCTTGGAGTACACCCCCTGCTCGCCCAGCATGTGGGCGACCTTGTTCGCGCCCAGCACCATCGCGACGCTGAACAGTCCCTTGAAGATTCCGGCGGCGGCGGCGTAGCCGAAGTCACCGGTCTTGATGCCCGTCCACCAGATGTAGGTGTCGAGGATCTCGGAGGCGCCGGCGCCCACCTGGTCGCGCTGGAGCAGGATCTGCTCGAAGTCCAGGTTGAGCGCGCTGCCCACCCGCAGCACCAGCAGCAGGGCGATCACCGGGCGCAGCGCGGGCAGCGTGACGTGCCACATGCGGCGCCAGCGCCCCGCGCCGTCCACCGCGGCGGCCTCGTACAGGTCGGTGTTGACGGCGGCGAGCGCGGCGAGGAAGACGATCACGCCCCAGCCCGCGTCCTTCCAGACGGCCTGCGCGGTCACCAGGAACTTGAAGAACCCGGGGTTGGTCATGAGGTCGAAGCCCTCGTGGCCGTGTTCGCGCAGCCACTGGGCGACGAGGCCGGCGCCGCCGAACATCTGCTGGAAGACGGTGACGACGAGGACCCAGGAGAAGAAGTGCGGCAGGTAGACGATCGCCTGCACCCACGCCTTCACCCGCGCACTCATCAGACTGTTCAGGAGCAGTGCGATGGCGATCGGGATCGGGAAGAAGAGGATCAACTGCGTCAGGAAGATGACCAGCGTGTTGATCAGGACTTCCCAGAAACGGTAGTCGTCGAAGATCCGCGTGAAGTTGTCGAAACCGACGAAGGGGCTGCCGGTGATGCCCAGGTCGTAGACGTCGTAGTTCTGGAACGCGACGATGTTCCCGAGCAGCGGTATGTAGTTGAAGATCAGCAGCAGCACGATGGCGGGGACCGTCATCAGGACCAGCGTGCGGTCCCGCCGCAGCCGGTGCCGCCAGGTGATGCCCCCGGCAGGCAGCCCGGATGCCAGGTGCCCGCCGCCCTTCGCCGCCTTGCCGGACCGGCCGCCGCGTGCGCGGACAGCCGCGTTCTTGCCGGTGGCCCGCGGCCTGTCCGTACCGTCCTTGACTCCGCCGTCCCCGCCCCCGCCGTCCGGCGTACTGCCGTCCCGCGTTCCGCCGTCCTCGCCGGCCGGGACGTCGGTCCCGTCCGCCGCGCGGCCCGTGCCGGCCGCCGCCGTGGCCCGTGGCTTCACCGTGAGCTCCCCATGTCGTGCTGCTCCGCCCCGGCCGCCGGGCGTCACTGCGCCCGGCGGCCACTCTCCGTTTGTGCGTGGGTCCTGCCGTCTGCCGCGTACGGTCAGTTGCCGGAGCCGTTCTTGTCGAGGATGTCCTGGTACCAGGAGCGGAGCTCGTCGCCGCCGCTCTTCTTCCAGGTCGACACCGCCGACTCCAGGTCGCTGACCTTCTTGCGCCCGCGCCGGATGTCCTTCTGCAGGTCGTCGAAGGGCGTGTACAGGGAGGCGTACCGCTGGGGCTCGACGATCTGCATGCCGAAGAAGAGAGGCTTCTTGATGTTCGGCGCCTGCCGGGCCATCCACCCCGCGTAGTCCTGGACCAGCTTCGGCTCGTCGGGGAAGGCGATGGTGTGCGGCGGGGAGGCGAGGAAGAGGAAGGTGGAGGGCTGGGCCTCCTGGATGCCCTGGTCGGTGAAGGTCGGCACGCCGCCCTTCACGTCGTAGTGGGTGCCCTGGACGCCGTAGTTGGTGAGCATGAACTCCTCGGTGCCGTACGGGGCGGCGGCGAAGTCGGCGATGGCGAGCATCTCCTCGATCTTCGCCTTGGGGAGCTTCTTGCTGAGGAAGGTGAAGATCCCGGCCGGGTCGTCCTGCCAGAGGACCGGCTTGCCGCCGTCGGCCGAGAAGAAGTCCAGCGCCTGCATGTCGAACTTCGGGTTGGCGGTCTTCTGTTCGGTCACCATGCCCTTCCAGCCGCCGGTGCCGTCGTTGTACATGACGATGTGGCCGCTGGTGAAGCGGATCTTGGAGTCCGCGTCCTTGTTCGCCTCGGCGTCCGGGTGGACGTAGCCGAGGTCGTGGAGCTTGCGCGCGAAGGCCAGGGCCTCGCGGTACTCCTTCGTCTCGAGCTTGTGGACGAGCTTGCCGTCCTGGAGCTGCCAGTAGTGCGGGGCGTCCGGCAGCACGCCGTAGATCTTCTGGATGCAGGTCCACAGGTCGTCGAAGGCCCAGACCTTGCTCTTCGGCGCGGTGTACTCCTTGCCGAAGGCGAGCAGGTCGTCGGCGCTGGCCGGGACCGCGCCGGAGCCGATGATGTCCTTGCGGTAGAAGATCGCGTTGCCGATGACCGGCGAGGGCATGGGCAGGCCGCGCAGCTTGCCGCCGAAGACCGAGTACTGCCAGGCCCCGGTGGGGATGTTGGCGAGGTTCGGGTACTTCTTCACCGCGTCGCCGGCCAGGTAGGGGCTGAGGTCGGCGAACTTCGCGGTGATGGCGTTGCGGATCTGGCCCTGCATGTTCCAGCCGGGGATCGTCATCACGTCCGGGATGTCGTCGCCGGCGAGGACGGCACCGATCTTGTCCTGGTACGTGTTGCCGTCCTGCGGGTCGAAGTTCAGCGTCGCGCCGACCGCCTTGTTCACCGCCGCGTAGTACGGGTTGTTCTTCTTCGGGACGGTGCCCCACAGCGGGGTCATCACCCGGAAGGAAGAGCCCTTGCCGGGAACGGACTTGACCGACTTCGCCAGCGGGTCGGGCAGCTTGGTGAACCCGGGGCTCGACCCGTTGACGCTGGCCACGTCGGGCTGCACCAGGTCGGAGGGGACGTAACTCGGCACGACCTTGCTGAGCGCCTTGCCGGTCGTCGTGCCCTCCCGGGTCCCCGAGTCGGATCCGGAGCCGCCGCACGCGGCCAGCAGCGGTACGCCGCCCGCCACGGCCACCGCTGCGAAGGCGCTCGAAGCGAGGAAGCTCCGGCGGTTCGGAGTGATGGCACTGAGGCCCGTCGCGTCGTTCTCGGACCGGTTCGTGGCGGGGGAGGAATTCGGCGTCATTGCGTCAACCCTTCATGGCGCACCAGGACGACACCCGGCGGGCGACCGCCGTTCGGCTCCTGAGTCTGAGGTGGGCGTAACTGGACGGAACCGCTCGGATCGAGCGGTACACGACCGGGCGGTGACGGCTTGAAGCCACCGCCGGCGGCGAGACCGGGAACGGACCGCGGGGGACCAGGCCACCCTCGGTACTTTCCGGAGACACCGGCTGAGCACCCTCGAAGTGCTGTCGAAGCGCTTCGATGTTGCAGCGAGGTTAAGTGAAGGGGACCGGTCGCACAAGGGTTCGCCCACACATTCATGGGAGCTGTTTCCGTAACGTTTCCGGCGCTCCCGTGCGGCCCCCGTGAGCCGGGCAGGCCGAGTCAACCCCCGTGCACCCTTGACACTTTGCCGGTCGGCCACCGAGCATCGAAGCGCTTCGAAAGATCACTCGCTGATGTTCCGAAGGACCGTGGCGGCCCATGGCTCCGCCAGACCTCCCACCTTTCCAAGGGGACCCGCACGTGACGGACCTTCCGCTTCCCTTCCGCGACCCGCAGTTGCCCTTCGAGGCGCGCGTCGACGACCTGCTCCAGCGGCTCACGACCGACGAGCGGATCGCGATGCTGCACCAGTTCGCGCCGCCGGTGGAGCGGCTGGGACTGGCCTCCTTCCGCACCGGTCAGGAGGCGCTGCACGGTGTGGCCTGGATGGGCGGGGCGACCGTGTTCCCCCAGGCCGTCGGCCTCGGCGCCACCTGGAACGACGACCTGGTGCGCCGCGTCGGCGAAGCCGTGGGCGACGAGGTACGGGCCAAGCGCCGGAGCGACGACCGGGTCGGCCTCAACGTCTGGGCCCCGACAGTGAATCTCCTGCGCCACCCCCTGTGGGGGCGCGGCGAGGAGGGGTACTCCGAGGACCCCGCGCTCACCTCCGCCATCGCCGTCGCGTACACCCGCGGCCTGCGCGGCGAGCACCCCCGCTACTGGCGCACCGCCCCGGTCCTCAAGCACTGGCTCGCCCACAACAACGAGACCGACCGGGACACCGCCTCCTCCTCCGTGCGCCCCCGCGTCCTGCACGAGTACGACCTGCGCGCCTTCCGCGACGCGGTCCGCGCCGGAGCGGTCGCCGGGGTCATGCCGGCCTACAACCTCGTCAACGGCCGCCCCAACCACGTCTCCCCGCTGCTCGACCGGGAGCTGCGGCAGTGGACCGACCAGCCGCTCGTCGTCTGCTCCGACGCCGGCGCGCCCTCCAACCTGGTCGACTCCGAGCACTACTTCGACACCCACGAGGAGGCCACCGCCGCCTCCCTCAAGGCGGGCGTGGACAGCTTCACCGACCACGGCACGGACTCCTCCGTGATGACCGGCCGCATCCGCGACGCGCTCGCCAAGGGGCTGCTCGACCCCGAGGACATCGACCGGGCGGTGCGCAGGCTGCTCCATCTGCGCTTCGCGCTCGGCGAGTTCGACCCTGAGCTCGACCCCTACGCGGACACCGACGCCTTCGACACCCCCGCCCACCGCGAACTCGCCCTGGAAACGGCCGAACAGGCCGCGGTCCTGCTGAAGAACGACGGTCTGCTGCCGCTCGCGCCGCGCGCGGGGCGGAAGATCGCGGTCGTCGGCCTGCTCGCCGACGCCTGCAAACTCGACTGGTACAGCGGCACCCTGCTGCACCGCTCCACCCCGCTCGACGGGATGCGCGCCCGCTACGGCGCCGACGACGTGCTGTACGCCGAAGGCGTCGACCGGGCCCTGCTCACCTGCGAGGCCGGTCAACTCCTCGTGCCCGCAGCACAGTCGGCGACCGGCGGGGCGCGCGGCGAGGAAGGCGCGCTCGACCCGGCGCTCCTCACCGGCCGCACCGACCTCCCGCCGCTCGTCGCCGCCCCCGAGGGCACCGCCCTCGCCGTGGTCGACTGGGGCGACGGCGTCCTCACCTTCCGCACCGACGAGGGGCTCCACCTCTCCGTCGCCGAGGACGGCTTCGTACGCGCCTCCGCCGAGGAGCCGGGCGGCTGGATCGTCCAGGAGACGTTCCGCCTGGAAGCGGTCGAGGGACACGACGGAGGACACCGCCTTCTGCACATCGGTACGGGTGGGTACGTGTCTGTCGCCGCCGACGGAGCAAAGGTTGCCGAGAACGGCGAAAAGATTTCGGCCGACCGCGCGACCGTCTTCGGCGTCGAGATCGTCGAGCGCGGCGCGGACGAGGTCGCCCGGGTCGCGGCCGAGGCCGACACCGTCGTCGTCGTCGCGGGCAACGACCCGCACATCAACGGACGCGAGACCGAGGACCGCACCACCCTCGCCCTCCCCGCCCAGCAGGAGAAGCTCTGGCGCGCCGCGCACGCCGCCAACCCGCGCACCGTGCTCGTCCTCACCTCGGCCTACCCGTACGCCGTACCGGAGGCCGACGCCACCCTCCCCGCCCTGCTGTGGACCGCGCACGGCGGCCAGGCCGCCGGCACCGCGCTCGCCCGGGTCCTCGCCGGAGACGTCTCCCCGGCCGGACGCCTCCCGCAGACCTGGTACGCCGGTGACGACGACCTGCCCGACCTGTTCGACTACGACGTCATCGGGTCCCGCCAGACGTACCTCTACTTCGACGGCACCCCGCTCTACCCGTTCGGCCACGGCCTCTCCTACGCCTCCTTCGCGTACGAGGACCTCACCGTCGCCCGCGAGGACGACCTGCTCCGGGTCGGCCTGACCGTCACCCACACCGGCGCGGCAGCCTCCGACGGGGCCGCCTCCGACGCGGCCGCCCCCGGTGCGGCGGCCTCCGACGAGGTCGCCCAGCTCTACGTACGCCGCACCGCCCCGGACGCCGCCCGTCTGCCGCTGCGCAAACTGGTCGGCCACCGCAGGCTGAGCCTCGCCCCCGGCGGCTCCGAGCGACTCGAATTCCTTGTGCCGGTCGCCGAGTTGGGTCACTGGGACGTGGCGCACGGCCGCTGGACCGTGGAGCCGGGCTCCTACGAGCTGCTGGCCGGGGCGTCCAGCGCGGACATCCGGCTCGCCGCCGCCGTGGAGGTGGACGGAGAGCCCTCCGGGCCCCGCCCCGTCCTCGCCGCCGGCATCGAGGCCGCCGACTACGACGAGCAGTACGGCACCGGGATCGTGGACCGCGCGAAGACGGACGGCGACGCGGTCACCGCCACCGGCACGGAGGGCGGCCGACTGGTCTTCGGGGCCTGCGACTTCGGGCCGGGGGTGCGCAGCGTCACCGTCCACGCGGCCGGTGAGGGCACGGTCGAGATCGAGACGGACACCGCCGCCGCGGCCGTCGACGTCCCCGCCACCGGCGGGCCGTACGACTACCGGTCGGTGACCGCGGCGTTCGGGGCGGACGGGGTGGCGGACCTCCGGGTCACCCTGCGCGGCGCGCTGCGCCTCGCCCGCCTCACCTTCGCCCCCTCGGGAGCGTCCGAGTGACCCGGCACCGCACCGCAGCAGCCGCCCAGCCTCCGCTCACCACCGTCCCCGGCAAGGAGTCCTCATGAAGTTCACCGACGGATTCTGGCTCATGCGGGAGGGAGTCAGCGCCTCCTACGCCACCGAGATCCGCGATCTGCGCGTGGACGCCGACCGGATCACCGCCCATGCGGCGGTCATGCGGGTCACCGGGCGCGGCGACACCCTCAACACCCCGCTGATCACGGTCGAATGCTTCACGCCCGCCGAGGGGATCATCGGCGTCCGCGCCACCCACCACGCCGGGAAGGTCAACCACGGCCCGGACTTCGAGCTGACGGCCGATGCCGAGCCGCACGCATCGGTGCGCACCGTGCGGGAGGGTTCGGTCGCCGAACTCACCAGCGGACCACTGACCTTGAGGCTGGACAAGGACGGTCCCTGGGGTCTCACCTTCCTCGACGCCGACGGCCGACGGCTCACCGGAGCCGACCGCAAGGGCACCGCCTTCGCCACCACCCCCGACGGCGCCCACCACATGGTCGCCCAACTCGCTCTGGCTGTCGGGGAGAACGTCTACGGCCTCGGCGAGCGGTTCACCCCCTTCGTGAAGAACGGCCAAGTCGTCGACGTCTGGCAGGCGGACGGCGGCACCAGCAGTGAACAGGCCTACAAGAACATCCCGTTCTACCTCTCCTCGCGCGGCTACGGCGTCTTCGTCAACCACCCCGGCAAGGTGGGCTTCGAGATCGGCTCCGAGTCCGTGGGCCAGGTGCAGTTCAGCGTCGAGGACCAGACGCTGGAGTACTACGTCGTCGCCGGCCCGACGCCCAAGGACGTACTCACCCGCTACACCGCCCTCACCGGCCGCCCCGCGCTCCCCCCGGCCTGGTCCTTCGGGCTGTGGCTCACCACCTCCTTCTGCACCTCCTACGACGAGGAGACGGTGACCTCCTTCGTGGAGGGCATGGCCGAACGCGACATCCCGCTCTCCGTCTTCCACTTCGACTGCTTCTGGATGCGCGAGTACCAGTGGTCGGACTTCCTCTGGGACCCCGACGTCTTCCCCGACCCGGAGGGGATGCTCGCCCGCCTCAAGGAGCGCGGGCTGCGCATCAGCATGTGGATCAACCCCTACATCGCCCAGAAATCGGCCCTGTTCGCCGAAGGTGCCGAGAAGGGCTACCTCGTCCGCCGGCCCAACGGCGACGTCTGGCAGTGGGACCTCTGGCAACCGGGCATGGCCCTGGTCGACTTCACCAACCCCGAGGCGGCCGCCTGGTTCCAGAGCAAGCTGAAGGTCCTCCTCGACCAGGGAGTCGACTGCTTCAAGACGGACTTCGGCGAGCGCATCCCCACCGAGGTCGTCTGGCACGACGGCTCCGACCCCGAGCGGATGCACAACTACTACGCGCAGATCTACAACCGCGCGGTCTTCGAACTCCTGGAGAAGGAACGCGGAAGCGGCGAGGCCGTCCTCTTCGCCCGCTCGGCGACCGCCGGCGGCCAGCAGTTCCCCGTCCACTGGGGCGGCGACTGCTTCGCCTCCTTCAACGCGATGGCCGAATCCCTGCGCGGCGGACTCTCGCTGAGCCTCTCCGGCTTCGGCTTCTGGAGCCACGACATCGGCGGCTTCGAAGGCACCCCCGACCCGGCCGTCTTCAAGCGCTGGGTCGCCTTCGGCCTCCTCTCCTCGCACAGCCGCCTCCACGGCAACGTCTCCTACCGCGTGCCGTGGGAGTTCGGCGAGGAAGCGGTCGAGGTGACACGGCAGTTCACCCTCCTCAAGCACCACCTGATGCCGTACCTCTACGGCGCCGCCGCCGAGGCCCACCGCACCGGCGTCCCGGTGATGCGCCCGATGCTGCTGGAGTTCCCGGACGACCCGGCGACCCGCACCCTGGACCGGCAGTACATGCTCGGCCCCGATCTGCTCGTCGCCCCGGTCTTCTCCGAGGAGGGCGAGGTGGAGTACTACGTCCCCGAGGGCACCTGGACCCACCTGCTCACCGGCGAGACCGTCACCGGACCGGTCTGGCGCCAGGAGGTCCACGGGTTCGACAGCCTCCCGCTGTACGTACGGCCCGGCGCGGTGCTCCCCTGGAGCAGTGACGACCAGCGCCCGGACGGCGACTGGCTCGCCGACCTCACCCTGCGGGCCTTCGGCCCCGCGCCGGACTCCGGGACGAGCACGGCCACGACCACGACCGAGGTCACCGTCCCCGGCCTGACCGGCGAAGCGGCCGCGACCTTCCACGTCGTCCGCGACGGGGACGGCGTACGGGCCACGGCGGAGGGCAGCGGCCGGCCCTTCCGCGTCACGGTCGAGGCCACGGGCGCGACGGCGGAGGGAACGGGCACGGTGGAGGTGCCGCCCGTCGGCTGACCTGGGGCCGGTCGTACCGGGGGACGGCCCACCGCCCCCGGCGCGACCGGCGACCGGACCGGGTACCACAGCCCCCGGTCCGGGGCGCCGTCCCCCTCGGGTTCGGGGGCGTCCGGCGGGGCTGGCTAACATGCCCGCATGCCGTCCCCGTCCCTCTCCCTTGCACCGCTCCGCTTCTCCCCGCAGGAGATCGCCGAGCTGGTCGACCTCTACACCAGCAACCCGGAGTACTGCCGCGCCGCCGGCGAGTACGACCCCGAGAACGTCCGGGCCGACCAGGTCGAAGCCGATCTGCGGCGGGAATCCGGCATCGAGGGCGGTGAGGTGCTGCTCGCCCGTGACGAGCGGGGACGGCTCGTCGGGCTGCTCTGCCTCCTCGGCCGTCATCCGAAGGACGGCCTGCCCTGGATCGGGCTGCTGATGGTGCACGGCGGCGTCCGCCGCAAGGGCATCGGCCGGTCGCTGGCCGGCCTGGTCGAGGAGCGGTTCGCCGCCGAGGGCCGGGACGGCATCCGCCTCGCGGTCCTGGAGAACAACCCCGACGCCCTCACCTTCTGGAGCTCGCTGGGCTGGCAGGAGATCGACCGGCGTACCGACCGCGAACACGGCCGGCCCTGCTACGTCATGCACAAGCGGCTGACCTGAGCCCTCGGGCGGCCACAGGCGGTGTCCGGGTCCGGTCAGACGCGGGGGACGGCCACGATCTGGACCTCGTCCTCGTAGACGACACGGCCCGGATCGGCCGACTCCACCCGGACACAGGGGACCCCGTGGGCGGCCAGCAGGTCGAGGTAGCCGTCCACCCGTTCGATGAGATGGACCGCGGAGGTCTTGAACCACGCCACCGCGCCGGGGTTCACGGCGGAGTCGTAGACCTCCGGATCGGTGGCGGACGGGTTCGGGTAGTGGCCGTCGTACCAGTCGTTCGCCGCCCGCCAGAAGCGGAACTGCTCCTCGCTCAGCCGGCCCTCCCGGGCGAGCCCGTTGGCGAGACCGAACACGCCCGGGTACTGGCCCCGGTGGTTGCGGACCGGGCCCTGGAACCTGACGTAACCGTGGTCGGTCATGCCGTACCTCTCCCACCTGCCGAGGCCGCCCCGGGCGCCCGGGACGGGACGTGCGGGGCCACCCTACGGCGGCGGGCGCGGGGGCCGGACGGGACGCCCCCGGTTCACAGCCCCACGAGCAGCTGGACGCAGACGATCTTCACCAGGATGCTCAGCGCGAACAGCGTCGAGTAGCCGCTGTTGACCCGGCTGTCGCTCACCCGGCTGTTGGTGTACGCGAGGATCGCCGGGTTGCCCACGTACCCCGAGAGCAGGCCCATGGTCCGCTCCCGGCTCTGGCCGAGGGCCTTCGCGACCAGGACCATCAGCGCGTAGCTGACGACCGCGCCGACCACCAGGACCGCCAGCAGTTTCAGGCCGAACATCGAGAAGGCGTTCTCCCGGAAGGAGTAGCCCGAGCTGAGGCCGACGATGGCCAGGAAGAGCAGCAGGCCGATCTGGCGCAGGGTGAGGTTGGCCCGGGTCGGCAGCGTCCAGACCAGGGGGCCGGTGCGCCGCAGCCAGCCGAGGACCATGCCCATCACCAGCGGGCCCGCGCCGGTGCCCAGGGCCAGAGTGGTGTTGCCGAGGGTCAGGGACGGGATGCCGACGAGGAAGCCGAGCGCGAGGCCGAGGCCGAGGCTCACCGCGCTGACCTCGCTGACCTTCGCCTCCGTGTCGCCGAGGAACCGGGTGACCTCGGCGGAGCGCTCACGGGGCATGACCACGCGGAGCCGGTCGTCCAGCTGGAGGACGAGGCCGTCGTGGGCGAGCATGTCGAAGTCGCCGCGCCGCACCCGGCTGACGGCCGCCCCGTAGGTCTCGGCCAGCCGGAGCTCGGCGACGGTGTGGCCGGCCAGGTCCGGGTTGGTGAGCAGGACGCGGCGGTAGTCGACGGTGGACCGGTCGTCGAGCAGGTGGGCGGCGGCGAGTTCGCCGAGGCGGGCGGTGGCCGCCACCACGTCCTCCTCGCCGCCCACGACCTCGACCAGGTCGCCCGGGTACAGCCGGTCCAGCCGCGTGGCGACCCGGGGCGCGGCGCCCACCGCGCGGTACTCGCTGGCCAGGACGCGGTGCTCGGCGACGCCCGGTACGTCCGCCCAGGCGATCTCGCGGGTGACGTGCACCGTCCGGGTGACGAGGGTGGCGGGCAGCCCGGAGCCGGGGTCGCGCCGGGCGGACCACCGGCGGCGGGCGGCGATCGCCGCGACGAACATGATCGTGATCACCACGGCGAGCGGGTAGCCGATCGCGTATCCGACGGCGGGCTGCGCCGGGTCCTCGGACGCGGCCTGGGCGGCGGCGAGCCCCGGGGTGGTGGTCCCGATGCCCGCGAACCCGCCGGCGAGGAACGGGCCGCTGATGCCCAGGGCGCCGTGGCCGAGCGCGCCCACCACGACCGCGGTGACCGCGAGCGCCACGATCGCCCCGGCCATCACCGCGAGCTGGCCACGGAGTTCACGGAAGAACGCGGGCCCCGACTCCAGCCCGACGGTGTAGACGTACAGGGCCAGCCCCAGGGCCGACACCCCGGCGGGCAGGGCGGCGGCGATGTCCTTGTCCAGGGCGCCCACGAAGAGGCCGACGAAGAGCACGCCCGCCGCGCCGAGCCTGACCGGGCCGAAGCGCACCATGCCGAGCAGGGCGCCGACCGTGATCACCGAGAACACGGTCACCCAGGGGTTGTCCGCGAAGAACTGCCACACGTGCGCCGCCTCCTGTCTTCCGACCGGCAAACGAAAGGCTCGGCCCTGTCGGGGGCAGCTTCCGGCAGGCCCGTACGCCCCGCCACTCGGCGGCGCACGGTCCGGACACGACCGCGCCGCCGTCCCGGAGGGGGACGGCGGCGCGGTGGTTCCCGGCGTTCGGGTCAGACGCCCGGCGGTACGTGCGACGGGCGGCCCCGGCCGCGCGTCACGGAGTAGCCGAAGACACCGGCCAGGGCGGCGAGCACCGCTCCGCCCGCGCTCCACAGCCAGCGCTGCGTCCACCAGCCGGAGGACCAGCCGTCCTCCGGCTCGCTGCCGGCCACCACGACCGGCTCGTCCGTCGCGCCGTCCGTGGGGGAGGCGGACGCACCGGAGCCGGCGGCGGCCCGTACGGCGGAGGAGCCGGGCACCAGCGGCTCGGAGAGGGTGCCGTCCACGTCGTGCGCGCTGCCCGCGTCGATCGAGGTGGCCTCCACCCGGGCCCCGATGGGCTGGCCGAGGTCGGTGTCGGGCAGGTCCAGCACGGTCAGCCGTACGTAGTAGCTGCCCGGCAGCGGGTCGTTGGCCCACGGCTCGGACCAGGCGCGCACCGGGCGCAGCACGCAGTCGAGCTCGACCGTCGCCGCGTCGGCCGCCGCCGTGCGGGTCTGGTGGCCGTACATGCACGCCTGACGGCGGCGCAGGCCGTCGTAGACGTCGATCTGCCAGGTGGACGCCCCGTGCCGGAGCGACGCCTCGGGGAGGGTCACGGTGGCCCGTACGGTCGGCCGCTGCCCGGCGTCGGCCGGGAAGACCCAGTAGAGGTAGTCGCCGGTCGAGGCCTGCGCGGTGCCCGCCTGGTCCTGCTGGAGGGCGGTCGCGGTACGGAAGGTGGTGCCGGCCTCGGTGGGGCCGGCGTCCGAGCCGTCCTCACCGGGGCTCGCGGAGGCCGACGGGTCGTCGGCCAGGGCCGGGCCGGCCGAGGAGAACAGGGCGAGGCCGGCGACCAGGGCGCCCGCGCTCGCGCGCAGCACCCGGTGCGTGCGCGTGGTCCGGGTACGGGGGGTCGTACGCATCAGTTGGTCCTCCATACGGCGACGCGCCAGCGCGAGATCCAGCCGAACAGCAGCCCCGCCAGCAGACCGGCGAGCAGCATCAGGCCGAGGAACCACCAGCCGCGGCCGAGGCCGAAGGCCGCGGTGTCCGCCGCCTCGTCGGGGGAGTCCACCACGTCGATGGTCAGCTCGACCGGCATGCCGGGGCCGGTCTTCACCGAGGTGGGGGAGGAGAAGGAGTCGCTGACCTGGAGGCAGACGGCCTCGGGGGTCTCGGCGTCGGCGTCGTCGTCCGCTTCGGCCTTCGGGTAGCGCAGACCGGTGGAGATGGCGTCGGTGCGGCCGGTGCCCGATTCGGAGCCCCGGACGATCTCCCGCCCGTGCGTGGTGAGCGCGCGCAGCAGGATGCCGTAGTCGGGGTTGACGGCCCGGTCGGCCGACACGCTGACGGAGGCCCGCAGTTCCTGGCCGGGCCGGACGTTCACCCGGTACCAGCGGTGCTCGCCCAGCTTCGCGCGGTCGGTGTACAGGCCGGCGGTGAGCTCGGGGGCCTTGGCACAGCTCGCGGCGCCCTCGGTCGCCACCGGGGTGACGACGGGTTCGGCGGCCCGGTCGACCAGCTGGGTGACCCGGTGGGACAGGTCCTCCTTGTGCTGGACGGCCGTGTACGTGCCGCCGGTGGCCTCGGCGATGCAGGTCAGCTGCTGCCGGATCTTCGCGTTGGGCACCAGGCCCAGGGTGTCGATCACGAGGTGCACCCCGCGGGCGGCGATGTCGCGCGCCACCTCGCACGGGTCGAGCGGGCCGCAGGTGTCCTCGCCGTCGGTGATCAGGACGATCCGCCGGGTGGACTCACCGCCGTCCAGGTCGTCCGCGGCGCCCAGCAGAGCCGGGCCGATCGGGGTCCAGCCGGTGGGCGTGAGGGTCGCGACCGCCGTCTTGGCCTCCGTACGGTCCAACGGGCCGACCGGGTACAGCTGCTTGGTGTCCTTGCAGCCGACCTGCCGGTCGTCGCCCGGGTAGTTCGCGCCGAGGGTGCGTATGCCGAGCTGGACCTCCTCGGGTACGGCGTCCAGCACGTCGTTGAACGCCTGCTTGGCCGCGCTCATGCGCGACTCGCCGTCGATGTCACGGGTGCGCATGGACCCACTGACGTCGAGGACCAGTTCGACCTTGGGCGAGGAGGCGGTGGGGGGTTCGTCGGCGGCGGCCGGCACGACGGTGCCGATTCCGGCGGCCAGGGTGGCGAGCAGCAGGCCCACCCCGGTCGTCAGCCGTTTGGTTGTGATCATCGCCGGATCCTATTGAACATCGGTTCGCATCCCCAAACCCGCTGCGCGGAAGCGGGTTCGGGGATGCCCGAGGTGATCCGGCGGTACTCCCGGGGGTGTCGTCAGCCGCCGAGAAGGGGCTGCGCGGACCGGTCGAGCACCGATCCGATCCGCTCCCAGGCCTCCGTGTCCCGCTCGACCGCGTCGAGTTGACGGTCCGTACCCGCCGTGCCGTTGCCGTTCCACTCCGTCGCCAGGGCGACCGGGTCGCCGCCGCCGGCCGCCGAGGCCGCGAGGGCGGCGGCGCCGAGGGCGACCAACTCGCCGTTGGCGGGCAGGACCAGGGGCCGGCCGGAGAGCCGGCGCACGGTCTCGATCCAGGTGGTGCCCTGCGCGCCGCCGCCGATCAGGCGCAGCGGGCGGGCGGCGACCTCCGGGTCCGCCGGGTCGAGCCCGCAGGCACGGAGCAGTTCGTCCATGGCGTGCAGCACGGTGAACGCGGCGCCTTCGTAGGCGGCGCCCAGGAGTTGCTGCGGGGTGGTGTCGTGCCGCAGCCCCGTGAGCAGCCCGGAGGCGTGCGGCAGGTCGGGGGTGCGCTCGCCGTCCAGGTACGGGAGGAGCACGGCCTCGCCGCCGGGTGACGCGTCGTCACGGTGCAGCCCGAGCAGCGCGGCCACCTTGTCCACGGCGAGGGTGCAGTTCAGCGTGCAGGCGAGCGGGAGGTACGTACCGTCGGCCGCCGCGAAACCGGCGAGCGCCGGGGAGGCGGGGCGGGTGCGCGAGGCCGCGAAGACGGTGCCGGAGGTGCCGAGGCTGAGCACGGGGTGGTCGAGCAGCCCGGCCGCGCCGAGACCGAGGCCGACGGCGGCGCTCATGTTGTCGCCGGTACCGGCCGCGACGGCGATGCCGGCGGGCAGCCCGAGCTCCTCGGCCGCCTTCGCGGTCAGCGACCCGGCGCGGGCGCCGCCGGTCGGGGCGACCTCGGGCAGCAGGGCGGGGTCCAGGCCGATCAGGGCGAGCAGCTCGGGGTCGTACGCGCCGGTGGCGGTGGAGTACCAGCAGGTGCCGGAGGCGTCACCGGGGTCGGTCACCGCGACACCGGTGAGGCGCTCGGTGAGGAAGTCGTGCGGGAGGCGTACGCCCGCGGCGGCGTCCGCGCTCGCCGGGTCGTTCTCCCGCAGCCACTGCCACTTGGCGGCGGTCATCGAGGCGACCGGCACCGATCCGGTGCGCGCGGTCCACGCCTCCGGGCCGCCGAGCGCGGTGGTCAGGGCGGCGGCCTGCGGGGCGGAGCGGGTGTCGTTCCAGAGCAGGGCGGGGCGCAGCGGACGGCCGCCGCGGTCCAGTACCACGAGGCCGTGCTGCTGCCCGGCGACCGCGATGCCCGTGACGGCGGAGGCGGGGACCCCGGACTCCTTCATTCCGGCGGCCACCGCCTCGCGCAGCGCCTGCCACCAGATCTCGGGGTCGCTCTCGCGGGCACCGCCCTCGCCGAGGACCGTGTGCGGGGCGCGGCCCACGGCGAGGAGCTCGCCGGTGACGGCGTCGGTGACAGCTGCTTTGGTGGACTGGGTGGAACTGTCCACACCGATGACGACCGTGCGCGGCGGCATGGCTACCTCTTCTCGTGCTGCGGGATTTGCTCGTGCGACAAACAAATTACGTGATCGGAGGGGGTGCGAACAGCGGAGTGAAGACTTTTTGGTTCCCAAGGGTTTCGCTTCGGGCCCTCTCGGTGTCATATTAGTAATGGCACTGAACAAATTGGTCGGTCGGCAGAGCAGCCGTCCTGGCCCGTCGATCAAGAGGCAGACATGTCGGACCGCTTCACTCCCACTTCCGCTGACAAGTTCACCTTCGGTCTCTGGACCGTGGGCTGGCGGGGCAACGACCCCTTCGGCGAGCCGACCCGCCCGGCCCTGGACCCGGTCGAGTCCGTCGAGCGGCTCGCGGAGCTCGGCGCGCACGGCGTGACCTTCCACGACGACGACCTGATCCCCTTCGGCTCCTCCGACAGCGAGCGCGCCGCGGTGATCGGCCGGTTCAAGGACGCCCTGGAGCGCACCGGCCTCAAGGTCCCGATGGCCACCACCAACCTGTTCACGCACCCCGTGTTCAAGGACGGCGGCTTCACCTCCAACGACCGCGACGTCCGCCGCTACGCGCTGCGCAAGGTCATCCGCAACATCGACCTCGCCGCCGAGCTCGGCGCCGAGACCTACGTCGCCTGGGGAGGCCGCGAGGGCGCCGAGTCCGGTGGCGCCAAGGACGTCCGCGACGCCCTCGACCGCATGAAGGAGGCGTTCGACCTCCTCGGCGAGTACGTCACCGACAAGGGCTACGACATCCGCTTCGCGATCGAGCCCAAGCCCAACGAGCCCCGCGGCGACATCCTCCTGCCCACCGTCGGCCACGCCCTCGCCTTCATCGAGCGCCTGGAGCGCCCCGAGCTGTACGGCGTGAACCCCGAGGTCGGCCACGAGCAGATGGCCGGGCTCAACTTCCCGCACGGCATCGCCCAGGCCCTGTGGGCGGGCAAGCTCTACCACATCGACCTCAACGGCCAGTCCGGCATCAAGTACGACCAGGACTTCCGCTTCGGCGCCGGCGACCTGCGCCAGGCCTTCTGGCTCGTCGACCTCCTGGAGAACTCCGACTACACCGGCCCCCGCCACTTCGACTTCAAGCCGGTGCGCACCGACGGCATCGACGGTGTCTGGGAGTCCGCGAAGAACTGCATGCGCAACTACCTGATCCTCAAGGAGCGCGCGGCCGCCTTCCGCAACGACCCGGCCGTCCAGGAGGCCCTCGTCGCCTCCCGCCTGGACGAGCTGGCGCAGCCCACCGCCGCCGACGGCCTCAAGGGCCTCCTCGCCGACACCTCCGCCTACGAGGAGTTCGACGTCGACGCCGCCGCCGAGCGCTCCATGGCCTTCGAGGCCCTCGACCAGCTCGCCCTGGACCACCTCCTCGGCGTCCGCTGAACCGACCCGTCGCGCGCCTCGCGTCCCGCTCTCCGTCGGGCGGCTCGCGCCACGTGATGCGTCAACCGGCAGGGGCCGGGCCGTCCACCAGGACGGCCCGGCCCCTGCCGTGCGTGTGCGGGGACGAGCCCCGGTGCCTCAGCGCTCCCGGGAGGCGTACGCCACCGGGTCGGCCAGCACGTCCTGCATCACCAGGGCCGCCGCGCCCCGGGCCGCGTCCCCGGCCACCGACGACGCCCGGAGCCTGCCGCTGCCCGGCGACCACAGGCCGGAGACCACCCGGCCGGTCAGCTCCTCGTCGGCGGGCCGCGCCAGCCACGGCATCAGGCCGCGGTAGATGCCGCCGAGCACCACCGCGTCCGGGTCGATCAGGTTCACCGCGCCCGACAGGACGCGCCCCAGCATCCGGCCCGCCTCACCGACCGCCGCCTCGGCGCGCGCGTCGCCGGCGCGCACCCGGCGTTCCAGCTCGATCACCGCCGCACCACCCCCGGCCCCCTCTATGCCCGCCGCCCGCAGCAGCGCCGCCTGGCCGGCGTACTGCTCCAGGCAGCCGCGCGAGCCGCACCGGCACTCGGGGCCGGACGGGTCCACCACCACGTGGCCGATCTCCCCGGCGAAGCCGTGCGCGCCGCGCAGCAGCTCGCCGCCGATCACCAGGGCGCCGCCGACGCCGATCTCGCCCGTCAGGTAGAGGAAGCTGCGGACGTCGCCGAGACCGCCGAACCACAGCTCGGCCAGGGCCGCCAGGTTCGCCTCGTTCTCCGAACTGACGGGGAGCGGGCGCAGCCCCGGGCTCAGGACCGCCAGCGCCTCGGCGAACAGGCGCTCCGCCGGTACCTTGTTCCAGCCGAGGTTGGGGGCCTGGCGCACCGCGCCGCCGGAGACGAGGCCCGGCAGGGCGAGGGCGGCGCCCACGGGATCGAGTTCCTGTTCGCGGGCGGAGTCCAGGGTCCGCGCGGCGATCCGGGCGGCGCGCACCAGGACCTCCTCGGGCGGCTCCCCCCGGTTGTCCAGGTGTTCCGTCTGCCGCACCCGCCCGGTGCCCGCCAGGTCGACGACGCACACCGAGACGTAGTCGATGTTGACCTCCACGCCGATGCCCGCGGGCCCGGTGCGGGCGACCTTGAGCGCCGTGCCGGGGCGCCCCGCCTGACCGCTGAAGGTCTTGCCGGACTCGGTGAGGAAGCCGGTCTCCAGCAACTGCTCGACCAGCGAGGACACCGCCGCGCGCGTGAGGCCCACGCGGGCCGCGACACCGGCCCTGGTCGCCTCGCCGGTCTCGTCCTCGTCGCGGACGGCGCGCAGGACGAGGCTCAGGTTGTGCCGCCGGACGGTGTCCTTGTCGGCCTTGGGACCCAGCTGCGTGGAGTTGTTCTTCATATCGTCCACGAGCCTATGTGATGGCGGGCACGAGGAGACGGGAGCGGGGGACCGGTCCGCCCGCACCGCTCCCGCCGCTCCCTGTTCCCCGCCCCGCCCCGAGCTCCGGTCAGGGCTTCGCGCCGCGCTCGCGGAGCATGTCCGCCATGAGCGCGATCTCCGACCGCTGACCGCGCACCATGCCGGTGGCCAGGTTCTCGATCACCTCGGTCGTGGCCGTGTCGGCCGCCGCCTGCGCCATCTCCGCGCCCGCGGTGTGGTGCGCCGTCATGAGCCGCAGATAGAGGACTTCGGCCTCCTCGCCCTTCGCCGCCCGCAGCGCGTCCAGCTGCGTGTCGGTGGCCATGCCGGGCATCAGCGCGCCGTCGTGCGGCGTGACCGTGTGCCCCATCCAGCGCATCGGGGGGACCGCCGAGCTCTTGGGCAGCCCCCACGCCTCCAGCCAGCCCAGCATCATGCCGCGCTGGTTGGCCTGCGTGTTGATGATGTCGTACGCGAGCCTGCGCACGTCCTCGTCGTCGGTGCGGTCCCGGACGATGAACGACATCTCCACGGCCTGCTGGTGGTGTACGGACATGTCGCGGGCGAAACCGGCGTCCACCGATCCGTCCGCGGGCGCCGACCGCCCGGCCGGGGACGCGGTGCCGGACGAGGAGGCGGAGGACGGCCGTACGACCATCAGCGCCACCAGCCCCAGGGCGAGCAGCAGTACGGCGGCGCCCGCCACCGCCAGCCGCCGTGACCCGGCCGCGCGGCCGGCGCGCGTCACTTCTCGATCCCGCCGGTGCAGGCGGCACCCGGCTCCGGGGTCTGCGCGCCCTGCACGTACTTGGTGAAGAACTGCGCGACCCGCGGGTCGGACGCGCTGGTGACGGTGACCTGCTTGCCCCAGGCGCTCAGGATCAGCGGGTCGGCCTGGTCCTCCAGCGGGCTCATGAGGGAGTACGGGGTGGCCTCGACCCGCTCGGCGAGCGCCTTCACGTCGGCGTCGGCGGCCTTGCTGTTGTAGGTGACCCAGACGGCGCCGTGCTCCATGGAGTGGACGGCGTTCTCCTTCGGTATCGCCTCGGTGTACACGTCGGCGTCGCAGTTCATCCAGACCGGATTGTGGTCGCCGCCGACCGGCGGGTTCATCGGGTAGGTCACGGGCGTCTCGACGTGGTTCTGGGTGAGCTTGTCCCAACTGCGCTCGCCCACGATGGCATCGGTCTTGGCCTTCGCCTCGGCCTTGTCCTGGTCGTTCGCCCTCGTCATCAGGTAGCCGCCGCCGACGGCGAGAGCGGCGACCACCACGACGGCGGCCGAGATGGCGATGATCCGGGCGCGGCGCTCGCGGCCGCGCTCCTTGCGGCGCGCCTCCTCCAACTTGGCGCGCCGCGCGGCGGAGGCGGGGTTCTGGTCCTTGGTGGAAGTCATGGTCGTCCTCGGGGTTCGGCATCGACGGGAAGTGCGCCGGGCGGATGGTGCCCCGTACGGGCGGCCCGGGGCAACACCCCCTTGGACGGAGGAACTTGTTTTCGCCCCTCGCCGGGTGGACCCGGCGGGGTACGGCACCGGCCCCACGGGCCCGTGACGGGAGGGCACGTGCCCGGCCGGTCGGGGCGGAGCCCGCGAACACGCGGCCCGCCCACCCGTGGACCCGCCACCGGGCCGTACGTCCTGCCGCGCCCCCGGTCACCGCCCAAGGTCAACCGTTATAGGTGTGTGAAGTTCCGGGACGTGTCCGCAGCCCGGTCGCGGGATAGTGTGCGTCGGTGACCACGACCTCGAACATACCTGCGGGTTGGTTCCCTGACCCGCACGGTGCCACGGAGCTGCTCCGCTACTGGGACGGCTCCCAGTGGACCGAGCACACCCACCCCGCCGCCGGCGCCCAGCCGACGGCCCCGGCGGGCTCTCCGCAGGCCGCCGCCGTGCAGGCCCCGGCCCCTCAGGCGGCCGTGCCCCAGCAGCAGACGGCGCCCGCCCAGACCGCTCAGCCGGGCCAGACCGCTCAGCCCGGCCAGATCAGCGCCGGAACGCTCTTCAATCAGCAGGTCCTGGTGGTGAACCAGAAGGCCAAGCTGATCGAGGTGACGAACGAGTACCGCGTCTTCGACCAGCAGGGCGCGACCCTCGGCTCGGTCGTGGAGGTCGGGCAGAGCCTCTTCCGCAAGGTGATCCGCTTCGCCACCAGCTGGGACCAGTACCTGACGCACCGCCTGGAGATCCGGGACGCCTACGGTCAGCCCCAGCTGCTGCTGACCCGTCCCGCCAAGTTCATCAAGTCGCGCGTGATCGTCCAGCGCCCCGACGGGCAGACGGTCGGCGAGATCGTCCAGCAGAACGCGATCGGCAAGATCAACTTCGCGATCATGGTGGACGGCCAGAAGGTCGGCGCGATCAAGGCCGAGAACTGGCGCGCCTGGAACTTCGCGATCGTCGACCAGAACGACGCCGAGATCGCCCGGATCACCAAGACCTGGGAAGGGCTCGCCAAGACGCTCTTCACCACCGCGGACAACTACGTCCTCCAGATCCACTACCAGCTGCCCGAGCCGATGCTGAGCCTCGTCGTCGCGACGGCGCTCACGGTGGACACCGCCCTCAAGCAGGACTCGCGCGGACTCGGCTGAGCCGCAGACCCGACCGGTGGTGCCCCGTACGCGCGACGCGTACGGGGCACCGGCGTTTTCCTTCCAGGCGGAACGCGTCCGCTGGCCGCCGGAGAGCAGCGCGCCCCGGAAGAGCCCCGGGAAGGCGCCCGAGGAGGGGCCCCGGAAAGCGCTGGGGGAGAGACACCGGGAGGCGCCCGGGGAGAGACGCCGGAAGGTGCCGGGGGAGGGGCCCCGGAAGGTGCCCCGCCGCCCACCGCCCTGCTCCGCACGCAGTCCCGGGTCCTCGCGCTCGCCGAATCCGCCCGGGTCGCCGGGGTCGCCCTGGACATCGCGCTCAACGGCGTACCGGCCCGGAGCCCCGCCCCACGGGCCATGTTCTGGTACGCGGAGCTCGCCGCACCGCGCCTGTGGGCACGGCGGGTCCTGGGCAACGTGACCCTGCGGTCGGTCCTCTTCCAGAACGCCGTCCGGACCGCGCTCGGCCTCGCGGCGGCCCGGCTGGTCGCCGGATCGCTCGACCTGACCCACGGGTTCTGGGTGCTGCTGGCCGTACTGACCCTCGGGCGCTCGACTCTGGGGGCCACCTGGCAGGCGATCCGCCGAGCGGTGGCGGGCAACGCCGCCGGGGCCGTGGCGGCGGGCGCGCTGCTGATCGGGATCGGCCCGTACACGGAGGGGTACGCCGTGCTGCTCGCCCCCCTGATGCTGCTGGCCTTCTTCGGCGGGCCGATGCTGGGGATCGCCTGCACGCAGGCGCTCTTCACCCTGGTCGTGGCCACCGCGTTCGCCCAGATCTCGCCGGTCACCTGGCGGCTCTCGGAGGCGCGGATGATCGACGTCGTCACCGGAAGCGTGATCGGACTGCTCTGCGGGCTCCTCGCCTGGCCGGCCGGGGCCCGGCGCGAGGTCCGGCGGGCCATGGCCGCGCTGCTGCGCTCCTGCGGCGCGCTGGTGCCCGGCACCGCGGAGGCTCTGCTGACGGCACCGCCGGGGGCACGGGCCGTGCCGGGGGCGATGGTGAGCGTGCACCGGATGCGCCTGGCCGAGGCCGCGTACACCCAGTACCGCACCGAGGCGTCGGCCAAGCCGGGGGCGCCGGAGGGGCCCGAGGCCGACTGGCACGCCCTGCTCGTCGCCGCCGACGACATGCTGTGGGGCGCGCACCGGCTCCCCCTGTTCGGCCTCCGCCCGGCGGTCCCGGCCCCGCCGGACGCCTGGACCCGGCGCAGTGCGGAGGGCCTTCAGGAGGCGGCCCTCCGCATCGCGGCACGGCTCGACGGCGGCGACAACCGCAGCAGCGCACCGGCCGCGCCCGGCGGGAGCCCGCCGGTCCCGCCCTCCGTCGACCTGGAGGTGTGGATCACGACCCTCGGGCACCAGCTCGCGCGGATCGAGGCGTCGATGGCGGGGCGGGAGCCACCAGGACAGGGGCGGCCGGGGCGGGAGCCTTGAAAGGGCACCGGGACAGGGGCCTTGAGGGCATCGGAGAGGCCGACCTCCGCCGTATATCTTTTACAGGTGTAATACCTGTTAAAGTAAATGGGTGAGTGAGACAACCGACGTTCCCCGGCGCCCATCCGTCCGCAGACTCCCCCTGAAGGCGGCGCTCCGCCTCAACCACCCCTCGGACACCTGGTTCAAGCCGGCGCTGAGCGTGGTCGTCGCCTCCCTCGTACCGAACCTGCTGCTCTTCGCCGTCGACCGGCTGGACCTCGTGATGTACACGATGGCCGGATCGCTCTGCGCCCTGTACGGGCACGCCCTTCCGTACGCCCGCCGCGCCGGGACCGTCGTGCGCGTCGTCGTCGGGATGCTCGCCGGGCTGGCCGTGGCGCTGGTCGCGGGCTCGCTCACCGACTCCACCGCGATCCTCATCGCCGTCGGCGCGCTGCTCGCCGCCGTGCAGAAGGCGCTCTGCGACGCGTCGCGCATCGGGCCGCCCGGACACGTGATCTTCACCTTCGTCACCTCCGCGGCCCTCTTCGCGCCCCAGCAGCTCGCCCAGGTGCCCGGCCACCTCGCGCTCACTCTCGCCGCCGGTGCCTTCTCCTGGTGCGTCACCGTGGTGGGCCCCGCCCTGCTGCGCCGCGAGGGGCCCGAACGCCGGGCCACCGCGCGGGCCCTGGACGCGGCCGCCGCCTGCGTCGCCGACCCGGGTCCGCGTACGCGCGGCGCCGCCGCCGCGGCCGTGCACGGAGCCTGGCAGACCCTGCTCGCCTCCGGCCGCGCCACGCCCGCCCGCCGGGCGCTGGAACGCCTCGTCGTGCACGCCGAGGCCGCCCTCGCCGAAAGCTCCCCGGCCGGACACCGCGCCGCCGCCGACCCCGCGCAGCTGCGCGAGTGGGCCGCGCTGACCCGGGCCCGCGGACCCGTCCCGACGCCGCCCGCCGCTCCCGGCACCACCGCGGAGCTCTTCGGCGTCGACGCGGAGCGCGCCGGCCGCCGGGCCCGTACGACCCGGGGCGAGCTGCTGCGCCGCCTCGGCCCCGGCTCCCACGTGCTGCCCGTCGCCGTCCGTACCCTCATCGGCTGCGCCCTCGCCGGATACGCCTGCGAGGCGCTCGGCGTCGGCCGCCCCTACTGGGCCATCGTCACCGCCGCCTCCCTCTACCAGGCCAACGTCACCCTCTCCTGGAACCGGGCCCTCCAGCGCACCCTGGGCAACCTGCTCGGCGTGCTCGTCTTCGCCGCGGTCCTCCCGCTCACCCGGGTGAGCCCGCTGCTGCTGATCGTCTGCGTCCTCTGCTTCAACTTCGCCGCCGAGGCCCTCATCACCCGCAACTACTGGCTCGGCTCGGTCGCGGTCACCCCGATGGCGCTCCTGGTCATCGAGTTCGGCGGCGCCCACCCCGCCGGAGAACTCATCGGCGACCGGGTCATCGACACCGTGGTCGGCGCGGCGGTCGGCTTCCTCGCCGCCGTACTGGTCACCAACCGCCGGGCCACCGGCCGGGTCGAACGCGCCCTGGAGGCCACCGAGCGGGCCCGCGCCCACGCCGTGCGCGTCCTCGCCGACGACACCGCGGACCCCGCCGCCCTCGACGCCTCCCGCCGCGGGCTCACCGCCTCCCTGGTCGAGCTGCGCGAGGCCGGCGACACCGCCGCCGGGGAGTGGTGGCAGCGCGCCCTGCCGGAGGAGGACCTCGTCGCGGCCGAACGGGCCGGACACCGTACGCTCGCCGCGACGGCACAACGGCAGGGGCTCATCTCCCTCGCCCCGGAGAACGGAGCGGTGTGAGCGACGACATCGTGGCCTCGGTGGTACGGCAGTGGCAGGCGGTGAGCCCCGGTCTCGACACCGGGCCGATGGAGCTGATCGGCCGGATCAACCGCTGTGCGGCCCTCCTCCAGCAGGCCGAGGACGCCCCGCTGCGCGCCGCCGGACTCAACCGCGCGGAGTTCGACCTGCTCGGCGCGGTCCGCCGGACGGGCCGGGAGCTCACCCCCGGCGAACTGGCCCGGGAGACCTTCTCCTCCGGGGCCGCCGTCACCAAACGGCTGCGCGCCCTCCAGGAGCGCGGTCTCGTCGAGCGCCGGGGCGACGACCGGGACCGCAGGGTCACCTACGTCCGCCTCACCGAGGAGGGACGCGGCCTGGTCGACCGGCTGCTGCCCCAGCAACTCGCCTACGAGCGCTCGGTACTGGCCGGGCTGGACGAACCGGCGCGCGACCGCCTCAGCGCCCAGCTCAGCGAGCTGCTGGTGCAGCTGGAAGGGCGGATCGGCGGCGCCGGGCGCTGAGTCCCGCCGCCCCACTCCCCGGCGTCGGCGCGGTCAGCCGGCGGCGGGCCGCTCCAGCGCCGCCGCCGACTGCCGCAGCCGCACCGCGTGTTCGCCCAACTCGGCCTCGCCGCCCCGGTCGGCGGGGACCGAGGCCACCAGGGCGAGCCGGTCGCGCGGGCCCGAACCGGCGAGCGGTACCGCGACGGCGTTCATGCCCGGCGCCGACTCGCCGCCGCTCAGCGCATAGCCCCGGTCGCGGATCCGGTCCAGCTCCGCCAGCAGCGCGGTCCGCGAGGCGGTCGTGCGCACGGTGACCCGCTCCAGCTCCTCGTCCGGATAGAGGGCGCCGACCTGATCGGGCGTCATCAGCGCGAGCAGCATCTTGCCCCCCGCCGTCGCGTGCGCCGGGTGGGTCAGGCCCGTCCCCGGCCGCACCCGCACCGGGTGCGGGGACTCCCGCCCGTCCGTGACGATGATCCGGTCCCCGATCAGCGCCACCGCCTGCACGGTCTCCCCGGTGCGCCGGACGGCGTCGTCCAGGGCACCGGCCACCCGCTCCCGGGCGGCCGTACCGAACCCGGCGGGGCGGCCCAGCCGCATCAGCTCCGGCCCCGCGGAGTAGCCGCGCCCCGAGGCGTCGCGCCCGGCGAACCCCCGCCCCTCCAGGGTCGCGAGCACCCGGTGCGCGGTGGAACGCCCCACGTCCAGCAGTTCGGCGGCCTCGCTGACGGTGAGCGTGTCATGGGTCAGGAACAGCCGCATCAGCCGCAGGCCGGTGTCCAGTGACTCGATGGTGTAACCCGGCGCCGATGCCATGGGGGTGCCCGCTCTCATCCGGTTCTCGCCGCGGCGTGCGGAGGCGCGGGCGGGCCTCACCGGCCGTCAAACCGGGCGACTTTGCCCGCCACTCTTCCGCGGGGCGTGAATCCGCCCCTTTCGATCCACTTCGAGTGTGTGTGCGTACGTACTGCTCTGCGGGACGGTCGGGGTGAGGCCGTCCCGGCGGCGAGCTTAGAGCCTCTCCCGTGGATCGTGGCGCAGCCCCGGCCGCGTTGGTCCGCGCAAGCGCCGGGTCGCCCAGGATGATTACGGTCCGTTCCCGTGGCGCTGCGTACGTCTTCGTACCACTGTGCGGGACGGAAGCCCCGAATCCCGCCCGTCCGGCGCGGTTCGTCACTATCCGCGCACGTCCGGAAGCGTTGAGTGCGAAAACTGGCGAGTGTATTACCCCCGGAGTCCGCCCGCAGGGCGTTGGGTGAATGTGCCGACCCCCTGTTCTGATCTGGCTAAGCTCACGCGCAGTGAAGCCGAGTTGGCACCAATTCGCGCACATGTTCATGAGTGTCAGCACCTGTGGGCATACATCCCGGAATCAACCGCCAGAGGGTTTTTAGATGGTCCGTGTTGAATCACCACCGACCGACCGACGGATCCCCGTCGTCCGCGTACTTCTCCTGCCCGTCGCGCTGGTCGTCGGCGCCTCCGCGCTGGGCGTCACCCTGGTCACGGACGCCGCGCGGATACCACTCGCCGTGAGCGGCGCGCTCGCCGCCGTCGTGGTCGGTGCGCTCGCCGTCGCACTGAACCGGCGACGGTGCGAGACACGCGTCCTGCGCGCGAAGTACGAACAGCGCATCGCCCAGCTCGAATCGCGCATCGCCGCACACGACGAAGAGACCGTGCGGCTCACCAAGGAACTGATGCCCTCCGCCATCAGGATGCTGCGTGCGAGCAACTCGCCCGAAGAAGTCATGCGCGAGGTGGTGGACGGGGACGAGTCGTACCGCAACCTCCCCAAGGCGCTGCGGCGCCTCGTCTACACCGTCCTGCAGATCATCGACGACGAGGAGGCCCGGCGTGACTCCGCGCAGCGCGCCTTCGTCAGCGTCGCCCGGCGCGTGCAGGCCATCGTCCACCGCCAGGCGAGCGAACTGCGGGAGATGGAGGACCACTACGGGCGCAACCCCGAGGTCTTCGACGACCTGCTCCGCATCGACCACGGCACCGCGCTGATCGGCCGCCTCGCCGACTCCATCGCCGTGCTCGGCGGTGCCCGCCCCAGCCGCCAGTGGCCCAAGCCCGTACCGCTGTTCAGCGTGCTGCGGGGTGCGATGTCCCGCATCCTGGAGTACCAGCGCGTCGATCTGCACTCGATCGCCAAAGTCGCCATCGTCGGCACCTCCGTCGAGCCGCTCATCCACGCCTGCGCCGAACTCCTCGACAACGCCACGCGCTACTCCCCGCCGCAGACCCGGGTGCACGTCACCGCGGTCGAGGTGCAGACGGGGATCGCGATCGAGATCGAGGACGGCGGCGTCAGCCTCAGCGAGGAGGCCCGCGCCCGGGCCGAGAACATGCTCGCCCAGGCCCAGGCCGGCATCAACATGAACGACCTCGGGGAATCCCCGCGCCTCGGCATGGCGGTCGTCGGCCGGCTGTCGCGCATGTACCAACTCCAGGTATCGCTGCGCCAGTCCGCGTACGGCGGCGTCCGGGCCGTACTCATCGTCCCCCGGGACATGATCACCACCGGACCCGCGCCCGGCATCGCCCACGGCATCGGCGCCACCTCGCGGCCCACCAGCTCACTGGACATGTCGCAGCTCCAGCACGTCGTACCGCCCGCGGGAAAGCGGAAGGCCAGGGTCGCGGCCACCGGCCCGGTGCCCTCGGCAACCGTCTCGCCGGCCGCCTCCGCGCGCCCGGCCGCGCCCGCAGCGGCCATGGAGGACGAGGTCCCCGTGGTGACCGAGTGGACCGAGAACGGCCTGCCCCAGCGCCGCAGCCGGGGCCGCGCCCCGCTCGGCTCGCACAACCTCCCGCAGCAGGCCCCGGCACCGGCGACGGAAGGCGCCCCCGCGGCGCTCAACGGCGCCGCCCCGCACGCCGCCGGCCGCGCGGGCGGCGAGGAGAAGCCCCCCGGCCTCTGGCTGGAGGCATTCACCAAGGCCGTCAACGGCGTGCCGCACGACCCGAAGAACGGCGAAGACTCTGACGACGCGTGGGACAAGGGAGACCTCAAGTGATCCAGCAGCGGGGAAACATGGACTGGATGCTCAAGGAACTGGCCGACGACGTTCCGAGCATCCACCAGATCGTGGTGCTCTCCTCGGACGGTCTGCGCATCGCCATGCACGGCGGAGACCCGGACGTCGGGGACCGGCTGGCCGCGGCCTGCGCCGGCCTGCAGAGCCTGGCCGCCGCCGTCGCCTCCGAAATCCCCTACAGCGACGGCCTGATGAAGCTCGTCGTCATCGAGGTGACCGGCGGGTTCTTCTACCTGATGGCGGCCGGCACCGGCGCCTACCTCGCGGTGCTGGCCGGTGAGACGGTCGACGCCGGGCTGGTCGGCGCGCGGATGCGCGACATGGTCGTCCGGATCGGGGCCCATCTGACCAGCCCGCCGCGCCACGACGGGCAGGCCGGATGAACGCTCCCCGACGGGAACGCCGCAATGCCGACCCGGCGCTCAACGATCCCGAGCGCCTGTACGTCATCACCGGCGATCTTGACGGCAGCGAGCGGGCAGCGCTCGACCTGGTCACCATGGTCGTCGCCCAGGCGGAACCCTCACCGACGTTCCAGCCCGAGCAGGCCGCGATCCTGCGGCTCTGCCAGGCACCCCTGTCCGTCGCCGAGATCTCCGCCTATCTCGGCCTCCCGTTCAGCGTCGTCACCTCACTCCTGACCGAATTACTCGCGTCCGAACTGATCGAATCGCGCGCACCCATCGTCCGCGCCAATCTCCCCGACAGGTCCCTTCTCGAAGCGGTGATGCATGGACTTCAGAAGCTCTGACACGATCACCGGCCCCCGTACCGAGGACGTCCTGCCCACCACGGCCACCGCCGCGGTGAAGGTCGTGATCGTCGGTGGATTCGGGGTCGGCAAGACCACCATGGTCGGTTCGGTCAGCGAGATCCGGCCTCTGACGACCGAAGAGACCATGACGCAGGCAGGCGTCGGCGTCGACGACAACGCCGGGGTGGAGAGCAAGACCGCCACCACCGTCGCCATGGACTTCGGCCGGATCAGCCTCAGCGAGGAACTGATCCTCTACCTGTTCGGCACGCCCGGCCAGGAACGTTTCTGGTTCCTGTGGAACGGCCTCTTCGAGGGCGCTCTCGGCGCCGTCGTCCTGATCGACACCCGGCGCCTCGAAACCAGCTTCGACGTCATCGGACGGCTGGAGGAGCGCGGGGTGCCGTTCGTCGTCGCCGTCAACACCTTCCCCGACGCCCCGCACCATCCGGTCGAGACGTTGCGGCAGGCGCTGGACCTGCCCGACGAAGTCCCCATGATCGACTGCGACGCGCGCCTTCGGGCGTCCAGCCGGGACGTGCTGATGACGCTCATGCGCTACCTGCACAGCCTGGCCGTACCCCTCGTATGACGTCCGGGGCGGCCGGCCGGATCGTCCGGCGGGCCGCCCCAAACCCGGGCCGTGTCGTGAAAGTCCCGCCCGTCGGGCGACGCCTGGCACGAACACGACCCGGCCGCGCGGCGCCGAAAGTGTCCGGCGGACCGGACCGGGCGCAGCGCGGCTCCGGTACGACGCGTCACCCCGACGCGAGCTACCGGACCGGGCGCGCGAGCCCGGCCGTGATCCGCCGGACACCCCCTTCGGGTCGTGTCCCCTCCCCGCCCGCGCAGCCCTCCCGCGCGACCCTTGAAAGCCTCATCACTGGAGCCACTGTGACAACCCCCTTCTCCCACGAACCCGGAGCGCCGACGGGAGCCGCCCCGCCGCCCGGATGCCCCGCCCACGGACTCGGCCCCGGCGGGCTGCGCCGCTACTACGGCGCCGAGGTGGAGAACGACATCGTCGGGCTGAACGAGAAGCTGCGCGCCGAACACGGCAGCGTCGCTCCGGTGCTGCTCCACGGTGACGTACCCGCCTGGCTCGTCCTCGGCCACAGCGAGAACCTCTACGTCACCCGGACCCCCTCGCAGTTCTCCCGCGACTCCCGGCGCTGGCGCGCCCTGCAGGACGGCAGCGTGGGCCCCGAGCACCCGCTCGCGCCGATCTTCACGTACCAGCCCATCTGCGCCTTCGCGGACGGCGCGACCCACGAACGTCAGCGCGGCGCGATCACGGACAGCATGGCCCGGATCGACACCCGCGGCGTGCGGCGCCACATCAACCGCTTCAGCAACCGCCTCGTCAACGACTTCTGCCTCAAGGGCACCGCCGACATCGTCAGCCAGTTCGCCGAGCACCTGCCGATGATGGTCATGTGCGCGATCTTCGGCATGCCCGAGGAGTACGACGACCGGCTGGTGCAGGCCGCCCGCGACATGACGCGGGGTACCGAGACCGCCGTCACCAGCAACGCGTACGTCGTCGGCGTGCTCACCCGGCTCGTCGAGCGCCGACGGGGTGCCCCGGAGTCCGACTTCGCCACCTGGCTCGTCGAACACCCCGCCAGGATGAGCGACATCGAGGTCATCGAGCACCTCCGGCTGACGCTCATCGCGGCGTACGAGTCCACCGCCAACCTGATCGCCAACGTGATCCGGATGGTGCTGACCGACCCGCGCTTCCGGGCGCGTCTCAGCGGCGGCCACATGACCGTCCCCGAGGCGGTCGAGCAGACCCTGTGGGACGAGCCCCCCTTCTCCGCGGTCTTCGGCCGCTGGGCCGTCGGCGACACCGAGCTCGGCGGGAAGCAGATCAAGGCCGGCGACGCTCTGCTCGTCAGCATCGCGGGCGCCAACAGCGACCCCGCCGTACGGCCCGACCTCAGCGCCTCCATGGAGGGCAACCGCGCCCACCTCGCCTTCAGCGGCGGCCCCCACGAGTGCCCCGGCCAGGACATCGGCCGTGCCATCGCGGACGTCGGCGTGGACGCGCTGCTCATGCGGCTGCCCGACCTCGAACTCGCGGCGGACGAGAGCGAACTGCGCTGGGTGGGCAACATCATGTCGCGCCACCTGACCGAACTCCCGGTCCAGTTCGCGCCCAGCCCGCAGCAGGAGATCGACGACGAACCCATGACGTCGATGGCCGCCCGCTCCGTCCCCCGCAACGACTGGGAGATCTCGTCGCCGTCGCCGACCGCCGCACCCGGCCGGCCGGCCGGCGGACAGGAGGCCGCCGCGGCCCCGGCCGACAGCGCCCCGGTCCACGGCGCCCCGGCCCCCGCGATCCCGGAGCAGCGCACCCAGAGCGCCACGGGCCGCCTCTGGCACGCCGTCTCCAGCTGGTGGAAGGGGTACTGACCGACGGACACCGGGGCGTCCGGCGCCCCGGCGACCACCCCGTGCCGAGCGGTCCCCGGCGGGTACGGCGCGCCGGAGGCCCGGCCCGCCGTCCCCCGCGTCCCGCCGGGCCGGGGCCGGACCCGTACCATCGAGCAGCGTGAAGCTGACAATTCTTGGCGGTGGCGGATTCCGGGTCCCCCTGGTGTACGGGGCACTGCTCGGCGATCACGCCGAGGGCCGCGTCTCCCGGGTCACCCTCTACGACACGGACCACGACCGCCTCGCGGCCGTCGCCCGGGTGCTGGACGAACAGGCCGGGGGAGTGCCGGACGCCCCCGCCGTCCTGGCCACCACCGACCTCGACGAGGCCCTGAAGGGCGCCGACTTCGTCTTCTCTGCGATCCGGGTCGGCGGCCTCGCCGGCCGCGCGGCCGACGAGCGGGTGGCCCTGGACCTGGGGGTGCTGGGGCAGGAGACGGTCGGGGCGGGCGGCATCGCGTACGGGCTGCGCACCGTTCCGGTCGCCGTCGACCTCGCCCGCCGCATCGCCCGGCTCGCCCCGGACGCCTGGGTCATCAACTTCACCAACCCCGCGGGCCTGGTGACCGAGGCGATGTCCCGGCACCTGGGGAACCGGGTCGTCGGCATCTGCGACACGCCCGTGGGCCTCGGCCGCCGCATCGCCCGGGTCCTCGGCGCCGACCCGGACCGCGCCTGGATCGACTACGCGGGCCTCAACCACCTCGGCTGGGTCCAGGGCCTGTACGTGAACGGGCGGGACGAGCTTCCCCGGCTGCTCGCCGACGACACCCTGCTCGGCTCCTTCGAGGAGGGCAAGCTCTTCGGAACCGACCTGATCCGCTCGCTCGGTGCCGTGCCCAACGGGTACCTGCACTACTACTACTTCAACCGGGAAGCGGTCCGCGCCTACCAGCAGGCGAAGCTGACCCGGGGCGCCTTCCTCCGCGAGCAGCAGCAGGGCTTCTACGCGCGGATGCGGGAACCGGGCACCCCGGCCCTGGCCACCTGGGACCACACCCGCGCCGAGCGCGACGCGACCTACATGGCGGCCAACCGCGAGGTCGCGGGGGCCGGGGAGCGCGCCGCGAGCGACCTGGAGGCCGGCGGCTACGAACTGGTGGCCCTCGCCCTCATGCAGGCCGTCGCCCGCGACGAGCGCACCTCGCTCATCCTCAACGTCCGCAACGGCAGCACCCTTTCGGCGCTCGACGCGGACGCCGTGGTCGAAGTCCCCTGCCTGGTCGACGCGAACGGCGCCCACCCGGTGGCGGTGAGCCCGCTTCCGCTCCACGCGGCCGGGCTCGTCGCCTCCGTGAAGGCCGTCGAACGCGCCGTGCTCGAAGCGGCCGACAGCGGATCGCGCTCCGCCGCCGTGCGGGCGTTCGCGCTGCACCCGCTCGTGGACTCCGTCAACGTCGCCCGCGAACTGGTCGACGCCTACACCCGCGCCCACCCCCAGCTGGCCTACCTCGACAAGCCCTGACCGGCCACCGTGACGGTCCGGCCCGGCACCCCGGCCGGACCGTCGGGGGCCGGACCGCCGTCCGCCGGGGCGCGCCGGACACCGCCGAGCGCCGTCAGGTCCGCGAGCACCTCGGACGCGATCACCGGGTCCAGGCCGCCGAAGAGATGGGTGTACGTCCCGTGGGGCCAGTGGTCCCCGGGCCGGTCGCCGAGCCAGACCGCCTCCAGCCGCTGATCGGGGAAGGCCTGCGGGGAGCCCGCCACGATGCCCTCGTAGAACCCGACGATCAGGTACAGCTCCTCGCCGAGGCGTCTGGAGATCCACCCCACCACCCCCGCGTCCTGCGGCGCGCCCCGCTCCCAGCCGCGCCGCTCCAGGCCCAGCACCTCGACCGTGGGCACGGTGACGCCCTCGAACCGGGCCAGCCGGTTGCCCGTCCGCTCCTCGTCCGTCAAGGCGAAGACCGCGCGCTCCAGTTGGGGGAACGGCTGGGACAGCTCCCGGCGGGCGAAGAGCTCCGACCAGGCGGCCCGCTCGTCGCCGAGGCGGAGCGGATGGGCCAGCCGCACGGACGCGTCGGCGGGCAGCACGGACACCTCGTCGCGCACATCGGCGAACGTCCGGTCCTCCGTGACCCGGAAGGCGGTCGTGGTGCCCCGCGACTCGCTCAGCCACACCAGCCGCCGCACCAGATGCCCCACCAGCGGATGGGTGACGAACAGTTCCTGGAACTCGCGCGCCGTCCAGGACCGGCCCGACACCATCGCGGCCTCCAGCCGCTGCACCTGCCCGGAGGCGACCGCGCGTACGTCCTTCTTCAGGGCCAGGAACCGCTTGCGCCCCGCCGAGGCCAGCTCCCCGTCGTCCCGGGCCGCCGGGGCCGGCAGATCCCTGCGGCGGTTCCCCGCCCCGTCCAGGACGTACGCGCCGAGGCGCTCGTCGAAGCCGACGGTGAAGCGGCGCGGGCCGTAGTCCACGACCGTCGAGCCGTCCGCGTCCAGCCCGAAGTCCGGCACCAGGCGGTCGGACAACTGCTCGGCGGTGAGACCCAGAACCGCGGCCACCTCGGCGATCTTCTCCTGGGCGCGCGTCTTCAGCGCCTTGAACTTCACCCGCTGGCCGATGCCGTGCAGATGGAGCAGGGCCACCTCGCTGCCGATGGCCGCCAGCACGTCCAGCCCCTCGACCGCCCGGTGGTGCGCACCCTCGCCCGGCCAGGCGCGGATGACCGGCGTGAGCCGCCGTACGGTCTCGTCGTCCCCGACCTCGCCCAGGGCGTACAGCGCCCAGGACTCCCTGGCCGGCAGCCGCGCGTCGAGCCACTGCTCGAAGACCGCCCAGGCGAACTCGGCGAGCGAGGCGGGCGCGGCGGCCTCGCGCAGCGCCGCGACACCCGGGTAGGCCTCGCCCGGCCGGCAGAGCGCCAGCATCGTCAGGCCGTTGCGCACCACCTCGGCGGGCAGGGCTTCGCCGGTACGCGTCAGAAGCTGCGGAAGCAGCCCCGGCTCCGCCCAGTTCGGCAGGACCGGCAGCTTCGCGGGCAGCGCGTGCTCCAGCGGATCGGCGACCAGCAGCATCTCGACGGAGCGCAGCGCGTCCGCGCCGTACCGGGCGGCGGCCTCACGCACCGTCGCCTCGCCGTGCACCGCCGCTATCTGGAGCAGCGCCCGCTCGGCCGCCCGCCGCGGGGCGCCGGGCTTGCCGACCGCGTCCGGCACCAGGAACACCGCGGCGGCGCCGCCGTGCCGCGCGAACCACGCCCGGGTCGTCGCGGCGGTGGACTTCAGCCGGGCCGCCCAGTCCGCCATGTGCCGGGCGACGGCCGCGTCGGCGAACGGCAGGAACAGCTCCGCCATGGTGCTCGGCTGGCGGGGGACGGTACGCAGCAGGAGCGGCAGCGCGTCGATCCCGAAGCGGGCGACGATCGGTCTGAGGGTGTCCGCCCCGTCCCACAGGTCCGTCGGCGCCCAGGTGGCCAGGGCCGGCGCGATGCGCTCCACCGGCGCGTGCAGGAAGATCCACGCGGGCCGCAGCCCGGTGCTCCCCAGCCCTTCGAGCTGGGAGGAGATCACCTTCTCGTAGTCGCCGCCGTGCTGCGGGCGGGTGTACCAGCTGGAACAGCGCGCCCACGCCTCCTCCTCGCCCGGCAGCCAGCGCAGCTCCGGTGCGGGGAGCGCGGCCCCGCCGGTGCTCACCGGGGTCGCCGCGCCGGTGCGCGGGCGGGTCCACGGCGGCCGGGTGAGCACGGAGGGCAGGGACGCGAGGGACGCCTCCGGGAAGCGGGACACCGGGTTCAGCAGCGGGCCGACGACCTCCGCCAGATCCCCGGGCAGCCCCGGCAGCAGGGAGGAGACCAGCGGGCGGTGGGTGTTGATGTGGGCGTGCAGCAACTGCCGCGAGGCACGCGACCTGGTGGCGGTGTTGTACCGGACGTCGGCGGAGAGCAGCCGCAGGGCCCGCACCGGGTAGCGGCGCATCGCGTCGAGCAGCGCCGCGCGGACCTGCTTCAGCTCCTTGTGGTGGAGCAGGATGTTGAACGCCTCGTCCGTGGGGAGCTCGGCGAGCGCGGCGGAGACCGCCTTGACGCCCTCGGCGTAGTGGTTGCCGTGGTCGAGGTACTTCCGGAGCATCGGCGCGACGGCCGTCCCGATGCCGTCGGCGAGCGTCGCGATCACGGCGAGGGTGTGGTCCGGACGGTACGACAGCCGTGCCAGCTGGCCGGCCGACGTCAGCGAGCAGAGCACCATGCGCTGCAGGACGTAGTGGTCCTCGGCGAGCACGGCGGGCTCCGACAGGAGGGCGTCGACCCACTCCCGCTCGCTCGGGGCCAGGAAGGCGGCGGCGATCCGCTGGTGGCTGTCCCGGCGGGCCGCGCCGAGCGCTTCCACGACCGCGCGGTAGGTCTCCTCGTCCGCCGCGGCGATGTGGGCGCGGGCCCGCGCGGCCACGTTCAGCGAGCCGTGGTGCCAGTGCAGGGACGAGGAGAGCGAGACGCGCTTGAGCGCGCCCTTCACCCGCCGCCCCAGGGCGTGGTAGCTGTGCGCCTTGATCGTCTGGAGTTCCTGGGCCGCGCGGGCGGCGAACGGCAGCCCGTGGTCGGCCACCCAGGTGTCCACCCAGCACGAAGGGGCCGTCTCGCCGAGGGAGACGACGGCCGCCAGCGCGGCGGCCCCGACCGGGGAGGGGCTGCCGGCGAGGTGGGCGCGGGTGGCGTCCACCAGGTCCGGGTCCGAGCCCGGCTCGGTGAGGATCAGCTCGATCCAGGCGGCTTCCCCCGCGATCCGCTCCCCGACCTGCGCCAGAGCCTCCTCGCCGGGCCGGTTCAGCGGGCGGGCGCAGCCACCCCGCCGGGGATGGAGCACCCGGCGCCAGCTCAGCGGGAGTTCGAAGGTGTCCTCGTCGGGCAGCGCGGCCGTCCCGCTCGCGCTCCCGGCACCGCTCGCGCCGACCGTCCCGGAGGGTTCCGGAGGCCCCGGCACCGTCGGCGCGGACGCGCTCGCCGCCACCTCCTCGTACCCCTTGCGCTCCTTCTCCGCGATGGTCCTGCGCACTTGGGCGTGCGCGGCCGCCGCGGAGGCGTACTCCTTCGTCCGGGTGCGCCCCTCCGACCCGCAGCGGCCGTACCGCACGGTGACCGCGACGCCGACCGCCCCGGTCTCCCAGAACTTCGACGCAGTGCCCTCGACCAACTCCCAGCGCCGCATCCGCCCCGCCCCCTCAACCCCAGTACGGCCCGCCGAGCGGCGGGTCTCCCGATCGCTGTCTTCATTCTGGAACCGACCACTGACAGTGCCGTGCGGCGGCGGTGCGCGGCCCGGGACCCGCGGGCCCGCGGACCGGACCGGGGGAGCCCCTCAGGGCGCGGTGACCGCCCGCCGTCGGCCCGGTGCTCCCCAGTTCGGCGTCACCCCGGCCACCTGGCACACCATCAGGAAGAGCGGGATCGGGGGCGTATAGGGGGTGCGGCTGTCCGGCCCGTGGATCAGCCGGGGCCGTGGCACCGGTACGAAGCCCCCCGCGGCGTAGGCGACGGGCTCGGGCCAGTCCAGGTCCTGGTCGGAGCCCGCGGGCACGATCCACCACCACACGTCGGCCGCCTCGAACACGCAGCCGGTGCGGGGGAGATGCGACATCAGGTGGAAGCCGTGCCGGGCCGGGACGCCCACCGCGTCGTACCCCAGGCTCGCGCACAGCTCCGGCGGCAGCGGCAGCCGGGCCCGCGCGGGACCCGCGCCGCTCCCGCCCCCGGCGCCGCCCCCGGCGGCCCGGTCCTCGACGGTCCGAGGAGCCTGACGGCCCCCGCGCAGCCGGACCAGCGCGTCCCTCAGCACGGCTGCCCCGCACCGTGCGCCAGCTCCGACCAGACGACCCGCCCGGACGCGTCCTCCGCGTCGTGGGAGCCCCACGCCTGGCTCAGGGCGTCCACCAGGAACAGGCCCCGCCCGTGCTCGTCGTCGGAGGAGGCGCGCAGCTTCGGGCCGCCGGAGAGCCGGCCCTGGTCCTGGACCGCTATCCGCAACAGGTGGTCCAGGCGCCGCAGTTCGCAGACGACCAGCGCGCTCGCGGTGTGCACCACGGCGTTGGTGACCAGCTCGGAGACGATGAGTGCGGCGGTGTCGCGCAGGTCGTCCCGGAGCTTCCAGACCGCGAGTCTGTCCCTGGTCAGTCTGCGCGCCCCGGCGGCCGAAGCCGGTCTGGCCGGCAGGGCGAAGCGGAAACGGAGCGCCTCAGCCCCGGAAGGGGAGCCCACGGGCCGGGGGATGAGCGCACTGCCAGGTGCCACGACCGAATCCTCACAGTGGTTGCCGCGTCATGTCCGGACCTCGACGCATCGGGAGAGGGGCGGACGTGACCAGGTGAACTGGTTCACTCACCAACTCTCCCCCTGACGCGGACACTTGGCAAGGGGCACTCTGAAATTTGCAGAGTGCCCGTGTCTTTGTCGTCACCCGCATGGCACACTGCTGACAGAAGAGACCATCGGAGGTCCGAAGTGAGCGAGCCTCGGTCAGCCCCGACCGTGGGGCAGGTCGTCCTCGGCAGGCGCCTGCAGGACCTGCGGGAGCGTGCCGGGCTCACCCGCGACCAGGCGGCCAAGGTGCTCCGCGTCGCGTCCGCCACGGTCCGCAGGATGGAGACGGCCGAGGTCGCCCTCAAGATCCCCTACGTGCAGGCCCTGTTGCGTGCCTACGGGATCGGCGAGGAGGAGACCGACGCCTTCGTCGAGCTCGCCGAAGAGGCCAACAAGCCCGGCTGGTGGCAGCGTTACCACGACGTGCTGCCCGACTGGTTCAGCATGTACGTCAGCCTGGAGGGCGCGGCGAGCCTGCTGCGCATGTACGAACCGCACTTCGTGCCCGGACTCCTCCAGACCGAGGACTACGCCCGCTCCGTGATGCTGGGCGGCGCGGTCGGCCAGTCCCGGCCCGACGACATCGAACGGCACGTCGCCCTGCGCATGGAGCGGCAGAGCCTGCTCGCCAAGGCGGACGCGCCGAGGCTCTGGGTCGTCATGGACGAGACGGTGCTGCGACGGACGGTCGGCACCCCCGAAGCCATGCGCGCGCAGATCGACAAGCTCCTCGAAGCCTCCGAACAGACGCACATCACGCTGCAGATCGCGGAGTTCGCGACCGGCCACCACCCCGGGACCTACGGACCGTTCGTGCTCTTCCGCTTCGGCGTGCCCGAACTGCCCGACATGGTCTTCAGCGAGTACCTGACCGGCGCCGTCTACTTCGACACGCGCCCCGAGGTGGCCTCCTACCTCGAGGTCATGGACCGCATGGCGGCCCAGGCCGCGACTGCACGACGCACGAAGGACATCCTCCGGGATTTCCGCAAGGAGCTGTGATGAGCGACATCTACAACGGCATGCCGGCCACCGCCCTCGGTGCCGAGGGCTGGTCCAAGCCCTGGAGCGGCGGCAACGGCGGCAACTGCGTCGAGACCATGAAGCTGGCGGACGGCAGAGTCGCCATCCGCCAGTCCGCGGACCCCGACGGCCCGGCGCTCATCTACTCCACCGGCGAGATGGCCGCCTTCATCCAGGGTGCCAAGACCGGCCAGGCCGACTTCCTGCTCACCTGACCTGACCTGACCTGACCTGACCTGACCTGACCCGAATCGACCCGAACCGAACCGAACCGTCCGGCAGTGGCGGCCGGGCGAACCGGCGCGGCTGCCACGGCCGTTCCCTCACTCCGCCCGGCCCACCCCCGCCAGCAGCGCGGCGCTGTCACCGGGGCTGAGCGCCACCGCCCGCAGCCGATCGAACAGCGACCGGTGGCGGAGGGTCTCCTCCTCCGCATCCAGGAACACGTCGCCGGCGGGGGTGTCCACCCAGACCAGCTCCGCGTCCCGCGTGTCGGGGAAGTCCAAGTGGACGAAGCTCCCGGCCATTCCGGCGTGGGCCCCCGCCCCGAACGGGATCACCTGCACCCTCACCCCGGGCTCCCGCGCGATCCGTACGAGGTGCTCGGCCTGTTCGCGCATCACCTCCGGCCCGCCCACCGCCCGCCGCACGGCGGCCTCGTCCACCACCGCGCGGAGCCTCGGGCCGTCCGCCCTCGCGAGCAGGCTCCGCCGTTCCATCCGTACCCGGACGCGCTCGTCGACCTCCGCCCGTCCGGCGTCGGGCAGCACGCCCCGGATCACCGCCCGGGCGTAGCGCTCGGTCTGGAGCAGCTCCGGCACGTACATCGATTCGTAGGCGCGCACCGTGCGTGCCTCGGCCTCGAACCCGAGGTAGGCGAGGTATCCCTCCGAAAACCCCGCGGACCCCGCGGACCCGCCGGTCCCCGCCGCCCCGGACGGCTCCGCGCCGTACGGCCGCAGCCGGCTCCGGTCGTCCGCGATCCGCTGCGCCGCCAGCAGGTCCGCGCGCTGCGCCTCGCCGGCCCCGTACGCCTCCATCAGCGCCGCCAGGGTCCGCTTCTGCGGGCGGGCGCGCGCCTTCTCGATCCGGTACAGCGTCACGACGTTGATGCCGGTAAGCCCGGCCACCTGCTCGCGCGTCAGCTCCGCCTCGGCGCGCAGCCGCCGCAGGAGGGCGGCGAGCCGCCGCAGCCTGACGGTCGGGGGTGGGGTCTGCTGCCTGTCCGACACGGTGTGCGCCTTCCTGTCCCGGGGGTAACGAGAGTCTGGCCGCTGACGGGACCTCACCTCAAACCGGCAGGACGCGGGCACGGGGATCGCGGGCGGAGAGAACGCAGCCATGGAGAACGCAATCTTTGCGTTTCGCCCCTCGGGCGGTGCATGCTGGGTTACGACATCACGCACCGTGCGTGATCCACCACAGGGCGAGAGGGGCGCGGACGTGGCCGAGGACGCACGGAAAGCCGGACGGATATTCGGGCGGGAAGCCGGACGGACAGCCGGGCGGGCGCGATGACGATTCCCCCGCACTGCGTCGACTGCGGCGGCCCGGTCCTCGGCGAGGCGGTGGTCGTGGTGTACGGCGACAACGCGACCGGCGCCCGCGCGCACGGGTACGCGCATCCGGCCCGATCGCCCGACTGCGCGCGTCCGCCGTCCACGGGGGCGGGCGCGCGACGCCGACTGACGGCCAAAAGGGCGGAGCCCCCGCAGCGGTGGTGAGGCCCGCCGGGCCACCGGGGCGCCCTTTCGTCCCGATGGGCGGGGCCGGGCGGCAACGGGCGTACCGCATGACGTCGACAACAGGCGCACGTCACGACCGGCGACAGTGGGCGCATGTCGCGACCGGCGACAATGGGCGCATGTCACGACGCACCGCCCGCCGGAAACCGCCCGTCCCCTCCGCCCCGCGCGTCACCCCCGACGCCCCCTGCCCCTGCGGCCTGCCGGCTCCGTACGGTGCCTGCTGCGGCCGGTACCACGGCGGTACGGCCGCCGCGCCCACCTGCGAGGCCCTGATGCGGTCCCGGTACACGGCCTTCGTCGTCCGGGACGCCGGCTATCTGCTGCGTACCTGGCATCCGGCGACCCGGCCGCCGGTCGTCGAGTTCGACCCGGGCACGCGCTGGGAGCGGCTGGAGATCCTGGACACCACCGAGGGCAGCGCCTTCCACACGACGGGCACCGTCACCTTCCGCGCCCACTGGACCGAGGGCGGACGGCCCGGCAGCATGCACGAGCGGAGCAGCTTCGTCCGCCACGAGGGCGCCTGGGTCTACGAGGACGGCGAGTTCCCGGACGCGTGACGATGCCGGGCCCGAGCGGCCGGGCCCGTGCGGCCGGGCCCCGTCCGGAGCCCGGCCGCGCTCAGACCGCGGTGCCCACCGGAGCGGGCGCGTGGTTCCGGGGAGCCGGGGCGAGTTCGGCCGCCAGGTCCTCCGCGAGGAGCTGCTTGGCGATGACGTCGACGGCAGCCCTCAGCTGCCGGTCGTCGGGCCGGGCGCCGTCCTCCTCCAGCCGTTCGTTGAGCCACCGGGCCCAGGCGGAGGTGATCGTGGCGGCCTCCCGGCGGCCCGCCGCGGTGTGCTGGAAGAGCCGTCCGTCGCCGGTCAGGTAGCCCTCGTCGATCATCCGGTCGAAGACCGGGACCAGGACCTCCGGGGGCAGCCGGTGGCGGGTCGCGATCAGCCCGAGACCGGCGTGCCCGACCATCCGTGTGAACAGGTCGACCTGCATGACGGCCCAGGCGCCCGCCATGTCCAGCCGGGTGTCGGACGCGTCGACGATCCGCCGTGCGGTGTCCGGGCGGGCGCCGTGGAGGATCTTGGCCACCGAGAACTCCAGGACGCGGTCCGGGTTCCCGCTCATGGGCTGGGCGAAGCCCTCGCCCATGTCGGTGGAACCGGCCCGCGCCGAGTCCCGCAGCTTGACCTCCTTGAGGAACAGCGCCACCACGAACCCGATCAGTGCCACCGGCACCGTCCAGAGGAAGACGGTGTGGATGGTGTCCGCGTACGCCTGGGCGAGCGGCGCGGACTGCGCGTCGGGCAGGGCGTGCAGGCTCAGCGGGTTCTGCGAGGCCGCGGTCAGCGTCGCGGGATCACCGCCCGCCCGCGCGGCCTCGGCCACCCCCTGCTGGAGGTTCGGGCCCAGCGAGTTGGCGTAGATCGTGCCGAAGACCGCCGTGCCGAAGGAGCTGCCGAGGGTACGGAAGAAGGTCACGCCCGAAGTGGCCGTACCCAGGTCCGCGTAGTCCACGGTGTTCTGCACGGCGATCGTCAGGACCTGCATCGACAGGCCGATGCCGAGGCCGAGCACGAACATGTAGACCGACTCCAGGAACACCCCGGTGTCCGGGCCCATCAGGGACATCAGGAAGAGCCCGGCGGCCATCACCAGCGAGCCCACGATGGGGAAGATCCGGTACCGGCCGGTCCTGCTGACGGTGTTGCCGCTGAAGATCGAGGCGATCAGCAGACCGATGACCATCGGGAGCGTCCGGACGCCGGAGATCGTCGCCGAGTTCGCGTCCACGTACTGGAGGTACGTGGGGAGGAAGGTCATCGCTCCGAGCATCGCGAAGCCGACGATGAAGCTCAGGATCGCGCAGACCGTGAAGACCGGGTTGTGGAAGAGCCGCATCGGCAGCATCGGTTCCTTGGCCCGGCTCTCCACCCGCACGAACAGGGCGAGCGCGACGAGCCCGCCGACGAAGAGGCCGATTATGACGGGGGAGCCCCAGGCGTACTCGTTGCCGCCCCAGCTCGTCCCGAGGATCAGCGCGCTCGCGCCGACCGCCACCAGGGCGATGCCCAGGTAGTCGATGACCGGGCGGCCGGCGGCCCGCACGGACGGGATGTTCCGGGCCGCCGCGATGACCACCACGATGGCGATCGGCACGTTGACGTAGAACGCCCAGCGCCAGGTCAGGTGGTCGGTGAACACCCCGCCCAGCAGCGGGCCGACGACGGTCGACACACCGAACACGGCCCCGATCGCACCCTGGTACTTGCCGCGTTCGCGCAACGGGATCACGTCGGCGATCAGAGCCATCGAGGTCACCATCAGGCCACCCGCGCCGATGCCCTGGAGACCGCGCCAGATGATCAGCAGCAGCATGTTGGAGGCCAGGCCGCAGAGGAACGAGCCGGTGATGAAGACGATCGCCGATACCTGGAACACGAGCTTGCGGCCGAACAGGTCACCGAACTTGCCGACCAGCACCGTGGCGACGGTCTCGGCGAGCAGATAGGCGGTGACCACCCAGGACATGTGGGCCGCCCCGCCGAGGTCCGAGACGATCGTGGGCAGCGCCGTGCCCACGATCGTCTGGTCCAGCGCCGCGAGGAGGATCCCGAGCACGATCGTCGCGAAGACGATGTTGCGGCGGCGAGGGTCGAGGACGGGCGGCGCGGCGGCGCTCGGCGCCACCGGAGCGGTCTCGCTGCTGGCTGTGGTCACCCTCGCACCCTCACACCGGCCCCGTTCGCCCGCATGCCGGACGGAGCCGGACGAGTCAGCCGAGTACGGCCGCCACCGACTCGGCCATCCGGCTGACGAACGCGTCCCGCACCTCCTCGGACACCCGGTCGAGCGAGAGGAACGGGTTGAGGTCCTCCAGCTCGACCAGGAGGAGCCCGCCCTCCGCCGTCCGGCAGGCGTCCACGCGCTGGATGCCGTGGCTGAGGGTGTTCCACTCCACGAACGTACGGGCGAACTCCAGGTCCGCGGCGCTCGCCTCCCACGGCTCCAGCACCCAGCGCCGGTCCGGGTCGGGGGCGTACAGCGCGTACTGGAAGTCGTGGTCCACGAAGTAGAAGGAGACCTCGTGGCGGAAGTCGATTCGGGGCTGCACCAGCAGGGTCCCGTCGTCCGCCGGGTCCAGCTCGGGCCGGGGGACGAAACGCAGCCCCTCCGAGTCCGCGCCGAGCTTCGGCTTCACCGCGTACGAATCCGCCGCCGGCAGCCGCCCCAGATCGGCCGCCCGGTCCACGGTCGGGATCACCGGCAGGCCGGCCCGGTCCATGTCCACCAGGTACTGCTTGCCCGCCATGTCACCGCTGCCGTCCAGCGCGTTGTACACCGGTATCCCCAGCTCCAGCGCCCGCCGCCGGAACGCCTCGTACGCCTCGGGGTAATGCAGCACCGGCCCGCTGTTGCGCACGATCACGCCGTCGAAGCGGTCCAGCAGTGCCGCCGCGTCCCGGGGGTGGCAGAGCGCGAGGTCGAATCGGGCGCGCAGGCGCGAGGTCAGGAAGATGTCCTCGTCGCAGTAGCGGCGGCCGCGCGCCTCGTACGCCAGATCGGTGACGAAGAGGACGGACGGGCGGCGGGCGCCGGAGATGAGGGTCATCGGTCTTCCCCAAGGGTGACGGAGCGGGTGGTGGATCAATAGCCTGGACGCCGATGACCGTTCTCGACCGAGGAGCGCACATGTCTTCCGCCCCGCGCGAGTCGCACGCATCGCCCGCGTCGCCACTGCCGGACATTCTCTCGCCCGCCTTCGCCGCCGACCCCTACGGGGCCTACCGGATCATGCGCGAGCAGGCCCCGCTGATCCGGCACGAACCGACGAACAGCTTTCTCGTCTCCCGGTACGAGGACGTCGAGCGGGTCTTCCGCGACAAGGCCCAGGAGTTCACCACCGAGAACTACGACTGGCAGCTCGAACCCGTCCACGGCCGGACCATCCTCCAGCTCAGCGGCCGGGACCACGCCGTGCGCCGGGCGCTGGTCGCCCCCGCCTTCCGGGGCGCCGACCTCCAGGAGAAGTTCCTGCCGGTCATCGAGCGCAACGCCCGCGAACTGATCGACGCCTTCCGGCACACCGGTGAGGCCGACCTCGTCACCGACTTCGCCACCCGCTTCCCGGTCCTGGTCATCGCCGACATGCTCGGCCTCGACCGGGCGGACCACGACCGCTTCCACGGCTGGTACACCTCCGTCATCGCCTTCCTCGGCAACCTCGCCGGCGACCCGGAGATCGCCGCGGCGGGCGAGCGGACCCGCCAGGAGTTCGCCGCGTACATGATTCCGGTCATCCGGCGGCGCCGGGAGGAGCCCGGCGACGACCTGCTCTCCGCGCTCTGCGCCGCCGAGGTCGACGGGGTGCGCATGAGCGACGAGGACATCAAGGCCTTCTGCAGCCTGCTGCTCGCGGCCGGGGGCGAGACCACCGACAAGGCCATCGCCTCGGTCTTCGCCAACCTCCTCGCCCACCCCGACCAGCTCGCCGCCGTCCGCGAGGACCGCTCACTGATCGACCGGGCGTTCGCCGAGACGCTGCGCTTCACCCCGCCCGTCCACATGATCATGCGCCAGACGGCGACGGAGGTGGAGCTCAGCGGCGGTACCGTCCCGGCCGGGGCGACGGTCACCTGTCTGATCGGCTCCGCGAACCGTGACGACACCCGCTACCGCGACCCGGACCGCTTCGACCTCTTCCGTACGGACCTCACCAGCGCCACCGCCTTCTCGGCCGCCGCCGACCACCTGGCCTTCGCGCTGGGCCGGCACTTCTGCGTCGGCGCGCTGCTCGCCAAGGCCGAGGTGGAGACCGGCGTCGGCCAACTCCTGGACGCGATGCCCGACCTGCGCCTCGCGGACGGCTTCACCCCGGTCGAGCGGGGCGTCTTCACCCGGGGACCGGAATCCCTCCCGGTGCGGTTCACGCCGGCCGGATGAGACCCCGGTCCGGGAGGAGGGCTCCGGTGGCGGGGCCGTGCCACCGGAGCCCGGCCGGGTCAGCGGATCTGCCGCCCGGTGATCGCGCGGGCGATCACCAGCCGCTGGATCTCACTGGTGCCCTCGAAGATCGTGTAGATCTTCGCGTCCCGGTACATCCGCTCCACCGGGTGCTCCCGGCTGTAGCCCGCGCCGCCCAGGATCTGTACGGCCTTCTCCGTGGCGGCGACCGCGAGTTCGCCCGCGCGCAGCTTCGACATGGAGCCCTGTCCGGCGTCGAAGGTCCGGTCGTTGCGGGCCATCCACGCGGCCTGCCAGATCAGCAGGCGTACCGCCTCGATCTCGGTACGGATGTCGGCCAGTGCGAACGCGATCGACTGGTTCTCCACGATGGGGCGGCCGAACGCCTCCCGCTGACCGGCGTACTCCAGGGCGTACTCGTACGCGGCGCGCGCGATGCCGAGCGCCTGGGCGCCGACGGTCGGGCGGCTGACCTCGAAGGTCGCCATCGCCGCCTGTCCCTTGGACGGTTTCCGGGCCGTTCCGCCCTCGCGGGCGCGGGCGAGGCGGGCGTCCAGCTTCTCCTTTCCGCCGAGGAGGCAGTGGCCGGGTACGCGTACGTCGTCCAGGAAGAGGTCCGCGGTGTGCGAGGCGCGCAGGCCCAGCTTCTTGACCGTGCGGCCCGCCTCCAGGCCGGGGGTGCCGGGCGGCACGATGAAGGCGGCCTGGCCCCGGGCGCCGAGCTCCGGTTCGACGGAGGCGACGACGACGTGGATCTCGGCGATCCCTCCGTTGGTGATCCACGCCTTCTGGCCGGAGAGCACCCACTCGTCCTTGGCCCCGTCGTACCGTGCCCGGGTACGCATCGCCGAGACGTCGGAGCCGGCCTGCGGCTCGGACACCGCGAAGGCGGCCACCTTGGGGTCGTCCTCGTCGCCGTAGCACTGCGGGACCCACTCGGCGAGCTGGTCGGGGGTGCCGGAGGCGAAGATCCCGGCGACCGCGAGCGAGGTGCCGAAGAGGGCCATGCCGATGCCCGCGTCGCCCCAGAAGAGCTCCTCGTTGGCGATCTGGAGGGAGAGGCCGGTCGGGTCCCCGTACATGTCGGCGAGCGACTCGAATCCGTACAGCCCGATCCGCGCGGCCTCCCGGATGACGGGCCAGGGAGTCTCCTCCCGGGCGTCCCACTCGGCCGCCGCGGGGCGCACCACCTCGGCGGCGAAGCCGTGCACCCAGTCGCGCAGATCCCGCTGTTCCTCGGTCAGGGCGAGGGAGAAGAAGCTCATCGGATCACGCCTTCGGGATGTCGAAGTAGCGGGTGAGACCCGCGGCCAGACCGACGTCCCCGACGATCTTCAGCTTGCGCATCATGAACATGGTGACCGGATTGCCGTTGCCGGAGACCAGTTTGAGGAACTCGGCGTCGCCCATCACCAGCGTGGTGCGTGGCTCGGCCGCCGAACGGCCCTGCGTGACGGAGCAGTTCCCGTCGGCGATGGCCGTCTCGTAGACCTCCTCGGTCTCACCGGTGATCTTCCAGCGGATCAGGGCCTTGAGCCCCCCGGCCGCGTCCGGCCGGAACTGCTGCCGCATCCGGTCGAAGACCGCGTGGAGTATCCGTGTCCGGAGTTCACCGTGCATCACCTCGCCGAGCTGCTTGACGGACAGGCCCTTGACGATCCGGGCGAACTCCTCGGGCGAGACGGCCGAGAAGTCGAGCCGGGACAGCTCCTCGGTGAGCTCGCCGCTGCTGTGGTCGGCCACGCCAAATCCTTACTCCGGAGTAAACTTACTTTTGAGTAAGGTACGGCCGCCGCCGTGCGGTTCGCAAGCGGTCGGCCAGTGGGCGTGTGCGTGAGGTGCGGGCCCGGGTGGCCGTCAGCGCCAGGGGCCCGGACGGACCGTCAGCCCCGGATGGTGGGCGGCGAGCACCTTGTTGGCGCGCGCCAGGTCGGAGAGCGCCTGTTCGCGGTCGGCCTGGTCCTCGACGCCCAGCAGCGGGCCGCGGAACCTGCGGACCTCGCGCGCCGCGCAGTCGGCGTCGAACTCGGCCTGCAGCACGTGCGCCGGGACGCAGGCGCCGATCAGTGCCGCGACGCTGTCCGGAATCGGAACGGGTACGAGGAGGTGTGAGGCGGGCATGGGGGTTCCCTCTCGGTCGGTCGGCAGGAGGCGCTACGGTCGTGGTCGCCCCGAAGGGCATCCCGCGTCTCCTGTGTACGGCACACGGGTCCGGGTTTCGCGCCGGAACCGTTCTGTAGCCGCAACCGTTTGGGACTGACCGGCTATTTCCCCTTACTCGGGGGTAAGTTGACTCGTCGCGCACATTGTGGTGGTTGTCACCGTCGTGGGGTGCCGTCGCCGCCACGCGAGCGGAGGCGGAGCGCCCGCAGGACGGCCTCGGTGGAGAAACGGCTCTCGGGGTCGACCAGTTGCTCGCCGAACAGGGACTCCAGGCTCCGCATGCGGTAACGGACCGTCTGCGGGTGGACGTCGAGCAGTTCGCCCATGTGGGCGGCGGTTCCCCGGGTGTCGAGCCAGATGCGCAGCGTCTCGATCAGTCGCTCCCGCCGGGTGGCGCTGAGGGCGGAGACCGGGGCCAGCTCCCGCTTCGAGAGCTGGTCCAGCAGGGCCGTGTCGGAGAGCAGCCACAGGGTGATGAGGTGGTCCTCGGCCAGCACCAGCGGGGCGTCGTCGATCACTCCCGTGTCCACCAGCTCAAGGAGCCTGCGGGCCCAGCGGATCGAGTCCGGCGCGTGGGACGGCGGGACGGTCAGGCCGACCGCCGCGTGCGCGCCCAGCAGCGCGTGGTCGAGCATGCGTCTTCGCGCGTCGTCGATCGGGCCCGGGATGAGCATGTTGGGCTGAGGGTCCGTCAGGTCGGCGAGCACGTCGCGGTCCAGCGCGAGACGCCCCAGGTCGGGGGAGGGGCGCAGGGCGACCAGGGTCGCCTCCTCCGGCATGGTCCAGCCGGTCTGCTCGCAGAGTTCGGCGATCGCGCTGCGGGGGGCCGGGCGGCCCGTGAGGATCAGGTGCAGCAGGCGGCGGCGGAGCGTCTCGGTGTGGTCGTCGGTGGCGGCCCGTACCTCCAAGTACCCCTCGCGGGAGAGGGATTCGAGCTCGTCGACATAGGTGAACAGGGCGTCCGCGAAGGTCAGCATCATGGTGGGGGAGAGGTTGTACCGCCGTCCCACCTTCTTCGCACGGCGTAAGGCGATGCGGGCGCCGAGGCGGTAGGCCCCCTGGAGCTGGTCGAGGCCCCTGCCCTCGTACGCCTCGAACCGGCCGAACCGCCGGCACATCTCGTCCCGCAACGGGGTGGGCGCGGACGGTCGCGCCACCTGTTCGACGAAGACGGAGATGCTCTGTTCCAGGCCGACCCGGATGCCCTCGCCGTGCGGGCTGTCGAAGAGCCGCGCGTACTCCGGGTAGGCGCGGGTGACCTCCAGGCCTATCTCGCGGATGAGGCTCGGGAGTTCGGGGCGGACGATCGCTGCAAACTCCTGGGGCAGTGGTCCCAGAGGTTCCCCGAGGTCCGAGGGCTGCGAGACTGCCGGCATGGTGCTTTACCCCTAGCTCTCCCGTGCCCTGACGGCGGCGAGCAGGGGGAGAGCGCTCCCACATGCCGCCAGGTGCGTACCCATTGGAATCTTGAACATAGAGCACGTCCGAGCGTGTGGACACCGGTGCGACGACGGGAAGTACGCGGAGTGACTATGCCGGTGGCGACTTTGAGCCACTGGCGACCCGGAATCCGCCAGTCCCCTTCCCTGAAGGGCTTGGACGCGGCTTCGCGCGGGAATGTCGCCGCCGCCCGCGTGATAGCGCACACGGGCCATAATGCCGCGGTGTTTTACCGGAACGGGAGAGATCCGAAGGTGCGGTGCGCATTCCTCGGGGGTCCGTACTAATTCCGCCCGAGGGGCGATGTCGGCCGATCAATCATCAATCATCGCTCAGGGGTGCGCCGGTGCCGAGGCCTCATCAGGCCGGACCCTCTCCTGTCCGGCATCCCGCTCTGACATGGGAAGTTGTGAGCAATGGGGGCGCGGGTCGGCCCGGTGGGGGTTGGTGACACGATCTCGCGGACCGCGCGGTTGCTCACTTCTCGACAAGAACCGGGAGACGCTCGGCCGGCGCTTGCTCGCCGACCAATAAAAGTCCGGCCGAAAAACACTCTTCCGGAATTTCTTCAGCAAGGCTGTTGCGGAGGCACGTTACCCGCCCGTAGCGTCATCGGCGAACGCAAGCGGTCGAGCGGTCCGTCAGGGCGGGCCGCCACTTCACACCACCCTTGTCCCCCCGGATTACCGCCTCTTTCCGGAGACGAGTATGTCCGGATCGGGATACTCTCCCCCGAAGGGAATCCATCGTGAACACCCTTGCACGTAGAGCCGCCGTCGTCCTCGCCGCCGGTGGCGCCGCCCTCGGCATGACCGTCTCGTCCGCTTCGGCCGGTGTCCAGGCGCCGTGGACGGTCACCCCGCCCGGCGCCTACACCGCCACCGCCTCCGGCCCGACGCTGAGCGTCCCGCTCGCCTCCCTCTACTGCACGTCCAGCACCGCGACCGGCAACCTGGCGTCGAGCACCACCAACACGGTCGGCACCATCAACACGGTCACCTTCACCGGGTGCAACCTGGCGGGGCTGAGCTTCACCGTGACGATGAACACCACGCCGTGGAACATCAACGCGCTGTCCAAGAGCGGCAGCATCGTGACCGGCAACGTCAGCAACGTCTCGGCGAAGATCTCCGGCGTCGGGTGCACCGCGACCTTCGCGGGTACGGTCAACGGCACCTACAACAACACCAGTTGGGTGCTGGGCCTGAACGGCACGGGCACGCTCAAGGCCACGGCCGCGAACTGCCTCGGCCTCATCAACGTCAACGACGTGGCCGCCTTCAACGCCAACTACCTGGTGAGCACCCACCCGGTGATCTCCTAGTACTCCCACGGCACATGAGCCTCCGGGCCGACGGTGAGCAGCGACCCTGCCACCGTCGGCCCGGATCGTGCGTTCTGCGGCCGTCCGGCGGACGCGGTGCGTGAAGGAACGGGCAGTACATGAATATCCCAGCGGAAGACAGGGCCAGGATGAGCGAGAAGACATCGGCGACCGCCTCGCGCAGATCCGTACGTCTGGCATCCGTCGCGGCCGTAGCCACCCTCGCCGGACTGCTGAGCGGTCCGGGGTCGGCGGCCGACGACGTGGACGCCAGTGCCGTGGTGACGTACGACTGCGATCTGCCGTCGGGCACGGTCCAGGTGCCGTTGGAGGTAAGGGGGACATTTCCGGCCACCGGCGAGGTGGATGTGCCGATGTCACCCGTGGACGTGAGCATGACGGCCGACTTCGAGGCTGCCGATCTCGCCCCGTTGTTGCCGGAGGGAGCCAGCGAGGTCGTCAGCACCGCGACGCTCGACGTGGACGTCGTGCAGAACGACCAGACGGCCCAGGCGCAGTGGGCCCAGTTCGTCGCGCCCGCCACGCCGCTGGCCGGCGACGAGAACGGGAAGGTCCGGCTCGCGCACACGGGCGAGGTCCCCTCGGTCACCGTCAGCGCGGCCGGGGACGTCACCCTGACGGCAGGACAGTTGACCCTCGGGCTGAGCGCCCCGGCCGTCGAGGGCGAGGAGGCGCCGGCCGATCCGGTGACCCTGACCTGTGACCGGTCCGAAGGGGAAGCGGGCCTGCTGGCGACGGTTCTGGTGCCGGACGCGGGCACGCCGGAGACGCCGGATCCGGGTGGGGAGACCGACCCGGGGGAGGGCGGCGGGGAGGACCCGGGCGACCCAGAGGGGGAGCCGCCGGTGGTACCCCCCGTCGACACGTCCTGCCCGGACATCGTGCCCCAGGGAGAGATGGACATCAGCGACGCCCCGGTCATCCCCCCGGGTGCACCGCCCTTTCAGCTGAATCTGCCCGGCCAGAGGGTCTGTGGATACGCGGTGGGGCTCGCCACCATCAAGAAACTGAACGGGTCCACGATCATCAACGACCCTTCCAAGAAGCCCGCGTTGCTCTCCGCCCTTGCCAACCAGCGGGTCACGGTTCGCACTCCGCAGATGGAAGGCGGCGGTTACAACATGTTCAACTCGCTCGCCACCCTCGACCTGCCGGACGCCGAGTCGACGTTCCTCGCGTTCGGTTTCCAGCCCGTCTCTGCCGAGGTCTCGTTCGAGACCGGACCTCTCACCGTCTCGACCGGTAACGTGATGGAGGTCTTCGGGTATCCCGTGAACTTCGCGGTGGTCTCCTTCAAGCAGTCCATGCGGCTGCACGATGTGACGGTGAACGGTGTACCGCTCGACGTGGGTCCCGACTGCCGGACCGTGCGCCCTTACAAGGTAGTGCTCCGCGGGGACTTCACCGGCGGGAACCCCTATCTGAACGTACTGGAGGGCGGACCGCTCAACGGGACGTTGGACATACCCGCTTTCTCCGGGTGCGGTAGCGGCGGTCAGGACCTGGACGCGTTGTTCACCGCGTCGATATCCGGACCGGGAAACTCCATCGCGCTGAATCAGGCCAACATGTGCGTCCCGGACGCGGACCCGTCGGTCTGGAACTGTCCGCCGAGGCTTCCCGCGTTGCCCGGCGCCCCTACCCCCGCTGTCGACTGACCCGGTCGAGGAGATCCATGGAGATGAGAAGAAGCAGGAGAAGCACAGGCATGCTCGTGGCCGCGCTGTCCGCGGCGATGGCGTTGACGGCGACTTCCGCGTCGGCGACGGCTTCCGCCTCCTACGTGGTGACTCCGGGAGGCGCTTTCTCGGGACACGGCGCACCCGCGACCTGGGCCTGGCCCGCGATGTCGTTCTACTGCTCCGCGACCGACGTGGCCGGATCCTTCGTACCGGCGCCCGTCGGAAGCGTGGTCGGAACGGTGAGCTCCGTGGCGTTCAGCGGCTGCACGCTCGCCGGCATCGCCTACAGCATCACCCTGACGTCGGGCGCCCGGCCGCTCACCGCGACCGGGGCGGTGGCGGGCCGGCCCACCTGGGTCGGCGTCTCGGTGAGCGGGCTGGCCTTCCGTATGACGGGGACCGGCTGCACGGCGAATTTGGGGGGCAGCCTGACCGGCCACTACGAGAACGGCACCGGATACCTGGTCGTCGACGGCTCCACCATGACGGTGAGCGCCGCCAACTGCCTGGGCCTGCTCCAGGCGGGCGATCCGACCGACCTCGACGCCGACTACGCCGTCACCCCGCACCAGACCATCCAGGTCTCGTAGCGGAAGGCAGCGTACGGCAGTGGGGCCACCCTCGAACCGAGGGTGGCCCCACTGTCGTACGGCCGTGCGGGGAGAGTCAGGGCCGTCGGGATCGGGCTGAGCCCAGCCCGATCCCGACGGAAGGCTCTACTTCACGGCCGAGTGCCAGTACCGGGCGAGGTCCTTGCCGGCGTTCGGGGCGGCGGCGCCCGGGTCGTTGATGGTGACGACGTTGGTCTGCGCGTTGTTCAGCGTCACGCTGTTGGTGCCTGAGGCGGCGGGCAGGCCCGTCTTGAGGTTGACCGCCCAGTTGAGCAGTCCGAGACCGCAGCCGTTGGCGCCGGGAGCGGCGAAGGTGGTGTCCGACTGCGTGGCGCCCGCGAGGCTGATGCGGCCGAGCACGCCCTCGGGGTTGTCGGAGCCGTCCCCGTTGAACTGGAAGGAGCCGACCGTGGGCAGGGTCGAGTTCTTCGGGCGCAGCAGGATCGGGGCGGACGAGCTGCCGATGTAGCAGTTGTCGCCCAGCAGCGGGTTCGTCAGGTGGATGCGGACCGGCAGGGTGATGATCGGCGTGGTGGTGCCGAGGCCGGCCAGGAGCTTGAAGTCCGAAGGGTTGTTGACGGACTCGATGGTGGCCGTCACCCGGTTGAGGTTGACGTCGGCGAGGCTGTTGCAGATGCCGGTGATCACGAAGATGTCGCTCGGGCACATCAGCCCGAGGAGACCTCCGGGGATGTCCGCCGGTGCCGCGACCAGCGCGCCGCCTGCCGGAGAGACCGCCGTCGAGGTGTTGTTGGGGTGGGTCACCACGCCGAGCTGGAGGTCGCTCGCGCCGAACGGGACCACGGTGTTGCCGAGCTTGATGGAGCCGCTCGCGGAATGCGAGGAGACGCAGACCGCGGTGTCGGTGGCGCCGTCGGCGGCCAGCATGGCCGCCGAGTCCACCGGGCACCGGGTGAAGGACGCCCAGTTGCCGTTGAGGGTCGTGGCGGCCGTGGCGGATCCCATGGACGCGAAGGCGCCGAGGGCGGTGAGGCCGGCCAGCAGTCCCATGCGCGTCCGGTTCGAAGTGGCTCTCATGTCATCCCCTTTGACGGCAGCCGCCGTACGGGCGGCGGCATGCGCGGAGTTGCTCGGAAAGCGCCCGGTGAATCGGGCGCCGAGAACGGGCGGTGCGTCCGCCGAGGGAAGCGGCTCCGGCGGCGACGAGAATCGCTACGGTGAAATGAGCGCTGAATCGATGGGATCTGCTCCCGAGTGGCTCCGCTCTTATCACCGAGCCGTGACGTTACTGGCGGGTCACACCGGTGCACAATGGCGGCGTTTGACAATCCTCGAAGGCGGCCTTGTTCTCGTGCCTGGGTGAGTGCCTATCCGGCCATTCTTGTCAGATGGTGAGCGGAGAGCTCGTCCCGCGAAATGCGGAGCCCAGGTTTCCGTTTGTGCGGGTCGCCCGGCCGGCGCATACCGCGCGGGGCGGGCGTGACGTGCGGGGATGCGGCCGGAGGGCGGGCCGGGCGACGGGGAAATTGTTACCCGGGGACAGTTCTGGCGGCCGGACTGCTCACTTCTCGCGCAGAAATACGGGGCCGTAGGTTTGGCCGGGAAAACTTGGACGACGTGTATTGCCTGCCAGGTTACCCGCCCGTAGCCTCGCCCCGTGAGCACCCGGCGAAGTGTGCGGGTCTCCGCCGTCACGTGCGGGATCGGAACCCGGAGCGGCCCGCCGCACCGGTCCACCCTCCCGGGAGCCCACCGTCCCGCCACCCCCCTGCGGCCCGGACTCTCGCCCCTCGGGGGCACCTCGACCCCGGCTCCCCGGGGCGGGGATCCCCCGCCTGCGCCGTCCGTGGTGAATACGCAGCAAAGAACAAGATTGCCGCCGGGTTTTGTCACTCGATGACAAGTGTGCCGATCTTTGGCCTCTTGACCGTTCGAGGGCTTGTCCTGGTGGCACCCGTGAACTTAACGTGCGCCCGTCGGCGCATTTCTGTCACTTCGTGAGTGCATGCAGGAGGTGGGATGGGAATCGAAGTCGTCGTCGAAGGCCTTACCAAGTCTTTCGGCAGACAGAACATCTGGCAGGATGTGTCACTCACGCTTCCCGCCGGTGAGGTCAGCGTCATGCTCGGGCCGTCCGGCACCGGGAAGACCGTGTTCCTGAAATCCATCATCGGGCTCCTCAAGCCCGAACGGGGACGCGTCCTCATCAACGGTGTCGACATGGTGAACAGCCCCGAGCGGGACATCTACGAGACCCGGAAACTCTTCGGGCTCATGTTCCAGGACGGCGCCCTTTTCGGCTCGATGTCCCTCTTCGACAACATCGCCTTCCCGCTGCGCGAGCACACGCGCAAGACGGAGTCCGAGATCCGTCGCATCGTCATGGAGCGCATCGACATCGTCGGACTCCTCGGGGCGGAGGGGAAGCTGCCCGGGGAGATCTCGGGCGGCATGCGCAAGCGGGCCGGCCTCGCGCGCGCCCTGGTCCTCGACCCGCAGATCATCCTCTGCGACGAGCCGGACTCCGGCCTCGACCCGGTGCGCACCGCCTACCTCTCGCAGCTCCTGATCGACCTCAACGCGCAGATCGACGCGACGATGCTGATCGTCACCCACAACCTCGACATCGCGGCCACCGTCCCCGACAACATGGGGATGCTCTTCTCCCGCAACCTCGTCACCTTCGGCCCGCGCGAGGTGCTGCTCACCAGCGACCTGCCGGTGGTCTCGCAGTTCCTCTCCGGCCGCCGCGAGGGGCCCATCGGCATGTCCGAGGAGAAGGACGCCGCCCTGCTCGCCGCCGAGGCCTCCGGCGGCCACGGCCCCGGCGGCCACGCCGGCCAGGGGCCGCGCGGCGTCGTCCCGCAGCTGGAACCCTCGCCCGGGATGCCCGTACGGCAGGGCGCCCTGCGCCGCCGCGAGCGGGTCGCCGCGATGATGCACCAGCTGCCGGTCGCCGCCCAGCACGCCATCCTGCGCAGCCAGACCACGACCACCGGCGGTGCGCGCCCGTGACCGCCGAGATACCGGTGCGGCCGGCCGAGCCGCCACAGAAGCCGCCACCCGCGCCCGTACCGTCCCCGCAGCCCGTCCAGAAGCAGCCCTCACGGTTGCTCGCACCGCTGCGGGAGACCGGGAAGCTCTTCGCCCTCGGGGTCGCGGTGACCCGGGCCGTCTTCCGACGCCCCTTCCAGGCGCGGGAGTTCATCGAGCAGTTCTGGTTCATCGCCAGCGTCACCATCCTGCCCGCCGCGCTCGTCTCCATCCCGTTCGGCGCCGTCATCGCCCTCCAGGTCGGCTCGCTCACCCAGCAGCTCGGCGCCCAGTCGTTCACCGGCGGCGCCAGCGTCCTCGCGGTCATCCAGCAGGCCAGCCCGCTCATCGTCGCGCTGCTCATCGCGGGCGCCGGCGGCTCCGCGATCTGCGCCGACCTCGGCTCCCGCAAGATCCGCGAGGAACTCGACGCGATGGAGGTCATGGGCGTCTCGCCCGTACAGCGCCTCGTCGTCCCGCGCGTCCTCGCCACCATGTTCGTCGCCCTGCTGCTCAACGGCCTGGTCTCGGTCGTCGGCACCCTCGGCGGCTACTTCTTCAACGTGATCATGCAGGACGGCACCCCCGGCGCCTACCTCGCCAGCTTCTCCGCGCTCGCCCAGCTCCCCGACCTGTGGATCAGCGAGTTCAAGGCCCTCATCTTCGGCTTCCTCGCCGGGATCGTCGCCGCCTACCGCGGCCTCAACCCGCGCGGCGGCCCCAAGGGCGTCGGCGACGCGGTGAACCAGTCCGTCGTCATCACCTTCATGCTGCTGTTCTTCGTGAACATGGTCCTCACGGCGGTCTACCTCCAGATCGTCCCCGCGAAGGGGAGCTGACCGATGTCCATGCTCAGCTGGCTCGACCGCTCCGGCGACCAACTCAACTTCTACGTACGCGCGTTGATCTGGATCCCGCGCACGCTGCGCCGCTACACGAAAGAGGTGCAGCGCCTCCTCGCCGAGGTCGCCTTCGGCAGCGGCGGCCTCGGCGTCATCGGCGGCACCATCGGCGTGATGATCGCGATGACGCTCTTCACCGGGACCGTCGTCGGCCTCCAGGGGTACGCCGCCCTCAACCAGATCGGCACCTCCGCCTTCACCGGCTTCATCTCCGCCTACTTCAACACCCGTGAGATCGCGCCCCTGGTGGCCGGACTCGCGCTCTCCGCGACCGTCGGCGCCGGCTTCACCGCCCAGCTCGGCGCGATGCGGATCAACGAGGAGGTCGACGCCCTGGAGGCGATGGGCGTCCGCTCGATGCCCTACCTCGTCACCACCCGGATCATCGCGGGCGTCGTCGCCATCATCCCGCTCTACGCGATCGGGCTGCTCTCCTCGTACGTCGCCTCCCGGTACGTCACCGTCCTCTTCAACGGCCAGTCCGAGGGCACCTACGACCACTACTTCAACCTCTTCCTCTCCCCGGACGACGTGCTGCTCTCCGTCCTCAAGGTGCTGATCTTCAGCGTGCTGGTGATCCTCGCCCACTGCTACTACGGCTTCCGCGCCGAAGGCGGCCCCGCCGGGGTCGGCATCGCGGTGGGCCGCTCGGTGCGCAACGCGATCGTGCTGATCAGCGTCACCGACTTCTTCCTCTCGCTCGCCATCTGGGGCGCCACGACGACCGTGAAGGTGGCCGGCTGATGAACGCGCAGACGGTACGCCGCAGAGCCGCCGGGGTCACCTTCCTGCTGGTGCCCGCCGTGCTCGTATGGGTCTCGGTCTCGGTGTACCAGAAGGACTTCCAGGACGACGCCACCGTGACCGTACGCACCGGCTCGGTCGGCAACGAGATGCACGACAACGCCGACGTGAAGCTCCGCGGCGTCGTCGTCGGCCAGGTCCGCTCCATCACGGCGGACGGCGACGGGGCCCGGCTCACCCTCGCCATCGACCCGGACAAGCTCCACCAGGTCCCCGCCGACGTCACCGCCCAGATGCTGCCCACCACCCTCTTCGGGGAGCGGTTCGTGGCCCTCGTACCGCCGCAGGTGTCCTCCGGGGAGCCGCTGCGCGCCGGGGCGGTCATCCCGCAGGACCGCTCCAGCAACGCCATCGAACTGGAGCAGGTGCTCGACAACGTCCTGCCGCTGCTCACCGCCGTGAAGCCGGAGAAGCTCTCGGCCACCCTCACGGCCGTCTCCCAGGCGCTCGAAGGGCGCGGCGAGAAGCTCGGCGACACCCTCGTCACGCTGGACGCCCACCTGAAGAAGCTCAACCCCCAGCTCCCCACGCTCAACCGGGACATCCAGGAGCTGGTGAAGGTCAGCTCGGTCTACGCGGACGCGGCGCCGGACGTCGTCGACGCGCTCACCGACTTCACCACCACCAGCGGCACCATCGCCGACCAGGAGGCCGAACTCGCGGGCCTGTACGGGACGACGACCGCCTCCGCGAGGGACGTCACCGCCTTCCTGCGGAAGAACAAGGACAACCTCATCCGGCTCTCCGCCTCCGGCCGCCCCACCCTCGAACTCCTCGCGAAGTACGCCGACGAGTACCCCTGCACCCTGCGCACCATGGCCGGCATGGTGCCCGCCATGGACAAGGCGCTCGGCAAGGGCACCGACCAGCCCGGCCTGCACGTCACCCTCAAGACCGTCCCGTCCAAGGGGAAGTACGTCGCAGGCCGCGACACCCCGAGCTACACGGCCACCGGCGGCCCGCACTGCTACACCGTGCCGTACCTGGGCGCCACCGCCCCCACCGCCGAGAGCCTGGTGGCGGCGGACAGCGGCACGGACACCGGCGCCGACTCCGCGGCCGCCGACAGCGCCACGGACACGGCCGCCGGCGAACGCTCCCTGGGCGTCGCCAACTCCCCCGAGGAGAGCGCGCTCGTCAACGAACTCGTCGCTCCCACACTGAAAGTCCAGCCGCAGGACCTGCCCGACTGGAGCAGCGTGCTCATCGGTCCGGCCTTCCGCGGTGCGGAGGTGAAGCTCAAGTGAAGCGCCGCTCCCTCGCGGGCCCCCTCACGAAATCGATCGTCTTCGTCCTCGTGACGACCCTGGCGACCACCGTGCTCGCCCTCTCCATCGCCAACACCGGTGTGGGCGACACCACTTCGTACAAGGCCCGGTTCACCGACGCCACCGGGCTCGTCGTCGGCGACAGCGTCCGCATCGCCGGGGTCAAGGTCGGCCAGGTCGAGTCCATCGGCCTCGCCGACCGCCGGGTCGCCGAAGTCCGGTTCGCCGTACGCAAGGGGCGTACGCTCCCCGCCTCGGTCACCGCGTCCATCAAGTACCTCAACATGGTGGGCCAGCGCTACATCGACCTCGACCAGGGCGCCGGACCCGTCGGCCGGAGCTTCGCGGCCGGGGCCACCATCCCGCTCGCCCGCACCACCCCCGCGCTCGACCTGACCCAGCTCTTCAACGGCTTCCAGCCGCTCTTCGAGGGCCTCTCGCCGCCCGACGTCAACGAGCTCGCCGGCTCCATCGTGCAGGTGCTCCAGGGCGAGGGCGGCACGGTCGACAGCATCCTCAGCCACGTCGGCTCGCTCACCACGACCGTGGCCGCCAAGGACAAGGTCATCGGCGAGGTGATCAAGAACCTCAACGAGGTGCTGAAGACGGTCAACGACCGCGAGGCCGGGTTCACCGAACTGGTCGACACGCTCCAGCAGCTGGTCACCGGGTTCGCCGGGGACCGCAAGCCGCTCGGCGAGGCGGTCACCGCGATGGGCGCCCTCACCACGGTCACCGCCGACCTCTTCGAGGACGGCCGGAAGCCCCTCAGGGACAGCATCAAGCAGGTCGGCCGGCTCTCCGACCAACTCGGTGACGCCACACCGGAGATCGAGAACTTCCTGGCGAAGACCCCGGCCAAGATGGAAGCGATCACCCGCCTCACCTCGTACGGGTCGTGGATGAACCTCTACCTCTGCGAGGCCAGGATCTCCGGGGTCACCACCAGCGACGGCAGCGCGCCGCCCACCGGCATCGCGATCACCGAACCGAGGTGCACGGCGTGAACATCACCCCCATCAGGGAACGCAACCCCGTCGCGGTCTCGGTCGCCGGCCTCGTCGTCCTCGGCCTCGTCGGGTTCGCCGCCTTCCACGCCGACGCGCTGCCCCTCGTCGGCGGCGGCACGACCTACACCGCCGACTTCTCCGAGTCCGCCGGGCTCTCCGACGGCGACGAGGTCCGCATCGCCGGCGTGAAGGTCGGCGAGGTCACCGGCGTCGCGCTCGACGGCGCCAAGGTCAAGGTCACCTTCCGGGTGAAGGACGCCTGGATCGGGGACTCCAGCACCGTCGGCATCGCCATCAAGACCCTGCTCGGCGACAAGTACCTCGCCGTGGACCCGCTGGGCACCACCTCCCAGGACCCCTCCCGTCGCATCGGGGCCGACCGCACCACCTCCCCGTACGACGTCACCCAGGCGTTCAACGGGCTCGGCGAGACCTTCGACGAGATCGACACCGACCAGCTCGCCGCGAGCTTCGACGCGATCTCCGACACCTTCAAGGACTCCCCGGCCCACGTCCGCAGCGCCGCCGACGGCCTCTCCGCGCTCTCCCGTACGGTCTCCGCGCGCGACGCCGAACTCGCCACCCTGCTCAAGGCGAGCAAGCAGCTCACCCGGACCCTCTCCACCAAGGAGAGCTCCTTCGAGGCGCTGCTGAAGGACGGCAACCTCCTGCTGGGCGAGATCCAGGCCCGCCGGGACTCCATCCACCAGCTGCTCACCGGCACCAAGAACCTCGGCATCCAGCTCACCGGCGTCGTCCAGGACAACAACAAGCAGCTGAAACCCACCCTGGACGCCCTCGGCAGGGTCACCGCCGTCCTGGTGAAGAACGAGGACAGCCTCGACAAGGTCCTCTCGATGGCCGGCGACTACAACCGGCTCGTCGGCAACACCCTCGGCAACGGCCGCTGGTTCGACAACTACGTCTGCGGGGTCGTGCCCAAGAACTACCTGCCTGCCGACGCGACCCCGGCGACCGGATGCATGCCGCCCAAACAGGAAGGGGGCAGCTGAAGATGAGACTCACGCGCGTCATCGGCATCGGCGCGGGACTCGCGGTCGTGGCCGTCGCGGCGACCTCCGGAGTGATGGCCCTCGACCAGGAGGGCACCACCACCGTCACCGCGTACTTCGACCGGGCCACCGGCGTCTACGCGGGCTCCGACCTGCGCATCCTCGGCGTCAAGGTGGGCAGCGTCACCTCCGTCGAACCGCGCGGCGAACAGGTACGGGTCACCCTCCGCGTCGACAAGGACGTCAAGGTCCCCGAAGGGGCGCACGCGGTGCTCGTCGCCCCCAGCCTCGTCGCCGACCGCTACATCCAGCTGGCGCCCGCCTACACCGGCGGCGCCACCCTCGCCGACGGCGCGGTGCTCCCCGCCGAGGGCAACGCCGCCCCCGTCGAGGTCGACCAGCTCTACGCCTCCATCACCGAACTCTCCACCGCGCTCGGCCCGGACGGCGCCAACGCCAACGGCGCGCTGGCCCGGCTCCTCGACACCGGGGCCAAGAACCTCGATGGCAACGGCAAGGCCATCGGCGACTCCATCGCGGAGTTCGGCAAGGCGACTAAGACCCTGGACAAGAGCAGCACCGACCTCTTCGACACCCTGTCCTACCTCCAGTCCTTCACCACCATGCTCAAGGACAACGACGGCGAAGTCCGCTCGGCCGAGCAGCAGTTGAACTCCGTCACCGGCTTCCTCGCCGAGGACAAGGAGAATCTGAGCGCCGCCCTGGCCGAACTCTCCACCGCCCTCGCCCAGGTGAAGACCTTCATCGAGGACAACCGCGAGTCGCTCAAGACCAACGTCGACGCGCTCGTGCCGCTCACCCAGGTCCTCGTCGACCAACGGGCCTCACTCGCCGAGTCCTTGGACACCCTCCCGCTCACGGCCGGTAACCTCGTCAACGCGTACGACCCCGTCAACCGCACCCTGGACGGACGGACCAACCTCAACGAGCTGAGCATGGGCGGCTACTTCCCCGACCAGCCCTCGGCCGGCACCACGACGACCGGCACCACGGCATCCGGCACCACGGCGTCCGGCAGCGGCGGCGCGGCGAGCCTGAGCGGACTCGCCGCGGTGGACGCCTCCCGCCAGGCGGAACTGCCCGTCCTGCCGCTCCCCGCCGTCGGCACCGTCTACGGCACGCCCGAGAAGACGGCCACCGGTACCGACCGGTCCGGTACCGACACGTCCGGTACCGAAGAGAAGGAGGCCGGCCGATGAGCAGGGCCGCGTACCGACCCAGGGGCCGGGTGATCGCCGGGGCGGCCGGAGTGGCCGCGGTGGGCGTCGCCCTGGTCCTCGTGGTCACCCAGGTCGACGCCCCGTCGTTCAACGGGATCGAGCAGCTCCCGCTGCCCGGCGGCGCCGACCTCGGCGACCACCCGTACGAGATCACCGCGGACTTCGCCGACGTACTCAGCCTCGCCCCCCAGTCCTCCGTCAAGGTCAACGACGTCGCGGTGGGCCGGGTGACCGACATCGCGCTCGGCCGGGACGGCTGGACCGCGAAGGTCACCATGCGGATCAACGGGAGCGTCGACCTCCCCGCCAACGCCCTCGCCCACCTCGAACAGTCCAGCCTCCTCGGCGAGAAGTTCGTCCAGCTCTCGCCGCCCGCCGAAGGCAAGGCGGAGGGCGCCCTCGCGGACGGCGACCGCATCCCGCTCGACCGCACCAACCGCAACCCGGAGGTCGAAGAGGTCCTCGGCGCGCTCTCCCTGCTCCTCAACGGCGGCGGGGTCAGCCAGCTCAAGACCATCACCACCGAGCTGAACAAGGCACTCACCGGACAGCAGCCGGAGATCCGCTCGATGCTCCAGCGGGTCGACACCCTCGTCACCGACCTGGACGACCACAAGGAGGACATCACCCAGGCCCTCGACGGCGTCAACCGGCTCGCCGCCACCCTCGCCGCCCGCAAGCAGGACGTCGGCACCGTCCTCACCGGCCTCAGCCCCGGCCTCAAGGTCCTGGAGGAGCAGCGCGGCCAGCTGCTGACCATGCTGAGCTCGCTCGACACCCTGTCCACCGTCGCCGTCGACACGATCAACAAGAGCAAGGCCGACATGATCGCCGACCTCAAGGCCCTCGCGCCCACCCTCCAGGCGCTCGCCGACTCCGGCGACGCGCTGCCCGACTCCCTCCAGGTGCTCGCCACCTACCCGTTCACCGACGAGATCCTGCGCGGCGTCAAGGGCGACTACCTCAACGTCTACCTGGACATGACCGCCGCCCCCGGTTCCCAGATCGTCCCGCCGTACGACCCGAACGCGACGAGCACCCCGGAAACCCCGACGGCGGAGACGGCGTCCCTCGCCTCCCTGCCCCTGCCGCTTCCCTCGGTGACCGCTTCGAGCACAGGGAGCGACCGATGATCACCACGGCCATCCGCCTCAAGAACATCGCCTTCCTCGTGATCTCGGTGCTCGTCCTCGCCTTCCTCGGATTCCGCTACGCCGACCTCGGCCACTACGTCGGGCTGCGCGACTACTACACCGTCACCGTTCAACTGCCGCAGACGGGCGGGCTCTTCAGCCACTCCAACGTCACCTACCGGGGCGTCTCCGTGGGCCGGGTCGGCCCCATCGAACTCACCGACGAGGGTGTCGAAGCCGAACTGCGCATCGACAACGACTCCCCGCCCATCCCCGACAGTCTCACCGCAGTCGTCGCCAACCTCTCGGCGGTCGGCGAAGAGTACGTCGACCTGCGCCCCACCCGCTCCACCGGCCCGTTCCTCGGCAACGGATCGGTGATCGACCAGGCCGACACCACCATCCCCGCACCCCCCACCGACGTACTCGTCAGCGTCAACGACCTGGCGTCCTCGGTGGACCTGGAATCGCTGCGCACCGTGGTCGACGAGTTCGGCACCGCGCTGGCCGGCCGGGGCGAGGACCTCCAGGTCCTGCTGGACACCGGCAGCGAGTTCGTCGACGCCGCCGACAAAGCCCTCCCCGCCAACATCAAGCTGATGCAGGACGGCGAGACGGTCCTGCGCACCCAGGCCGAACAGGGCGACGCGCTCAAGGGATTCGCCGACGGGGCGAAGGACCTGGCCGCCGAGCTCAAGGGCTCCGACAGCGATCTGCGCCGGCTGATCGCCGCCACCCCCGGCGCCGCGACCCAGCTCAGCGCCCTCATGCGCGACCTCGACCCGGAATTCGGCGTGGTGGTCGCCAACCTCCTCACCACCTCCGAAGTCGCCGTCACCCGCCAGCGCGGCATCGAGGAACTCCTGGTGAAGCTGCCCGCCGTGGCCGCCGCCGGAGCGAGCGTGGTGGACGAGGACGGCGCACGGTTCGGCATGGCCGTCACCTTCTTCGAACCCCTGCCCTGCACCGCCGGATACGGCGACACCGTCTACCGCAACGGCCTCGACACCACCCAGGGACCCGCGGTCAACACGAAGGCGCGCTGCACCGCGTCCCCCGGCACCGGCATCGAGGTCCGGGGCTCGGCCAACGCCCCGAAGGGCGGCGCGGTCCCCGACCCGGTGAAGCCGGTGACGACCCTGACCGGCTCCGCGTCGGACACGCTCCTGCCCGGAGCGCTCTCCTCCGGCTCCGTCGCCTCCACCTCCGCCACGGGAGCGTCCACCACCATGGCCGGGCTGCTCGGACTGGGAGGAGGAGCGTGAGCGCGCGGGCGAAGAACCTCACCGGCTGGGCCGTCCTCCTCGCCGCCGTGCTCGTCTGCGCGCTGGGCGGCTGGTCGTACGCGGCGGCCCGGGGCGACGACTCCGTCTCGTACGCCAAGAGCCGGGACGCCGCCCTCGCCGCCGGGCGGAGCCAGCTGGCCCGGCTGAACAGCATGGACGGCACCGACGCCGCGAAGATCGACGCAGGGCTCGACGGCTGGCTGAGCGTCACCGCCGGGCCGCTCCACGACCAGTTGAAGAGCACCCGCGCCAAGGACGCGGCCGCGTTCCGGACGGCCGGCACCAGCGCCAAGGGCACGGTCACGGACGCGGCGCTCACCGCCCTGGACGAACGCGGCGGTACGGCGCAACTGATCGCCACCGTCGAGGTGAAGGTCACCCCGCGCACCGGAGCCGCCGGCACCGAACGCAAACGGTTCGAGGCCGCCCTGGAGCATACGGGCGACGGCTGGAAGGTCAAGGCACTCACCGCCATCCCCGTCGGAGCGGCCACATGAGCGCGGCGCGGACGGGCACGGCGGCCCCGCACGACAGGGGCGAGCACGACAGTGCCGAGGACGAAGGCGGCGAGTACGACGGCGATGAGCGCGGCAGCGGAGAGGCGGCGGCGGTGAGCGTTACCGGCCAGGACGTGGAGAAACGTTCCGACGAGGCGCCCACCGCCACGGAGGCCGCCGGTCCCACGGGCGAAGGCGACTCCACGGCGGAAGGCGCCCCTCCCGAGGACGGCGCGCCCGGGGCCTCGCCCGGTACGGGGGCCCGCTGGCGGCGCGTCCTCGCGGGCGTCCTGGTCGTCCTGCTGATCGCCGCCGGAACCGGCCTCTTCGTACGCGGCCGGCAGATCCGGGACACCCCCGCCACCGCCAACCAGGCCCTGACCGACACGGCCGCCACCGACCGCGTCACCGGTGACGTCAGCAGTGCCCTCGCCACGGTCTTCTCGTACGCGCCGGGTACCACCACCGCGACGAAGGCCTCCGCCCAGCACCTTTTGGCGGGAGCGGCGCTCAAGCAGTACGCGGCGCTCTTCGGGCAGGTCGAGAAGCAGGCGGCCGACCAGAAGCTGACGCTCACCACCAACGTCGTGCGCGCCGGGGTCACCCGGCTCACCGGCGACAGCGCCCACCTGCTGGTCTTCCTGGACCAGGTGTACGAGCGCGAGGGCAAGGCCGCCACCACGGCCGCCGCCCAGCTCTCCATCACCGCCCACCAGCAGGACGGCGTCTGGCAGATCGTCGACATCACCTCCAGGTGACGAGGCACAGCGACACGGTGCCGGCCCGCACGGTGGCCGGCAGGGGAGAGGCAGCGATGGCACGGGCAATCAAGGCGACGAACCCGCTGGTGCGGGCGGCGAGTGCGCTGGCACTCGTGGCGGCGGTCGCGGCGGGCTGGGGCGGCTGGTCCTGGTACTCGGCGGCGCACGACGACTCCGCCTCGTACGCACAGGCCCGCGACGACGCCCTCGCGGCGGGCGAGCAGGCCGTGCAGAACATGAACACGCTCGACCACTCCCGGCTCCAGCAGGGACTGGACAGCTGGGAGGACTCCACGACCGGAGACCTCCACCAGCAACTCGTCGACGGGCGCGACGCGTTCGTGAAGCAGATTGAGACGGCGAAGACGAAGAGCACCGCCCAGGTGCTCTCCGGCGCCGTGACCGAACTCGACGAACGGGCCGGCAAGGCGAGCCTGATGGTGGCCCTGCGCGTCACCGTCACCGCGCCGGAGGGCGACCCGGCGGTGAAGGAGAGCCGGATGCTCGGCCAGCTCACCCGGACCTCCCAGGGGTGGAAGCTCAGCGCCCTCGGCCAGGCGCCCGTCGGCAACACCGCCGGCTGACGCCGCCACTCCCGCCACCCCGCCCCACCCCGAGAGGAACCCCGGACATGTCGACGACCCGTCACCTCGTCAACCGGCAGCGCAGACTGGCCACCGTCGCCGCCGACCGCGCCACGGCGCCCCACGCGACCTCCCCGGAAGCCGGGGAAGGGGACGCCACGGACGTCGCCGGAGCGGACGCCGGTGACCCGCGTGCCGGCGATCCGGCCGACGACCCGGAGCCGTCCGACGCAGCCGACGGGGCGGAGGCGGAGGACGAGGGCTCCCCGGCCGGGACGGAGGCGGAGGCTGATGCCGGGGCCCCGGAACGCCGGACGCGCCGCCTCCGTATCAGCCTCCCCGCCCTCCTCTGCGTACTCACCGTGCTGCTCGGTGTCTTCGCCGCCTGGGCGTTCACCTCCGCCGCCACTCTGCGCGACGACCCGAGCCGCCGGAACACCGCGCTCACCGACATCGCCCGCACCAGCGAGGTCAAGGGACAGATCACCGAGGCGGTCGGCGCCGTCTTCAGCTACGACTACGCCTCCACCGAGAAGTCCGACCGCGCCGCCAAGACCTACCTGACCGGCAAGGCGGTGCAGCAGCACCAGGACATGCTCGCCGAGGTACGGGAGCAGGCCCCCAAGCAGAAGCTCGTCCTCACCACGACCGTCACCGAGAGCGCGGTCGAACGGCTCGACGGCGACCGGGCGCGACTCCTCGTCTTCGCCGACCAGAGCAACACCCGCACCGGCGCCAAGGAGGAGACGACCTACGCCGCGGCCATGTTCGCCGTGGACGCGGTCCGCAGCGACGGCCGCTGGCGCATCGCGGCCATCGACACCTTCACCCAGTGACCCGGGGAGAGACGGACAGATGAGGTTCAACGGCTCCATGCGGCGCGGAATCACCGGCACGGCCACCGCCGTCGCCGCGATGGCCGCGCTCACGGCCTCGCAGGCACCGGGATTCGCGGGCGCCGCGCACCACGACGAGGCGAAGAACGTGGCCACCGACGAGGTGGTCTGGACGCACGTGCCCAACGACGACTCGTACCACACCGAACTGCCGCCCCTGAAGTCACCGACTCCGCTGACGCCCCCGAAGCCGGGCGTGAAGCAGACCCCCGCCGTCGTCCGCGCCTGGGCCGAAGCGGGCATCCCGGCGACCGTGCTCGCGGCGTACCGCAAGGCCGAGGCCACCGTCACCCGGACCGACGGTTCCTGCCGCCTGCCGTGGCAACTCCTCGCCGCCATCGGCAAGGTGGAGTCCGGGCACGCCGCCGGCGGCAGGGTGGACAAGGCCGGTACGACCCTCACCCCGATCCTGGGCCCCGTCCTGAACGGCGCCGGGTTCGCCAACATCCCGGACACCGACAACGGCGCCTACGACGGTGACCGCACCTTCGACCGGGCCGTCGGGCCGATGCAGTTCATCCCGTCCACCTGGGCCCACTGGGGCCAGGACGGCAACGGCGACGGCCTCAGGAACCCCAGCAACGTCTACGACGCCACGCTCGCCGCCGGCCGCTACCTCTGCGCGGGGACCCGTAACCTCTCCGTCGGCGCCGACCTCGACCGCGCGATCCTCAGCTACAACCACTCGGACACCTACCTGCGCACGGTGCTGTCCTGGATGGCGTACTACGGCGACGGAGCCCACCCGGTCCCGGACGGCCAGGGCCCCCTGCCCACCACCCCCGGCGCGGGCGGCCCCACCGAACCGTCCGCCCCGGTCGGCGGCCCCGGCACCATCGTCATCGGCCCGCAGCCCACCGGCAGCCCCCGCCCGTCCACCTCGCCCACCCCCACCCCGTCCGGCTCGCCCGACCCCGGCACCACCCCGGACCCGAGCACGACCCCGGACCCGGGCACCACCCCGGACCCCGGCACCACGCCCGATCCGAGTACCACGCCCGACCCCGGCACGACCCCGGACCCGACCGACACCGGGACGCCCGACCCGACGGACCCGGCCACGACGGACCCCACGGACCCGGCGACCACCGACCCCACGGACCCGGCCACGACCGAGCCCACCACCCCCTCCACGACCGACCCCGAGCCCGGCTGCACGGACCCGGTCACCGACCCCTCCGCCGACCCCGAGCCCACCGGCGACCCGTGCGCCACGCCGACCGACGGGGCGACGGCGTAGCAGCAGCGGGCGGCGCCGGCCCAGGTCACCGCTGACCCGGACCGGCGCCGGCCCAGGTCACCGCTGACCCGGACCGGCGCCGGCGCGGGTCACCGCCGGCCGAATCGGCGCCGGGTCTCGTCGTCGGCCGGCAGGAACGTCTCCAGATGCAGCCCCTCCAGGGCCGCGTCGGTGGCAGCGGGACATCCGCGACCCGCCTCACCCCGAGCCCGACAGCACCTCGGAGAGGTCGTACCGCACCACTTCCGCCAGCTGCCCGTACGTGCAGCCGGAAGGGGTGCGGTCGGGGCGCCAGCGGCGGAACTGCGTGGTGTGCCGGAACCGGTCGCCCTCCATGTGGTCGTACGCCACCTCGCAGACCCGCTCCGGACGCAGCGGCACCCAGGACATGTCCTTCTTCCCCGACCAGCGGCTCGGCGCCCCCGGCATCCTGGCGCTCTCGTGCGCCTCCGCGTCCGCCCAGGCTCCCCAGGGGTGTTCGGTGAGGGCGGTGCGCAACGGTGCCAGTTCGTCGGCGAGTTCGGCCCGCCGCTTCATCGGGAAGGAGGCGCAGACGCCGACGTGCTGGAGCGCGCCCTCGTCGTCGTACAGCCCCAGCAGGAGCGAGCCGACGACCGGGCCGCTCTTGTGCTCGCGGTAGCCGGCCACCACGCAGTCGGCGGTCCGTTCGTGCTTGATCTTGAACATGGTGCGGGCGTCGGGCCGGTAGGGCAGGCCGAGCGGTTTGGCGACGATCCCGTCCAGGCCCGCGCCCTCGTACTGGTCGAACCACCGCTGCGCGACCTCCCGGTCCGTGGTGGCCGGGGCGAGATGGACCGGGGGCGCCGCACCCGCGAGCGCCGCCTCCAGCACCGTGCGCCGGTCCACCTGCGGGGTGTCGAGCAGCGACAGGTCGTCCAGGGCCAGCACGTCGAAGGCGACCAGGGAGGCGGGGGTCCGCTCGGCGAGGAGGCGTACGCGGGACTCGGCCGGGTGGATGCGCTCGCTGAGCCGGTCGAAGTCGAGGCGCCCGCCGTGCGCGAGCACGATCTCCCCGTCGATCACGCAGCGCGGCGGCAACGACTCCAGGACCGCCGGGACCAGCTCGGGGAAGTAGCGGGTCAGCGGCTTGCCGGTACGGCTGCCGATCACCACCTCGTCGCCGTCCCGGTGCACGATCGCCCGGAAGCCGTCCCACTTCGCCTCGTACTGCATGCCTGGCGGGATCGTGGCGACGGACTTGGCGAGCATCGGCTTCACAGGAGGCATCACCGGCAGGTCCATGGTTCCGATTCTGCGCGGAACCCCACCGCCCGTCCTTCGATATGCGGCATTCGCGTACCCCGCCTACGGTGGCCGACATGGGAGCTGCGGTGGAACTCGACGTGGACGGGCGGTCGGTGCGACTGTCCAACCCCGACAAGGTGTACTTCCCGGAGAAGGGCTACACCAAGAGGGACGTGGCGGAGTACTTCCTCGCCGTGGGCGACGGCATCACGCGCGCGTTGCGCGACCGGCCCACCACCCTCCAGCGCTTCGTCGACGGCGTGGAGGGCGAGTTCTTCTACCAGAAGCGGGCACCGAAGAACCTGCCCGACTGGATTCCCACGGCCCGCATCGCCTTCCCCAGCGGCCGGCCGGCCGACGAGATCTGCCCCGCCGGACTCGCGGCGGTGCTCTGGGCCGCCAACCTGGGCACCCTCACCTTCCACCCCTGGCCGGTACGGAGCACCGACACCGACCACCCCGACGAGCTCCGCATCGACCTCGACCCGCAGCCCGGCACGGAGTACGCCGACGCCGTCGAGGCCGCCCACGAACTCCGCTCCGTCCTGGAGGACCACGGGCTGCGCGGCTGGCCCAAGACCTCCGGCGGACGCGGCATCCACGTCTTCGTCCCGCTGGCCCCCGAGTGGACCTTCACCGAGGTGCGGCGGGCCACCATCGCGGCCGGGCGCGAACTGGAACGGCGGATGCCGGACCGGGTCACCACCGCCTGGTGGAAGGAGGAGCGCGGCGAACGGATCTTCGTGGACTTCAACCAGACCGCCCGCGACCGGACGATCGCCTCCGCCTACTCCGTACGCCCCTTCCCGCACGCCCCCGTCTCCGCCCCGCTGCGCTGGGAGGAGATCGACGACGCCGAGCCCCGCGACTTCGACATCAAGACCCTGCCCGTGAGGTACGCGAAGGTGGGCGACGTCCACGCCGACATGGACCAGCAGGCGTTCCGCCTCGACCTGCTGCTGGAACTCGCCGACCGCGACGAGAAGGACCGCGGGCTCGGCGACATGCCCTACCCGCCGGAGTACCCCAAGATGCCCGGCGAGCCCAAGCGCGTGCAGCCCAGCCGCGCCCGCGCTGACGACGAGCCGGACGGCAGAGCACCGGACGGCGACGAGCCGGAGGCCGACGGGTGAGCAGCGAGCGGACACCGCCGGAACCGGAGGGCGAGGGCACCGGCGCGAGCGACAGCGAGGGAAGCACCGCCGGAGAGACGGCGGGACACACCCCCGGCCACCCCCGCCACGGCGCCCACGGCCGTCCCTCCACCACGCGCGACAAGTGGCACGCCTTCAAGGAGTCGCCGTACTTCCCCGCGACCGTGCTGCTGTTCATCCTCGCCGCCGCCGCGGGCCTCTTCGCCGGCTCGTACACCTACGCCATGGCCAACCCCACCCCGCACCGCATTCCGGCCGCCGTGATCGGCCAGCCCGCCTCGCCGCGCGGCACCGCGTTCGTGGCGGGGATGGAGAAGGCCCTGAACACCTCCCTGGTCCTGCACGAGTACGACACGACGGCCGAGGCCGACGAGGCGCTCCAGGAACAACGCGTCTTCACCATCCTGCGCGCCGGAAACGACCGGGTGCACCTCGACGTCGCCGGCGCCTCCGGCGCCTCCGTGGCCCAACTCCTCGCCGAGGCGGGGGAGAAGGTGGGCAAGGAGATCGGAGTGCCGGTCACCGTCCGGGACGTCAAACCGCTCCAGCCGGGCGACCCGCGCGGACTCGCGCTCTTCTACATCTCGCTCGCCGCCGTCATCCTCGGCTTCGTCGGCGCCATCCAGCTCAGCGTCCACGCCCGCTCCCTGACCCCGCTCGAACGCATCCTCTTCACCGTCGCCCACGCCCTGTTCGGCGCCTTCGCCATCGCCGCCGTCGTGGACTGGGGGCTCGGCGCGCTGGACCTGCCGTTCCTCCAGTCCTGGCTGATCCTGGCGTTCACGATGTTCACCAGCGCCATGGTCTTCACCATGTTCAACACCCTCATCGGACGGTGGGCGATGCTCCCGACCTGGGGCGTCATGGTGCTGCTCGGCAACCCGTCGTCCGGCGGCGCCGTCTCCTGGCCGCTGCTGCCGTCGCTGCTCGGGCACATCGGCCGCTGGCTGCCTCCCGGCGCCTCGGTCAACGCCCAGCACACCGCCGTCTACTACCACGGGCACCAGTTCCTCTTCCCCTACCTGGTGCTCGGCGTCTGGGCCCTGATCTCCTGCGCCGTGTTCTGGACCTGGCGCCACCGCCACCCCGGCGGCCGGCCGAAGCCCGCCGAACACGCGGCCGCGTCCGGCTGAACGCCCTCGGCTCGGTCGAACCGTCAGAGCCGGCCCAGGCGCAACTGCTCCTCCTCCACGATGAGCCGGGCCAGCGCCCCGTCCGACACGTCCACGGCCTCCGGCACCGCCTCGGCGAGATCGCTGCGCCGGGCGTACGCGTCGAACGCCCGGTCCTTGCGGGCCAGCAGCGTCATCATCCGCTGGTCGACGCTGTCCGCCGTGAGCAGCCGGTGCACCTGGACGCCGCGTATCTGGCCCATCCGGTGCGCCCGGGCCACGGCCTGGTGCTCCAGGGTGGGTTTGATCTGCGGCTCGCAGAGGATGACCACGGAGGCCGCCTGCATGTTCAGCCCGGTGCCGCCCGCCTGGATCTGGCTCAGCAGCACCGCGTGACCGCGCGCCGCGCCGAACGCGTCCACCAGCTCCTGCCGGCGGCCCGCCGCGACGTTCCCCGCGACCGGCCCGAACACCTCGTCGCCGAGGGCCGCGCGGACGGTCGCCAGCACCTCGCGGAAGTACGAGAACACCACCACCTTGTGCCCGTTGCCGGCCGCCTCGGCGACGAGCTCCCGCAGCCGCGCCAGCTTCGCCGACGCCTCGGGCACCGCGTACGCCGCCCGGCGCATCCGCATGAAGTGACCGTCGTCCACCGCCGCCCGGTAGGCGCGCAGGTCCTCCTCGCTGAACTCCACCCACTCGTCGGCCCGGACCAGCGCGGGCAGTTCGGGAAGGACGTCCTCCTGGTTGCGCCGGAGATAGGCGGGCGCCACCGCCCGGCGGAAGGCCGGCGAACCGGCGGCGCCGTGCGCCGTGCCGACCGAGGGCGCCGGCTCGGGGCGGAGCAGGCGGATCAGACTGCGGAACTCCGCCACCCGGTTCTCCATCGGCGTGCCGGTGAGGAAGAGGACGTGCTCGGCCCGGTCGGCCCACCCGGCCACCGCCCGCGCCCTGCGGGTGCCGGGATTCTTGACGTAATGCGCCTCGTCCACGACGAGCATGGCCGGCCGCACGCCCGCCGCCTCCGCGTCCGGCAGGGCGTGGAGGCCGTCGAACGTGGTGAGCGCGACCCCGCCCGAACGGAGCCACTCACCGAACGCCTCGTTCCGGTCGGGTCCGTGGACCGGCAGCACGCCCAGCGCGGAGCGGGCGCGGATCTCGCGCGTCCAGTTGACGAGCACGCTCGCCGGGCACACCACCAGGAAGCGGTTTTCGCCGCCCGCCGCCAGATGCGCCAGCGCCGCGATGGCCTGCACCGTCTTCCCCAGACCCATCTCGTCCCCGAGCACGACCCGTTTCTGGGCGAGCGCGAACCGGGCCCCGAACGACTGGTATCCGCGGAGCGACACCCGCAACAGCGTGTCGTCCAGCCGCAGTCCGCGCACCCGGTCCGCGATCGCCGACGGCAGGAACCCCTCGGCGGCTTCCCGGTCCGGGCCGGTGCCCGACAACTCGGCGAGCAGACCGTAGTACTCGGCCGACCGCAGCTCGAAGTCGACCCAGGCCGCCGCCTCCGGCTCGTCGGCCCGCAGCAGATCGACGCAGACCTGGCCGAAGAGGAGTGGCAGCCGCTGCTCCTCGGCCTCCGCCAGCACCGACCGCACGGTCTCCACCGCCGCCGCGACCCGGCCGCGCGCCTCCCGGCCGAGGAAGAGGGGGCGCAGCCGCCCTCTGGCCGGTGCCGCCGAGGCAACGGGCTCCGCCAGCCGCCCGATCAGGCGCAGCGCCGCCTCACGGGCCCGCCGCGCGTCGGGGCCCGCCTCGACCAGCCGGTGCAGGGCCACCACCAGCGCGCCGGTGGCAGGGTCCGGGGCGTCCGCGTCGAGCCGTACCGCGACCGTGTCGCGGACCGCGTGCGCGAGCTGCTCGGCCGCGGCCAGCGCCTGGTCGGTGGTCTGCGCCCCGACCCCGGGCAGCCGCCGGAGCTCGTACCGGCTCCTCGTGCGCACCGCGCCGACCGTGCGGAACCCGGCCTGTTCGAAGGCGGTGATGCGCAGCCGCCCCTCCGTCACGTCGCGGAGCCGGGCGACCGGGATCGTGTCCAGTTCCCGGCCGACCAGGGAGTCGACGAGGGGGTCGAGCACGGAGCGTACGGCGTCCAGCGCCCGGTCGTGGTCGGCCGGCACCGCGCGGGCCGCCGCCAGCAGCGTGTCCGCGTCCGCGAGCAGCGGCCGGACCGCCCTCCTGGCGCCCGACCCGCTGCCCTCGGGTGGTGTCCGGCCTTGGTCCGCCGGACACCACCCGGCGCCGTTCTGTGGCATGTACGTACGTCCCTCTGTCCCGCCGCCCCGCCCGTCCCGGGACACCACGAGGGGTCCCGCGGGCCCCCATGGTTTCACGACCGCCCGGCGGGATGGTCTCCACCGCCCCGGCGGCGGAGACCGGATCGTGCGGGGCCGGGCGTCCTGTCCGGCCGGGCGTCCGCGGACTGCGGCGCCCGGCCACCGGTGGCAGACTCGAATGGCCAGGGAATCCCCTGCACGACACCACGTCCACGACCTGCACCGACGAGTCAAGCGGGGCGTCAACGGGCCCCGCTGGAGGAGCGCAGCGCCATGCTCGACCCGACCTTCGTCCCCGGCGCCCCGAACTGGATCGACCTCGGCACACCCGACCTCGACGGAGCCACCACCTTCTACCGGGGCCTGTTCGGATGGGACCTGGTCCCCGGCGGCCCCGAGACCGGCGGCTACGGGATGTACACCCTGGACGGCCGGACCGTCGCCGGCGCGATGACCGTCACCGACGAACAGGCCGACCCGACGTGGTCGGTGTACTTCCAGTCGCCCGACGTGGACGCGACCGCCCGCGCGGTCGAAGCCGGGGGCGGAAACGTTCCCTTCGCGCCGATGGACGTGCTGGAGTACGGCCGGATGGGCGGGTTCACCGACCCGGCGGGCGCCTACTTCGGCTCCTGGCAGCCCAAGCAGAACCCCGGACTCGGCGCGACCCAGGTGCCGGGCACGCTCATCTGGTCCGAGCTCTACACCCCGGACGTGGCGGCGGCGAAGGCGTTCTACGGACGCGTCTTCGGCTGGAACACGGAGGCCACCGAATTCCCCGGCGGCACGTACACGATGATCCGCCCGGCCGGTACCGAGGGCGACGACGCCGCGTTCTTCGGCGGGCTGGTCGCCCTCGACGAGGTGCCGAGCGAGGCGCGGTCCGGCCCGCACTGGCTGCCGTACTTCTCGGTGGACGACGTCGAGGTGGTGCTGGGCGACGCGGTCCGGCTCGGCGGAGCCGTCACCCTCGGGCCGATGGACATGGAGAAGGTCGGCGTGATGGCCAACGTCACCGACCCGTACGGGGCTTCCTTCGCCGTCATCAAGCCCGCGCCGATGGACTGAACGCCGCGTCCCCGTTCTCGTACCGTTCCCGCCCGCGCCTCCGCGCGGAGGCGCGGGCGTGGCGAAAAGTGGTCGTTCAACGGATGTTTATTGACGGACGGCATGCTGGGCGCATGCTGATCAACACCACCACCGAGGACGCGCTCGCCTGGCAGGAATCGGCCCTGTGCGCCCAGACCGGTCCCGAATTCTTCTTCCCCGCGCCGGGAAGCTCGACGCGCGAGGCGAAGCAGCTCTGCTTCGCCTGCGAGGGCCGGATCGCGTGCCTGGAGTACGCCCTCGCCAACGACGAGCGCTTCGGCGTCTGGGGAGGCCTGTCGGAGAACGAGCGCGACCGGCTCCGCCGCTCCGGCCGCGCGAGCGCCTGACCGGGACCGGCCGAGAGCCGGGAGAGCGCCCGACCGGGAGCGGCCGAAGGGCCGGCACGCCGACGGGGGCTCAGGCGGCTCAGGCGGCCGGGATGCGGAACGTCTTCCCGTACACCCGCCACTCCAGCGGGGTGGCCAGCTTGAAGTTGCCGTCGTCCAGGAACTTCATCTGCATGGTGTCGATCCGGGAGGTGTCGCGCCCCTTGCGCTTCGCCCGGATCGCCTTCTTGCTCGCGTCCAGGAAGATGTCGAGGTACTCCTCCTCGTCACCGCCCTCGGTCACCGTGTCGGCGTCCGCCAGAGCGGCTTCCCGGATGCCGTAGAAGCCCGTGGCGCTGTCGTCGGGCCCGTGCAGCACCATCGCGTCGTAGTAGATGTACTGCCCGAGGGGCCCCAGCCCGTCGAGCTTCGCCTGCCGCACGGCCGGGTCGAAGTAGAGACGGTCCCGGCTCTCCTCCTGCGCGGAGCGGAACGCCCCGTCCTTCGCGGCCAGCTTCCAGGCATCGGTGAACCCGGGGTCCAGGCCCTCGTGCGACCCGCTGCCGTTCACCTTGCGCAGCGCCGGCAGGAAGGGCGCCAGCGGATTGTCCGGGTGCGCGGCGGTGTACCGCTCCACGAGGTCCAGCATGTCGCTGGTGCCGGAGCAGAAACCGACGATCCCGGCGGTGTAGCCCAGGCCGTCCCCGGTGTCCTCGATCGCGTCGTACCGGCTCCGCCAGTCGAGCGTGGAGCTGTTCGCGCTGGAGACCAGCTCCGAGGCGATCTCCTTCATCGCGGGGTCCGCCAGCCCCGGAGGCTGCTCCGCGATCTCCGCGTCCTCCTCGGCGCGGATGTCCGCCGCCGACTGCTTCTCGTTGGCCGCCGACGGCTGCCCGGTGTCCGAGGGGAGATCGTCGCCGGCACCTCCGAAGACGAGGGAGAGGACGATGATGACCGGGACGCCGATGACGGCGAGACGTATCGCAGGTTTCACGCGGCACAGTCTAGGGCGGTTCACAGGAACCCCACTGGTCCCCCCGGACCCAGGTCCTCCCCGGGGCCGCCGGGGCGCTTCCGTGGGGTGATTCCTCCGGAAGCGCCCGTCGTGGCAAGGGCCGTGGGCTTCCTACTTCTGCCAGCCGACCGTCTCGGGGAGCGGGTTGTAGAAGATGGTCGCCCCGGCGTTGGCCAGACCGTTCTTCACCGCGTACGTCGACGGGCCGCTGAACAAGGGCAGGAAGGCGTACTGCCGCAGCGCCTTCTCCTCGGCCTCGTTGACCGCCGCCACCTGCTCGTCGAGGTCGGCGATCTCGGCGGTGGCACGGATCTCGGCGTCCAGGGCCGGTGTGCCGGCGCCGGTGAGGTTGGAGTCGCGGTCCGAGCAGAAGAAGTCGCAGAGGTACCGCGCGCCGAACGGGTCCATCGAGCGGTTTCCCGAGATGAAGAGGTCGAACTTGCGGTCACTGAGGATGGTGGCGAAGTCCGCCTCGTCGGCCTTCTTGACGACCAGGTGGATGCCGATCGGCTTCAGCATCGCCGTGAAGGCACCGGCGAGAGCCTTGTCCAGCGGGTCGTCGCCGAGGAGCGTGTAGCCGATTTCGAGCTTCTGGCCGCCCTTCGCCCGGACACCGTCCGCCCCTGCCTTCCATCCCGCCGCGTCGAGCGACTTCTTCGCTTCCTCGGGCGCGTACGTCAGCACGGAGGAGAGGTTGTCCCGGTACCCCTTCTGGAAGCTGTAGAGCACCGCCGAGCCGGGCAGCGGCTCCGCGTAGTCCAGCCCCTGGAACTGGATCTTCGCGATCTGCGCGCGGTCGATGCTCTCCTCCACCGCCTTGCGGACCTCCTCGTGCGCGAGGACGGCCGACTTGCTGTTGAGGTAGAGCGCGTACTCGAAGGGGCTGCCGCCGCTGCGGATCTCGGACCCCTTGAGTCCCTTCACCTGGTTGAGGCTCTCGGCGTCGACGGCGGAGGTGAGGTCGATCTCGCCGTTCTTGAACGCGTTGACCGAGGCGGTCGACTCCAGGTTCACGTAGACGCGCTTGTCGAGCTTGCCCTTCTTGCCCCACCACTTCGGGTTGCGGACGAAGGTGATGTTGCCGGAGTGGGTGTCCCAGGAGCCCACGGTGTAGGGACCCGCGCCCCACTCGGGGTGCGCCTTCTTCACGTAGGCGTCGTTGAAGTGGGCGACCGTGGCGGCCTCGGGGTGCAGGAAGGTGGTGAACAGGCTCGACCAGGAGGCGTCGACCCCCTTGAAGGTGATGACCGCCTGCTTGGCGTCCGCCCCCTTCTCGACCGAGGTGATCCGGTCGTAGCCGTTCGTGGAGAGGGGCGCGAACTTCTTGTCCGATCCGTTGTTGGCCTTCCAGGTCGCCGCGATGGCGGTCCAGTCGATCGGCGTTCCGTCGTTGAAGACGGCCTTCGGGTTGATCGTCAGGGTGACCTTCTGGTTGCCGCCCTCGACGGTGACCTTCACATCGCTGTAGTAGTCCGGGTTGTACTGCACCTCGCCGGTGGGCGAGTAGGTGATCGCGTCCGCGTTGTACCAGGCCCAGACCCGGGCGGCGGTCAGGGTGGAGTTGACGTTGAAGGGGTTGCCCTGGTCGTCGAAGGTCCCGACCGTCGTGTACGTACCGCCGTCCTTGATCTTGTCGTACGGCTGCGGGTTGTAGTCCGCGGCGCCCGAGGCCGCGGCCGGGACGTTCTTCTCGTCCGCCCGGGGGGTGTCCTCCCCGGAGGAGGAGCACGCGGTGGCGGTGACGGAGATGGCGGCGATCAGGGCGAGCGGCAGTGCCAGTCGAGCGCGCATGACGGGACGGTTCCTTCGGAGTCGGGGGTGGGGGGAGAGGGGGAGACGGAGCGGTCGGGGGCGGGTCCTGGGGTGCTCAGACGGCGTGACAGGCGTAGCGGTGACCGGGCCGCCCTGCCACCGGTGTCGGCGCGGGCCGTTCGGTACGACAACGCTGCCGTACGCCCTCGTCGGCCAGGCGGTACAGCGGACACCGGTCGACGAAGACGCACCCTGCGGGCAACCGGGTGGCGCTCGGTTGCTCGCCCTCCAGCACGACGCGCTCGCGGGTGCGCTCCCGCCCGGGATCCGGCACCGGGATCGCCGACAACAGGGCCTTGGTGTACGGGTGTTGTGGGTCGGCGAAGAGGCTCTCGGTGTCCCCGGTCTCCACGATGTGGCCGAGATACATCACCGCGATGCGGTCGGAGACGTACCGGATCACCGCCAGGTCGTGCGCGACCACCAGGTAGGCGATCCCGAGTTCACGCTTGAGCCGTGCCAGCAGGTTGATCACACCGGCCTGCACGGAGACGTCGAGCGCGGACAGCGGTTCGTCCAGGACCAGCAGCTTCGGTTCGGTCGCCAGGGCGCGGGCGATGCCCACCCGTTGACGCTGACCGCCGGAGAGCGCGGCGGGGAAGCGGTCGCCCACCGCCGCGTCCAGGCCGACGAGGCCCAGCAGTTCGGAGATCCGGGAGCGGATCGCCCCCCGGTCCCGCCGGATCGCCCGCAGCGGCTCGGCGAGGAGTTCGGAGACGGGGAGCCGCGGGTCCAGCGCCCCGAGCGGGTCCTGCATGACGATCTGCACGTCGCGCCGCAACTCCCGGGCCGCCGCGGCGGAACCGAGGGTGGCGAGGTCCCGGCCGGCGACCTCGATACGGCCGCCCTCGGGCCGCCGCAGCCGGAGGATCTCCAGCAGCGTGGTGGTCTTGCCGCTCCCCGACTCGCCCACCAGGCCCAGAGTCTCGCCCGCCCGGAGCTCGAACCCCACCCCGTTGACGGCGCGCAGGGTGCCGACCCGGCGCTTGAGGACGGTGCCCTTGGTGACGGGGAAGGTCTTGACGAGACCCTCCACCCGCAGCACGACCTCGCCCTCGCCCGTGCCCGTGGCCGAACCCGTGCCCGTACCCGCCGTGCCGGACGACGGGGTGCCGGAGTGCGGTTCGGAGGGCGGTGCGACGGGCGTGACGCCTCCGGCCGGGTCCAGGGCGCCGCCGTACGTCTCCTCGGCGCGCAGGCAGGCCACCTCGCCGTGCCCGGCGACGTGCCGCAGGGAGGGTTCGTCGGCGCGGCAGGCGTCGAGTGCGACCGCGCACCGGGGCGCGAAGGGGCAGCCCGTGGGGAGGCCCACCAGGGCGGGCGGCTCCCCGGCGATCGGGACCAGGGGCCGGTGCACCCCGCTGTCCACGGTCGGCACCGCGGCCAGCAGCCGCGCGGTGTACGGCATGGCCGGGCGCCGGAACAGCTCGTCGACGCCGGCCCGTTCCACGATGCGGCCCGCGTACATCACCGCGACCTCGTCCGCGTGACCCGCGACGACCCCGAGATCGTGGGTGATCAGGACGAGCCCGGCGCCGGTCTCGCGCTGGGCGAGCCGCAGGACGTCGAGGATCTGGGCCTGCACGGTGACGTCGAGCGCGGTCGTGGGTTCGTCGGCGACGAGGACGGACGGCTCGTTGGCGATCGCCAGGGCGATGACGACGCGCTGGCGCATCCCGCCGGAGAACTCGTGCGGGAAGGAGGAGGCCCGCTCGCGGGGGTCCGGGATGCCGACGAGGTCGAGCAGCTCCACGGCCCGCTCCCGGGCGGCCCGCTTCGACAGGTCCTGGTGGACCCGGAGGGCGTCGGAGAGCTGCCGGCCCACGGAGAAGATCGGGGTGAGCGCGGAGAGCGGGTCCTGGAAGACCATGCCGATGGACTTGCCCCGGACGCCGGAGAGCTCCTTGTCCCCGAGCCCGACCAGGTCCCGGCCGCCCAGCAGCACCTGGCCCCGCAGTTCGGCGGCGGGCGGGAGCAGGCCCATGATGCCCATCGCGGTGGCCGACTTCCCCGAGCCGGACTCGCCGACGATCCCGAGCGTCCGGCCCGGCAGCAGGTCGAAACCGACCCCGCGCACCGCCTCCACCCGGCCGGCCTCGGAGGGGAAGGAGATCCGCAGATCCCGCACCGAGAGCACGGGGGTGGCCGCCGTGGGCGGCACGGGTCCTGGCAGCGGAGTCGTGAGGGTCATCGTCGGCCTCCTGCCGCACCGGTCGCGGACGTGGGATCGAGGGCGTCCCGCAGCCCGTCGCCGACGAAGGTCATCGACACGGTCAGCAGCACGACCAGGCCCGCGGGGAAGGCGAAGAGCCAGGGCGCGCTGGTGATGGCCCCGGAGCCGTCCGCGAGCATGGTGCCGAGCGAGACGTCCGGGGGCTGGACGCCGAACCCGAGGAAGGACAGCGCGGTCTCGCTGAGCACGGTGGCGACGACCCCCAGCGTCAGGTTGACGATCAGCAGCGAGCCGAGGTTGGGGATGATGTGGCGCAGGATGATGCGCAGCGGCCGGACCCCCATGAACTCCGCCGCCGTGACGAAGTCCCGCTCGCGCAGGGAGGTCGAGACCGACCAGATCACCCGGGCCGTGGACATCCAGCCGAACACCGTCAGCACGACGATGAGGACCCGCCAGTCGCCGGCCAGGCGGTGGGAGACCAGGGCGAGGATGAGGAAGCTCGGGACGATCAGCAGGAAGTGGATGACGGCGAGCGTCGCCTTCTCGGTCCGGCCGCCGAAGTACGCGGCGCTGGAACCGATGACCGCAGCGACCACGACGGTCAGCACCGACACGCTCACCGCGATGACCAGGGAGCGCCGCAGGCCGTGCACGGCGGACGCGTAGACGTCGTTGCCGCCCTGGTTGGTACCGAACCAGTGGGCGGTGCCCGGAGGCTGGGTGAGCGCCGCGAAGTCCGCGTCGGAGTACGCGTACGGGGTGAACAGGCCGCCGAAGGCACTGAAGAGCACCAGGGCCGCGAAGATCACCACGCCGAGGACGGCGAGCCGGTTGCGCAGGAACCGCCGCAGATGGAGCCGGGCGAGGCCGAGGTGCCGGCCGTCCTTCGCGGGGGGCGCCGCCTGCGAAGGCGGTGCGGTGGTGCCCGTCGTCAGGTCTGCCGCCACGTCAGCTCACCCGCACTCTCGGATCGAGGAAGACGGTCGCGATGTCCGCGAGGATCGCTCCGATCGCGGTCAGCGCCGCGGCGAAGGCGGCCGTGGCGACCGCGCCGTGCACGTCGTTCTTGCCGATGGTCTGGACGAAGTAGCGGCCCATGCCGTTCCAGCCGAAGATCGTCTCGGTGATGACCGCGCCGGTGAAGAGGGCCGGGACACTGAACGCCACGGAGGTGGCCGTGGGGATGAGGGCGGCCCGCAGCGCGTGCCGTCGGACGGCCTGGGCCCTGGTGAGACCGGTGGCCCGGGCGGTCCGCACGAAGTCGGCGTCGATGGTGTCGAGCAGCAGCGAGCGCTGCGTCAGGTGGTAGCCGACGTAACCCATCAAGGTCAGCGTGAGCGTCGGCAGGACGAGATGGAGGAGGCGGTCGCCGATCGTCGGCAACACCCCCTCGACGTCGGGGGAGTTCTCCCCGGCCACCGGGAGGAAGTGCACGCCCGCGTGCTGGTTGAACCAGATGGCGACGAAGACCACCGCGAGCGCGGCGACCGACGTGGGCACGTTGAACACCGCGATGGACACGGCCTGCGAGAACCGGTCCGCCCAGCCGTACTGCCGGGAGGCGGTGTACACCCCCAGCCCCACCCCGACCACTACGGACAGCACTGTCGCGATGAGCACCAACTCGGCGCTGACCAGGGACCGGTAACCGATCTCCCCGTTGACCCGGACGCCGGTGGGGGACTTCCCCCAGTCGAAGTGGACCACCACCGAGGTGAGCCAGTCCCACCACCGGTGCACCACCGGCACCCGCGGATCCAGGTTGTACGGCGCGAGGGCGCGGTCGATCTGCTCCTCGCTGCGCGCGGGGCGCAGCTCCTTGAAGTTCGACCGGGGGTCGAGGAACCAACTGGCGAGGAAGTAGGTCGCGTTGGTCGCCACGGCGATCATCAGCAACCAGCCCGCGACCTTCCGCGTCACATGGCGGAGCATGCGCACCGCCTCCGTGTCCCGTGGGGCGGGAGCGGGGCGAGTGCGCCGGGGGAGAGGGGAGTGGGCATGGGCGTGGGGGCCTTCTCGGGGGGCGTGGGGGCGGTGCGCCGAGGTGCGGGCGTCAGTCTGGTCCGGGTTTCCCGGGAGCGCCAGTGTTTCGGTGGTCCTGCCACGAACCCGAAACGCCACCGTAGTAATCACACCGGAACTCCGGGCGATGTGGGCGGACTTGGGTGGAACTGCGCCCACCGTCCCGGCGCCCGTACCGGCTCCGGTGATGCGTACGAACGAACCGGGCGCGTCACGGTCCGTAAATTCGTGGCGAGGAATCGGTGGGCGCGCGGCAGAATCCCTCCATGACCGAGAAGCGCCCCCTCGTCCTGGCCTGCACCCTGCTCGACAGCCTCGACCCGCTTCCGTACCCCGCCCGCATGCGGGAACTCGCGCACCGCGCCCGGAAGTTGGCCGACGCCGGTGTGCTGCGTCCGGTGCTGGAGGAGCTGGAGGACGGCGAACCGTACGAACGCGGCGTGGCCGTTCTCGCGGCGGCGGCCGGCGGCGACCGGGAGTGGGTGGCCCGGCACATCGCCGACGAGGACCCGTTCGTCCGCGGCCAGGCGCTGCGGGTGGCGGACGGGCTCGGCGTGCCCGACTCCGTGTTCGAGGAGGCCATGGCCGACGCGTCGGCCGCCGTACGGCTCCGGCTGATCCGGGCGGTCGTCGCTAGCCGACGCACGGCCCTCGCCGACCGGCTGATCGTCTCACTGCGCCGCACCTGGGGCGATGCCGAGGCGGCCCGGATGCTGCCCGGCTGCTCCCCGGGGACCGTGGCCGCGCTGCTGCCCGAACTCTTCCACGCCGCCGCCTGCTGGTCCTCGCTCGGGCGCCGCCACCCCGGTGCCTACCTCGACCAGGCGGCCCGCGAACTCGCCGCGCTGCCGGAGGACCGGCGCGACCTCCGCTGGTGGTCGTCCGGGTGCGCGCTGGGCGTCGCGACGGCGGCCGACCGGCTGCCGCACCGCGTCCTCGACCTGCTGGAGGCCTACCCGCCCGCCCAGCTCCCCTTCGTCCTCCGCCGCCACCTGGGTGCGCTCGTCGACGCCGACCCGGGACGCTTCGTACGCCTGTTCCTCGGCCCCGGCCGGACGGAGTTCCCGCGGCGGCACGGCGTCCTCAGCGGCGTCCTGCTGCGGCGCATGGCCCGGTCCGCGCCCGAAGAGGCGCTGGTCGCACTCGGCACGACGTTGCGTGACGACTCCGCCGCCCTCGCCCGGCTGATGCGCGCCCTGCCGCCCGGCCGCCGGGCCGCGTTCCACGCGTCCGTCACCGGCCGGGACGACACCGGGACCACCGGAACACCCGTCGACGCCGCCGTGCTCGGCGCCCTGCCGCGCAACCGGGTCGCCGCGACCGCCCGGCGCATGGCCGCCCGCGCCCGCGACCACGGCGAACCCTGGGACACCGTCCTGCTCGCCGAGTCGTACCTGCCGCCGCAGGAGGTTCGCGAACGCCTGCTCACCGCCACCCGGCGGCCGGCCGCCGAGGACCGCGCGACGGCCTGGGGCCTGCTGATCAGCAACGCGGGACGCTCCGGTGAACCCGCCACCGTCCACGCCGTACTCGACGACATGGGGCGGCTGCGCAACGAACAGGAACCCGTGCGCACTGCCGCGCTGGGCGCCCTCCTCGACACCCCGCCCGTCCTCTTCACGGCCGCCTCGGAGCCCCTGCTCGACCGGATCGCCACCGACGCCGTCGAGGCCCGGGACTCCTCCGCCGCCACCCGCTCCTTCCTCTCCTCCCTCGCGGTGGCCGTCCTGCGCGAGCACGCCGTCACCGGCCGCCGCGCCCTCGTCAGCTGGTCCCTGCGCACCCTGGTCCGGCTCTCCGGCACCACCGGCGCCGCCGACCTGGGACGGCTCGACCGCACCCTGCGCGGGGGCCAGGAACACCTGGTGTTCGAAGCGCTGCGTCCCTGGCTGGAGGCGGGGGCCGACAAGTCCGACTACGCGCTGGTGCTGGCACTCGCCCAGGCCGTCGGCCGCCGGGCCGAGGGCATGGACGAACTCCAGGAGCTGCTCCGCCAGGCCGTCCGCTACGGGAACACCGCCACCGCCCGCGAGGCGATCCCGCTGTGGCTGCGACCGGTACGGCAGCGCGACGCGCGCGTCGCGCAGGTCATGGAACGGGATCCCTCCGCCGTCGTCCTCCCCGTCGTCCGGCGGATCGTCACCGCCCGCCGCACCGACCTGCTGGACCGGGTGCTCGGCGCGCCGGTGCCGCCCGGCAGGTTCGCCACGCGCGAGGCCGACCGTACGCTGCCGGTCCACCGCGAGGCCGTCTGCTGGGTGCCCCGGCAGCAGAAGGCCGCCCTGCGCGGACTGGAGAAGGCGGCGGGTGACGAGAAGCTGCCGCTGTGGACCCGGGCGGGGGCCGTCGCCCAGCTGGCGGCGGTACCCGGAGCCGGCGCCGGAGCCCTGCGGAAGTGGGCCGGATCCCCGGACGTCCTGCTGGCCGAGACCGCGCTCGCCGCCCTCGGCCGTACCGACCGCCCCGCCGAGGCGCTCGACGGCCTGCTCGACCACGTCGGCGGGGACCGGGCGCGCGTCGCCGTCTTCGCCGCGAGCCGGGCCTCGCGCCACGTCCGCCCCTCGCGCCTCGCCGGGGACCTTGCCGCCCGGACCGCGCCCGGCACCGGCAAGGTCACCAGCCGCAAGGAGATGGTGCGGCTCGCCGCCGTCCGGCTGCCGCTGGAACGCGCGGCCGAGGTGGTCGCGGGCGCCTACGGCGAGCCCGGACAGCACCCCGACGTACGGGCCGCGTGCGTCGCCGTCGCCCACACGTTGCTCGGCAGCGAACGGATCTGGGAGATGCTGGCCGACGCGGCCCGGAGCGACACTCCGGTTGTGCGGGGGGCCGTGCTGCGTACCCTCCCGCACCAACTGCCGGAGCGGCACCGCGCCCGGTTCGCCCGGCTGGTCCAGGAGGTGAGCACCACCCGGGACCCCGAACTGGCCGCCGTCGCCCACCGGGCGCTGGCCCACTGGCTGCCCTGGGCCCACGGCGCGAGCGAGGTGCTGCTCGCCGCCGTCACCGACCTCGACCGCCGGGGTGGCTGGACCGGCGCGGCGGACGCGCTCGTCGACGGGGCCTCGGCCACCCCGGAGGGGGCCGACGCCCTGAACCGGACGCTCACCCTGCTGGCCACCGACGACACCGCGGACGACGCGGGCGCCGACCGCGACCGGCCGGGCCGCCAGCGCCTCGTCCACCTGGTGCGGGCGCTGTCCGGCGGGCACACGAGCCCGACCAGGACGAAGCGCGCCGTGCTCGTCGGCGCGGCGGACCGCCTCGCGGCCCACCGGGACACCGTGCCGCAGGCCGCCGCCCTCCTGGTCGGGGCCGTCGACCCGTACGCCACCGACGCCGACACCCTGCACACCGACCTCGTCCGGCTCGCCGCTCTGCACGAGGGCCGGCCCGCGCTGGCCGCCAGGACCGCCCGCACCCTCCTCGGCCACCTCGTCGCGGCGCGGCGGCACGGGGGCACGGACCCCGACGTCCTCCTGACGGTGGCGGGCCGGCTCACCGCGACCGGCGGCGACCCCGCGCAGGGGCTGCTCGCCGTCGCGCTCACGGTGGCCGGCGGCCGGAGCACGGAGTGGACCGCGCCCTGGCGCACCCAGCTGCGGATGCTGCGCCAGCACCCGGCGGCGGACGTCCGGGACGCCGCGTACGAGGAGTGGACCGCGCCGGAGTGAACCAGGCACGTGCGTACGGCGGCGGGCCCTGGGGTGGTGGGCCGGGGGCGGCCGGCGCGGGGGCCTCAGCGCTCGCGCGCCGCCATGCGGGCCTTGCGCGCCGCGAGCTTCTCGTCGAACTTCGACGCCTCGCTGTCCAGGCCGCCCATGTACAGGCCGAGCTCCTCCTGCGCCTGGAGCCCCTCCGGGCCGAGCCCGTCGATGTCCATGACCTTCAGATAGCGCAGCACGGGCTGGATCACGTCGTCGTGGTGGATGCGCATGTTGTAGATCTCGCCGATCGCCATCTGCGCGGCGGCCCGTTCGAACCCGGGCATGCCGTGTCCCGGCATCCGGAAGTTGACGACCACGTCCCGCACGGCCTGCATGGTGAGGTCCGGGGCCAGCTCGAAGGCGGCGCCCAGGAGGTTCCGGTAGAACACCATGTGCAGGTTCTCGTCGGTGGCGATGCGCGCGAGCATCCGGTCGCAGACCGGGTCGCCCGACTGGTGGCCCGTGTTGCGGTGCGAGACGCGGGTGGCCAGCTCCTGGAAGGCGACGTACGCGACGGAGTGCAGCATCGAGTGCCGGTTGTCGGACTCGAACCCCTCCGCCATGTGCGCCATGCGGAACTGCTCCAGCTTGTCCGGGTCGACCGCGCGCGAGGTCAGGAGGTAGTCGCGCATCACGATGCCGTGGCGGCCCTCCTCGGCCGTCCAGCGGTGCACCCAGGTGCCCCAGGCGCCGTCGCGGCCGAAGAGCGAGGCGATCTCGTGGTGGTAGCTGGGGAGGTTGTCCTCGGTCAGCAGGTTCACCACGAGAGCGATCTTGCCGATGTCCGTGACCTTGGACTGGTCGGGGGCCCACGCCTCGCCGTCGTCGAAGACGCCCGGGAAGTTCCGGCCGTCGGAGAACGGGACGTACTCGTGGGGCATCCAGTCCTTGGCGACCTTGAGATGCCGGTTGAGTTCCTTCTCCACCACCTCTTCCAGCGCGTACAGCAGCTGGGCGTCGGTCCACGCCTTCGAACTGCCGAGGTGGGGAGAGGTGATCGTCACGGGTGCTCCTGGGGACGGGAGATTTACCTACGACCTCGTAGGTTACGTGTCCGTAGGTTAAGCGTAGGTAAGCCCTCCGCCAAGCCTGACCGGTGCCGGAACCGTTCTCCGAGGCGTCCCGGACGGGCTCAGCAGACGGCCGATCGGGGTGGTACGCCGCTGCGACGGGACAACCCGGCCCGCATTCCCGCTCAGTGATTGTCGCCCAGGAACTCCGCCAGCTCGCGGTCGAGGTCCAGGAATCGGTGCTCGTCGCCTGCAGGCACCAACTCCTGTACACGCCTGAGGAATCGGCGCAGTTCCGAGGTGCGGACGTGCACCATCGCGATGCCCTCCGCGGCGTGGAACTCGAGCGCGGTCCGCTCCCGGCCGAAAGGCCGCACCCGTACGTCCCCGAGGCCGGCGGGCGCGTCCACACCCCGGGCCAGCAGCTCCCGGGAGAACTCCCACGAGACGTCCGAGCCCTCCAGCGTGGCCCTGGCCGGGAACGCGATCCGGACCGCGAACGGATGGGCGCGGTCGTACCGCAAGGTGGCGGCCAGCGTCGCCGTCCGCGGAACGGACGCGACCATGCGGGCCTGTACGGGCTGCTCGATAAGGCTGGACAAGACCTGCTCCCTCGCACGGCTGGACGAACGGACTCCGGCACTGGAGTAGACGACGGAACGCCGCGATCCGTGCACCGACCCGGGGCGTGAGCTCTGTCACCGCCGAAACCCCCGGGACTGATCATCTGCCCGGGAAGCGCCCGTCCATCCCGTCCGTCCCGTGGGCCGGCCCTTACGCGGAGGGGCCGGCCCCACGGCCACCGGTCGCACGGCCCGGCCGCCAACCGGACAGGTCCCGTGAACGCCCCATCGACGGAGAGTCGGGACATCGCGGTACGCACCGGACGGAACGCCCCGCCGGGCCGCGACTGACACGCAGCCCCGGGATCAGCACACGTCGAGCAACCCGTGCTCCCGCACGACCTCCAGCGACAGGGTGCGGTAGCCGACCGTCTGGAAGAGCACGGTCAGGCTCCGGTCCTCCTCGCTCATCACCGAACCCTCTCCCCAGTGCTGGTGCCGGACCCGGGTGCCGGGGCGGTAGGGGTGGCCGCCTGCGGCCGTCTCCTCGCCGGCCCGGGCGGGTATCTGCCCGCCCGTACCGGCCAGGATCGCCGGACCGGGTGCCACGCCCTCCCGGGACAGCTCGGCCGCTTCGCACACGTCGCAGGAGCCGCACCCCTCGGACTCGTCCCGGACCTGTCCGAAGTAGCCGAGGAGGAAGCGGCGCCGGCAGCCGGTGGACTCCGCGTAGCCACGCATCATGTCCACCCGGGAGCGTTCCAGCTGCTGGTGGGCGTCGCCCAGTTCGACCGCCTGCTGCGCGGCGTCGGCAGGGTCGATGCCCGGCACCGGTTCCACGTCGCCCCGCACGGTGGTGTGCACCGCGTCGACCTGCTCCAGGAGGTTGACGACCGCCGTCAGCCGGCTCGCCGTCAGGTGCGTTTCGGCCCGCAGGTCGCCGGGGTGCACGGGGCCGTCGTGCTCCGCCAGCGTGCGCGCCACCTGGGTGACGGTGTCCGGATCGGGGCGGCCCGCCGAGAAGAAGCGCTGCAGGCCGAGGTCCTGCGGCCGGTACGCGAGGATCGCCCGGGACTGCTCGCCGTCCCGTCCGGCCCTGCCTATCTCCTGGTAGTAGGCGTCCAGGGACCCGGGCACGGACGCGTGGAGCACGAAGCGCACGTCCGGCTTGTCGATACCCATCCCGAACGCGGACGTCGCCACCACCACGTCCAGCGAACCCGCCAGGAAGCGGTCGTGCACGTCACCGCGCTCCTGTGCGGGAAGTCCCGCGTGGTACGCCGCCACGTCCAGCCCCAGCAGGCTCAGTTCGCTCGCGTACTCCTCGGCCTCGCGCCGCGTCGCCGCGTACACCAGCCCCGGCTTGGGCTCCGCCGCGGCCCGCTCGACCACGGCCCGCGCCTTGACCGCCGCGTCCCGGAACGGGATCACCTCCAGATGGATGTTCGGGCGGTCGAAGCCGGTGACGACCTCCCGCACGTCCCGCATCCCCAGATGCGCGACGATGTCGCCCCGCACGGGGGCGGCGGCGCTCGCCGTGAGGGCGAGCACCGGAGGACGCCCGATCCGCTGGATCACCTGGCCGAGCCTCAGGTACTCGGGCCGGAAGTCGTGGCCCCAGGAGGACACGCACTGCGCCTCGTCCACGACGAACAGCGCCGGCTCCGCGGCCGCGAGCTGCTCGACCACCTCGTCCTTGGCCAGCTGCTCCGGGGCGAGGAAGAGGAAGTCGACGTCCCCCGCGCTGATCCTGTCCCAGACCGCGGCGTTCTCGTCCCCGGTCTGCGTCGAGTTCACCGCGGCCGCGTCCGTCCCCGCGCGGCGCAGCAGCCCCTGGACCTGGTCGCGCTGGAGCGCGATCAGCGGCGACACCACGACGGTCGGACCCGGAAGCAGCACCCCCGGAACCTGGTAGACGGCCGACTTCCCGGCACCCGTGGGCATCACCACCAGGGTGTCGCGCCGCTCCATCACCGCTTCCATCGCCCTCGTCTGCTCCGGCCGCAGCCGCTCCCAGCCGAACACGTCCCGCGCGACGTCCTGAAGACGTCGCGAAGAAGCAGTCACCATGACACTCCTCGACAGCGAGCCGGGGCAAAACCCGCGAACCGGGTGCCCTCGTGGCGCTCCTCGTACCCCCGTTGACGCGCGGTAGTGCTCGCGGAGGCGGCACGCCCTTCGTCCCGGACCGCCGTCGTCCGGACCGGCCGCTCACCCCTGGCGCGAAGCCCCCGGCCGACCCTGATCCGCCGGACACCACCTAAGCTCGGCCGTCATGACGATGTTCGCCGTGCCCGCCGACGCCGCCGAGGCGCGCGCCGTCCAGGACAGCCTGCGCGACCGGGTGGTGGCCGAGGACTTTGGACCGGCCCCCGGATCGGGCCACGTCACCGGCGTGGACGTCGCCTACGACGACGAGCGGGACCTCGTCGTCGCGGCGGCCGTGGTGCTGGACGCCGCCACCCTCGACGTGGTCGCCGAGACCACCGCCGTGGGCCGGGTCACCTTCCCGTACGTCCCCGGGCTGCTGGCCTTCCGGGAGATACCCACGGTGCTCGCCGCGCTGGAGTCGCTCACGGCCGACCCGGGCCTCGTCGTCTGCGACGGATACGGTCTGGCCCACCCCCGGCGCTTCGGACTCGCCAGCCATCTCGGGGTGCTGACCGGACTCCCCGTCATCGGCGTCGCCAAGAACCCCTTCACCTTCGCGTACGAACCGCCCGGCCCGAAGCGCGGTGACTCCTCCCCGCTGCTGGACGGTACGGAGGAGGTCGGCCGGGCCCTGCGCACCCGGGACGAGACCAAGCCGGTCTTCGTCTCCGTCGGCCACCGGACCACGCTGGACACCGCCTGCGCCCACACCCTGGCGCTGACCCGGGGGTTCCGCCAGCCCGAGACCACCCGCCGGGCCGACGCGCTCTGCCGGCGCGCACTGCGGGAAGCGGCGGGCTGAGCGAGAGCCCCCGGGCCCGTCCTCAGAGGCGGGCCGCCACCCGGAAGCCCAGCCCCGAGGCCCGCAGCCGTTCCAGCAGGGCATCGCCCATGGCCACCGCCGTCGTCACCTGGCCCGAGGTCTCCGGCAGATCGTCCAGGGCGAGGCAGAGAGCGGCCTCGCCCAGCATCCGCGCCGTCTCGTCGTACCCCGGGTCGCCGCCCGAGACCTCGGTGAAGACCCGCCGGCCCCCGCCCTCCCCGACGAACCGGACGGTGAACCTGCTCCGCCCGCGGCGCTCCTCGTCGGGCCCCTCGCCCGACTGGTAACGATTCGTCATCCAATCGCGTACAAAGGGAAGTTGAGCTGCCGCGACCAGGGTCATCAGCCCCGCCGTGCCCCCCAGCGCGACCGGCAGGTGCTTCACCGAGGCGAAGTGGCGGTAGCGGAAGTCGGGGCCGTAGCGCTCCAGCGCACGCGCCGAACGGCCCACGATCTGCGGGTCCACGGTCGGCAGCGGCAGGGCCCAGGTCCCGGTCTCCCCGCTGAAGTGCGGGGTCCCCAGCGGGGTCCGGACACGACGGCCGGTGAGCCGGGGCTCGCGCTCCCGGCGTTCCCGGGCGGCGGCCAGCATCTGCGGACCCCGGCCCACCGCGTTCACCGCCGAGGCGAACGTACCGCCGGAGAACACCGCGTGGGCGCGGACGAAGGCGTCGACCGTCAGCGGCACGCCCTTGGGCAGCTGCCGGACGGTGAAGTACGCGCCGAGGTCGTGGGGCACCGAGTCGAAGCCGCAGGCGTGCACCAGGCGCGCCCCGGTCTCCCGGGCGGGCCCGTCGTGGTCGAGCCAGGTCCGGTCGATGAACTCGGCCTCGCCGGTGAGGTCCAGGTAGTCCGTTCCGGCCCGGGCGCAGGCCGCGACGAGCGCGTTCCCGTGACGGAGGAAGGGCCCGACCGTGGTGGCCACCACCCGTGTGGACAGGGCGAGTTCGCGCAGCGCCGCGGGGTCGTCGGCGTCCGCGACGAGCAGTGCGGGCTCCGGGCCCTTCACGGCGAGTCCGCCGCGCAGCCGCTCCAGCTTCTCGCGACTGCGCCCGGCCAGCGCCCAGCGCAGCCCCTCGGGAGCGTGCGCCGCGAGATACGCGGCGGTCAGCGTGCCGACGAAGCCGGTGGCGCCGTACAGGACGACGTCGTAGGGGCGTTCGGATCCGTGGTGCCTCTTCATGTGTGCCTCCGCTGGGGCCGGCTGCGGGTGGGTGGCCGAGGGTAGACCCGTGGCCGGGGGGAGGTGAACCACTCCGGTCGCGGGTCACGGCTCGCCGACCGCGGGTCGGCGGGTGACGCGTGGCACTCGGGGCGGAACGGCGTGTGACGGTGCACCATGGAAGGTGAGGAAACCAGGGCGTGTGTCGAAAGTGGCGCCGTCCGCCCGCCGGACAGGCGGAACTTTCGACACACGCCCTAAGCGGTCGCTCGGCCAAAAGCCTTGTGCGGAGCGGCGGTCATTCTTAGCATCGTCGATGTTACATCGGTTGTGTCACACCGCTGGGGGCTTGATGGCTGCGTCGGGGAACGGGCCCCTCTCCGGAGTGCGCGTGGTCGAACTGGCGGGCATCGGCCCCGGCCCGTTCGCCGCGATGCTCCTGGCCGACCTCGGCGCCGACGTGGTCCGGGTGGACCGGCCCGGCGGCGCGGTGCTCGGCATCGACCCGGCCCGCGACCTGACCAACCGCAACAAGCGCTCCGTCCTGCTCGACCTCAAGACGGAAGCGGGCGCCTCGGCCGTCCTCGCCCTCGCCGAACGTGCCGACATCCTCATCGAGGGATACCGCCCCGGCGTCGCCGAACGGCTCGGGGTGGGCCCCGACGCCTGCCTCGGCCGCAACCCCCGGCTCGTCTACGGGCGGATGACCGGCTGGGGCCAGGAAGGCCCGCTCGCCCAGCGCGCCGGACACGACGTCTCCTACCTCGCGCCGACCGGCACCCTCTCCATGATCGGCCGCCCCGGCGAACCCCCGGCCGTCCCGGCCAACCTGCTCGGCGACTACGCGGGCGGCTCCCTCTACCTCGTGGTCGGCGTGCTCGCCGCCCTCCAGCACGCCCGTACCCCCGGCGGGAGCGGCCAAGTCGTGGACGCCGCGATCGTCGACGGCGCGGCCCACCTCGCCACCATGATCCACGGCATGCTGGCGGCCGACGCCTGGCAGGACCGGCGCGGCGCCAACCTCCTCGACGGCGGCTGCCCCTTCTACGGCACGTACGCGACCTCGGACGACGAGGCCATGGCGGTCGGGCCGCTGGAACAGCGGTTCTACGACGAGTTCACGGCGCTCCTCGGCGTCGACGAAGAGCTGCCCGACCGTGCGGACCTCGCCCGCTGGGAGGAGCTGCGCACCGCGGTCGCGGACCGGTTCCGTAGCCGTACCCGCGCCGAGTGGACCGAGGTGTTCGAGGGCACCGACGCCTGCGTCGCCCCGGTCCTCTCCCTCCGCGAGGCGCCCGGGCACCCGCATCTCGCCGCCCGCGCCACCTTCGTGGAGCACGCCGGGATCACCCAGCCCGCCCCCGCCCCGCGCTTCTCCGCCACCCCCACCGCCGTGCGGAGCGCCCCCGCCCTGCCCGGCAGCGGCGCCGCGTCGGTGGCGGCGGAGTGGGACGTGCCGGAACTGCTCGGGGGACGGGACGTGCCGGAACTGCTCGGGGGCCGGGACGTGCCGCAGTCGGCCGGCGAACCGCCGGCGGAGGCTTCCGGGTGAGGGCGCGACCGGTGCACACCATCCGACACCCACTCCAGGAGGCCCGGTGAAACGCCAGATCTTCGCCGCCGAACACGACGTGTTCCGCGAGACCGTCCGTACCTTCCTCGCCAAGGAGGTGCTCCCGCACTACGAACAGTGGGAGAAGGACGGCATCGTCTCGCGGGAGGCGTGGCGCGCGGCGGGCCGGCAGGGGCTGCTCGGCCTCGCCGTCCCCGAGGAGTTCGGCGGGGGCGGCAACGACGACTTCCGCTACAGCGCCGTACTCGCCGAGGAGTTCACCCGCGCGGGCGTCAGCGGCCTCGCGCTCGGCCTGCACAACGACATAGTCGGGCCCTACCTCACCGGCCTCTCCACCCCCGCGCAGAAGCGGCGCTGGCTGCCGGGCTTCTGCTCCGGCGAGACCATCACCGCCATCGCCATGACCGAACCGGGCGCCGGCTCCGACCTCCAGGGCATCCGTACGACCGCCGAGGACCGGGGTGACCACTGGCTGCTCAACGGGTCCAAGACCTTCATCTCCAACGGCATCCTCGCCGACCTGGTGGTCGTCGTCGCCCGTACGTCACCGGAAGGCGGGGCCAAGGGACTCTCGCTCCTCGTGGTCGAACGCGGCGCGGCGGGTTTCGAGCGCGGCCGCAACCTCGACAAGATCGGCCAGAAGTCCCAGGACACCGCCGAACTCTTCTTCCACGACGTCCGGGTCCCCAAGGAGAACCTCCTCGGGGAACTCCACGGCGGCTTCCTCCACTTGATGACCAACCTGGCCCAGGAGCGGATGGGCATCGCGGTCGCCGGCATCGCCGCCGCCGAACACCTGCTGGAGATCACCACCCGGTACGTCAAGGAGCGCGAGGCGTTCGGCCGGCCGCTCGCGGGGCTCCAGCACGTCCGCTTCGAGATCGCCGAGATGGCCACCGAGTGCGCCGTCACCCGCACCTTCCTCGACCGGTGCATCGCCGAGCACGCGGAGGGCACGCTCGACGCGGTGCACGCCTCGATGGCCAAGTGGTGGGCGACCGAACTCCAGAAGCGGGTGGCCGACCGCTGCCTCCAACTGCACGGCGGATACGGCTACATGGCGGAGCTCCCGGTCGCCAGGGCCTTCACCGACGGGCGCATCCAGACGATCTACGGCGGGACCACCGAGATCATGAAGGAGATCATCGGTCGCTCCCTGCTGTCCTGAGCCGCTCCCTGCTTGTCAGAAACGCGTACCGCTCGATCACCCGGGAAACGCGTGCCACTCGATCCCCGAACCTTTGAACGCCCGTCCCCCGAAAGGCTGTTGTCTTGAGTACCGAAGCGTTCGTCTACGACGCGATCCGCACCCCGCGTGGTCGCGGCAAGGCCAATGGGGCCCTGCACGGCACCAAGCCGATCGACCTGGTCGTCGGCCTCATCCACGAGATCCGCGCCCGCTTCCCCGGCCTGGACCCGGCGGCCATCGACGACATCGTCCTCGGTGTCGTCAGCCCGCTCGGGGACCAGGGCTCCGACATCGCACGGATCGCGGCCATCGCGGCGGGACTTCCGGACTCCGTCGCAGGCGTCCAGGAGAACCGCTTCTGTGCCTCCGGCCTCGAAGCCGTCAACCTCGCTGCCGCGAAGGTCCGTTCGGGCTGGGAGGACCTCGTCCTCGCCGGTGGCGTCGAGTCCATGTCCCGCGTCCCCATGGGCTCGGACGGCGGCGCCTGGGCGATGGACCCGATGACCAGCTTCGAGACCGGCTTCGCCCCGCAGGGGATCGGCGCCGACCTCATCGCCACCGTCGAGGGCTTCTCCCGCCGCGACGTCGACGAGTACGCCGCCCTCTCCCAGGAGCGCGCCGCCGAGGCGTGGAAGGAGGGCCGCTTCGCCCGTTCGGTGGTCCCCGTCAAGGACCGCAACGGCCTCGTCGTCCTCGACCACGACGAGCACCTGCGCCCCGGCACCACCGCCGACTCGCTCGCCGCCCTCAAGCCCTCCTTCGCCACCATCGGCGAGATGGGCGGCTTCGACGCGGTGGCCCTGCAGAAGTACCACTGGGTCGAGAAGATCGACCACGTCCACCACGCCGGCAACTCCTCCGGGATCGTGGACGGCGCCGCGCTCGTCGCGATCGGCTCGAAGGAGGTCGGCGAGCGCTACGGCCTCACCCCGCGCGCCCGGATCGTCTCCGCCGCCGTCTCCGGCTCCGAGCCCACCATCATGCTGACCGGCCCCGCCCCCGCCTCCCGCAAGGCGCTCGCCAAGGCCGGACTGACCATCGACGACATCGACCTGATCGAGATCAACGAAGCCTTCGCCGGAGTGGTGCTGCGCTTCGTCCGGGACATGGGGATCGGCCTCGACAAGGTCAACGTCAACGGCGGCGCCATCGCGCTCGGCCACCCCCTCGGCGCCACCGGCGCGATGATCCTCGGCACCGTCGTCGACGAACTCGAGCGGCGCGACCTGCGGTACGGACTCGTCACCCTCTGCGTGGGCGGCGGCATGGGCGTCGCCACCGTCGTCGAACGCGTCTGACCGGCCCCGCCCTCCCGCCACGCCCGCTGCCTACGGAGAAGAACCCATGACCGAGAGCACCACCATCCGCTGGGAAGAGGACGGGACCGGCGTCGTCACCCTCGTCCTCGACGACCCGAACCAGTCCGCCAACACGATGAACCAGGCCTTCACCCGCTCCCTCGCGGCGATCGCCGACCGCGCCGAGGCCGGGAGGGAGAACATCCGCGGCATCGTCGTCACCTCCGCGAAGAAGACCTTCTTCGCCGGGGGAGACCTCAAGGAGATGATCCACGCCCGGCCCGAGGACGCGGGGGCCGTCTTCGACGCCGGGATGGCCATCAAGCGCTCCCTGCGCCGCATCGAGACCCTGGGCATCCCCGTCGTCGCCGCCATCAACGGCGCGGCGCTCGGCGGCGGTTACGAGATCGCCCTCGCCTGCCACCACCGGATCGCACTGGACGCGCCCGGCTCCCGCATCGGCCTCCCGGAGGTCACCCTCGGCCTGCTCCCGGCGGGTGGCGGCGTCACCCGTACCGTACGCCTCATGGGCATCGCCGACGCGCTGCTCAAGGTGCTGCTCCAGGGCACCCGGTACACCCCGGCCCGCGCCCTGGAGAACGGCCTCGTCCACGAAGTGGCCGCCACCCGCGAAGAGATGCTGGACAAGGCCCGCGCCTTCATCGACGCACACCCCGAGTCCCAGCAGCCCTGGGACGTGAAGGGATACCGGATCCCCGGCGGCACCCCGTCCAACCCCCGGTTCGCCGCCAACCTCCCGGCCTTCCCCGCCAACCTGAAGAAGCAGCTCGCCGGGGCCCCGATGCCCGCGCCCCGCAACATCCTGGCGGCGGCCGTCGAGGGCTCGCAGGTCGACTTCGAGACCGCGCAGACCATCGAGGCCCGCTACTTCACCGAACTGGTCACCGGCCAGGTCGCCAAGAACATGATCCAGGCGTTCTTCTTCGACCTCCAGGCCGTCAACTCCGGTGCCGGCCGCCCCGAGGGCGTCGAGCGCCGCACCGTCCGCAAGGTCGCCGTTCTCGGCGCCGGCATGATGGGCGCCGGCATCGCGTACTCCTGCGCCCGGGCCGGCATCGAGGTCGTCCTCAAGGACGTCACAGCCGAGGCCGCCGCGAAGGGCAAGGCCTACAGCGAGAAGCTGCTGGCCAAGGCGCTCGCCCGGGGACGTACCACCGAGGCCGCCCGCGACGAACTGCTCGCCCGCATCACCCCGACCGGTGACCCCGCCGACCTCGCCGGCTGCGACGCCGTCATCGAGGCGGTCTTCGAGGACACCTCCCTCAAGCACAAGGTGTTCCAGGAGATCCAGGACATCGTCGCCCCCGACGCGCTGCTCTGCTCCAACACCTCCACGCTGCCCATCACCGCCCTCGCCGAAGGCGTCACCCGCCCCGCCGACTTCATCGGGCTGCACTTCTTCTCCCCGGTCGACAAGATGCCACTGGTCGAGATCATCAAGGGCGAGGCCACCGGTGACGAGGCCCTGGCCCGCGCCTTCGACCTGGTCCGCCAGATCAAGAAGACCCCGATCGTGGTCAACGACTCGCGCGGCTTCTTCACCTCGCGCGTCATCGGCCACTTCATCAACGAGGGCGTCGCGATGGTCGGGGAGGGTATCGAGCCCGCTTCCGTCGAACAGGCCGCCGCCCAGGCCGGCTACCCGGCCAAGGTCCTCTCGCTGATGGACGAGCTGACGCTCACCCTGCCCCGCAAGATCCGCAACGAGACCCGGCGCGCCGTCGAGGAATCCGGCGGCACCTGGACCCCGCACCCCTCGGACGCGGTCGTCGACCGGATGGTCGAGGAGTTCGAACGGCCCGGCCGCAGCGGTGGCGCCGGGTTCTACGAGTACGACGAGTCCGGTCGGCGCGGCGCCCTCTGGCCGGGCCTGCGCGAGCACTTCGGCAAGCCGGGCGCCGCGATCCCGTTCGAGGACATGAAGGAGCGGATGCTCTTCTCCGAGGCCCTGGACGGCGTCCGGTGCCTGGACGAGAACGTCCTGGTCTCCGTCGCCGACGCCAACATCGGCTCCATCATGGGCATCGGCTTCCCGCCCTGGACCGGTGGCGTCCTCCAATACGTCAACGGCTACGAGGGCGGCCTGCCCGGCTTCGTGGCCCGCGCCCGCGAGCTCGCCGAACGGTACGGAGACCGCTTCCTGCCGCCTGCCCGGCTGGTGGAGATGGCAGAGCGGGGCGAGACCTTCCACGACTGAGCCCGCCCCGCCGGAAGGTGGTCCGCCCCGTGGTGGACCGCCTTCCGGGCGTACGGACCGCCGTGCGTACGGCCGTACGGTCAGGGCGCCTGGAACGCTGCGCGCAGCTCGGCCGTCAGCGACCGCTGGAACGCCGTCACCAGGGCCTGCATCACCAGCGGCTGCATGTGCGCCGAGAGCGACTTCATCGCGGCCACGTGCTCCGGGTCCGCCTCCCGCTCCCGGTACGGGCTCCACACCTCGTCCCGGAAGAGCCGGGTCAACTCGGCCGCCGCCGACCGGGTGTGCTCCATCAGGACCGTACGCGCCCGGAGGATCGTCTCGTGCGCGATCGGCACGTCCAGCAGCTCCACCCCCAGCCGGAGCAGCCCCGGATCGACCCGGTGGACTTTCTCGGGCGACGCGGAGTCCCCTCCGGGCCCGTCCAGCAGCACCCCCATCGCCGCCAGCCGGCCGAGATCCTCGCCGGTGAGCGGCCGGCCCGCCCGCCGCTCCAGCTCCGCCCCGGTCATCTCCTCGACCACGTCCGGCGCCCAGGACGCCACCAGCGCGCGGTGGATCGCCAGATCGTGGGCGCTGAGATCCTCCGGCAACTGCTCCAGATAGCGTTCGATCGCGGCCAGCGTCATGCCCTGGCGCTGGAGTTCCTCGATCAGCGCCAGCCGCGACAGATGCCCGGGTCCGTAGTGCCCGACCCGGCGCGGGCCGATCACCGGAGGCGGCAACAGCCCCCGGGTGCTGTAGAAACGCACGGTGCGCACGGTCACCCCGGCGCGGGCCGCCAGCTCGTCGACGGTGAGGGTCGGCTCCTCGGGCGCGGTCGCCATGTCTGCTCCTCGATGCCCGGAGATGGCCGGATCGGTCCGATCGCCCCGGTGCGGCGATCGCGTGCAACAGTATTGCTGTCTCACCACTGTGGTGAAACCCTCACCGGCAGCGGATGGGGACGGCCCCTGGAGAATCAGCAGTAGCTGCCGGTGTCCCTGCTGGGTGACAGCGATGATGTTCTGCCGACGATCGGCGGGGCCGGCTGACGGGAGGCGGAACCCCGGCCTACCGCTCCGTCGGGGCGGCGGGAGCGTTGAGCGCCTCGACGACTTGGTCGTAGTCGCCGCGGGCCTCGCCGTAACGCAGGAACTTCACGCGCTCGACCTGGATCTCCTTGGCGTCGGGCTGCGCCTCGATCAGGCCGATGACCTCGGCGACGTACTCGTCCAGGGGCATGGCGTGGTCGTCGTCCTCCTGCCCGGGCAGCAGTGCCGTCCGCACGGCCGGCGGTTCGAGCTCCACGATCCGCACCGACGTGTCGGCGAGCTGCAGCCGGATGGACTCACTGAGCATGTGGATCGCGGCCTTCGTCGCGTTGTAGCTCGGCGTGACCTTCAGGGGGGTGAACGCCAGGCCGGAGGAGACCGTCATGATCGTGGCGTCCGGCTGCGCCTGGAGATGCTCCACGAAGGCGGCGATGAGGCGGATCGGACCGAGCAGGTTCGTCGTCACCGTGGACTCCGCGGAGGCGAGGAAGGACGCCGGATCGCGCCAGTCCTCGACCTTCATGACGCCGGCCATGGTCACGAGGACGTTGAGACCGGGGTGATCGGCCAGGACCTGCTTCGCGGCGGTGGCGATGCTCGCCGCGTCGGCGGTGTCGATCCGCACGGTGCCGATGCCGGGGTGCTCGGCCGCGATCCTCTCCAGCAGCTCGGCACGCCGGCCGCCGACGATGACGGTGTTCCCCCTGGCCTTCAGCTCAAGGGCGAGCGCGAGCCCGATGCCGCTGGTGGAGCCGGGAATGAAGATGGTGTTTCCGGAGATGTCCATGCCCCGATGGTCGCCGATCCGCCGCCGCGGGTGCAGAGACCGCTTGTCGGGGGATCGGCGATCCCTGGCTCCGCCGACGGCACCGGACGACAATGGGAGCCATGGACCGTGCAGCGCTGGCCGACTTCCTCCGACATCGCCGCGAGGCGCTCCGACCGGAGGACGTGGCCCTTCCCCCGGGCACCCGCCGGCGCACTCAGGGCCTGCGGCGGGAAGAGGTCGCGTCGCTCGCCGTGATGTCGACCGACTACTACACACGTCTCGAACAGCGGCGCGGGCCCCAGCCCAGCGCACACATGCTGGCCTCGCTCGCCCGCGCCCTGCGGCTCACGAACGACGAACGCGACTACCTCTACCGGATCGCGGGACACAACGCACCGCTGTCGCTGTCGGGCTCGCCGCACGTCGCTCCCGCCCTCCTGCGGGTGCTGGACCGTCTGCACGACACTCCGGCGCTCATCCTGACCGACCTGGGCGAGACGCTGGTGCAGAACGCGATGGCCGTCGCCCTGTTCGGCGACGCCTCGCACCACACGGGCCTCGCCCGCAGCGCGATGTACCGCTGGTTCACCGATCCCGCCGAGCGCTCGGCGTACCCGGAGGCCGACCGGGAGAGGCAGAGCCGCGCCCAGGTGGCGAACCTCCGTGCCGCCCACGGACTGCGCGGCCCGCAGTCGCAGGCCGGCCGACTCGTCCGGGCCCTGGAGAAGGAGAGCGAGGAGTTCGCCGAAATGTGGGCACGACATGAGGTCGTCCGACGATTCGAAGACCACAAGACGCTCATCCACCCCGAGGTCGGCGCGATCGAACTGGACTGCCAGGCACTGTTCACCGAGGACCAGTCCCAGACCCTTCTCGTGCTGACCGCTCCGCCGCGGACCGAGGGGTACGAGAAGCTCCAACTGCTCGCCGCGCTCGGCCTGAACCGCTTCCCGCCGTCGGAGCGCCAGGGCTCCGCGCCGGCACCGGCGAGGCGCGAAGGCTGAACCGCGGATCCGGTCCGGAGCGCTTGTCAGTGGCCGCCACTACGGTGGGTGACATGTCTGGGATCACGTACCTCAAGGGCGACGCCACCGCGCCGCAGGCCAAGGGCGTCAAGCTGATCGTGCACGTCTGCAACGACCTGGGCGGCTGGGGCAAGGGCTTCGTGCCGGCCCTCTCCCGCCGCACGCGGGTAACGGGTGGTACGTGGAGAGGGGCGTGCGGCGGGGTCGTCCGACAGGGGCCCGGAAGGGCCCGTCCGCCTCGATGGACATGGGGCACGGATACGGAGTGACGGGCCATGTCTCCTTGTAGCAGTGCCGGTTAAGGTGGCAGCGGGTGGCAGCTACACGGGGGAGAGCTCATGACGGTACCGGCCGACGACGAAGCGATGATGGCGAAGGCGCTCGCAGAGGCCCCGCCCCACGACGCGTTGAGCGAGCAGATCCTCGACGCGGCCCGTGAGCAGTTCATGACCTTCGGGCTGCGCCGCTCCACCGTCGACGACGTGGCCCGGCGGGCCAAGGTCTCCCGGGTCACGGTCTACCGGCGCATCGGCAACAAGGAGGCCCTGGTCTCCGCCTGCCTGCTGCGCGAGTACCGCCGTTTCGTGGGTGAGGTGGACGAGGCGGTGGCCGCGCTGCCGTCGGTGGAAGAGCGGCTGGTCGCCGGGTTCGTGGCGGTGCTCCGGCACGTCCGCGAACACCCGCTCATCGGCGGTCTGCTGAAGCTGGAGCCGGAGGTCATGCTGCCCTTCCTCACCGTGGACAGCGGTCCCGCGTTCCTCGCCATGCGCGACTTCCTGACCGACCGCCTCCGTCATGCCCAGCAGCTGGAGGGCCGGCCGGAGACGGACTCGGCGCCGGTCGCCGAGGTGATGGTGCGCATCACCGTCTCCTTCCTCCTCAACCCGCTGAGCTGCTTCGAACTCGACGACGACGAGCAGGTGGCGGCCTTCGCCCGGCGCTGCCTCGTCCCCCTTCTCACGGCCGGGTGAGCCCCTCGGGTGCCCGGCGCGGCGCCGCTCCGGGGCGATCCGCCGCCCCCGGCGCCTCGTCCGGCAGCGGCTCGACCGGGCGGTTCTGCGCCCAGTGCGGCCCCAGGTCGTCGAGCCGGTAGCCGAAGGGGTAGCTGCGCGGCCTGGGCCGTGACGGCAGCCATCCGGGCCGGGCGGGCAGCAGCCGTACGCCGTACGAACGGGCCCGTACCGCCCGTACCGCCAAGGTCCGCAGCCAGCGGGGCTGCGGGGTGAACCCCAGAGCCCGCAGCAGCGGTTCGTCCAGCAGGGCGAGGGCGAACCGGGCGACCAGCGGGCGCAGCGGGGACGGGTACCAGCCGGCCATCGTGCGTAACGTGGCGGTGGCGACCCGGCGGTTCGCCGGGGCCGGGGCGAACATCTCCGCCTCGTACGCGTCGAGCAGCTCCTCGAACTCCGCGTAGGTGGCGGGGACCGACTCGATGCCCATCATCCGGCCCATGGACCGGCCGACTTCGGCGAGTGCCTGCACCTCCTGCCGGCACAGCGGGCGCCAGCCGAACCGGTCGATCCAGCGTTTGGGGCCGACGACCGTGGTGGCCAGGACGTAGAGGTAGTCCTCGTTGGGGATCCGGTAGCGGCCGTGGATGCGGTTGAGATGGCGGGCGGCGGCCCGTCCGCGTTCCGAGTCGAAGCCGTCGGCCGCCATCTCATAGCCGATCAGCACCGTGTCGTCGTAGCGCTTCTGCCCGTTCCGCTCGAACTCCTGGGTGCGGTCGAGCAGTACGGAGATGCGCGGGACGCCGAAGTCGCGGAGGAACGCGACGCTCACGCCCTGCCGGTAGTCCCAGGGGAACTCGTACTGGGACATCAGCCGGAGGATCTCGGCGCAGTCCCGTACCGGGTCCATCCGGCGGATCGTCCTCAGGCGGCTGTAACGGCCCATGATGTGCACCTTCCTGCGGATGTGTGCGGTTCATCGTGCCGACCCGGCGCGTGTCTCTCCCGTAATCGCCCGGTCAACACCCCTACGGTGCACGGCGGTTGGCTGCGGAAATGGCGCGCGGAGTCAATGTTACAAATACTATTGACTTGTTTCATCGGGGCGTCAACGGGCCGCGACGAACAAGCGGCAAGGCCGCCGGTGCCGCGCCGCCGGCGCGCTCGCATACTGGAGGGCGTACAGGCGCGGGACACCCTTCAGGTGGTGTCCGACCGCCCGTCCGCCGACCGCCCGTCCGCCGACCTCCGGGAGCATCCGTATGAGCAGCCAGGGAACCGGGCGGACGGACCCCGTACCGCCCCCGCCGGGCGGTGTGCTCTGGAGCCTCGCCGGTGACGTCCGGGGCCTGCTGATGCTGCCCGCCGCCCTCACCCTCCAGGTCGCCCACCCCGCCGTCGGCGCGGGCGTCGACGAGCACTCGGTCTTCCGCACCGACCCCTGGGGGCGCGGCGAACGCTCCCTGCGCTCCCTCCAGCTCTGGGTGTACGGAGGCGAGGAAGGCGTGGCGGAAGGGCGGCGGCTGCGCGCCCTGCACCGCACCATCCAGGGCACCGACTCCCGAGGGCGCGGCTACCACGCCCTCACCCCGGCGAACTACGCATGGGTCCACGCCACCGGCTTCCCCGTCTACCAGCACGCCTCGCGCTACCTCGTACGCCCGCTCACCGACGCCCAGGAGCGCGCGCTGTACCGGGAATGGCTCCAGGTCGGCCGGGTCCTCGGCATCCACGACCGGGACATGCCGCAGACGATCGAGGAGTTCTGGCCCTACTACCGCAAGGTGCTCGCCGAGGAGCTGGAGCGCAACGCGGTCGTCGAGGAACTGGTCGCCACCGACCGGCCCATGCCGCCGCCCGACCGGGGATCCCTGCCCCTGCGGCTGGTCGCACGCGTGCTGTGGCCGCTGATCCTGCCGCCGCTCGCCCGGTTCCGCGCCTTCCTCACGGTCGGACTGATGCCGCCGGACGCCCGCGCCGCGATCGGCCTGGAGTGGACCCCCGCACAGGAGAAGCGGCTGCGGCGCTTCGGCGCGGTCGTACGCCGCGTGGTGCCGGCACTTCCCGAGCGGATGCGGTACCTGCCCATGGCCCGCGAGGCACGCCGGGCCGCCCGCGCGGGGCGCACACGAGGGTGAACGGGCGCGGGCGGACCGCCACCGCTCGTGGGTCCCCTACGGTTCGCACCCCGTGTGGTACTGCCTACAGGGAGTGATGTCCGGACTCCCGAAAGGTGCCCAGGTGCCCCACGTGCCGCAGGACGAACCGAAGCCGGACGGCCTGCCCGTCACGGCAGACCTCCCCGCAGACCCACGCCACGGGCAGAGACCCGTCACCGACCGGGTGGTCTTCGGCGTCACCGCCGTCCTCACGCTCGCCTTCGTGCTCTGGGGCTCGGTCGCCACCGACTCGCTGGAGAGCGTCTCCAACGATCTGCTCGAAGGACTCATCCACAACGGCGGCTGGGCCTTCATGCTCGCCGCGTCCGGCTTCGTGGTCTTCGCGCTGTGGCTGGCGATCAGCCGCTACGGAAGGATCCGGCTCGGCCAGGAAGGGGAGGAACCGGAGTTCCGGACCGTCTCCTGGGTCGCGATGATGTTCAGCGCCGGCATGGGCATCGGCCTGATGTTCTACGGGGTGAGCGAGCCGCTGGCCCACTTCACCGACCCGCCCCCCGGAACCCGCCCCGCCGACGAGGCGGAGGCGATGCAGACCGCGATGGCCACCACCCTCTTCCACTGGACGCTCCACCCCTGGGCGATCTACGCCGTCGTCGGGCTCGCCATCGCCTACAGCACGTACCGCAGGCGCCGCCGGCAGACGATCAGCGCCGTCTTCGAGCCGCTCATCGGAGAACGCCACTCCCACGGCGGCTTCGGCAGGATCATCGACATCCTCGCGATCTTCGCGACCCTCTTCGGCTCGGCCGCCTCCCTCGGCCTCGGCGCGCTCCAGATCGGCAGCGGTTTCCACGAGCTGAACTGGCGGGAGAAGACCGGCACGGGCCTGCTCGTCGCCATCATCGCCGTGCTGACCGTGGCCTTCGTCGCCTCGGCCGTCTCCGGGGTGGAGAAGGGCATCCAGTGGCTCTCCAACATCAACATGGTGCTCGCCCTGATCCTCGCCGTCTTCGTGTTCGTCGCGGGCCCCACGATCATCGTGCTCGACCTGCTGCCCACCTCCATCGCCGAGTACGTCCGCGAACTGCCCCAGCTCGCCGGACGCACCGAGGCGACCGGCGAGGGCGAGGTCGCCGACTGGCTGCGCTCCTGGACGGTCTTCTACTGGGCGTGGTGGATCTCCTGGACGCCCTTCGTCGGCATGTTCATCGCCCGCATCAGCCGGGGCCGCACCATCCGGCAGTTCATCGGCGGCGTCATCCTGGTGCCGAGCACCGTCAGCCTGGTCTGGTTCGCGATCTTCGGCGGCTCCGCGATCCGGCTGGAGGAAGCGGGCAAGCTCGCCGGCGCCGACACCCCGGAGGCGCAGCTCTTCGGAGTCCTCCAGCAGTTCCCGGTCGCCACCCTGATGAGCGTCCTGGTGATGGTCCTCGTCGGGATCTTCTTCGTCTCCGGCGCCGACGCCGCCTCCATCGTCATGGGCACGCTCTCGCAGAAGGGCGTTCTGGAGCCGGGCAAGTGGGTGGTCGTCTTCTGGGGCGTCGTCACCGGTGCGGTCGCCGCCGTCATGCTGCTCATCGGCGACGGCGAGGGCGACGCGCTGGCCGGCCTCCAGAACCTCACCATCCTGGTCGCCGCGCCCTTCACGATCGTGATGGTCGGCATGTGCGTCTCCCTCATGCGGGACCTGCGCCAGGACCCGCTCATCGTCCGCCAGGAGTTCGGCGTCGAGGCGGTCGAGAGCGCGGTCATCCAGGGCCACGCGAAGTACGACGGCGACTTCGAGATCCGGATCGGCCCCGGGACCGAGATCACCGAGGACCACCGGCACCAGCACGAGGACTCCGGGCCCGCGGGCCCGCCGACGGGAGAGTGAACCGGGGGCACCGGCCACGTCGCGCGGCGGTGTGGGCCGTACGGGGCGCGGCGGGCGCGCGGGCGGTACGGGCGGTGGGCGCGGTGGCGGTACCGGACACGCCGCGCGCCCCCGCACGTGTCCGGTACCGGGAGCCGCGTCCGGCTCACCCCACCAGCCGTGCCGCCTCCCGGGCGCAGCCCCAGGCGACCGTGACCCCCGCGCCCCCGTGCCCGTAGTTGTGGACCACCCGGCCGCCGCCCGGCAGGTCCTCCGCCTCGATCCGCACCCCCGCGTCCCGCGCCGGGCGCAGCCCCACCCGGTGCCCGAGGACCCGGGCCCCCGCGATCTCGGGCCGGATCCGCGCGCACCGCGCCACGATGCCGGCGGCGATGCGCGGGTCCGGCTCCGTGGACCAGTCGTCGTCCTGCGCGGTGCCGCCCAGCACCAGCCCGTACGGCTGCGGGAACACGTACGTCGTCCAGCCCGTCGCGGGATCGGGGGCCGCGCACCACTCCGTGATCCCCGGGTTCTCCACCAGGACGAGCTGGCCCCGCACCGGACGCATCCCGCCGTCCGAGGCCAGCGCCTCCGCTCCCAGCCCCGCGCAGTCGACCACCACGGCCGCCTCGGCCGAAGCCTCCCCGAAGCCGTCCACCGTGCGCCGCTCGACGGTGCCGCCGGCCGCCAGCAGCCGCCGCTCCAGCCAGGCCAGGTGGTCGGGCATGCTGATCAGCGGCAGCGTCACCCGCAGCCCCTCCGCCACCTCCACCGCGCCCCGCAGCCGCGCCGCCCACGGGCCCAGCGCGGCCAGGCGCTCGCCCAGATGGACCCCGGCCACCATCCGCACCCCGGTCTCCTCCGGAGCCTGAGCCAGCTCCTCGTGGACGGCGAGCGTCTCCAGGGCCCAGTCGCCCACCGATCGCGCCGGCTCGATCCGGTACGGCCACCACAGGGCGCCCGCCACCGCCGAGGTGGTGTCCCCGGCCGCGTCCCGCGACCAGACCCGCACCCGGTGGCCCCGCTCGGCGAGCACCACCGCCGTGGTCAGCCCGCTGACCCCGCCGCCCACCACGATCACGTCCGGCATGCCGCCACCCCCGTCGCTCCCGCCACCCGCACCTGTCACCCCGGAAACTAACCGAGGGCCCGGCGTCCGGAACAGTGTCCGGTGGATCACGGCCGGGGACGTGGCCCCGATCCGTGACGGCCCCGATCCGCGACGCCCCCGATCCGCGACGCCCCGGTCAGTGACCGCCCTTCGGGGGCTCGCAGTCGGTGCCGTCGGGGTAGCCGCCGAAGGCGTCCGCCGTCACGGAGTCGCGGCTCATCATTCCTTCCACGCACCAGGGGGTGGCGTCGAGGACGATGAGGAAGCCGACTCCGGTCGGACCGTTCCGGTACGCGTTCCCGGCGCGGTAGCCGAGTCCGTCGAGCGCCTTTCGGACGTGCTGCGGGTCGAAGTCCCCGCGCTCGCGCAGCGGTTCGAGCGCGCTCTCGACCCGCCCGGTGACCGCGAGCCCGTCGCAACGGCTCTGGCCGTGGAGCGGGAGGGGGACCCTGAAGCCGTGGTTCTCGGCGTAGTGGTCGGTCGGCGCGGCGGTCGCGGCCGGGGTGGTGGCCGCCGGAGCCGTCGGCTCGGGGTCTTCGCCGGGGCAGCGGAAGTCCGCCCGTGTGCTCGGCGCCGGAGACGCGTGCGGACTCGCCCCGGTCGCGTCCCCGGCCCGCAACGTCCCGCACCCCGCCACCAGCAGGACCGTCGCCACCAGCGGCAGCGCCCGGTATCCCGGTCTTCTCGATGTCGTCATCGGCCGATTCTCTCCCGTCGGCCCGGCGGGGACACGCGTTTCGCTCCTCGGGCCACGCAACGGCCGGTCACGTTTCGGTGCCGGGCGACAGGCCTCCTCCGCCCCGCCGCACCCGCTCCCGCCACGGACGGCCCGCGCCGGTCCACGGTCCGGGCCGATTGACGGGCGGGCCGCCCGGAACGCTTAGGATCGACACCCTGATGACTGCCACTCTCGTCGCCAAGGACCTCGCCGCCGGACACGGCGACCGCACACTCTTCGCCGGGCTCGACCTCGTCGTCGCCCCCGGGGACGTGATCGGTCTCGTCGGAGTCAACGGGGCCGGAAAATCCTCCCTGCTCCGGCTGCTCGCGGGCCTCGACCGGCCCGAGGAGGGGGAGCTGCGGCTCTCGCCCCCCTCCGCCACCGTCGGCCACCTCCCGCAGGAGCCCGACCGGCGCCCCGGGGAGACCGTGCGCGCGTTCCTCGCCCGCCGTACCGGCGTCGCCGACGCCCAGGCCGCCATGGACGCCGCGACCCAGGCCCTGGTGGACGGTGCGCCCGGCGCCGACGACGCGTACTCCGAGTCGCTGGAACGCTGGCTCGACCTCGGCGGCGCCGACCTGGACGAGCGGGCCGAGGAGGTGGCCGCCGACCTCGGGCTCACCGTCGGCCTCGACCTGCCGATGACCGCGCTCTCCGGCGGCCAGGCCGCCCGCGCCGGGCTCGCCTCCCTGCTGCTCTCCCGGTACGACGTCTTCCTGCTGGACGAGCCCACCAACGACCTCGACCTCGGCGGTCTGGAGCGCCTCGAACGCTTCGTCTCCGGCCTGCGCGCCGGGACCGTCGTCATCAGCCACGACCGCGAGTTCCTCACCCGTACGGTCACCAAGGTCCTCGAACTCGACCTCGCCCAGCAGCAGATCAACCTCTACGGCGGCGGCTACGCCTCCTACCTGGAGGAGCGGGAACGGGCCCGGACTCACGCCCGTGAGGAGTTCGACGAGTACGCCGACAAGAAGACGGCCCTCGAAGGCCGTGCCCAGATGCAGCGGGGCTGGATGGACAAGGGCGTGAAGAACGCCCGGCGCAAGGCCACCGACTCGGACAAGCTGGGCCGCAAGTTCCGCAGCGAGGCCAGCGAGAAGCAGGCCGCGAAGGCCCGCCAGACCCAGCGCATGATCGAACGCCTGGACGTCGTGGACGAGCCGCGCAAGGAGTGGGAGCTGCGGATGGAGATCGCCACCGCGCCGCGCTCCGGCTCGGTCGTCGCCACCCTGCGCGAAGCCCGCGTCGTCCGGGGCGACTTCACCTTCGGGCCCGTCTCGCTCCAGGTCGACTGGGCCGACCGGGTCGCCATCACCGGCGCGAACGGGGCGGGCAAGTCCACTCTGCTGGCAGCCCTGTTGGGGCGGCTGGCTGTCGACTCGGGTTCCGCCGTGCTCGGTTCGGGTGTCGTGGTGGGCGAGGTCGACCAGGCGCGCAAGCTCTTCCTCGGCGACGAGACCCTGCTGGCCGCTTTCTGCGCCGCCGTCCCGGACACCGAACCCGCCGAAGTGCGCACCCTGCTGGCCAAGTTCGGGCTGCGCGCGGATCACGTGATGCGCCCGGCGACCACGCTGTCGCCCGGCGAGCGGACCCGCGCGGCGCTCGCCCTGCTCCAGGGCAAGGGCGTCAACCTGCTGGTCCTGGACGAGCCCACCAACCACCTCGACCTGCCCGCCATCGAGCAGCTGGAGTCCGCGCTCGACTCGTACAACGGCACGCTCCTGCTGGTCACACACGACCGGCGGATGCTGGAGGCCGTCCGTACGACCCGGCGCGTCGAGGTCGCGGACGGGCGGATCACGGAGCTCTGACGGGCCTCCCGGGCCCTCGGGGCCCGGGCAGCTCCGCGCAACGCGGACGGGCCGGCCCCGAGGGGCCGGCCCGTCCGGTGCGTTCCGTGCGCCGTCAGCGCTTCCGGCCGCCCTGGCCCGGGTCGGTGAGGCCCGCGCGACGCAGTGCGTCCGCCATGGCGCTGTTGGCGGGTGCGGGTGCGGGTGCGCCCGAGGGCCGGGCGCCGCCGGCCGTACCACCGCCGCGCCGGTCACCGCCCTGCCGGCGCCCGCCGCCGTCCGACTGGCGCTGGCGCGGAGGCCGGCCGCCCTGGCCCTGGGCCGCGTCCCGCTCGCGCCGGCCGCCGCCCTGGCCGGATGCCGCCTCGTCGTCCAGCCGCAGCGTCAGCGAGATCCGCTTGCGCGGGACGTCGACGTCCATGACCTTGACCTTCACGATGTCCCCGGGCTTCACGACGTCGCGCGGGTCCTTCACGAAGGTCCTCGACATCGCCGACACGTGGACCAGGCCGTCCTGGTGGACGCCGACGTCGACGAACGCGCCGAACGCGGCGACGTTGGTGACCACGCCTTCCAGGACCATCCCGGACTCCAGGTCGCCGATCTTCTCGACGCCGTCCTTGAAGGTGGCGGTCCGGAACGCCGGACGCGGGTCGCGGCCCGGCTTCTCCAGCTCCCTGAGGATGTCGGTCACCGTCGGCAGACCGAAGGTGTCGTCCACGAACGCGTCGGCCCGCAGCGACCGCAGCACCTCCGTGTTGCCGAGGAGGGACGCGACCTCGGTGCCCGCCGTCTTCACCATCCGGCGCACCACCGGGTACGCCTCCGGGTGCACGCTCGACCCGTCCAGCGGGTCGTCCCCGCCCCGGATGCGGAGGAAGCCCGCGCACTGCTCGTACGCCTTCGGGCCGAGCCGGGCCACGTCCTTGAGGGCCCTGCGGGAACGGAAGGGGCCGTTGGTGTCCCGGTGCGCGACGATGTTCTCGGCCAGCCCCGAACTGATCCCCGACACCCGCGAAAGCAGTGGCGCGGAGGCGGTGTTGACGTCCACGCCGACCCCGTTCACGCAGTCCTCGACCACCGCGTCCAGGGAACGCGAGAGCTTCACCTCGGACAGGTCGTGCTGGTACTGGCCGACGCCGATCGACTTCGGGTCGATCTTCACCAGCTCGGCCAGCGGGTCCTGGAGGCGGCGGGCGATCGACACCGCGCCGCGCAACGACACGTCCATGTCAGGGAGTTCCTGCGAGGCGAAGGCCGACGCCGAGTACACCGAGGCGCCCGCCTCCGAGACCATCACCTTGGTGAGCTTCAACTCCGGGTGCTTGTCGCAGAGTTCACCGGCCAGCTTGTCCGTCTCGCGGGACGCCGTGCCGTTGCCGATGGCGATGAGGTCCACGGAGTGCGTGCGGCAGAGCCGCTCCAGCTTCGTCAGCGACTCCTCCCACCGGTTCGCCGGGACGTGCGGGTGGATGACGTCGGTCGCCACCACCTTGCCCGTCGCGTCGACCACCGCGACCTTCACGCCCGTACGGAAACCGGGGTCGAGCCCCAGCGTCGCCCGGGTGCCCGCGGGGGCCGCCAGCAGCAGATCGCGGAGGTTGGAGGCGAAGACGCGTACCGCCTCGTCCTCCGCCGCGGTACGCAGCCGGAGCCGCAGGTCGATGCCGAGGTGCACCAGGATGCGGGTCCGCCAGGCCCAGCGGACCGTGTCCCCGAGCCACTTGTCACCCGGCCGCCCCCGGTCCGCGATGCCGAAGCGGCGCGCGACCATGTTCTCGTACGCGGACGGCCCCGGCGCCTCAGAAGGCTCCTCCGGCTCCAGCACCAGATCGAGCACGTCCTCCTTCTCGCCCCGGAGCATGGCGAGGATCCGGTGCGAGGGCAGCGCGGTGAAGGGCTCGGTGAAGTCGAAGTAGTCGGCGAACTTCGCACCGTCCTCCTCCTTGCCCGCCCGCACCTTCGCCGCGAGCCGGCCACGCGTCCACATCCGCTCGCGCATTTCGCCGGTCAGGTCGGCGTCCTCGGAGAAGCGCTCGGTGAGGATCGAACGGGCGCCCTCCAGCGCCGCCGCGCCGTCCGCGACCCCCTTCTCCAGGTCCACGAACGCCGCCGCCGCGGCGAGCGGGTCGACGGACGGGTCGCCGAGCAGCCCGTCCGCCAGCGGCTCCAGACCGGCCTCGCGGGCGATCTGCGCCTTGGTCCGCCGCTTCGGCTTGAACGGCAGGTAGATGTCCTCCAGGCGCGACTTGGTGTCCGCCGCCCGGATGCGGGCCTCCAGCGCCTCGTCGAGCTTGCCCTGTTCGCGGACGGATTCGAGGATCGCGGAACGGCGGTCCTCCAGCTCCCGCAGATAGCGCAGCCGCTCCTCCAGCGTGCGCAGCTGGGCGTCGTCGAGCATCTCCGTCGCTTCCTTGCGGTAGCGCGCGATGAACGGGACGGTCGACCCGCCGTCGAGCAAGGCGACGGCTGCCGCCACCTGTCGCTCACGTACGCCGAGTTCCTCGGCGATCCTGCCTTCGATGGACGTCGTCACGGTGTTCCCGGCTCGCCTTCTCGTACTGGCTGTGTTGCTGGCTCTGCTGACGGCCCCGCCCCGCCGTGCGGAGGGACTCCGTACCGGGGGCGGGCGTCATTCGGGGTGGTCCCCTTCGCCTGCATTGTGCCGGGTGGCCGGGGGCCGTGTCGCGCGACCTCCGCGGACCACGGGTCGCAACACCGTGCCGTACCGCCCGGGGCTCAGCCCTTGCCGATCAGGTCACCGGGGAAGGCGCCCGCCGAGGCGGCCGTGAACAGGAAGCCGCGTGCCAGATCGGTCAGCCGCGCCACCCCGTCCGCGCCGAGATGCTCGTACGGCGCCGCGTCCAGCCGGTCCGTCGTCTCCTCCAGCTCCGCCCGCAGCGCGGTGCCCGCCTCCGTCAGGGAGCCCTCGTCGTCCAGCAGCCCGCGTGCCCGCAGCCGGGCGGAGGCCGCGTCCCAGTCCTCGCGGTGCCAGCCGCGGGTGCCGAGGACCCAGCGCGGGGACATGCCCTTACCGGTCGCCGTGTGGCTGACCAGCGCCTCGACCGGGTCGAGCCCCGCGGCGAGCAGCGCGGCGAGGTGGCCGTCGCCCCGGTGCTCGCGCAGCAGCGTCGCGGCGTGCCAGAAGGCGAGGTGCGGTTCGGTGGGGACCGGCAGATCGGCGTGGGCGGCGTACAGCGGCCGGGCGTGACGGGTGCACGCCTCGGCGGCCCGCAGGGCCAGCCCGGCGGCCTCCGCCATGTCGGACGAGCCGATGACCTCCTCGCCGAGCAGGCGGCGCAGGGTGGTGTCGGCGGCGCGGAGCCTGGCGGCGAGCACCGCCTCGGGGGAGGCCACCGACCAGACGGCCGGCACATGCCGCGCCACCAGCTCGTGGTTGAAGTTGTAGAAGGTCGACGTCACCGCGCCGGCCCCGACCGCCCCGAGCGCGGCGCCCCGGGCGGCGAAGTACGCGGCCCGGGCGTCCTCGATCCCGAGCGCGCCGAGTTCGGCGGTGAGGTCGGGGGAGAAGAAGAGCGTCGAGTGCAGCGGGTTGACGGCGTTGTGGCAGCGGCGGCCGGCGCGGGGCGGCAGAGTACTCATGCGCCGCACATTACCGACTGGTCAGTATGGAGGGAACCCCCGTACGCCTCGGTGCGGGGCGTACCGGCCTGGCTCAGGTGGTCCAGGTGAAGCGCGGCGACCGTCGCTCCAGGAAGGCGCTCACGCCCTCCGCCGTGTCCTCGCTCGCCCGCGCCTGCGCGGCCCAGTACGCGTCCCGGTCCGTGCGGCCGGTGGCGAACTCCTTCGCCGCCGCCTGGGTCAGCTGGGACCGGGACGCGAGAATCCCGCAGAACTCCGCGACCCGGCCGGCCAGCCCGGCGGGCGGCAGCACCTCGTCGACCAGCCCCGTGCGCAGGGCCCGCTCGGTGCCGATCAGCTCCCCGGAGAAGAGGAGGTACTTCGCGGTCGCGGGACCCACCAGCCCGACGAGCCGCCGGGTCGAGGAGGACGAGTAGACGATCCCCAGCTTGGCCGGGGTGATGCCGAACCGTGCGCCCTCCTCGGCGAAGCGGAAGTCGCAGGCCGCCGCCAGCTGGCACCCGCCCCCCACGCAGTAGCCGCGCACGGCCGCGATCGTCGGCCGGGGGAACGCGGCCAGCGCCTCCTCCGCCGCCACCGTGAGCTCCGAGGTCAGCTTCCCGGGCTCCTGGAGGGAGGAGATGTCCGCCCCCGCGCAGAAAGTGTCGCCCGCGCCGGTGAGAACCAGCACCCGCACCGAGGAGTCGGCCGCCAGCCGCTCCAGCAGGACGGGCAGCTCCCGCCACATCGGGGCCGTCATGGCGTTCCGTTTCGCCGGGTTGCTGATGACGACGCTCGCCACCCCGTCCGCGACGGAGTGCTCCAGCTGAGGCTCGGTGCGGTCCATGCGCCGGATGCTATCCGTACCGTTCGCTCCTATGATCCGACCAGGGCCTCCCGACCGGCAGGCCCTGGGGGTGCCGGAGTACGTACGCGCCGCGAGGAGCTGTCGATGGCCGATTCCCGGGTCCAGCGCAGAAAGCTCAACCGCAGTTTCGCCGTGCTGGTCGTGCTCGGCATCCTGCTGGCCGTCGCCGGCATCATCGGCCTCGTCTACACCGGCGTGGCCACACTCACCTCGATGCTGCTCTTCGGCTGGCTCCTGCTGATCGGCGGCGTGGTCGGACTGGCGCACGCGGTCCAGTCCCGGGGCAGCAACTTCTTCTGGCTCGCCGTCGTCGTCGCGGCACTCAACATCGCGGCCGGCGTGGTCGTGATCCACGACCCGTACGGCAGCGCCGAGGCACTCACCATGTTCGCCGCCCTGCTCTTCCTCACCGGGGGGCTGTTCCGGCTGGTCGGCTCGGTCGTGGTGCGCGGGCCGCAGTTCGGCTGGACGCTGCTGCAGGGCGCCTTCGGCCTGCTGCTGGGCCTGCTGGTGCTCTTCGACTGGCCGCACAGCAGCCGGTACGTCCTCGGCCTCTTCTTCTCGCTCTCGCTGCTCTTCGACGGGCTCGGCCTGATCGCGATCGGCGTGGGCGGCCGGCAGGTCGTCGGACTGGTCACCGAGCAGCTGGCGGCGGACGGGGACGCCGGCCAGGAGAGGCCGAATAGTGCCCCAGAAGGTGGCCAGAAGTAGTCCACATCCGACGCCGCCATACGCAGCCGGTCAAGAGAAGTCGATAGGTGCCCACTTCTTGTCAGTGGCCGGTCCGGAGCTCCGAGGTTCCCGACACTCGTCAGTCAACAGAGAGTGTTCCCAGATGCGCGAACCGAGAGCGGGTACCGGATTATGGAGAGCCGCGGGAGTGTTCCGGCCCGTCCCGTGTCGTACGAAGGGGTGTGGCGCTTCACCGCACCCGCCGTCGACGTATCGGTTCCGCAGGCCCGGCACGCGGTGCGTGACCTGATCGGCAGGCAGGGCGTACCGGTGGAGGACGACATCCTCCAGGGGCTGCTGCTGATCGTCTCGGAACTGGCGACCAACGCGGTCAGACACGCGGCCCTCCTCTCGCCCGAGCTGGCGGTGGAGGTGGCCATCGGCGCCGACTGGATCAGGGTCTCGGTCGAGGACAACCACCCCTACCGCCCCACCGCGCTGGAGACCGACCACGCCCAGACGGGCGGCCGGGGGCTGCTGCTCGTGAAGGAGATCACCGCCGAGGCGGGCGGCACCTGCGACGTGGAGCACACCGCGAGCGGCGGGAAGATCATCTGGGCGGTGCTCCCCCTGAGAGCGCCGCTCTGACGGTACGGCCGCGACGCCGCCCGTACCGGCAGGGCTGCGGGCTCCCCTCCGGGGCCCGCCCACCCGCCCGGCAGGGCCGGTCCGTCACCAGCCCGCGGAGGGGCCCGTCAGCTCACGGATCGCCGGGCGCGCCGCGTCCAGCACCGTCATGAACCACGCGGAGAACGGCCCCTCGGCGTGCCGCTCGGCCAGTTCGGCGGCGGTCACGAACACCGTCTCGCCGACCTCCTCCGGGTCGGGCCGAGGGGCGTCCTGGGCGAGGCCCACGTACAGGTGGTTGAACTCCTGCTCCACCAGCCCCGACGCGGGGTCGGGGTGGTTGTAGCGCACGGTCCCGGCCGCCGCCATCAGGGACGGCGAGATGCCGAGCTCCTCGTGCGTGCGCCGGGCGGCGGCGGCGAAGGGGGCCTCACCCGGGTAGGGGTGGCCGCAGCAGGTGTTGGACCACACGCCGGGGGAGTGGTACTTGCCGAGCGCGCGGCGCTGGAGCAGCAGCCGTCCCTGCTCGTCGAAGAGGAAGACCGAGAAGGCGCGGTGCAGCCGGCCGGGCGCCTGGTGGGCGGCGAGCTTCTCCGCGGTGCCGATGGTGGTGCCGCTCTCGTCGACCAGTTCGAGCATGATCGCTTCTGCGGAGCCGTTCGACGAGCTGTGCGTCGCGGTGGCTGGTGTGGTCGGCATACCCATCCTTCGCTTTGGTTCCCGGCCTCGTGCGTCCGGACCCCTGGAGTCCGGTCAAGTCTGCCCCACAAATGCCGCTTGTCCGTACTTCGGGACCGGGCATGTCCGCCCCCGCGCGGGCCGGGTGGGACGCGCGGGGCCTTCTGCCGTCACCGGCAGAGTCTCGCCTCGTGCGCGGCGTGGCCGCTCGGTTCCAGCTGGAAGGTGCAGTGCTCCACGTCGAAGTGGTTCCCGACGCAGCCCTGAAGGTCGTGGAGGAGCTTCTCGTGGCCGATGGAGTCCAGCATCTCCTGGTGGACGACGACGTGGGCCGAGAGGACGGGCATCCCCGAGGTGATCGTCCAGGCGTGCAGGTCGTGGACGTCCAGCACCCCGGGCAGGTCCGTGATGTGGGCCCGTACCTCGGCCATGTCCACCCCCTTGGGCGCGGACTCCAGCAGGACGTTGATCGTCTCGCGCAACAGCTTCACCGTACGGGGGACGATCATCAGACCGATCACCAGGGAGGCGATCGGGTCGGCCGCCTGCCAGCCGGTGGCCAGCACGATGCCCGCCGAGACGAGGACGGTGACCGAGCCGAGGGTGTCCGCGAGCACCTCCAGATAGGCGCCCCGGACGTTGAGGCTGTCCTTCTGCCCGCCCACCAGCAGGGTGAGCGAGACCAGATTGGCGATCAGACCCACGGAGGCGAAGGCGATGGCCAGGCCGCCGCGGGTGTCCGCCGGGGTGATGAAGCGGTCGACCGCCTCGTACACGAGGAACGCGCCGACGCCCAGCAGCAGGAGGCAGTTGGCCAGCGCCGCCAGGATCTCGGCGCGGGCGAACCCGAAGGTGCGGTTCGGTCCCGCCGGGCGGTTGGCGAAGTGGATGGCGAGCAGGGCCATGCCCAGCCCCAGACCGTCGGTCGCCATGTGGGCGGCGTCCGCGATCAGAGCGAGCGAGTCGGCGAGCACGCCGCCGACGATCTCCATGACCATCACGCCGAGGGTGATCCCCAGGGCGATCCTGAGCCGCCCCAGGTACGCGGCCGACGCTGTCGCGGGTGTGCCGTGCGTGTGACCGTGGTCGTGGCCGGCCCCCATGCGCATGCCTCCAGACGGTGGTGCGGCTCGGGTCGGCGGCGCCCGAGACCGCCCAGTGAACTACGGGCGGGGGGTATCGGGCAACACGGTGTTGAACACCGTTGTCATCTGCTCTGACCTGCACAAATGTACGAGAGTGGCTGGAGTGTGTCGTCGAACTGCTGTTTGCCGGGCGACGCCTGGCACGCGCGCTCGGCGCGTTCCCGGATCGGGCTGGATCCGGGAGCGGGGTCCGAACGAAAGGCCCTACGGCCGTCCCGCTTCGGGGTGGCGCGTCAGCCAGCCCTCCCACGCCGATTCCACCATCTCGCGCGCCCCCCGTCGCGCGGACCAGCCGAGCTCCTCGGCGATCCGCGCCGCCGAGGCCACCGACTTCGCCGCGTCACCCGCACGAGGGGGCCCGACGACCGGTGCCGTGTCGTTCCCGGTGACCTCGGCCACCAGGGAGGCGAGCTCGCGCACCGAGACGCCCTCGCCGCGTCCGATGTTCACCGTCAGGTCGCCGGGGGTGTCCTGGGCCGCCAGGTGGCGTGCGACCGCCAGGTGGGCGTCGGCGAGGTCGGCGACATGGATGTAGTCCCGGATGCAGGTGCCGTCCGGGGTCGGGTACGAGGCGCCGAAGATACGGGGCGCCTCGCCGCGCGTCAGCCGGTCGAAGAACATCGGGATCACGTTGAAGGCGCCGGTGTCCGTGAGGGCCGGCTCGGCGGCGCCCGCCACGTTGAAGTAGCGCAGGCAGGCCGTGGACATCCCGTGGGCGCGACCGGTGGCGCGCACCAGCCACTCCCCGGCGAGCTTCGTCTCGCCGTACGGGCTGATCGGCGCGCACGGGGTGTCCTCGGTGATCACCTCGGCCTCGGGCACCCCGTAGACGGCGGCCGAGGAGGAGAAGACGAAGGAGCGCACGCCCGCCGCCGCCGCGGCGGCCTCCAGCAGGACGCCGAGCCCGGCGACGTTCTCCCGGTAGTAGAGCAGCGGCTGCTCCACCGACTCGTCCACCCGTTTCTTCCCCGCGAGGTGCACCACACCGGTGATCGCGTGGTCCGCCAGCAGCCCGTCCACCAGCGCGCGGTCCGCGGACGACCCCCGGACCAGTTCGATGTCCGCCGGAAGCCGCTCGGCCACCCCCGTGGACAGGTCGTCGAGCACGACGGCCTTCTCCCCGGAGGCGACCATGGCCTTCGCCACATGTGCCCCGATGTACCCCGCACCGCCTGTGATCAGCCACGTCATGCCGATCAGCCTAAAGGGTGCCCCGTCGTCCCCGATCGGTCCCGGCCACCGGCCGATGCGTCCGCTTCCGCGAGCGGGACCCGCCCCGTAGTCCCCCGGCCCGGCCCCGCACTCCCCGCGGCCGCTCCGCACCGCGGTTTGTCGCACAGGGGCTCGATCAAGGAAGATGATCACTAAGGGGCGAACAGGGTGCAGGACCGGCCCGAACGGAGCACAAACGGGCAGTGAACTCAACCTTCTGTTCATCCGATAGCCTCTGCCGATGTGCCGCAGGCCCGCGGGCTCGTAGATCCGCAGCCCCGTTCACGGGTCGTCCCGCGTGCCCGCCCCTGCCCGGATCCAAGGAGTGAGTTCGTCTGTCGACCGCCATTCTCACCGGTGTGCCGGTACCCGGGTCGTCGATCGAGGACGACCTGCGCGCCCTCGGCTTCGACGTCCGTACGGCCGCCGACGCCGGTGAAGCCGCCGCACTCCTCGGAGCCGTCCCCGCGAGCCAACGCGTCGCGCTCGTGGACCCCCGCTTCGTCGGCCACGTCCACGCCCTGCGCCTCGGACTCACCGACCCCCGCTTCGCCGCCGCCTGCCTTCCCGGCGCACTGACCGTGCAGCCCGACGCACGGGCCGCACTGCTGCGCGCGATGGACCGGACCGCCGCGGCGGTCGGCGCCGGACGGCCGGTGGCCGGGGACGGGGACGGAGGACCCGACCAGCCGGAGGACCGTACGGTCCCCGGCCGCATCGCGCTCGCCCTGGAGGCCGGGGGGACGGCCGTGCAGCGCCCCGAACTCGGTTCGCTCACCGCCACCGTCCCCACCACCGACGAGGAACTGGCCGCAGCCCGGGCGGCCGTCGCGGCCGTGGACGACGAGGCCGTACGGCTGCGCAGCGCGGTGAAGGCGCACGACGGCTTCTTCACCACCCACTTCATCAGCCCGTACTCCCGCTACATCGCCCGCTGGTGCGCGCGGCGCGGACTCACCCCGAACCAGGTCACCACCGCCTCGCTGGTCACCGCGCTCGTCGCGGCCGGCTGCGCGGCGACCGGGACCCGGCCCGGGTTCGTGGCCGCCGGGCTGCTGCTCCTCTTCTCCTTCGTCCTGGACTGCACCGACGGGCAGCTGGCCCGCTACTCGCTCCAGTACTCGACGATGGGCGCCTGGCTCGACGCCACCTTCGACCGCGCCAAGGAGTACGCCTACTACGCGGGCCTCGCCATCGGCGCCTCGCACATGGCCGGCGGCGACGACGTGTGGGCCCTCGCGCTCGGCGCCATGGTCCTCCAGGCCTGCCGCCACGTCGTCGACTTCTCCTTCAACGAGGCCAACCACGACGCGGTCTCCAACACCAGCCCCACCGCCGCCCTCTCCGACCGGCTCGACAGCGTCGGCTGGACGGTCTGGCTGCGCCGGATGATCGTGCTCCCCATCGGCGAACGCTGGGCCATGATCGCGGTGCTCACCGCGGTCACCACGCCCCGGATCGTCTTCTACGCCCTGCTCGTCGGCTGCTCGCTGGCCGCCTGCTACACCACGGCCGGCCGGCTGCTCCGCTCGCTGACCCGCAAGGCACGGCGTACCGACCGCGCCGCGCGCGCCCTGGCCGACCTCGCCGACTCGGGCCCGCTCGCCCGGGCCGTGGCCGTCGTCCGCCGCCCGGGCGGCGGCTTCACCGCCCCGCTGCTGGCCCTGGTGGGCAGCGGTCTGATGATCGCGACGGCCCTGGCCGCCCCCTTCGGCAGCTGGTGGCCGGTGGCCGTCGCCGGGGTGTACACGCTCCTCGCCGGACTCGCCGTCTCGCGCCCCCTCAAGGGCGCGCTCGACTGGCTCGTTCCCCCCTTCTTCCGGGCGGCCGAGTACTGCACGGTCCTGGCGCTGGCCGCCCGCAGCGGCGTGCCGCACGCCGTTCCGGCGGCATTCGGCCTGGTCGCGGCGGTCGCCTACCATCACTACGACACGGTGTACCGGATCCGGGGCGGCACGGGAGCCCCGCCGCAGTGGCTGGTCCGCACCGTCCTCGGGCACGAGGGCCGCACCCTCGTGGTGGCCCTGTTCGCCGCCGTACTCACCATCCGTTCCAGCTTCACCACGGCCCTGACCGCCCTCGCGGTGGCCGTGGCTCTGGTGGTGACCGTGGAGTCCATCCGTTTCTGGGTGTCCTCCTCGGCCCCCGCCGTACACGACGAAGGAGAACTCGCATGATCGGCCTCGTACTGGCAGCCGGTGCAGGACGCCGACTGCGCCCCTACACGGACAGCCTCCCCAAGGCGCTCGTGCCGGTGGACGGCGAGAAGACCGTGCTCGACCTGACCCTGGCCAACTTCGCCGCGGTCGGTCTGAGCGAGGTCGCTATCGTCGTCGGCTACCGCAAGGAGGCCGTGTACGCCCGCAAGGCCGAGCTGGAGGCCACGTACGGCCTCTCGATCACCCTGGTCGACAACGACAAGGCCGAGGAGTGGAACAACGCCTACTCCCTGTGGTGCGCCCGTGACGTCCTCAAGCGCGGCGTGATCCTCGCCAACGGCGACACCGTGCACCCCGTCTCCGTCGAGAAGACCCTGCTCGCGGCGCGCGGCGAAGGCCGCCGGATCATCCTCGCCCTCGACACGGTGAAGAACCTCGCCGACGAGGAGATGAAGGTCATCACCGACGAGAAGGGCGTCCGTCGGATCACCAAGCTGATGGACCCGGCGACGGCCACCGGCGAGTACATCGGCGTGACCCTGATCGAGCCCGAGGCCGCCGAGGAACTCGCCGACGCCCTGAAGGCGACGTTCGAGCGCGACCCCGACCTCTACTACGAGGACGGCTACCAGGAGCTGGTCAACCGCGGCTTCACCGTCGACGTCGCCCCCATCGGCGAGGTGACCTGGGTGGAGATCGACAACCACGCGGACCTCGCGAAGGGCCGTGAGATCGCGTGCCAGTACTGACCCGGCTCATCCCCTCCCCGCTGGTCGTCGACATCCGCCGCGGCGCGATGGACGACCTGGCGGGGGTCCTCCACGACCAGCGGATCTCCACCTCGGGCAAGCTGGCCATCGCGATCAGCGAGGGTTCCGGGCGCGCCCTGAAGGACCGGCTCGCGCCGCTCCTGCCCGGGGCGGACTGGTACCCCGTGAGCGACGGCACGATCGACTCCGCGGTGCGCCTCGCCAACGGCATCAAGGGCAACCGGTACGACGCCGTGGTCGGCCTCGGCGGCGGCAAGATCATCGACGTGGCGAAGTACGCCGCCGCGCGCGTCGGGCTGCCCCTGGTCGCCGTGGCCACCAACCTCTCGCACGACGGTCTCTGCTCACCGGTCGCCACCCTCGACAACGACAACGGCCGCGGCTCCTACGGCGTACCCACGCCGATCGCCGTCGTGATCGACCTCGACGTGGTCCGCCGGGCGCCGGCCCGGTACATCCGTTCCGGCATCGGGGACGCCGTCTCCAACATCTCGTGCGTCGCCGACTGGGAGCTCGCCCAGGAGGTCCACGGCGAAGAGGTCGACGGGCTCGCCGCCGCCATGGCGCGGCAGGCGGGCGAGGCGGTCCTGCGCCACCCCGGCGGCATCGCCGACGACGACTTCCTCAAGGTGCTGGCCGAGGGCCTGGTCCTGACCGGCATCTCGATGGCGGTCGCGGGCGATTCGCGCCCGGCCTCCGGAGCGTGCCACGAGATCAACCACGCCTTCGACCTGCTCCACCCGGCGCGTGCCGCAAGCCACGGCGAGCAGGTGGGCCTCGGCGCCTGCTTCGCCATGCACCTGCGCGGCGCGCACGCCCAGTCGCAGCAGATGGCCACCGTCTTCCGCCGCCACGGCCTGCCCGTACTGCCGGAGGAGATCGGCTTCACCGTCGACGAGTTCGTCGAGGTGGTCGACTTCGCCCCTCAGACGCGCCCGGGACGTTTCACGATCCTGGAGCACCTCAACCTGTCCACCGACCAGATCAGGGACGCGTACGCCGACTATGCAAAAGCCATCCGTAGCTGAACTCCGTCCGGTCGTGCACCCCCCGGGCGTGAAGGACCGCCGCAGTGGTGAGCACTGGGGTGGACGGCTCTACATGCGCGAGATCTCCCTGCGCATCGACCGGCACCTGGTGAACACCCGGATCACCCCCAACCAGCTGACCTACGTCATGACCGTCGCGGGCGTGCTCGCCGCGCCGGCCCTGCTCGTCCCCGGCATACCGGGAGCGGTGCTGGGCGTGGTCATGGTCCAGCTCTACCTGCTGCTCGACTGCGTCGACGGTGAGGTCGCGCGCTGGAAGAAGCAGTTCTCGCTGGGCGGGGTCTACCTCGACCGGGTCGGCGCCTACCTCTGCGACGCCGCCGTGCTCGTCGGGCTGGGCCTGCGCGCCGCCGACATGTTCGGCACCGGGCGGATCGACTGGCTCTGGGCGTTCCTCGGTACCCTCGCCGCCCTCGGCGCCATCCTGATCAAGGCGGAGACCGACCTCGTCGGTGTCGCACGCCACCAGGGCGGGCTGCCGCCCGTCAAGGAAGCCGCGTCCGAGCCCCGCTCGTCCGGCATGGCGTTCGCCCGCCGGGCCGCCGGAGCGCTCAAGTTCCACCGCCTGATCCTCGGCGTCGAGGCGTCCCTGGTCGTCCTGGCCGCCGCCATCGCCGACATGATCAGGGACGATCTCTTCTTCACCCGCCTCGCGGTCGCGGTCCTGGCGGGCATCGCCCTGCTCCAGACCGTCCTGCACCTGGTGTCGATTCTGGCGTCCAGCCGTCTGAAGTGAGTACTCCATGAAACTCGGCGCGGTCATCATCACCATGGGCAACCGTCCCGTGGAGCTGCGCGCCCTCCTCGATTCGGTCGCCGCCCAGGACGGCGACCGGATCGAGGTCGTGGTCGTCGGCAACGGAGCCCCCGTGCCGGACGTACCCGAGGGCGTCCGGACCGTGGAGCTGCCCGAGAACCTCGGTATCCCCGGCGGCCGCAACGTCGGCATCGAGGCCTTCGGTCCCGGCGGCACCGACGTGGACGTCCTGCTCTTCCTCGACGACGACGGCCGGCTCCCCAGGACCGACACCGCCGAACTGTGCCGCCGGGCCTTCGAGGCCGACCCGGAGCTGGGCATCGTCAGCTTCCGCATCGCCGACCCCGAGACCGGCACCACCCAGCGACGCCACGTCCCCCGGCTCCGCGCCTCGGACCCGATGCACTCCTCCCGGGTGACGACCTTCCTCGGCGGCGCCAACGCGGTACGCACCGCGGTGCTCGCCGAGGTCGGCGGGCTCCCCGACGCGTTCTTCTACGCACACGAGGAGACCGACCTCGCCTGGCGGGCGCTCGACGCGGGGTGGCTGATCGACTACCGCGCGGACATGGTCCTCGACCATCCCGCCACCGCCCCGTCCCGGCACGCCGTGTACCACCGGATGGTCGCCCGCAACCGGGTCTGGCTCGCCCGCCGCAACCTCCCCGCCCCACTGGTCCCGGTCTACCTGGGCACCTGGGTGCTGCTCACGCTGGTACGCCGCCCCTCCGTGCCCGCCCTCAAGGCGTGGTTCGGCGGATTCCGCGAGGGATGGACCACACCCTGCGGCCCCCGGCGCCCCATGCGGTGGCGTACGGTCTGGCGGCTGACGAGGCTGGGCCGTCCTCCGGTGATCTGAGCCTGTGAGGCTCTGAGACCATGGGATCCGTATGCATTCCTTTCCGGGTCCTGTCCGCCTGCGCCGCGCTCCTTCACCGGCCGCGTGGATCGAAGACGAGAGTTTCCATCTGTGAGTGACACAACGCATGACGGGCGGGTCGCCATGAGCACCCCGCCGTCGGCCGACGAGGGGCTGAGCCCGGCACAGCTGGCCGAGAAGTACGGCCTCACCGTGAGCGGAGCCCGGCCCGGGCTGGTCGCCTACGTCCGCCAGCTCTGGGGCCGCCGCCACTTCATCCTGGCGTTCTCCCGGGCGAAGCTGACCGCTCAGTACAGCCAGGCCAAGCTCGGCCAGCTGTGGCAGGTGGCCACCCCGCTGCTGAACGCACTGGTCTACTACCTGATCTTCGGCCTGATCCTCGGCACCCGGAAGGGCATGAGCCAGGACGTCTTCATCCCGTTCCTGGTGACCGGCGTCTTCGTCTTCACGTTCACCCAGAGCTCGGTGATGGCGGGTGTCCGCGCGATCTCCGGGAACCTCGGCCTGGTGCGGGCCCTGCACTTCCCCCGGGCCTCGCTGCCGGTCTCGTTCTCCCTCCAGCAGCTCCAGCAGCTGCTGTACTCCATGATCGTGCTGATCGTGGTCGCCGTGGCGTTCGGCAGCTACCCCACCCTGTCGTGGCTGCTGGTGGTCCCCGCCCTGCTCCTGCAGTTCTGCTTCAACACCGGCCTGGCGCTGGTCATGGCCCGCCTCGGGAGCAAGACCCCCGACCTGGCGCAGCTGATGCCCTTCGTGATGCGGACCTGGATGTACGCCTCCGGCGTCATGTTCTCCATCACGGTGATGCTCCAGGACAAGCCGCAGTGGATCGCCAACGTGCTCCAGTACAACCCGGCGGCCATCTACATGGACCTGGTCCGTTTCGCCCTCATCGACGGCTACGGCGCGGGGAACCTCCCGGCCCACGTCTGGGCCGTCGCCACCGCCTGGGCGCTCGTGGTGGGTGCCCTCGGCTTCGTGTACTTCTGGAAGGCAGAGGAGCGGTACGGCCGTGGCTGACGACAACACTCAGGGACGGATCCCCACCGTCATCGCGGACGGCGTCCACATCGTGTACCGCGTCAACGGCGGCGGTGGCGGCAAGGGCAGCGCGACCGCGGCCCTCAGCCGCATGGTGCGCCGCGGCAAGGGCGAACCCCGCGGCATCCGCAAGGTCCACGCCGTGCGCGGAGTCACCTTCACCGCCTACCGGGGTGAGGCCATCGGTCTCATCGGCACCAACGGCTCCGGCAAGTCGACGCTGCTGCGCGCCATCGCCGGGCTGCTGCCGACCGAGAAGGGCCGGGTCTACACGGACGGCCAGCCCTCGCTCCTCGGCGTGAACGCCGCCCTGATGAACGACCTCACCGGCGAGCGCAACGTCGTGCTCGGCGGACTCGCCATGGGGATGAGCCGCGAGGAGATCCGCTCCCGCTACGACGGCATCGTGGAGTTCTCGGGCATCAACGAGAAGGGTGACTTCATCACCCTGCCGATGCGGACCTACTCCTCCGGCATGGCGGCTCGCCTGCGGTTCTCCATCGCGGCGGCCAAGAACCACGACGTCCTCATGATCGACGAGGCGCTGGCGACCGGTGACCGGAAGTTCCGGGTCCGTTCCGAGGAGCGCATCCGCGAGCTGCGCAAGGAGGCCGGCACGGTCTTCCTGGTCAGCCACAACAACGGGACGATCCGCGACACCTGCGACCGGGTCCTGTGGCTGGAAAAGGGCGAGCTGCTCATGGACGGGCCGACGGAGGAAGTCCTCCAGGCCTACGAGCGGGAGACCGGCAAGTAGTACGCCGGCCTGCACGGGCCGGACACCACCGGAGATGTTGGGCGAAACGCTTCGCCCGACGGCTGCCGGGGTGTCCGGCCCGTCCGCCTGTGGTGGTAGCCCGAGATCGCTTCTCCACCTGGCGGACGATGCCAAGTGTCCCGATGCCGTGGAAGGTTGGGACCCCGGAAGCCGGGTGCGGCGGCGCGCAACACCCGGTCGATGCCGTGTGATCCGTACAACGTAAGCTGTACCGGTGCTGATTCGCGGCAAGTGTGCCGATACGCCCACAGCACGCGACCAGGGTGCCCCGGGCACTCGGATGGTCGGGCGGCGTGTCCGAAAAGGGATGTTTTGGGTCAGCAGTGTAGAACGGGAGATGTGACGGCAATGACGGACAATCTCCAGCTCCGACGTGGTTTCGCCGTCCCCGCGCCGGGCGGTACGACGTGACCCGTACCCGTCAGGCGCCCCCGGTCGCCACGCTCGACAAGGCCGCGGACGAGAACTTCCCCGTGGCACCCTTCTTTCTGCCCCGCGCCTGGCGCGACGACCTGATGGCGGTCTACGGATACGCCCGGCTCGTCGACGACATCGGCGACGGCGACCTCGCCCCCGGCGGCGACGACGCCCGCCACCTGGGCCTGGAGCCCGGACGGAGCGACGACCGGCTCGCCATGCTCGACGCCTTCGAGGCCGACCTGCGCCGCGTCTTCTCCACCGACGGCGACGACCCGCGCCACCCCCTGCTGCGCGCCCTGCGCCCCACCGTGCGCCGTCGCGCCCTCACCCCCGAGCCGTTCCTCGGACTGATCGAGGCCAACCGGCAGGACCAGAAAATCCGCCGCTACGCGACCTGGGACGAACTCCTCGCGTACTGCGAACTCTCCGCCAACCCGGTCGGCAGGCTGGTCCTCGCCCTCACCGGGACCTCCAGTCCGGAGCGGGTACGCCGCTCGGACGCCGTCTGCACCGCGCTGCAGATCGCCGAACACCTCCAGGACGTCACCGAGGACCTCGGCCGCGACCGGATCTATCTGCCCGCCGACGACATGGCGCGCTTCCACGTGACGGAGGCCGACCTCGCCGCTCCGACCGCCGGGGCGTCGGTGCGGGCCCTGATCGCCTGGGAAGCGGCACGCGCCCGGGAACTGCTGGATGAGGGCGTCCCCCTGGTGGGCAGCGTCCAGGGCAGGCTCCGACTGCTGCTCGCCGGGTTCGTCGCCGGAGGGCGGGCCGCCCTCGACGCGGTCGCGGCGGCCGGCTTCGACGTACTGCCCGGACCGCCCAAACCCACGAAGCCCAGCCTGCTGCGCGAAGTGGGAGTTGTCTTGCGAAGTGCGCGAAGAGAGGGATGACTCCGAAAGTGGAGGGACAGACGACGTCCATGTCGGGACCGGTAGCGGCGGCATACAGCTACTGCGAGGCCGTCACGGGTCAGCAGGCACGTAACTTCGCCTACGGCATCAGGCTGCTTCCGTCCGAGAAGCGGCAGGCGATGTCCGCGCTGTACGCGTTCTCCCGCCGGGTCGACGACATCGGCGACGGCGAACTCGACCCCGGGACGAAGAAGACGCGGCTGGAGAGCACCCGCGAACTGCTCGGCAGGGTCCGCGACGGCAAGGTCGAGGAGGACGACACCGACCCGGTCGCCGTCGCGCTCGCCGACGCCGCCCGGCGCTTCCCGCTGCCCCTCGGCGGCCTCGACGAGCTGATCGACGGCGTGCTGATGGACGTGCGCGGAGCGACGTACGAGACCTGGGACGACCTGAAGACCTACTGCCGCTGCGTCGCCGGAGCCATCGGCCGCCTCAGCCTCGGCGTCTTCGGTACGGAGCCCGGCGCGCCCGGGGCCGACCGTGCCGCCGAGTACGCCGACACCCTCGGGCTCGCCCTCCAGCTCACCAACATCCTGCGCGACGTGCGCGAGGACGCCGGCAACGGCCGTACCTACCTCCCCGCCGACGACCTCGCCAAGTTCGGCTGCTCCGAGGGATTCCACCGGGCCACCCCGCCCGCCGGCTCGGACTTCGCGGGCCTCATCCACTTCGAGGTCCGCCGGGCCCGCGCGCTCTTCGCCGAGGGATACCGGCTGCTGCCGATGCTGGACCGCCGCAGCGGCGCCTGCGTCGCCGCGATGGCCGGGATCTACCGCCGCCTGCTGGACCGCATCGAGCGTGACCCCGGGGCCGTCCTGCGCGGCCGGGTCTCCCTGCCCGGCCACGAAAAGGCGTACGTGGCGGTCCGCGGCCTCTCCGGACTCGACGCGCGTCACGTCTCGCGCCTGACCAGGACCGGCCGCCCGTGACCCACTCCGGCGAACCCGTGTACCGGGCAACCTTCCACTGGCCGAAGGCGTCCTTCCCTGGGACGATTCTCTGGTCCACGACCCGACGGGAGGGCGAGGCATGACCGGCACCGCACCGCTCCCCACGCGCGCCGTGGTCGTCGGAGGCGGCCTCGCGGGCATCACCTCCGCCCTCCGCCTCGCCGACGCCGGGGCCGACGTGACCCTCCTCGAAGGACGCCCCCGGCTCGGTGGACTCGCCTTCTCCTTCCGCCGCGGAGACCTGACGGTCGACAACGGCCAGCACGTCTACCTGCGCTGCTGCACCGCGTACCGCTGGTTCCTCGACCGCATCGGCGGGGCCCGCCTCGCCCCGCTCCAGGACCGCCTCGACGTACCCGTCCTCGACGTGGGCCGGCCCGCCGGACCCCGCCTCGGACGGCTCCGGCGCACCAACCTGCCCGTGCCGCTGCATCTGGCCGGCGGGCTCGCCGCCTACCCGCACCTCTCGCTCGCCGAGAAGGCGGGCGTCGGCCGGGCCGCACTCGCCCTCGGCCGGCTCGACCCGGCCGACCCCGCGCTGGACACCGTCAGCTTCGCCGACTGGCTGCGCCGGTACGGCCAGTCCCCGAGGACCGTCGAAGCCCTCTGGGACCTCGTCGGCGTCGCCACCCTCAACGCGACCGCGGAGAACGCCTCCATGGCGCTCGCCGCGATGGTCTTCAAGACCGGCCTGCTCTCCGAGCCCGGCGCCGCCGACATCGGATGGGCGGCCGTGCCGCTCGGCGAGCTCCACGACACCCTCGCCCGCAAGGCCCTCGACGCCGCCGGAGTACGCACCGAACTGCGCGCCAAGGCCACCTCGCTCACCCGGGCCGAGGACGGCACCTGGACGGTTCTGACCGAGAACGAGCGGATCGAGGCCGACGCCGTGGTCCTCGCCCTCCCGCAGCGGGAGACCCACGCACTGCTGCCCGCCGGAGCCGTCGAGGACCAGGACCGGCTGCTCGCCATCGAGGACGCCCCCATCCTCAACGTCCACGTCGTCTACGACCGCAAGGTGCTGCGCCGGCCGTTCTTCGCCGCGCTCGGCTCCCCGGTCCAGTGGGTCTTCGACCGCACCGAACCCTCCGGGCTGCGCGGCCCGGGCCAGTACCTCGCACTGTCGCAGTCGGCCGCCGGGGACGAGATCGACCTGCCCGTCGCCGCACTGCGCGCCCGCTACCTGCCCGAACTGGAGCGCCTCTTCCCGGCGGCGAGGGGCGCGGGCATCCGCGACTTCTTCGTCACCCGCGAGCGCACCGCGACCTTCGCGCCGGCCCCCGGCACCGGGCGGCTGCGCCCCGGGGCCCGTACCCGGCTGCCGGGACTCGCCCTGGCGGGCGCGTGGACGGCGACCGGGTGGCCCGCCACCATGGAGGGCGCGGTCCGCAGCGGAACCACCGCCGCCACAGCAGCGCTCCAGGGGCTCAGGAGCCCGCACGAACATCCGCTGCAGGAGGCGGCATGAGCAGTACCACCGGAACAAGAGGAGAGTCAGTGACCCCGGCGAATCCGGCTTTCGACACCGTGGCGGACACCACGGACGTCACCGCGCTTCTGGAGCGCGGACGGGCCCTGTCAGCGCCGGTGCTGCGGGCTGCCGTGGACCGGCTCGCGCCGCCCATGGACACCGTCGCGGCCTACCACTTCGGCTGGATCGACGCCGACGGACGGCCCGCCGCAGGAGACGGCGGCAAGGCGGTCCGCCCGGCGCTCGCGCTGCTGTCGGCCGAGGCCGCGGGCGCCCCCGCCGAGGCCGGTATCCCCGGCGCCGTGGCGGTCGAACTCGTGCACAACTTCTCGCTGCTGCACGACGACCTGATGGACGGCGACGAGCAGCGCCGCCACCGCGACACGGTCTGGAAGGTGCACGGCCCCGCCCAGGCGATCCTCGTCGGCGACGCGCTGTTCGCCCTGGCCAACGAACTCCTCCTGGAGCTCGGCACCGTCGAGGCGGGGCGCGCGGCACGCCGCCTGACCACCGCCACCCGCAAACTCATCGACGGCCAGGCGCAGGACATCTCCTACGAGCACCGCGAGCGGGTCACCGTCGAGGAGTGCCTGGAGATGGAGGGCAACAAGACCGGCGCCCTCCTCGCCTGCGCCGTCTCCATCGGCGCGGTGCTCGGCGGAGCCGACGACCGGACCGCCGACACCCTGGAGGCCTACGGCTACCACCTGGGCCTCGCCTTCCAGGCCGTCGACGACCTGCTCGGCATCTGGGGCGACCCGGAGTCGACCGGCAAGCAGACCTGGAGCGACCTGCGCCAGCGCAAGAAGTCGCTGCCCGTGGTCGCCGCCCTCGCCGCCGGCGGCCCGGCCTCCGAGCGGCTCGGCGCACTGCTCTCCGCCGACGCGAAGAGCAGCGATTTCGACAGCTTCTCCGAAGAGGAGTTCGCCGCCCGCGCGGCACTCATCGAGGAGGCGGGCGGCCGTGAGTGGACCGCCCAGGAAGCCCGCCGCCAGCACGCCGTCGCCATCGAGGCGCTCAACGGTGTCGACATGCCGAGTGAAGTACGGGCGCAGCTCATCGCGCTCGCCGATTTCGTCGTCGTCCGAAAGAGATGATCACCATTCGTATATGACTCGCAGTCGCCGGCCGGTGTCCCTCGGGGCACCGGCCGACGGAGACCCCAGCACAGCAGAGGACCGAACTGCACGAAGGGGAAGCCATGACAGCGACGACCGACGGAAGCACCGGGGCTGCGCACCCTCGCACGGTCCCGGGCGATCCGACCGACACAACCATCACGGCGGACGACGTACTGGACGCCGCCCGCCGGGCCGCGGAACGCTCCGTCGAGCATCTCCTCGGCAGGCAGGACGAGCAGGGCTGGTGGAAGGGCGACCTGGCCACCAACGTCACCATGGACGCGGAAGACCTGCTGCTCCGCCAGTTCCTCGGTATCCAGGACCCCGACATCCTCAAGGCCGCCGCCCTCTTCATCCGCGGCGAGCAACTGGGCGACGGCACCTGGGCCACCTTCTACGGAGGCCCGAGCGACCTCTCCGCAACCATCGAGGCGTACGTGGCGCTGCGGCTGGCCGGAGACCGGCCGGACGAGCCGCACATGGCCCGGGCCGCCGCCTGGGTGCGGGACGAGGGCGGGATCGCCGCCTCCCGCGTGTTCACCCGGATCTGGCTCGCCCTCTTCGGCTGGTGGAAGTGGGACGACCTCCCGGAGCTCCCACCCGAGCTGATGTTCTTTCCTTCCTGGGTACCTCTCAATATCTATGACTTCGGCTGCTGGGCCCGCCAGACCATTGTTCCGCTGACCATCGTCTCGGCGAAGCGGCCCGTGAGGCCCGCTCCGTTCTCCCTCGACGAACTGCACACCGACCCGTCCCGGCCCAACCCGCCCGTGCGCAAGGCCTCACCGGTGAGCTGGGACGGCGTCTTCCAGCGGCTGGACAGGGCGCTGCACCTCTACCACCGGATCGCGCCGCGCCGGCTCCGCCGGACCGCGATGAACGCCGCCGCCCGGTGGATCATCGAGCGCCAGGAGAGCGACGGCTGCTGGGGAGGGATCCAGCCCCCCGCCGTCTACTCCGTGATCGCTCTCCACCTGCTCGGCTACGACCTCGACCACCCGGTGATGCGCGCCGGGCTCGCGTCGCTGGACCGGTTCGCGGTACAGCGCCCGGACGGCGCGCGCATGATCGAGGCGTGCCAGTCCCCGGTGTGGGACACCTGCCTGGCCACCATCGCGCTGGCCGACGCCGGACTCTCCCCGGACCACCCGGCGCTGGTCAAGGCAGCTGACTGGATGCTGGGCGAGGAGATCGTACGGCCGGGGGACTGGTCCGTACGCAGGCCCCAACTCCCGCCGGGTGGTTGGGCGTTCGAGTTCCACAACGACAACTACCCGGACATCGACGACACCGCCGAGGTCGTGCTCGCGCTGCGCCGGGTCCGCCATCCCGAGCCCGCCAGGGTCGAGGCCGCCATCGAGCGCGGGGTGCGCTGGACGGTCGGCATGCAGTCGCGCGCGGGAGCCTGGGGCGCCTTCGACGCGGACAACACCAGCCCGTTCCCCAACCGGCTGCCCTTCTGCGACTTCGGCGAGGTGATCGACCCGCCGTCCGCCGACGTCACCGGCCACGTCGTGGAGATGATGGCCTACGAGGGTCGGGCCGATGATCCGCGCGTGCGCCGCGGAATCGACTGGCTCCTCGCCGAACAGGACGCGAGCGGCGCCTGGTTCGGCCGCTGGGGCGTCAACTACGTCTACGGTACGGGGTCGGTGGTGCCGGCGCTGGTCGCCGCCGGGCTGCCCGCCACCCACTCCGCCGTCCGCCGGGCCGTGCGCTGGCTGGAGTCCGTCCAGAACGACGACGGCGGATGGGGCGAGGACCTGCGTTCCTACCAGGACAGCAAGTGGATCGGCCGGGGCGAGTCGACGGCCTCGCAGACCGCCTGGGCCCTGCTCGCGCTGCTGGCCGCCGGAGAGGACGAGAGCCCCGCGGTCACCCGGGGGATCACCTTCCTGACCCGGACCCAGCAGGAGGACGGGTCCTGGGACGAGCCGTACTTCACCGGGACCGGCTTCCCCTGGGACTTCTCCATCAACTACCACCTCTACCGCCAGGTCTTCCCGCTCACCGCACTGGGGCGTTACGTGCACGGTGACCCCCTCGCCGCCCGGGCCGTGAGCCCGGCGGGGATCTGATGGGCGGGCCCCGGCCCTCCGGCGGAACGCCGGCCGGACTGCTGGTCGCCTGCGCGCTCGGCATCGAGCAGTTCGCGCTGCGGAGCGGGCCGCGCGGCGGCGGTCCGGTCACCGTCCTGCGGACGGGGATGGGCCCGAAGGCGGCCGAGACCGCCCTTGGGCGCGCCCTGGTCCGGGAGGAGATGCGCGGCGCGGCCGTCGTCGCCTCCGGGTTCTGCGCCGGCCTCGCGCCCGGGATGCACCCGGGCGATCTGGTCGTCGCCGAGGAGACCAGGTCCGCCCACGGGACCACCGCCTGCGACGGCGTACCCGTGCTGGTCGACGCGGTGTCCCGGCTGTTTCCCGGCCGGACCGTGCACACCGGCCCCCTGACCGGCTCCGACCACGTCGTGAGGGGCGCCGAGCGGGCGGCCCTCGCGGCGACCGGGGCCATCGCCGTGGACATGGAGTCCGCGGCGACCCTCTGTACCGCTCTGCGTCATGGACCACGCCCGGTTGCGGCCGTACGGGTGGTCGTGGACGCTCCAGAGCATGAGCTCGTCCGAGTTGCCACGGTGCGCGGTGGAATATCGGCTTTCCGCGTTCTTCGTGCCGTCCTACCGGCTTTTCATGAATGGCACCGATCTTTGTTGCTCCCCCGGAGGTGAGCCAGATGGCCATGCCGCTCCGCCAAACCATCAAGGTTGCGACGTACCTTGCCGAACAGAAGATCCGCAAGCGTGAGAAGTTCCCGCTGATCGTCGAGCTGGAGCCCCTGTTCGCCTGCAATCTCGCCTGCGAAGGGTGCGGGAAGATCCAGCACCCCGCGGGAGTGCTCAAGCAGCGCATGCCGGTCGCCCAGGCGGTCGGGGCCGTACTCGAATCCGGTGCTCCGATGGTCTCCATCGCCGGTGGAGAACCGTTGATGCACCCTCAGATCGACGAGATCGTGCGGCAGTTGGTGGCCAGGAAGAAGTACGTTTTCCTCTGCACCAACGCCATGCTGCTGCGCAAGAAGATCGAGAAGTTCACCCCCTCCCGGTACTTCGCCTTCGCGGTCCACATCGACGGTCTGCGCGAGCGCCACGACGAATCCGTCGCCAAGGAAGGCGTGTTCGACGAGGCGGTGGAGGCGATCAAGGAAGCCAAGAGACGCGGTTTCCGGGTCACCACCAACTCCACCTTCTTCAACACCGACACCCCCCAGACCATCATCGAGGTGCTCAACTACCTCAACGACGACCTGAAGGTCGACGAGATGATGATCTCCCCGGCGTACGCCTACGAGAAGGCGCCCGACCAGGAGCACTTCCTCGGTGTGGAACAGACCCGCGAGCTCTTCAAGAAGACGTTCGCGGGCGGCAACCGGGCGCGCTGGCGCCTCAACCACTCGCCGCTCTTCCTCGACTTCCTGGAGGGCAAGGCGGACTTCCCCTGCACCGCCTGGGCCATCCCGAACTACTCCCTCTTCGGCTGGCAGCGCCCCTGCTACCTGATGAGCGACGGATACGTCCCCACGTACCGGCAGCTCATCGAGGAGACCGACTGGGACAAGTACGGCCGCGGCAAGGACCCGCGCTGCGCCAACTGCATGGCGCACTGCGGCTACGAACCCACCGCCGTGCTCGCCACCATGGGCTCGCTCAAGGAATCGCTGCGCGCGGCCCGGGAGACGGTCGCCGGCAGCCGGTAGTCCGAGGAGGGCGGTCACGGCCGGGGCACCCCGGCCGTGACCGCCCTCCTTTCACCAGGAACCGACGAGGGGGCACATACGTGACCTTGCTGGAATCCATCGGGGGACCACGGGACCTCGCACCGCTCAGTGGACCGCAACTGACCGAACTCGCCGCGGACATCAGGACGTTCCTCGTGCAGGCGGTGTCCCGAAGCGGGGGGCACCTCGGACCGAACCTCGGCGTCGTGGAACTCACCATCGCCCTGCACCGGGTCTTCGACTCGCCGCGCGACCGCGTCCTGTGGGACACCGGCCACCAGAGCTACGTGCACAAGCTCCTCACGGGCCGCCAGGACTTCTCGAAACTGCGGAGCAAGGGCGGCCTCTCGGGCTACCCCTCCCGCGCCGAGTCCGAGCACGACGTCATCGAGAACTCGCACGCCTCCACCGCGCTCGGCTGGGCCGACGGCCTCGCCAAGGCCAACGAACTGCTCGGCAAGGACGACCACGTCGTCGCCGTCATCGGCGACGGAGCCCTCACCGGCGGCATGGCCTGGGAGGCGCTGAACAACATCGCCGCCGCCAAGGACCGCCCCCTGATCGTCGTGGTGAACGACAACACCCGCTCGTACGCCCCGACCATCGGCGGCCTCGCCGACCACCTCGCCACCCTCCGTACCACCGACGGCTACGAACGCTTCCTCGCCCGGTGCAAGGAGCTGCTGGAACGCACCCCGGTCGTCGGACAACCGCTGTACGGCTCGCTGCACGGCGCGAAGAAGGGGTTCAAGGACACCTTCGCCCCGCAGGGGCTCTTCGAGGACCTCGGCCTCAAGTACATCGGGCCGGTCGACGGCCACGACATCGCCGCCGTCGAGTCCGCCCTCGTGCGGGCCAAGAACTTCCGGGGACCGGTCCTCGTCCACTGCATCACCGAGAAGGGCCGCGGCTACACCCCCGCCCTGAGGGACGAGGCCGACCGCTTCCACGCCGTGGGGGCGATGGACCCGCTGACCTGCCTCCCGCTCACCGCCCCCGCCGGGCCCTCGTGGACCTCCGTCTTCGGCGAGGAGATCGCGCGGATCGGCGCCGAGCGCCCCGACGTGGTCGCCCTCACCGCCGCGATGCTCCACCCCGTCGGGCTCACCGCGTTCGCCGCCGCCCATCCGGACCGGGTCGTGGACGTGGGCATCGCCGAGCAGCACGCCGCGGTCTCCGCCGCCGGCATGGCCGCCGGCGGACTGCACCCCGTCGTCGCCGTCTACGCCACCTTCCTCAACCGCGCCTTCGACCAGGTGCTGATGGACGTGGCCCTGCACCGCAGCGGCGTGACGTTCGTGCTCGACCGGGCCGGGGTCACCGGCACGGACGGCCCCTCCCACAACGGCATGTGGGACCTGTCGGTCCTCCAGGTCGTGCCCGGGCTGCGGATCGCCGCCCCGCGCGACGCCGACCAGCTCCGGGCGCAGCTCCGCGAAGCCGTCGACGTCGCCGACGCGCCCACCGTCGTCCGGTTCCCCAAGGAGTCCGTGGGGGAGACGGTCCCCGCCGTCGGACGCGTCGGGGGCATGGACGTCCTGCACCGGGGCGAGCGCCCCGACGTGCTGCTGGTGGCGGTCGGGGTGATGGCGCCGGTCTGCCTGCACGCCGCCGACCTGCTGAAGGGCTCGGGCATCGAGTGCACCGTCGTCGACCCGCGCTGGGTCCGGCCGGTCGACGAACAGCTCGCCCCCCTCGCCGCCGGCCACCGGCTGGTCGCGGTCGTCGAGGACAACTGCCGTACCGGAGGCGTCGGCTGGGCGGTCGGGCAGGCACTGCGGGACGCGGGAGTGGACGTGACCCTGCGGACCTTCGGAATCCCCGAGGAGTTCCTCGCCCACGCCAAACGCGGCGAGGTGCTCGCCGACATCGGACTGACCCCGGTGGAGATCGCGGGCGAGATCGGCGCGGCACTGGCGGGACGGCCCGAAGACCCGGAGCGCCTCGCCGGCGAGGGGACGGCGGAACCGGAGGCGGTACCGCGACACGTACCGACGGCCGGGAACGGCACCGAACCGGAGCGAGGACGAGTGGCGCGCGGAGAGAAGAAGGAGACGAGCGAGGAATGAAGGACGACAGGGCAGGCGGCGCCGGCACCACGGGGGTCACCGGGGGCGCCGACGGCGTGGGCAAGGGATTCGATCTCGCGACGCTGCTCGCGGAGCGCGGTGCCGAACGCTACGACCTGCACGCGCGCCATCTCAACCACCAGCTGCCGCGCATGCTGCACACCATCGGCTTCGACAAGGTCTACGAACGGGCCGAGGGCGCCTACTTCTGGGACGCCGACGGCAACGACTACCTCGACATGCTCGCCGGATTCGGTGTGATGGGCCTCGGCCGGCACCACCCGGTCGTCCGCAAGGCCCTGCACGACGTGCTCGACGCCTCCCTCGCCGACCTCACCCGCTTCGACTGCCAGCCGCTGCCCGGCCTGCTCGCCGAGAAGCTCCTCACCCACAGCCCCCACCTCGACCGCGCCTTCTTCGGCAACAGCGGCACCGAGGCCGTCGAGACGGCACTGAAGTTCGCCCGCTACGCCACGGGCAAGCCGCGCGTCCTCTACTGCTCCCACGCCTTCCACGGCCTCACCACCGGCTCGCTCTCGGTCAACGGCGAGGACGGCTTCCGCGACGGCTTCGCCCCACTGCTCCCGGACACCGCCATCGCCCTCGGCGACCTCGACGCGCTGCGCCGCGAGCTCAAACGGGGCGACGTTGCGGCGCTCGTCGTCGAACCCATCCAGGGCAAGGGCGTGCACGCGGCGCCGCCCGGCTTCCTGCACGAGGCCCAGGAACTCCTGCACCGGCACAAGGCGCTGCTCATCGCCGACGAGGTGCAGACCGGTCTCGGCCGGACCGGCGACTTCTACGCCTACCAGCACGAGGAGGGCGTCGAGCCGGACCTGGTCTGCGTGGCCAAGGCGCTCTCCGGCGGCTACGTGCCGGTCGGAGCCACCCTCGGCAAGGACTGGATCTTCAAGAAGGTCTACTCCTCCATGGACCGGGTGCTCGTCCACTCCGCCAGCTTCGGTTCGAACGCCCAGGCCATGGCGGCGGGACTCGCGGTCCTCTCGGTCATGGAGAACGAGGAGATCGTCGCCAACGCCCGGCGCACCGGCGACCTGCTGCGGACGCGGCTCGCCGCGCTGGTCGACCGGTACGAGCTGCTGCACGAGGTGCGCGGTCGCGGGCTGATGGTCGGCATCGAGTTCGGGCGGCCCTCCTCGATCAAGCTGCGCGGCCGGTGGACGATGCTCCAGGCCGCCCGCAAGGGGCTCTTCGCCCAGATGGTTGTCGTACCGTTGTTGCAGAAGCACCGGATCCTCACTCAGGTCTCCGGCGACCACCTCGAAGTGATCAAGCTGATTCCGCCGCTGATCATCGGGGAGCCGGAGGTCGACCGGTTCGTCGCGGCCTTCGAGTCGGTGATGGACGACGCGCACGGCGGGGGCGGCCTGATGTGGGACTTCGGGCGCACGCTGGTGAAGCAGGCGGTGGCCAACCGCTGACCACTCCCGGAACGTTTTGCCTCTGAGGCAAGAAATTTGCCTCAGAGGAAAGTCGGTGGCGCAATGGAGGCATGAATCCTCCTGACGGAGGGGTGGCCGACGACCTCCCCGGTGTCGCTCCCCGCCTGCGCGACCTGCGCCGGAGCCGGGGCCTCACCCTGGAGGCCGCCGCGCAGCGCGCGGGGCTCTCCCCGGCCCATCTCTCCCGGCTCGAAACGGGAAACCGGCAGCCCTCGCTGCCCGTACTCCTCGGCCTCGCCAGGATCTACGGCACGACCGTCTCCGAGCTCCTCGGCGAGATCCCCCCGGAACGCGACGCGATCGTGCGCGGCGGCCGGTTCGACGGGCCCGAGGCCGACGGCTGGATGTACCGCAGGGCCGGTGGGCCCGGCCGCGCCATGCAGGCTCTGCGGGTGCGCGTCCCGTACGGCGCCCAGGGCGACCTGGTGCGGGTCCACCCGGGGGAGGAGTGGCTCTACGTCCTCGAAGGGCGGCTGCGGGTCAGCCTCGGCGAATCCGCGCACGAGCTCGGGCCCGGCGACAGCGCCCACTTCGACTCGCTCACCCCGCACCGGATCGCCGCCGCCGGACCGGAGGGCGCCGAGCTGATCTTCGTACACACCCTGTTGCAGAGCCCCGCCGCCGAGCTGTGCCTCGGCGACGGGACCCGTCGGCGCTGACCGCGCCCGGCACCCCGGTGCCGCGCCCATTCCTCGTGCGCCCGGCCCCGGGCGCACGGCAGAGAGGACCGTCATGTCCGATTCGGAGCACTACGACCCGCTGACCCCCCGGCAGACCGGGACTGCGGTCCGGGACACCCAGGAACGGAAGATGCCGCGCGGGATGGTCATCCGGCTGGTCGCCTACCTGGTCGCCGGGCACGTCGTCGCGGCCTTCCTCTACATCCTGTTCGCCGTCGCCGGGGGCAATCAGTAGCGGAGCCGTACGGACACCGCCTACGCCTCGTCCAGCAGCCGATCGCGCAGCCGCTCCCGGGTCTCCCCCGAGAGGCGCAGTCCCTCGGCGAAGTAGCGCTCCGTGGAGCCCCAGTTCTCCTCGATGGTGGCGAAGGCGGTGTCCAGGTAGTCGATGTGCGCCCCGAAGAGCGGGTTGAGCAGGCTCATCACCTCGGAGGAGACCAGGGGGTCCGCGCTGTCGCCGCGCCGCAGGCGGTACCGGCGGTGGGCGTCGTTGGACTTGAGGTAGTCCGCCGCGATCGCCTCGCGCTCCACGCCGACCGCGAGCAGGGTCACCGCCATCGTCAGACCCGCCCGGTCCTTGCCCGCGGCGCAGTGCATCAGTGCCGGCACGCTGTCCTCGGCCAGCGCGTGCAGGACCCGGCTCTGTTCGGCCGTGCGGTCGGTGATGATCGAGCGGTACGAGGCGAGCATCCGCTCCGTACCTTTTCCGTCGGCGAGCAGCGAGCGCAGCTGCGCGATGTCGCCCTCGCGCACCAGACGCCAGAAACCGGCCCCGTCGGCGGGGTCCGAGAGCGGGATGCGGAGGTTGCGGACGCCCGGCAGTTCCACGTCGAAGCCGTCGAGCTTCTGGTCGGCCGAGTTACGGAAGTCGAAGACCGTGTGCAGGCCGAGCCGGCCGAGGAAGACGGCGTCCTCGGCGGTGGCCGCGGCGAGGTGGCCGCTGCGGAAGAGCCTCCCGTGCCGTACCCGCCGCCCATCGGTGGTGGGCAGTCCGCCCACGTCCCTGAAGTTACGGACCCCGCTCAGCTCGGGTTCGGCCGGCGAGAACTGCGGCACCTGCGTCACAGCGGCTCCTGGGTGCTTCTGCGCGCCGGCGCTGCTCGCCGGCGTCGGCTCGTCGCGACCCTACGACATCGCTCCGTGGCGCCGAAGCGGCGGCGACGGGTCCTCGAGGACTGAGGAACCGTCATCAGTGACGTGCGCGACATGTCCGTATTGTATGGATTTCACGCAACATCACCCGTTTATGGGGGAGATGGTGGGTGATCTGGTGAGCGGGATCATATCCGTGACCGTGCGTGGCCGGGACGCCGGAGGACTCCCCGTCCGTCATGCGGAATGCCAAGATCCGTAATCCACGGAGGGTGACCGGAAAAGAGCGCCGAAATCGGCGTGCGGATTCCGTTCCGCTTGCGATGGCTTGTTCCGTCCGACCCGGCTCGATTACGTTCACCATCACTCCGGACGGACCGCCTAATCCTGCCGCCGCCCGGAATTCGCACTCACTATGCGTGGCAGGAGCGGGGGACCCAGGTAAGCCGCCGACCGGAGTTGATCCGGCCGGCTCGGGGTGAAGTCGTGTTCAGCGCGACCGGGCATCTCCAGCCCGAACCCGACAGCTCACCTCGTAGGCGCCGGAGAGGAATTCCCCCATGCCCATCCCGGGTAAGCACCGTCGTAAGAAGTCCGGCCCGATCGCTCGCGGCATCCTCGCCGTCGGAGCCGGCGGCGCCGTCGTCGCCCTGCCGCTCCTCGGAGCCACGGGTGCCCACGCCGCTGAGCAGTCGGCCCCCGCCGTCGCCCAGTCCGCCCAGCAGTCCGCCAAGACCTACAAGGTCGTCTCCGGCGACTACCTGGCGAAGATCGCCGCCCAGCACAAGATCAAGGGTGGCTGGGAGAAGCTCTACCAGGACAACCGCGAGGTCATCGGCGGCAACCCGAGCCTGATCCTCCCGGGCATGAAGCTGACGCTCGGCGCCCAGGCGTCCGGCTCGGCCTCCACCGCGTCCGCCCCGGCCGCCTCTTCCGCGAAGGCCGAGACCAAGACCGCGGCCAAGACCGAGACGAAGGCCGCCCCGGCGACCGCGTCCACGTCCGCCGCGACCACCACCAAGGCCGCCGACAGCAACAGCACGGGCTGGACCACGCCGGTCGCCAACGCGACCGTCACCACCCAGTACCACGCCTCCGGCTCCATGTGGTCCAGCGGTTACCACACCGGCTCCGACTTCAGCGCCGCCACCGGCACCGTCGTCCGCGCCGTCGGCCCCGGCACCGTCGTCTCCGCCGGCTACGACGGCGCCTACGGCAACGAGGTCATCATCAAGCACGCCGACGGCATGTACTCCCAGTACGCCCACCAGTCGCAGCTGATGGTCTCGGCCGGCCAGACCGTCACCGGCGGCCAGCAGATCGGCCTCTCGGGTGCCACCGGCAACGTCACCGGCCCGCACCTCCACTTCGAGATCCGCACCACCCCGAGCTACGGCTCGGACGTGGACCCGATCGCCTACCTGCGTTCGCACGGCGTCTCCATCTGAGACAACTCCCGATGACGGTCGTCACGATCCGTCAGGGCTTCGAGGGGCGGTACGCGTAAGCGTGCCGCCCCTCTACTTATTCCGGCTTTACCAAAACCTGACCGGGTGGTCTATCTCACCCACCGTCAACCCCCTCTTACGGTCGCGTAGGTCACAGTGAAAGAGGCAAGATATGTGGCCGTGGCAGACGATTCGAGAATCCAGAAGACAGACATCATCGGGTCGTACGCGGCGATCGGCGACAGTTTCACCGAAGGAGTCGGAGACCCCGGACCCGACGGGGCCTATGTCGGCTGGGCGGACCGTTTCGCGGTTCTCCTGGCGGACCAGCTCCCCGTCCTCGACGAGGCGACGAGCTCCGATTCCCCGCGCGGGGAATTCCGGTACGCCAATCTCGCGGTACGCGGACGACTCCTCGACCAGATCGTCGAGGAACAGGTCCCCCGCGCCAAGGAGCTCGCACCCGACCTGGTGAGCTTCTGCGCCGGAGGCAACGACATCATCCGGCCCGGCACCGACCCGGACGACCTGGCCGAGCGTTTCGAGCGCGCGGTCGCCGACCTCACCAACGCCGTCGGCACCGTCATGGTCACCACCGGGTTCGACACCCGGGGCGTGCCGGTCCTGCGCCACATGCGCGGCAAGATCGCCACGTACAACGTCCACCTGCGGGCCATCGCGGACCGCTACCACTGCCCGGTGCTCGACCTCTGGTCCCTCCGCTCGATCCAGGACCGCCGAGCCTGGGACGGCGACCGGCTCCACCTGTCCTCCGGAGGGCACACCCGGGTGGCACTGCGGGCCGCGCAGGTCCTCGGCCTGGAGACACCGGCCGACCCCGACCAGCCGTGGCCCCCGCAGGCCCAGCGGAACACCTTCGAGGTGCGGCGCGACGACATCCAGTGGGCACGCGAGTACCTCGTGCCGTGGATCGGCCGCCGGCTGCGCGGCGAGTCCTCCGGCGACGAGGTCGCGGCGAAGCGGCCGGACCTGCTGCCGCTCTGAGCGGGGCACTACACCAGGGGAAGCCGGAGACGTGACGGGCCCGCTGCGGCGGGCCCGGCCGGCGCCGCCGGAATCCGCTCCAGCACACCCCCGGCGAACACGTCGTACAACGGCAGCGACTCCAGGTGCACGTATCCGATGTGGCAGTCGCAGACCGCCAGCGGGCAGGCCCTCGGGCCGAGCGCCCGGCGGTAGCTGCCGTCATAGAGACTGCCCAGCTCCTCCTTGACGAAATGGCACCGGCGCACGGTGCCGTCCCCGTCCACCGAGATCACCGACTCCCCGGTCCGGCACGGCAGCCCCGCCGAGCGGTGCGGATGCCGGCTGTACGGGAACAGCGGGTCGAGCGCCGTCCAGCGCTCCGCCTCCGCGTCCGTGTACGTACGCCCCTCGGCGGCGTTCACCCACAGGTACACCTGCTCCGGCAGGTCCGCCCGCAGTCTCCGCGCCTCGGGGAGGTGCTCCTCGAAACCGACGACCCCCACGCTGTACCGCACCCCCGCCGAGGTCAGCTCCCGGCACTTGCCGAGGAACCGGTCGTACGGGGTCTGGCCCGGGTGGTACGTGCACCAGAGCGCCACCCGCTCCGGGTCGGCCGCGGACAGCCAGCCGGTCCTGCCGCTGAGATTCGTCTGGATCGCGACCCGCGCCACCTGCGGCAGGTGGGACAGCTCGACCAGCGCCCGCCGGTACCAGGACCGCACCAGCCCCTCGCCCCACGGGGTGAAGAGCACCGAGAGACGGTCCCCGGTCCGCCCGGCGACCCACGCCGTGAAGCGTTCGAGCGCCGCCCGGTCGGCCGAGAGCTGCTCCCGGCTGTCCCGCCTCTTGGCGAACGGGCAGTACGGGCAGTCGTAGTCGCAGGAGGCGAGCGGGCCGCGGTAGAGGATCGTCAGGTCCACGGCGTGCTCACTTCGCCTCGTACGCGGCCATCGCGGCGCGCACGGCGGGCGAGAAGAGCGCGGGGCCGAGCGCGTCGGAGTGGGCGAGCCCTTCGGGGGAGAGCCGCAGGTGGTCGCCGTCGGTGGTGTCGGCGCGATGGGTGCGGTTGGCGCTGCCTCCGCCGTTGCTGCCTCCGCCGTCCAGCCAGCCGAGCTCGGTGAAGCGGGCCAGCTCCACGGGGAAGTCGTCCACGGGGTCGCTGCCGAACCGCCGGCGGTACTCGGCGCGGGGCAGCCCGGCGGCCTGGAGCAGTGACTGCAGGAGATGGCGGCGCTTGGGCTCGTCGCCGTCGATGCGTCGGCCGACCTCCGCGCGCGAGAAGTCCCCGGTGGTGGTGAAGCGGTCGATGATGCCGCGGATCTGCCCCATGCCGACGGCGTAGTCGAAGGAGTAGTGCAGCGACGAGGTGTACGAGCGGGCGCCGCAGCCCAGGCCGACCATGCCGTCCGTCTGGCAGGCGTGGTCGTCGGGGCCCTCGTGCGGGGCGTCCGCGCGGCGGAACATCCGCATCGAGACCTGTTCGTACCCGTGGGCCAGCAGGTGGTCCCGGCCGGTGCGGTAGAGGCGGAGCCGCTGGGCGTCCCAGGCGGCGTCCGCCGCGGCTGCCGCCTCGGCGCCGGCGTCACCGGTGAGGCGGCCGAGACCGGTCAGGGGGCGCACGTACAGCGGGTAGAGGTACAGCTCCTCGGGGCGCCAGGCCAGGGCGGCGTCCAGCGAGGCGAGCCAGGTCCGTGCGGTCTGCCCGTCGATGCCGTAGATCAGGTCGATGTTGAGGACCGGTATCCGGGTCTCGCGGATGCGGCCGAGCGCCGCTTCGACGTCGGCCCGGCGCTGCGGGCGGACCGCCGCCCGGGCCTCGCCGTCGACGAAGCTCTGCACGCCGATGCTGACGCGGGTGGTGCCACGGTCGGCGAGCACGGCGAGCCGGTCGGCGGTCGCCGTGGACGGGGAGGTCTCCACGGACAGCGGCACCGCGCGCAGATCCGCGCCCATCCTCTTCTCCGCGATGTCGCAGAGCCGTTCCAGCTCGCCGGCGGTCAGGAAGGTGGGCGTACCGCCGCCGAACGCGGCGGCGGCGAACCGTACCGGCCCGTCGTCGCCCAGCGCGTCCCGTACGGCGGTCGCCTGCCGGTCGAGCGCGTCGAGGTAGCGGGTGGTCAGCTCGTCGGGGGCGCCGATCCGGGTGAAGAGGTTGCAGAAGCCGCAGCGGACCTCGCAGAACGGTATGTGGGCGTAGAGCTGGAGGGCTTCCTTGTTCTCCCCGGCCCACAGCTCGTGCAGGGCGGGCCGGTCGGGGAGTTCCGCGTAGGCCGTCTTGTGGGGGTAGGCGTAGACGTAGCTCTGGTACGGCCGCTCGGTGGCGTCGGTGGTGGGGAGAGTGGTGGTCATGGTCGGGTCAGGCCCCCGGTTCGAGGAAGAAGTGTGCGTACGGAACCGTCCAGACGGCCTCGTGTCCGAGTCGGTGACCGGTGTACCCGTCGTCGCCGTAGGCGGTGCCGTGGTCGGAACAGACGATGGCGAAGCAGCGGCGCCGGCTGCCCGCCGCCGCGAAGAGTCTGCCGATGTGCCGGTCCACGTACTCCAGTGCCGCCGCGTGGGTCGCGCGCGAGTCACCGGCTTCGGCGGTGGCGCCGGGCAGATGGAACCAGTTCGGCTGATGGAGCGCCGAGACGTTGACGAAGAGGAAGAGCCGCTGATCGGCCGGGAGGGCGGCCACGACCTCCTCGGCACGGGTGACCTGCGCCTCGAAGGAGGTCGGGGAGGCCACGCCGAACTCCGGCTCCCAGTGGCTCTCCGCGAAGAGGCCGGGCAGCACCGAACCCAGGGGCGGCTGCCGGTTGAAGAAGCCGACGCCGCCGATGCACACGGTGTGGTAGCCGACCGCTTCCAGGCCGCGCGGCAGGTCGGGGGAGTCGTACACGAAGGTCCGGCCGGCCGTCGTCTCACTGCCGGCGAAGCGCGCCGCGAAGAGCCGGGGGTGAGGTCCGGGCGAGGCGGGGGTGGGCAGAAATCCGGCGAAGATCGCCTGGTGGGAGGCGTACGTGAAGCTGCCGGGGGCGTGCCGCTTCTCCCAGACACCGCCGGGAAGATGCCGGGCGAGATTCGGCAGGCGGCCCGCCGCCGCGAGTTCGACGGCGACGTCGTGGCGGAGGGTGTCGAGCGTGACCAGCAGCAGATCGTGACTGCCGACGACGGCGTTCATGTCGGGTACGCCGTCGTCCGGGGCGGTGCCGGAGGGGGCTGCTGTGCCGACGGGGGGTGCGGGGTCAGGGGGCAGCGGTGGCACGGTCGTTCCTTGCTCGTTCGTCAGATGCGTCGTCGTTGCCGGCGGGGGCGTCCGCGTGGGACCGCAGGGCGGCGGCGACCTGCGCGGTGTAGGTGTCCTGGCCCTCGGCGCCGCTGCCCGGCAGACCGGTCAGGCCGGGCAGCAGATCACCGAACGCGTTGACCTCGCCCACGGCGAACCGCCGCCAGCCGGTCGCGGGCAGCAGATCGACCCCCACGCACGGGGTCCGGGGAAAGCAGGCAGCCGCGCGCTCGCAGAGGGCCAGCGCCTCGGACCAGCTCCCGCCGGCCGAGGCCACCGCCTCACGGACCCGGTCCAGATCACCGCGGGCCCCGCCGAGATGGAGGTTGGTCATGGGGGAGCGGCTGGTCCGCACGACGGCGTGCGTCGCACGGCCCGCGACCACCACGACCCGCAGATCGGCGGACCGGCCCTGCTGCGAGGCCTTGGGAAGCCAGCGTTCGACGTGCAACCCGTCCGGTGCGAGCGTGTCCACGAGGGCCGCGACCTCCCCCTCGGTGGTGTACCGCCGCACCCGCAGGGAGTTGAACAGCCGACCCCGCTCGTCCCGTTCCACCGAGGTGGTCGCCTGGACCCGCCCCGGGCCGGCCGTCTCCACGGCCAGCACCCCGGAGGCCGAGGAGCCGTGCGCCGGCTTCACGAACACCCTGGGCATGCGGTGGTCCCGCATCAGCTCCCGTACGTGGTCCCAGCCCCGGACGGGGGCCGCCGAAGCTCCCGAGGTGGGCGAGGCGGGTACGGGCACCCCTGCCTCGTCCAGCACCGCGTGGCACAGCCGCTTGTCGAACACCTGGGCCAACTCGGCCGGAGAGCCCAGCAGTTCCCCACCGGCGGACGCCACGTCGGCGGCCACCGCACGGACGGCCGTGAGGAAGTTCGCGTACCAGAGGGCCGAACCCTCCACACGGGTCGGGTCGCCGACCCCGCGCAGCAGCCGCTCGACCTCCCGTTCCTCGCCCGGCGAGTCCAGGCGCACCGACTCGCCGGGCAGGAAGTGCGCCCGGCCGTGCAGGACGTCCAGCCACGGCACGACCCGCGCTTCCGGCAGGCCGGCGGCGCGCACTGCCTCCCGGAAGAAGGCGATCCGGCGGTTGAGCGGGTTGCCGACGACGGCGAAGCGCGGTCGCTGTCCCTCCGTCCGTCCCCGTTCCTGCCGCAGTGCCTGCCCCTGTCCTCTTTCGTGCCGCAGTCCCTGTCCCTGCCCCTGCCCAGGCCCCGGGCTATTCGCTGACCGCGACATACCGCTCATCGTCCTCGTCCGGATCGAAGTCGGACGCCTCACCCGGCTCCGCGTCCACCACGGCGGGCGCGCAGGCCGACGTGAGGCGGAGGACCATCTCCTCGTCCAGGTAGTGATGGCGCAGATCCAGACGGGACAGGTGCGACAGCGGCTGCCCGGCCAGCAGCGCCTCGACGCCCGTGTCGCTCAGCGTGCCCATGGCCAGCGACAGGGAATCCAGCTGGGCGACGACGGGCGCCGACGCCACGGCAGCGGCGATCTCGTCCTGGACGACGCTGTTCTGCAGCCCGAGATGGCGCAGCGCCGGCAGCCCTCCGCCGGACAGCAGCGGAGCAAGGTCCTCGACCGTGGCGTCCCCGCCGTACCAGTCGGAGCCGAGCCACAGCTCCAGGCTCCGCAGCGCGGGCAGTTCGCAGGCGCCGACCGCCCGTACGACGTGTCCGGGCAGCCCGCCCGACTCGAAGCGCAGGGACTTCAGGGAGGTGTGCCGCAGGGGCCGCAGCCGGAGCGTCTCCCCGTCCTCGGGCTGCCCCGTCGTGCCGCCTCCCCGGACGACGAGTTCCTCCAGGAGCGGATAGGCCTCCAGCACCGGAGTGATGTCGCACAGCTGCAGCCACGACACCTCGCACTCCTCGCTCTCCACGTCGGCGAGGAACAGCCCGCGCAGGGACGGGAGACGGGCGGCGTCGGCCGAAAGGAGCTCGACCACCTGCGTGAGAGGGGTGTACTCGTCCTCCCACCAGGGGCCGATCAGCAGCGCCCGGACCCGCGAGGTGTCCACGGAGTCCAGGAAGTGCCGCCACAGCACGGGAAAGTCGAGATCGTGCTGCCAGGCGCTTTCGAGCCGCCAGGCGACCGCGTCCGCCGCCGGGAGGCTTCCGGCCGGTGCGGTTCTCCCGTCCGCGCTCCCGGGCCTGCTCCCGCCCGTGCTCCCGGGCGTCGCCCCGCCGTGCTCCGCCTCGCCGAGGGGCGTCTCGCCGGGGGTCGGCAGGACGTACACGGGCAGGCCGTGGAAGCTTTCCGGGTGCTCGATGTCCGTCGCGAGGGTCATCATTCCGCCACCGCCGTGTACCGGTTCTCGCGACCGCCGTCGTTCCAGGGCTTGTTGCGGTCGGACAGGTCGAGCCGGACACCGTGCGGTTCCAGCGCGAAGGTGAGCCGCTGCTCCATCGCCTCACTGAGGAAGTGGTGGTGGAGGTCGAGGGTGTCGAGATGGGTGAGCGGCTGGCCTTCGAGCAGCGCCGCGGCGCCGTCGTCGCCGAGGACACCGTTCGACAGGTCCAGGGTGCGCAGGCGTGCGACCACCGGCGCCGAGGCGACCGCCCCGGCGATCTCCTCCTGGATCTCGCTGTTGCGCAGCCCGAGGTGGTGCAGGGCCAGGAAGCGGGTGCCGGACAGCAGGGGCGCCAGATCCGTGAGCTCCGTGTCACCGCCGTACGCCGAGACACCGAGCCAGAGGTCGAGCTTCTCCAGCGCCGGGAGTTCGCTGTCCAGCACGCCGCGCACCACCTGGACCGGCAGGCCGCCCGACTCGATCGTGAGCGAGCGCAGCGCTTCGTGCCGCACCGGCGGGAAGACCAGACCGGTGCCGCCCCGCACACCCAGCTCCACGAGCCGGGGGAAGGCGCTGAGCAATGCCGTCACGTCCGACTGCTCGATCCAGGAGATCTCCGCCTCCTCCAGGACCAGATCGCCGACGAACACGGCTTCGAGGGAGGGCAACCGGCTCGCGGCGGCGGTCACCAGACCTATCGGATACGCGGAGTCGCAGTCGTACGCCTCGCCCCACTGACCGATGATCAGAGCTCGCACTCCGGACGGATCGACCGTCTTCAGGAACAGCTCGAAGAGCTCCTGCCACGAGGTTTCCGACTCGTCTTCGTACGGGTCGACCCGGAGCCGCCACGCCACGGCTCCGGCCTCGGGGAGCGAGCGCCCCTCGGCAGGGGACTCGAAGTCGACGGCGGGAAGGCCGTGCAGCTCGCTCAGGTGGTTCGCAATGGTCATGACCCGAAGCTCCGGTGTGCTGGGGACGTCTGTCTGCCGCAAGGTCTATCAAGTGCCACTGACAGCGCCTCATCCGGGACGGGTGTCACCGCGTCCGGCAGATGACGTCCGAGCCGGAGCACCCGCGGGGCGTCAGGAGCCGATCTGCTGAAGCCGCTGGTCACGAAGGTGCCGGAGAGGAGACCGAGGGCTTGCGGACCCCCGATGTCAGACCCACCTCCTAGCGTTCTCCACAGGTTCGGCGCACGGGGCGCCGCACCGGAGGGGAGACGTCTGTGTACCGGCAGGGCGATGTGCTGATCGTGGCGGTCGAGGAGTCCGAGGTGCCCGCACCGTTCCTGGAGGCGCCGGGCGAACTGCGTGACGGACGGGGCCGATTGGTGCTGGCGTTGGGCGAGGTCACCGGACACGCGCACGCCGTGCAGGGGCCCGGCCGGCTGATACGCGAGTCCGGGACGTTCGGACCGATGCTGCTCCACCTCCCCGACGGAGGGCGGGTCGTGCACGAGGAACACGCCCCGATCGCCCTGCCCAAGGGGTGGTTCCGCGTGGTGCGCCAGCGGGAGTACGTCCCCGGCGCGTTCCGTGTCGTGGCGGACTGACGGGCCGACACCGGCAAGGGCCCTGAAGGAAAGACGCGCCGGCAGGCGAACCGGAGCGGGAACAAGAACAGGAACGGGTGACCAGAGATGACAGGGACGGGAATGATGACGCGGGACGTGACCTCGTGGCGGGCGGTGGCCTCGGCCACCGGAAGGGCCGACCGGGTGGCGGCGGAGGAGGGCATTCGCCTGGCCTACCGCGCGGCGGGCCTGGCGGAGCCGGGCCGGATCGTCTGGGTGGACTCGCCCAGGGCCGCGGTGGAGGCGGTGGAGAGGCTCGCCGACGCCGGGAGGTCGGTGCGTGAAGAAGTGCGCACCCGGCCCTGGAGTCACGAGCGCCGCCGGAAGTACGACGAGCTGGGGGCGATGGGGTGGGCCGCGCTCTGGTCGGCGACCGGCGCGCAGCTGTGGGAGACCACCTCCGCCCTCGCCGAGCGCATCCGCGTGGGCATCGTGGCCGAGCTCGCCGCGCGTCCCGAGGACGAGACGGCTGTGCGGCTGGTGCTGCTGGACGCGGTGCTCGGACAGCACGACGCGGCATGGCTCGCCGCCTTCGAGGACAGCGAGCGCCTGGCGGGCCTGGCGGAGGTGGCGCGCAACGCCGGCTGGTGGTGGCCCTACGAGAACGTGGTCGTCGTCGCCGAACGCCCCGAGGCGCTCCACCGCGACGAGGCGGGCCGTCTCGACCGCGGGGACGGCCCGGCGCTCGCCTACCCGGACGGTTTCGCCCTCCACGCCTGGCGCGGCATGCCGGTGCCGGCCGCTTTCCTGGAAGAGCTCTCGGCCCTCACCCCCGAGCGGATACGCGAGGAGGCCAACGCCGAGCTACGGCGTGTGATGCTGGAGCACTTCGGCTACGACCGCTACCTGGAGGAGTCCGGGGCGGAGCCGGTCCACCGGGACGAGACGGGCATTCTCTGGCGCGTCCCGCTCCCCGGGGACGAGGACGTCGTGATGGTCGAGGTCGTCAACTCCACCCCCGAACCCGACGGCACCCACCGCACCTACTGGCTGCGGGTGCCGCCCGCCACCCGTACGGCGAAGGACGGGGTCGCCTGGACGTTCGGGCTCGGCGGCGAGCAGTACGCGCCCGTGCGCCAGACGTGACACAGGGCGCCCACGCGCCACCACCGGCGTGGCGGAAGGGCGTGCCGCCGGCCCCGACGGCGGAATCTTGCGGGACATGGACACGTTGGACGGGGCATGACGTCTCTCGACCGCACACAGGATGACCTTCTGCGACTCGTCGGTGCCTCGCACGACGGGGTGCTCGTGACGCTGAGGAAGAACGGCCGCCCCCAGCTGTCGAACGTGAACCACGCCTACGACGCGGAAGCCCGGACGATCCGGGTCTCGGTGACGGAGGACCGGGCGAAGACGAGGAATCTGCGCCGCGATCCCCGGGCGAGCTTCCACGTGACGAGCGAGAACCGCGGCGCGTGGACCGTCGTGGACGGGACGGCCGAGCTGACCCCTCCCGCCGCCGATCCCCAGGACGCCACCGTCGAGGCGCTGATCACCCTCTACCGGGACGTTCTCGGCGAGCACCCGGACTGGGACGACTACCGGCAGGCGATGGTGCGGGACCGCAGGGTCGTCCTCACCCTGCACATCGAGCACGTGTACGGGCAGCCGGGTGCCTGACGCGATACGTGTGGGGAGCCGGGCAGGTCCGCGGCGCGATGACCGGCCCTCGCGCGGGCATGCGTCCCGCACATAATAAGAAGAGACCGACTCCCCAGGAGATGCTGTGACCGGCGCCGAATTTCTGACCCCTCTCCGCACCCGACTGCGCTCGATGCGCGCCGACGCGTTCGGGGCCGACCCCTCGGGGGCCCGGATGGAGCGCATCCGCCGCTCGCCCCATTTCGCCGACGGAGTGTTCCAGAACCCGGTCGGGGCTCGCACCCTGCCTTCGGGTTCCACGGTGGAGCTCGCGAAGATCTACTTCAACAAGGAACAACGGGCACGCAGGGCACCGCAGGGAAACATTCCGGTGTACGCCACGACCTACGCCGACCTGGCCCGGCCTCCGGCCTCGGGCCTCCGGGTGACCTGGATGGGCCACTCCAGCGTCCTCGCCGAGATCGACGGGAGCCGCGTGCTCTTCGACCCGGTATGGGGCGAGCGCTGTTCCCCGTTCCCCTTCGCGGGCCCCAAGCGGCTCCATCCCGTACCGCTGTCGCTCGAAGCGCTCGGGCCGGTGGACGTGGTCGTCATCTCCCACGACCACTACGACCACCTGGACCTGCCGACGATCCGCGCCCTCGCGCGGACGGACACCGTCTTCGCCGTGCCGCTCGGCGTCGGCGCCCATCTGGAGCACTGGGGCGTGTCGCCCTCGCGGCTGCGTGAGCTGGACTGGAACGAGAGCACCGAGGTGGCGGGCATCCGGCTCATGGCGACCCCGGCGCGGCACTTCTGCGGACGCGGCGTGCGCAGCGGTCAGCACACCCTCTGGGCCTCCTGGGCCGTCGAGGGGCCCGAGCACCGGATCTACCACAGCGGCGACACCGGCTACTTCTCCGGGTTCCGCGAGATCGGAGCCGAGCACGGCCCCTTCGACGTCACGATGATCCAGATCGGCGCCTACGCGGAGTTCTGGCCCGACATCCACATGACGCCCGCCGAGGGGCTCCGCACGCATCTGGATCTCCAGGGCGGCCGCCCTCACGGTGTCCTGATGCCGATCCACTGGGGCACCTTCAACCTGGCCCCGCACGCGTGGGCCGAGCCCGGTGAGTGGACCAGGGAAGCGGCGGCGGCGATCGGTCAGCCGGGCGCCTTCCCCATTCCGGGGCAGCCCTTCGAGCCGTCCGGGGAACTGCCGGCCGAGCCGTGGTGGCGGACCGTGGGCCACGTACCCGACCAGGAGTGGCCTCTGCCCGACCTGGCGGAGGGCGAGGGGCGCGGCGCCCTCGAACTCGTCACCGAGGAGTGACGCGCGCGGCCCGGCGCCCCGGCCGTCGACGACGGCCGGGGCGCCGGGCGCACCGGTGCGGTGGCCGGTTCAGTGGGTGAAGGTGAACCAGTTCAGGTTGACGAAGTCGGACGTGCTGCCGGAGAAGACCAGATAGACGTCGTGGACTCCGGTCGCGGAGGCGACGACGTTGGCGGGGACGGTCTGCCAGGCCTGCCAGCCGCCGTTGTTGCCGAAGTCGATCTCGGCGATCTGCGTACCGCTGGTACTGTCCAGCCGTACCTTGATCGCGCCGCTCACGCCCGCGGCGGCGCCCGAGGCGATCCGGGCCTTGAACTGGCTCGGCGAGGTCGAGCCGAAGTCCACCGACGAGAACTTGAGCCAGTCCCCGTTGGCGATGTAGCCGACGTTCTGGCCACCGCCGGTGTCGGTGGTGGTCTCCGTGCTGGTGCCGCTCTGGGCCGAGTAGGACTCCGCCTGGATGGTGTTGTAGGCGCTGGCACCCGTACCGGTGCCCGTGCCGCCGCCCGGTGTCGAGCCCGAACCCGTGCCCGCCCCCAGCGAGATGGTCCAGGACGTGGGGTTGCCGTCCTGGATGTGGCCGTCGACGGGCGCGGAGTTGGTGGGGCCGACGTCGTCGTACGGGAAGGCGTAGCCGATGCTGGCGTACTGGTGGACGAGCCGGGCGTAGTGGTTGGTCACGGGATCCGTGTAGTACTGGGACGCGGACACGCCGTCGGGGTTGTTGTTGCCGCCGGAGACCAGCAGGCTGCTGCGGTTGAGCGCGGCGGAGAGCCGGGCCGCGATGGCGCCCCGCGCGTCGCCGCCGGAGTTGTAGAGCGGACCGGAGGCGCAGCCGAAGATGTCGACGGCACTGGGCTTGGTGAACGGGACGCCGTTGGTGTTCAGGCCGGAGAAGACGATGGCGCCACCGGAGACGGTGCCGGTGTACGAGCCGATGCTGCCCTGGCCGTTCAGGGTCAGGGGCGTGGAGGAGTAGTGGCTCCACACCCGGTTCAGGTAGTCGTCCCAGTAGTTGCCGAAGTCCACCGGGGAGTGCGAGGGCGCGAGCACGCGCAGCACCCCGCCCGAGGAGTCGTTGACCACCAGCCGGTCCCAGGGCGCACCGTCGACGGCGTGCTGGGACCGGAGGCCGGAGGCGATGGAGGCGAGTGCGCCGTTGGGCAGCGGGCTGACCGTCTGGTTGCCGGAGCTGCCGGTGCTGGACATGGAGACCGGCAGGCCGACCATGTCGACGTAGGAGATGTTGGCGTACAGGTTGGCGCTGTTGAAGGTGAACTCGCAGAACGTCCAGTTCGTCGACCAGTTGGGGTCCGAGCTGGTCAGGGCCGGCTGGACCACCCCGGGTACGGTGCCCGGGTTGACGAAGAACTTGAGCTTCTGGCCGACCGAGAACCAGACCCGGCCGCCGATGATGAAGCCGGCCAGGTTCACCTTGGTCGCCGCCGAACCGGAGGCGCCCAGCGGGATGGAGTAGTCGGCGATCGGGGTCACCGCGGCCGACGGGTTCGGCAGCCGGTTCAGGGCACCGTTCGCGGAGACGAACACCGGCCAGCCACTGCTGTCCGTACCAGAGATGTACGCGTACACGGTGTTGTTGCCTGAATTGTTCTGGAGCGACACCGGGAGTGGGGCGCTCGCCGCCGAAGCCTTGGAGGTGAACGGCGACAGGGGGGAGAGGACGGTAGCGGCGGCGGCGGTCGCGCCGGCCGCGGCGAGGAAGGAACGTCGAGAGACCACTGACCCTCCTAAAAGGGGGTGATGATCCGTCAGAACCATGACGGGGTGGGGGTGTTGCCCTGAGGCGAACGTGACGCTATTGGGCTGGACCAATGAGGGTCAAGGGATGTGCCGAAGGAAACGGGACGAGTTTGGGAGCGCTCTCAACCAGGGCTGCCACCGGCACCACTTCCGGGCGACCCCGGCGTTAGGGTGGGAGCGACCCGGTGGCCCCACCTCCCGCGCCGCCGACCAGCGTTGAGGAGCGACCGCCTTGCCCGAGCAGTCCCCAGGTTCCCGGCCCACCCTGGAAGCCGTCGCGGCGCGCGCGGGCGTCTCCCGGGCCACCGCGTCCCGGGTCGTCAACGGGGGCGACGGTGTACGCAAACCTCTCGTGGACCGGGTGCGCCAGGCGGTCGAGGAGCTCCAGTACATCCCGAACCACGCGGCCCGTACCCTCGTCACCCGGCGTACCGGGGCGGTGGCCGTGGTGATCGCCGAGCCGGAGATACGCATCTTCTCCGACCCGTTCTTCTCCCGGCAGCTCCGGGGCATCAGCAAGGAACTGGCCGAACACGACGCCCAGCTGGTGCTGCTGATCGTGGAGGGGCCGGGGGACTTCGGCCGTATCGAGCGGTACCTCTCCGGCGGCCACGTCGACGGGGCGCTGGCCTTCTCCCTGCACACCGACGACCCCCTGCCGTCGATCACCCGGCGGGCCGGACTGCCGACCGTCTACGGCGGGCGGCCGAGCTGGACCACACCTCCCGGCGAGCGCACCGCCAGTTACGTGGACGCGGACAACCGGGGCGGGGCGCGGGCGGCCGTACAGCACCTGCGGGACCTGGGGCGGCAACGGATCGCGTACATCGGCGGGCCGCCCGACCAGACCTCGGCCCTGGACCGGTTCGACGGCTACCGGGACATCCAGCTCGACGTGGACCCGACCCTCGTCGCGGAGGGCGCGTTCACCGTGGAGTCCGGGGCGCTGGCGATGGAGGAGTTGCTGGAGCGGCGCCCCGACCTGGACGCGGTGTTCGCCGCCAACGACCTGATGGCCTCTGGTGCCCTGCGGGTCCTGGGCGAGCGCGGCATCACGGTGCCCGGCCAGGTGGCCGTCGTCGGGTTCGACGACATGGAGTCGGTGGCCGAGGCGACCGTACCGCCGCTGACCACCGTCCAGCAGGACGTCGAGGGCCAGGGGCGGCTCATGGCCAGGCTGCTGCTGCGCGGCCTGGACCGGGACCGCAAGGGGACCGAGGCACCCGACTCGGTGATCACCCCGACCACGCTGGTACGGCGGGCCTCGTCCTGAGGCTCGGCCTCGGCACCAATCGAGTGCCGCCAGTGGTCGGGTGGGGCGCGGAACTGGCCGACTTGGGCGCACAGCCGAGTTCCCCTGCGGCCAGGGCCGTGCTGCGGACGGGCGAGCCACTGGGACTTCCCGCCCACCCGCAGGAGCCCCCGCGGGCGCGCGCGACGCGCCGCCTGCGGGGGCTCCTCCTCCTTGACGGGGTGTACGGGACGGACGTGCGGCGCGGGACCGGGCGTACGGGGCCCGACGTACGGGATCGGGCCGGGCGTACGGATCAGACGTACGGGATCTTCAGGACCGCCGCGTCCGTACCCGTCTGCACCTGGGAGGTGCTGCTCCCCAGGGCGTTCCAGATCTCCAGGCGGACGGTTCCGCCGGTGAGGTTGCCCAGGGTGCCGGTGGTCGCCTGCGCGCCCACGGCCTGGGTGTACCCCTCCCACCCGGCGACCGGGTCGGTCGCGAAGTAGCGGTAGGTCTCCGTCCGGTCGAAGGTGCCGTCGCCGGTGAGGTCGTAGCTGACCCGGACCTGCGGGGCGAGCCCGACTGCCGTGCCCGCGTCGACCCGGAGGCTGAACGAGGTGGAGGCGCCGGAGGAGAGGGTGCCGTTGACGTTCTTGAGCTGGTAGGTCGTCGGCTTGTACGGAGTGCCGTCCCGGTTGACGCCCTCCGCCGAGGCGATGGTGTCGGTACCGGCGGCGCCGTCCGTGGCGGTGGTGAGCGTACCGCCGGACTTCAGCCGGAAGGTGTTCCCGGTGGAGGTGCCGGTGCCCGGGTCCGGGTCGGTGGTGCCGCCGCCGGTTCCGGTGCCGGTGGCCGTCGAGCGGGCCGGTACGGAGAGGGTCGCGCCGTTGGTGAAGGTGACGGTGCGAGCGGTGGTGCCGTAGTTGTGGGCGACGTAGGTGTTGACGCCGTTCTTGGTGAAGACGGCGGAGGTCGGGATGTCCCCGCTGATGCTCATGTCGGGGGCGCCGATACTGTTGAGCGTGGTGATCCACTGGTAGGTGTGCGCCTTGGACTCACCCGCCTCCGGCGTGTAACCGGCGTTGCCCGCGTCCCACTTGGCCTTCGCGGACGCCGGGTCGGCCAGCGCCTCGAACTCCCAGAGCAGGTCGCGCCATTCGACGGCCGGGCCGCCGTTCTCCCGCTCCATCTCGGCGAGGTTCCGCTTGACGGTGGCCTTGTCGCGGCCCAGGTAGAGCGAACCACCGGTGATCGGCAGGGTGTTGATGCCGTGGATCTCCTCCGGGTTCGCGGTCCACCAGGTGGAATACGCGGCGCCGCTGCCCCAGACCATGCCGACCGTGTCGTGGCCGAAGGAGCTCGGGAAGACCTGCTGGTCGGTGTCGAACCAGTACTGCTCGATCGCTTCCGACTCGGTGGTCAGCAGGTAGCTGCCGAGGTCGCGCAGCGAGGTGTCACCGGTAGCCGAACCCCACAGCACGAGCGCGGCGCTCAGGTTGGTCGACTCGGAGGACGACTCCTGGTTGTTGCCCGCCGCGAATCCCTGGTGCCCGGAGGCCCAGCTGTGGCCCGCGTACACGTCGAAGCCGCGCAGGAAGGGAAACGCGCTGTCCGTGCGGCTCGGGTTGGCGGCATCGCGGATCAGGTTCTTGACCATGGTGCCCCAGGCCGAGTCGGCGGCCCACGCCTGGTCGTACTGGGCGACGATCGCCGCCGCGTACACGTAGTAGCTGTAGTGGAAGTGATGGTCGTTCAGCTCGGTGTCGCTGCCGTAGGAGGCGGGGTACCCGATGAGGGTCTTCCAGACCGTGTCGTAGCTGAACTCGCTGGCGCCGCCGGCGGTGAACCACTCCTGGAGCCGGCTCTTGAGCAGCCCCAGCAGCTTGTCCCGGGTGGCGGTCTGGCCGATCTGATCGGCCACGGGCACCAGTTGGGCCAGGCGGCCGAGCGCCTTGCCGGTCCAGTAGGTGTCGGCGGCCCCGGAGAACGGGTCGGAGGCGTTCGCCACCTCGTTGAGGTAGCCGGTCAGCCGGGCCGTGTCGACGCCGCTGACCGCCGGAAGGGCCGGCACCACGCCGGAGCTCTTCTGGCTCGTGGAGAAGGAGGAGCCTTCCCGTACCTTCATGGTGCCGCGCGGGGACACGTAGGTGTAGCCCGTGAGCGCGTCGGAGGTGTGCAGCCACTGGTGGCGGTAGAGCGCCTGGAGCGTCCCGCGCTCGGTGCCCTCCTTGGCCTCCGTGGTGAGGCTGTACGTGGCCCGGACCGTGCCGCCGGAGGAGGACCAGGACACCGTGGAGCCGGTGACGAAGCTGAAGGCGTACTTCCGGAACGTCGCCAGCGCGTCGGTGGACGGCAGCACGGCGAGCGAGAAGTAGTCCTTGCCGCCGAGGGGAGCGGTGATGGTGGACCCGGCCACCGTCCAGTCGGTGCCGGTCGGCGAGAACAGCGCGTAGTTGTGCCCGGCGACGGTGATGCCGAGGACGTTGCCGTTGTCCGCGAAGACGGTGGGGGTGCTCGCCGTGGTGATGCTGGCGGCGCCGCCGGAGCCCTTCGCGTACACGAACGGCAGGCCGTGCCCGATGGTCGTGCGCAGCGTGCGGGTGCCGTCCGACCAGTAGGGGGTGACCGTCCAGTCGGACCAGTCGTCGGCCTTCGCGTCGGGCGAGTTGAGACCGCTGAGGCCGAGGGTCAGGTCGGCCTTGTGCGCGTACTCGTACTGGCGGCCGTCACCGACGATCGAGGGCGTGGTCGGGTAACCGACCTCCAGCCCGCCGGCGGTGGCCTGGTAGGTGAGCGGGTGGCCGTACATCGGTGTGGAGTACGGGTTGTCGCCGTAGCGCTGGTAGGCGAGCGAGGTCCACCAGTCGTTGGTGGGGACCGGCTTGTTCCTGGCGGCCTCGGTCAGCTTGGGAGTGACCGGTGCGCCGGTGTTGGTGGTCGGTCCGGAGGTACCGGCCGGGCGGGTGTCGGTGTAACTGCCGGAGCCCGCGGTGATCGTGGCGGCAGCCGCCGGGGACGCGGCAGGGCCCAGGCCCACCGCGGCCAGCGCGACGGCCAGGACCATCGCGGCAGCGGGTCTTACGAGGGAGGCTTGCATGGGGAAGCACCTCGAAGTCAGGAGGGGGTCGGAGCGCTTTCGAGAGCGCTCTCAGATGTCAAGGAACGTAAAACTTCTGAAACCTTTGTGTCAATAGAAGTGACACGCACGGTAGTTGGAGGAGCGTGCACGGGCCCTTGTGTTCGACTTCTGGCGGATGGAGCGGGTGTGGGGCGGCTTGAGGTGAAGTGTTGAGAGCGCTCTCATTCCGTGGAGAACCGGCTCCGGGCCGTCCGTCGGGCGAGCTTCCGGCATCGGAAGGGTGTGGATGTAGTAAGGCAGGTTGATAAAGTAGCCTTACCGTATGAACGACGACCTGGCTCCGGACGGAGTCGCTGCGGCCCTTCTGGCGAGTATCGCCGTGCTGGTACGACGGGTCCGCCACGTACCCGTCGAGGGCGGGCTCGCGATGCCCGAACGGAACGCGCTGTCGCTCCTGGACCGCTCGGGACCCACCACCTCCTCCGCGCTGGCCCGGGATGCACAGATCACCGCGCAGGCGATGGGGGCGACGCTCGCCGGGCTGCGCGCCCGCGGCCTGGTCGAACGCCGCCCGGATCCGGAGGACGGCAGGCGGGCGGTGCTGACGATGACCGACGCGGGCCGGCAGGCGCTGAAGGACAAGCGCAACGCCCGGACCGAACTCATCGCCCGGGCCCTGACCGGGGGCGCGTTCACCCAGGACGAGCTGGACCACCTCGCGGCGGCGGCGCCGCTGCTGGACCGGCTGGCCCGGAACATCTGACATCCGACACCGGCCGGACCGGCCCCGTACGCCCGGCCGGACCGGCCAGGACGTCCGGCCGAACCGTTCCCGGGACCGGCCGTACCGGCCCCGTACACCCCCGGCCGACACGCACAGGAGAGACGACCACCGTGACACTGACCACCATCGACCCCACCCCCGCGCTCGTCGTGATCGACCTGCAGAAGGGTTTCCTCGAAGGCGCCGAACCCGCGATCGCGGCCGTCGTCGAGCCCACGACCCGTCTGGCCACCGCCTTCCGCCGGCACGGCCTGCCCGTGGTCCTGGTCAACGTCACCGGGCGGGCCCCGGGGCGTACCGAGGGCGCGCGGCCGGGTGCCGGCGTACCGTCGTCGCCCGGCTGGGCCGACCTGATCGACGAGCTCGACGTCCGGCCGACCGACCACTTGATCACCAAGCGGCGGCGCAGCGCGTTCCACGACACCGGGCTCGACACCCTCCTGCGGGACCTGGGCGTCACCCAGATCGTCCTGACCGGGATCTCCACCAGCGCGGGCGTCGAGTCGACCGCGCGCTCGGCCTCCGACCACGGCTACCACGTCGTCCTCGCCACCGACGCCATGGCCGACCGGGTGGAAGGCGACCACCGTCACAGTGTGGAGCGCGTGTTCCCCAAGCTCGGCGAGACCGCCACCACCGCCGAGGTCGTCGCCATGGTCGAGGCCACCCGATGACCCTGCTGGGCCGGCTCCTGCGCAACCGCCGGGCGGGCGAGACCCATCTGTCGTGGAACCTGCCCCATCTCCAGGGCCCCGAGCTGCTCACCCTCACCAGCGAGGACTTCGACCCCGACGGCTCCCTTCCGCGGGCCCGATGCGCGAAGCACGTCGGCGGCGAGGACCTCTCCCCCCACCTGGAGTGGACCGCGCTCCCGCCCGGTACCGCGCAACTCCTCCTGGTCGTGGAGGACGTCGACGTACCCATGGCCAAGCCGGCCGTGCACTGCGTCGCGCTGATCGACCCGGCGACCGGGCACCTGCCGCCCGGCGCGCTGGCCGCGAAGCGGCCCGGCCCCGGGGTGCGCCCGCTGCGGTCCACCGTCGGGCGCGGCTACCACGGCCCCGCACCCGTCAAGGGCCACGGGCCGCACCGCTACGTCTTCCAGCTCTACGCCCTCGCCGCACCCGTCGGCGACGCGCCCGGTGCCACGCCGGTGGACCGGGCGCGGCCGCGCGCCCTGCTGGCCGGCGTCAGCGCGCCCGTCCTCGGCCGCGCCCGGCTGACCGGGGTCTACGAGCGCTGAGCCGTGGGCCCAGGAAAGACGCCGGGGGCCCAGCAAAGACGCGGGGCCCTGGCTCAGACGCCGACCCGCCCGCGGTCCAGGACCACGGGCGGGCGGCGGGAGACGGTCGCTACGCGCGAGCGTCGCGAGAGGTCGGGACGGTCAGGAGAGGTACGCCTCCAGTTCGGAGGCCTGGACGGCGGGCCAGGCGGTGTTCGCCGTCCCGGTGACCCGCAGGTACCGGGGTGCGGAGCCGGCCGGCAGGGTCACGGTCGCCTTGTTGCCGGAGGCCGGGTCGAAGCGGTAGTCCTTCGACGCGGTCAGCGTGGTGAAGGAGGAGCCGTCGGCGCTGCCGAGGACCGTCAGGGTCTGGGTCCGCGCCTCCCAGGACGACGGGAGCTTGAGCACGACCCGGCCGACCGTGGTCCCGGCTCCCAGATCCACGGTCAGTGACTGCGGGAAGGACCGGTTGACACTCTCCCAGTACGAGTTGGCGTCACCGTCGACGGCTCGCGCCGGGGCGTAGACGTCGGCGTACCCGGTCGCGGTGACGGGCCTGCCCAGGGCGAGGTTCCGGCCGGGGTCCGGGGTCGGACCGGTGGGCGTGGGCGTGGGTGTCGGAGTCGGTGTCGGAGTGGGCGTGGGTGTCGGGGTCGGGGTCGGCGAGGTGCCGTGGTCGTAGTTCGCGGTGGGCCACGGGCCGCAGTACGTCGCAGGGAGCTTGGCGTTCCAGCCGGAGTTGCCGGTGCCCTGGGTCAGCGCCAGCGAGGAGCCGAGGCAGCTGTAGACGGGGTCGGTGAAGCCGATGTTCGTGGCGCGCACATTGGTCAGCGACAGCTGCGCCGGATCGTTGAACTGGAGGGCGAAGGTCCCGGTGCCGTCGATGTTCACGTTGTTGAAGTTGACGTTCTTCGTCGTCCCGGAGACGAAGTGGATCGCGGCGTAGGAACTGTCCAGGATGTCCGTGTCGGTGACGTTGATCGTCGCCTTGTCGATCGGGCTGTTGCGGGCGTCGAACCAGACCGCGCCGATCGGGAAGGGCCAGCCGTAGTCGGTGTTGCCCGCCCGGATGGTGGTGTTGCGGGCGAGGGTGAAGGTGCCCTGGACGTCGGTGCCCTGACCGGGGGAGACACCGGGGAAGCGGTTGCCCACGTGCAGGGCGCCGCCGTTGGTGAGGCTCTCGGCGAGGACGTTGTCCGTGACCGAGATGTCCTTGCCGCCGTAGATCGCCACGTGGTTGGCGAGGATCGGGGCCACCACGGTGTTCCCGGTGAAGGCGTTGGCGGTGTCGGCCTTGGTGTCGGACCACATCGCGAGGCCGTCGTCGCCGAGGTTGCGCAGGAAGGTGTTCTCCACGGACGAGTGGGTGACGCCCCAGTGGAAGTTCACCCCGTCCGCGGTCTGGTCCAGGATGCGGCTGTTGCGGATGTGGAAGTTGTCCATCGGCCCGTCCATCCACGCGCCGACCTTGGTGTGCTGCAACCACACGTCGTCCACGACGGAATCGCTCATCGCGCCGCCGATCGCGTTGACCTGGTCCTCGTCCACGCGCTCGGTGATGTCGCCGATGAGGGCGAAGCCCTTGAGCGTGACATTGCGGCTCGGCCCGCCGGACTCGTACGGGCGGACCCCGCCGCCGTAACCGCCGCCGGAGACGTACTTGCCGTAGATCCCCGCCGCACGGCTCCGGTCGGTGGGGTTACGGCCGCCCAGCACGCTGTACCACGGCCCGGCGCCGCGCAGCGTGACCTGGTCGACCACCACGTGGTCGGTCAGCTTGAAGGTGCCCTGCGGGATCCACACCTCCTTGCCCTGCGCCTTGCCCGCGTCGACGGCCTGCTGGAACGCCGAGGTGGAGTCCCCCGCGCCGCTCGCGTCGGCCCCGTAGTCGGTGACCGAGAGCGAACCGGCCGGCCGGGTCACCGGCGCAGCGACCTGCTCGAAGTCGGCCAGGTCCACCACCGCCCACGGGGTGGCGGAGGTCGAGGGAAGAGTGATGCGCACCTTCGAACCGGCCGCCAGGGTCTTCCCGAAGAGCGTCCGGGTCTCGTCGTAGAAGTGGTGCGGCTGACTGCCCGGGGTGTTGGTGAACGGGTACGAGCCGTAGAACCAGCCGTACCTCGAAGTGAAGTCCAGGTCCTTCAGCCTGGTCCCGTCCAGACTCAGCGCGACCGGCGCGGTGATGCCCGTACCCGCCGCGTTGTCCGGCACGGAGTAGCGCACCGTCATGGCGTTGGCGGGCCGGGTGAGGGTGAACTCGACGTACTCGCCCGGTGCGTCGAGCCGCACGGCGCGCCGCCCGGAAGCCTCGGAGGGAAGGGTGGTGTACGTACGGTCGGGGCCGATCGGTGAGCCGGTGGTCGCGGCGTTCTCCGCCTCCAGCTCGGTGAACGGCACCTGCGCGCCACGCCCCGCCACCGCGAACGGGGAGAGTACGGGCGCCTCGGCCGCCGCCGCCGAGCCGGCGCCGCCCCCGGTGAGGGCGGCCACCGTACCCAGGGCCACGGTGCAGGCGAGTGAGGCCAGCAGAGCGGTCATGGACCGTCCACCGGACGCGGCTCTTGTCACGCTCATGGTGCACAACCTCCTGTGGGGGGACATCTGGACGGCGCTGCGCCATTCGCCCTCAGGCGAGCAGCCACACCGCCGTGTCCTGGGGAAGGCGGCCCCGGTCGTCCAGGGGGCCGCCGGCGAGCAGGACATCCGTGTGGGCGGGGAGTTCCGCCGGTTCCGTCGCCAGGTTGACGACGCAGATCAGGCCCGGCCCGCGCCGGAAGGCGAGGACGCCCTCGCCGGAGGGGAGCCAGGTCAGCGGCTCGCTCCGGAACGCCTCGGTGGTCCGCCGCAGCCGCAGCGCCTCCCGGTAGAGCGACAGCATCGAACCGGGGTCGCCGCTCTGGCGGTCCACGGCGTACGCCTCCCAGCCCTCGGGCTGCGGCAGCCACGGCTCCGTGCGCGAGCCGAAACCGCTGTACGGGGAGTCCGCGCTCCACGGCAGCGGCACCCGGCAGCCGTCCCGCCCCGGATCGCGCCCGCCCGAACGGAAGTGCATCGGGTCCTGGATGCGGTCCAGCGGGATGTCCGCCTCCGGCAGGCCCAACTCCTCACCCTGGTACAGGTAGAGGGACCCGGGCAGTGCGAGCGTCAGCAGCGCGGCGGCACGCGCCCGCCGCTCGCCGAGCGCCAGGTCGGTCGGCGTACCGAACGCCTTCGTGGCGAAGTCGAACCCGGTGTCCTCCCGGCCGTACCGGGTCACCGTGCGGGTCACGTCGTGGTTGCACAGCACCCAGGTGGCCGGGGCGCCGACGGGCGCGTGCTCGGCCAGGGTGTCGTCGATGGACCGCCGCAGCCGGTCCGCCCGCCACGGGCACGAGAGGAAGTTGAAGTTGAAGGCGGTGTGCAGCTCGTCCGGACGCAGGTACCGGGCGAAGCGCTCGGAGTCCGGCAGCCAGACCTCACCCACGAAGACACCCTGGTACTCGTCGGCGATGGCCCGCCAGGAGCGGTAGATGTCGTGCAACTCGTCCTGGTCGATGTACGGATGGGGATCCACCCCCTCCACGAAGTCGGCGAGCGCCGGGTCCTTGGCGAGGAGCGCGGCCGAGTCGATCCGCACGCCCGCCACCCCGCGCTCGAACCAGAAGCGCAGGATCTCCTCGTGCTCCCGACGGACCTCCGGGTGGGCCCAGTTGAGGTCGGGCTGCTCGGGCGTGAAGAGGTGGAGGTACCACTCCCCGTCCGGCACCCGGGTCCAGGTGCGTCCGGAGAACTGCGAGGGCCAGTCGTTGGGCGGCAGTTCGCCGTCCTCGCCCCGGCCGGGACGGAAGTGGAACAGCTCGCGCTCGGGACTCCCCGGGCCGGCCTCCAACGCCGCCCGGAACCACGCGTGCTGGTCCGACACATGGTTCGGCACGATGTCCACGATCACCCGGATACCGGACTCGCGGGCCTCGCCGATGAGCTTCTCCGCCTCGGCGAGCGTCCCGAAGGCCGGGTCGATGGTGCGGTAGTCGGCGACGTCGTACCCGCCGTCGACCAGCGGAGAGACGTACCACGGGGTGAACCAGATGGCGTCCACGCCCAGTTCGGAGAGGTACGGCAGCCGCGACCGGACGCCCGCGAGGTCCCCGGTACCGTCCCCGTCACCGTCGGCGAAGCTGCGTGGGTACACCTGGTAGATGGCGGCGCTGCGCCACCAGTCGTCGGCGGGTACCGGAAGAGGGGCTGCCACGTGAGGGTCCTTTCGGGCAGGGTCCGCCGCCGGCCGGACAGCGGGGCGTGCGGTCACGGCCGGCGGCGGAGGCTTCATGGAGTGGCTTCGGGAGGTGCGTGTGCGACGTGCGTGCGGGCGCACCGCGGGGGTGCGGGCCATACGGTCACGCGCGCGTGAGGTCGTGCGGGCAGGGGGCACCGGCTGCCCCGGACCGACCGGGGCAGCCGGGCGGGGGTCAGCCCTTGAGGCCGCCCGCGGTGAGGCCGCCCATGATGTTCCGCTGGAACACCAGGAAGATGAGCAGCGTCGGCAGGGAAGCGATGGTGAGGGCGGCGATCAGCACGTTCTCCGGTACACCGGTGGAGAGCGAGTAGATGCCGACGTTCAGGGTCTGCATGGCCGGATCGGGCAGGGTGAGCATCGGCCAGAGGAAGTCCTTCCACACCCCGACCACCGCGAAGATGGAGACCACCCCGAGGATCGGCCGGGAGATGGGGAGGACGATCGAGCGCAGGGTGCGCAGCGGGGAGGCCCCGTCCATCGACGCGGCGTCCAGCAGCTCCTTCGGTATGGAGTCGAAGAACCGCTTCAGCAGGAAGATGTTGAAGGCGTTGGTCACCGACGGGAGCCAGATCGCCCACGGCGAGTTCAGCAGGTTGCGCTCCACCAGGGGGACGTCCAGCACCGTGAGGTACTGCGGGACGACCAGCACCGTCGCCGGGATCATGAGGGTGGCGAGCATCATGCCGAGGATCGCCTTGCCGAAGACGGGCCGCAGCCGGGAGAGCGAGTAGGCCGCCGCGACGTCCAGCACGAGCTGGAAGGCCAGCGCCCCGAACGCGTAGTACAGGGTGTTGAAGAGAAGGCGGGAGAGGTCCATCACCTCCCAGGCGCGCGAGTAGTTGGAGGGGGTCAGCGTCGACGGGAAGAACGTCGGCGGCGACTGGACCGCCTCCTGCGTGGACTTGAGCCCGCCGGACACCATCCAGTACAGCGGTCCGAGGAAGACCAGCGTGAACAGGATCATGACGAGGCCGAAGACCACCCAGTAGACGGCTTTGCCCCGGGGCCGGGCCAGTTGGGCCGGCGAGATGAGCGTGCGTGTGGACATCTGTCGTTTCCCCCGGGTCCTACTCGTCCTCGGCGCGGCTGAGCCTCACGTACACGGCCGACACTCCGGCGAGCAGTACGAGGAGGACCAGGCCGAGCGCCGCCGCGGCGCCGTAGTTGTTGAAGTTGAAGGCGTATTGGTAGATCAGGTAGACGACCGTGGTCGTCGACCCTTCGGGGCCCGCGCCGCCGGTGAGCAGGAAGGGCTCGACGAACACCTGCATGGTCGCGATGACCTGCATGAGCAGCAGCAGCGACAGGATGAGCCGGGTCTGCGGGATGGTGACGTGCCAGATCTTGCGCAGCAGCCCGGCGCCGTCCAGCTCGGAGGCCTCGTACAGCTCGCCCGGGATGCCCTGGAGCGCGGCGAGGTAGATGAGCGTCGCACCGCCCATGTTCATCCAGGTCGCCGCGACCACGACCGAGAGCATCGAGGTGCTCGGGTCCTGGAGCCACTGCTGGGCGGGTATCCCGAAGAAGTCGAGGAGCTGGTTGAGCAGGCCGTACCCGGGGTCGTAGAGGTACTTGAAGAGCAGCACCGAGGCGACCGGCGGGAGCATGACGGGGAGGTACACGAGGAGCCGCAGGTAGCCCTGCGCGTGCCGGAACTCGTTGAGCACCACCGCGACCACGAACGGGACGGCGAAGCCCAGGACCAGCGCGAGCACGGTGAAGAGCAGGGTGTTGCGCCAGGCCTGCCAGAACGCCGGGTCGTTGAAGACGGTGTTCAGATTGTCCAGGCCCGCCCAGGTGGTCTGGCCGTCCTCGGTCTTCTGGAACGCGAGCAGGAACTCCCGCACCATGGGGTACCAGGAGAAGAGGCCGAAACAGATCACGGCGCCGATCAGGAAGCCGTGGGCGGTGAGGTTGCGGCGCAGGGCGCGGGCGAAGGCGCCGGCGGGCTTCGGGCCCTCGCCGTGGTGCCGGGACGGGCGGGGCGTCTTCGCCGCCGTCTTGGGGATGGTGGGGGCCGACATCGTCGCCGCCTCCTCGGTGCAGTGGTGCCGGAACGCGGTCCGGGCGCGGACGGGGTGCGGGGGCCGGCCGGGCCGGCCCCCCGTGCCCGGGTTACTGGGTGGCCAGGACCTGGTTGACCTGCTTCTCCGCGTCGGAGAGCAGCTTGTCGACGTCGGCGTTCTTGTTGGTGAGGAGGCCGGACATCACGTTGTCCAGGACCTTGTAGACCTCCTGGGCCTTCGGCGGCTCGGCCTTGCCCGCCACCGGGTTGTCCACGAAGGTCTTGAAGTTGGCGACCGGCATGGTGGCGAACTGGGTGCGCGCGGCGTCGTCCTCGGTCTTCGACTGGTTCAGCCAGAAGTTGGGCTGCGGGACGCCGACGGGCAGCTTGTCGGCCTTGGTGCGGCTCCAGTCGAACTGGCCCTTGCCGACGCTCAGGTTCTTGAAGTTCAGCCAGGCGATGGCGGCCTTGATCTTGTCGGCCGAAATCCCCTTCTTGATCATGTAGTTGTTGCCGCCGGCCAGGGTGTTCTTCTCGCCGGGGATCGGCCCCATCCCGAAGTTCTCGTAACTGGCGCCGAGTTGCTGCACCATGTACGCGATGTCGTCGGGCGCGGCGAGGAACATGCCCAGCTTGTCGGTGGCGATCTGCTTCTGCAGGTCGCCCCACTTCAGCAGCTGCGTCTTGCCCATGCTGTCGTCGTCCCACCGCATGGCCTTGATGTTCTCGGCGACCTGCTTGCCCAGGTCGTTGTTGAACGCAGCCTTGGTGCCGCTCGCGTCGACGACCTCGCCGCCGACGCTGTACATCTGCGCGGTGAAGTGCCAGCCGCCCGTGTTGCCCGCGCTGTACTCGCCGAAGCCCGAGATGCCCTTGCCCAGGTCCGCGATCTTCTTCGCGGCGGTACGGACCTCGGCCCAGGTGCGCGGCGGGGCGTCGGGGTCCAGGCCGGCCTGCTGGAAGAGCTTGCGGTTGACGAGCAGGCCCATGGTGTAGTTGCTGGTGGGCAGCCCGTACAGCTTGCCGTCCTGCTTCAGCGAGTTGAGGACGTTCGGGTCGATGTCGGCCAGCCGGGGCACGCTCTTGTCGGTGACGTACGCGGTGATGTCCTCGGCGCCGTCGTTGTCGAGCACCTGCGGCAGGTCGGTGAAGTACGTGTAGAACACGTCCGGCTGCGACTTCGCCTTCAGCATGGCCGTGAAGCGCGGGGGTTCCAGACACTGGCCGGCGGTGGACCGACCCTCGATGGTGACGTTCGGGTAGGTCTTGTTGAACTCGGCGACGTCCTCCTTCCACTCCTTCAGCTCGGCCGCCTTCGCCGTGGGCGGCATGCAGTCGATGGTGATCGTCACCTTGGTCTTCGGGTCCAGCGGGGCGGCGGGGTCGGCCGACGCGCTGCCGCCGTCTTTCTCATCGCTGTCGTTGTCGCTGCTGCTGCTCGTGCCGCAGGCCGCGAGCGCGGTGAGCGCCAGCGCGGAGACAAGGGCGACCGCGCCTGCGCGGCTTCGACGGCGGAACGCGGCTCTACTCATGGGTGGTCCCCCTCGGGCATGTGCGTGGACTTCGCCCCACCGCCGATGCGTTGTGGGGCGCCGCACACTCAACCACCGGGAACAGAAGGGCGCAATATCTAGCGCCGATCTCGTAATTGTTTGACAGATGAATGAATGGGGCGGGGCGGATCATGGGTCGCCCCGTACGGGACCCGCCGGCCGCGGTCACGGCTCCCCGCCCCGACGCAGAACGCCGCAGACCCCCGCCCCGGGGAGGGGGACGGGGGTCTGCGGCGTCGGTGGGGTGCGGTCCGGGCGCGGCGCGGCGCCTCGCTGCGGCGTCGGCGGCCTCGGCGGGGTGCGGTCCTACCTCGGTGCCTGGGCCGTCGAGCCGCGCACCACCAGCTCGGGCTCGAAGAGCAGCTCGCCCGGGTGCACCTCGCCGCCCTGGATCTGGGCGCACAGCAGCTCGACGACCGCGCGGCCCATCGCCTCGATGGGCTGGCGCACGGTGGTGAGCGGCGGCTCCGTGCAGTTCATGAACGCGGAGTCGTCGTACCCCACCACCGACACCCCGTCCGGTACGGAGATCCCGCGCCGGCGTGCCGCCCGCACCGCGCCGAGGGCCAGCGGGTCGCTCGCGCAGATGATGCCGGTGGCGCCCCGGTCCAGCAGCCGCGAGGCGGCCGCCTGCCCGCCCTCCAGGGAGAACATGGTCCGCTCGACGAACTCCGCCGTCAGCTCACCCCCGTTGGCCAGCGCGGCGGTCCGGGCGGCCGCCAGCTTGCGCCGCGAGGGGATGTGGTCGGCCGGGCCCACCACCAGGCCGATCCTCTCGTGGCCCAGAGAGGCGAGATGGCGCCACGCCTGCTCGACGGCGACCCCGTCGTCGCACGAGATGCAGGGGAAGTCGAGGTTCTCTATGGGGGCGTTGATGAGGACCACCGGGATCTTCCGCTCCGCGAGCCGCCGGTAGTGCGCGTGCTCCGCGTCCGCCTGGGCGAAGAGCCCGCCGGCGAAGACCACCCCGGAGACCTGCTGCTGGAGCAGCAGGTCCACGTAGTCCGCCTCGGATACACCCCCCTTGGTCTGGGTGCAGAGCACCGGCGTGAGGCCCTGCTGTGCGAGCGCGCCGCCGATGACCTCCGCGAAGGCCGGGAAGATCGGGTTCTGGAGCTCGGGCAGGACCAGGCCGACCAGCCGCGCCCGTTCGCCCCGCAGCTGGCTCGGCCGCTCGTAGCCGAGCACGTCCAGTGCGGTGAGCACCGACTGCCGGGTCGCCTGGGAGACCCCGGGCTTGCCGTTGAGGACCCGGCTGACCGTGGCCTCGCTGACACCCACCTTCTTTGCTACTTGAGCAAGTCTTCGCGTCATGGACGCAAGACTAACGCAAGCTGCGCAAGCAGCTTGCGTCGGTCGTGAGCGCCTTCGTGGCGGCCGTCGTGGCGGTGCGCTCGCCCCGCCACGACGGCCGCCCTACCCCTTACCCACTCCCTCAGGGATTGATGTTGATCTTGAAGGTGGACGTGGTGTTCCGCGTGTCCACCGCGTTGTTGGAGAACCTCAGGCCGTTGAAGGTGACCTCACCGACCGCGGGACCCTGCCCCGACTCCGGCAGTTCGTTCGCCCAGAGACCGAAGCCGGACTTCGCGTCGAAGGCGTCCCCGCTCTTGCGGGCGCCCGAGATCGAGATGTCCGTGAAGATCGTGTCCTTGATCGGGAACTGCGGCTGTCCGCCCACGTAGTTGGTCTGGAACATCACCCCGCTGTAGGTCGGGTCGACGATGTCCACGTGGCTGACCCTGATGCCCTGGAACACCTTCGAGGCGGAGAACACCCAGATGGCCGGGAAGGTCTGGGACCCCCAGAAGTGGCCACCGGCCCGGACCAGGGAGATGTTCTCCAGGGCGGTGGGCCCGGTGCCGAAGCCGTTCATCGGGTACCCGAAGTCCAGCGAGGAGATGGTGATGCCCGCGTAGACGAGGGTGTCCGCGACCCGGAGGTTGCGGAAGGTGTTGTCGTAACCGCCGTACACGGCGATGCCCGCCGCCCGCCAGGTGAGGAGCGAGGTCAGGTTCTCGAAGACGTTGTTCTTCATGTCCGCCCCGCCGGCGTCGATCGCCGAGAAGAGCGCGAAGCTGTCGTCACCGGTGGCCCGGGACTCGTTGTTGGACACGAGGTTGTCCGTCGAACCGTTGGTCATGTTGATGCCGTCGGCGAAGGTGTCCCGGATGCGGGAGTTCCTGATGGTCATCCGGTCCGTGTTGGCGCCCCAGTACATGCACACCATGTGCTCGACCCAGACGTCGTCGATCACGATGTCGGAGACGCCCGCGAAGTCGAACACCTTCCCCGGACCGTCGATCCGCGAGGTGTAGTTGCCGAAGTAGGCGAAGCCCGAGAACGACGACCCGTTCGCCGTCGCGTCCGCGCGGAACCCGATGTCGGTGTTCTCCTGCCCTGCCGGTCCCTGGAACCTGGTGAACCAGGGACCCGCGCCGACCACCTTCACGGCCTTCCCGTACACCTGGAACTTGGACGAGGTCTGGTAGTCGCCCGTCGGCAGGTAGACGCCGACCAGCTTGCCGGTGGTGTCCATCCGCACCCGGTCCAGGGCGTTCTGGACGTCCTGGTGGGTGAATCCGGCCGGCACCGCGTACGCCGCCGGGTCGGGGTTGGCGACGGCCGTGGCCTGCTCCAGGCTGACGAAGTCGATCGCGTACGTGGAGGTGTTCGCGGCGTCCTTCTGCAGCCGGATCCTGGCTCCCGCCGGCACGGTCTCGCCGAGCAGCAGGTGCGCCTCGTCGTAGATGTGCCGGGGCCCGCCCGCCGAGGGGGAGTTGCCGGGCCCGGCCTCGGCGCCGTACAGCCAGGCGTACCTGGAGGTCAGCGGGAGCGCCTTCTTCAGGACACCGTTCACGTAGACGTCGATCGTGGAGTCGATGCCCCCGCCGCCCGGGGCGTCCGGGATGGAGAACCGGGTCACCAGCGTGTTGGTGGCAGCCCGGGTGGTGAACTCGACGTACTCGCCGGTCGCGTCCAGGTTCACGGCCTTGCGGCCGGACGCCTCACCGGCGATGTCGCCCACCGTGCGGTTGGGGCCGACCACCTGTGCGCCGCCCCCGGTGGTGGCGTCCTCCGCCTCGTACGTGTCGTACGGCATGTCGGCGCCGCGGCCGACGAACAGCGACTGGGTGGAGACGTTGTTCGTCCGCTTCACCGGCAGCTCGTTGGCGTCGTCGGCGAGCGTCACCTTCACGGTGTACGACCCGTCGGCCGCCGTCCACGGCCCGAGCTTCACCGATGCCGCGGTCGTTCCGGCCGCGATGGTCCCGGTGAACGCGCCCGTCAGGGTCTTCACGGTCGTGTTGTTGGAGTCGACCACGGCGAGGGTCACTCCGTGGCTGCCGCTCGCCGAGGCGATCGAACCCTGGTTCTTGATCGCCACGTCGAAGGTCACCGCGTCACCGGCCGAGGGGCTGGAGGGCGAGGTGTTCACCGAGGCGACCAGGTCGGAGCTGGAGACCGGCTTCACCACGAGGGGATCGGTGCGGTTGTAGGTGTTGTTCGACTCGTTCTGCTCGATCACCTCGCCCGCCGGGTCCACGACCGCGCCCAGCGGGTAACTCCCCGCCTCCCGCGTGCCGACGGAGGCGCTGACCGTGGTCTGCGCCCCTGCCGCCAGAGCGCCCACCGAGGCGGTGGCGACCTTGGAACCGCCCAGCAGCAGGTCCACCTTGGTGGCGGCCGACGCGACCGCGCCGCTGTTGCGGACGGTGGCCCCGAGGGTGATCGTGTCCGACTCCACCGGTGCGGAGGGCGAGGCCGTCACGCCGGTGACTTCGAGGTCCGGGTTCGGCGCCGGAACCCCGATCACCTGGAACTCGGCCACCTGGCCGGCCGACGAACCCGAGTTGGCCGTGAACTTCAGCTGTACGTCGGCGACGCGGCCGGAGACGGGGACGGTGACGCTGTTCCCGCCCGCCGGGTCGAAGGAGTAACTCTTCGCCGCGACCAGGCTGGTGAAGGAGCTCGCGCTCTGCTCCCGCCCGAGCACCTCGATGGTCTGCGTACGCGCCCCCCACGCGCTGTCCGGGTTGAGCTTCAGCACCAGCGAGCTCAGGTCGGCGTTGGAACCCAGCTGCACGGTCAGGGTGTTGGGGTAGCTTCCCCCGGCCCCTTCCCAGTAGGTCGTCACGCTGTTGTCGTTCGCGTTCGCCGCCACGTAGGTGTGCACGTAGGACGAGGCGGTGATCGGCTTGGACACCGCGAGGTTGGAGCCGGAGGTGCCGGAGCCGTTGCGGGTCACCGCATTGCTCGCGGTGGACTGGTTGCCCGCCGCGTCCTTCGCCCGGACCACGTAGGTGACCGTGGCCGAGGCGGGCTGCGTGTCGGTGTACGTGGTCACCGAACCGCCGACGCTGCCCCGCAGGGTGTTGTTGGCGTAGATGTCGTAGCCGGTGACGCCGGTGTTGTCGGTGGAGGCGTTCCAGGCCAGCTTGATCTGGCCGCTCGCCGGCTCGGTGAGCGTCAACCCGGAGGGGGCCGTCGGCGCCGTGGTGTCCCCGCCGCTCGCCTGCCGGGTGACGGTGTTGCTGTTCCCCGACTGGTTCCCGGCCGCGTCCTTGGCCCGTACGTAGTACGCGACGGTCTGGTTCGCGGGACGGCTGTCGGTGAACGTCGTCACCCCGCCCGCGACGCTGGTCAGCAGGGTGTTGTTGGCGTAGATGTCGTAGCCGGTGACGCCGGTGTTGTCGGTGGAGGCGTTCCAGGCCAGCCTGATCTGACCGCTCGCCGGCTCGGTGAAGGCGAGGCCGGTCGGCGCGGACGGCGCCTGGGTGTCACCCGTCTCGGGGCCGTAGACCTCGAACTCGGAGAGCTGTCCCGCGGGTTGCACACTGTTCGCGGTGAACAGGGCTCGGACGTAACGGGTGGTGGTCGCGTCGAAGGAGATGGTGACCGTCTGACCTCCCGCACTGTCGAAGGAGTACGCCTGCGAGGCGGTGAGGTCGGTGAAGACCGAGTTGTTCGTGCTGCCCTGGATCTTCAGCGTCTGGCTGCGCGCCCCCCAGCTGTCCGGCAGCTTCAGGACCACCCGGTCGACCCGCACGGCGGAGCCGAGGTCGGCCTGGATCCACTGCGGGAAGGCGTTGTTGGAGCTCTCCCAGTACGTCGACTTGTTGCCGTCGTTGGCGTTGGACGCCGGGTAGACGTCCGTGTGGCTGCTCTCGGTCAGGGTGCGCCCGCTCGCCAGGTTCACCGAGGACGCGGCGGCCACCTTCACCTCCAGCTCGGAGAGCTGGGCGGCCTCGGCCACGGAGTTGTCCGTGACGGCGATCCGTACGTAACGAGCCTTGGTGGCCGGGTAGTTCACCGTGACCGCGTTGGCCTGCCCCGGGCTGAAGGCGTACGTCGCCGAACTCTTCAGCGTGGTGAAGCTCGTGCCGTCGACGCTGCCCTGGACGGCGAGGGTCTGCGTGCGGCTCGCCCACCCGGCCGGGAGTTTCAGTACCACCCCGTCGGTCCGGACGGTGGACCCCAGGTCGGTCTGCACCCACTGGGGCTGGTCACTTTTCGCGCTCTGCCAGTAGCTGCCCTGGTCGCCGTCGGTGACGCCGGCGGCGGTGTTCCCGGCCCGCGCGCTGCTCGCCCTGGCCGGCAGGCCCGAGGCCGCGTTCGGCCCCGCTGCCGCCGCGGCGGTCAGCGCGGGCCATCCGACGGTCAGCAGGCTGGTGACGACCACTGCGGACAGACCGCGTGCTCTCCAGCGTTTCGCTCTCATGGATCCCCGATCCCTCGGCCTCACCCCTGACGGAGGCGAGGCGCGGCTCAGTCGATGTGCAGGGAGGATTGGATTTATGCGTCAAGCACTACATCTTTTGCGAGGAGCGGTCAGAGGGTTGCAGATATCTGGAGGCTCGTCTACCGGTCGCGTAGGTACCAATTGCGTCGCCTGAGTGTCGGGATGCGTCAACACCCTTTCCCAGCAGGGGCTTTCGTGAGAGCTGTCGGGAAATGCAAGTTCGCCGCAAGGGATGGAAGCCCGTTGCGTTTTTGCGCAAGGCGGCGGGGGTGGCGGACACGCCGATGCCCCGGACCGCCGCGCGCTAGGAGCGCGGCGGTCCGGGGCATCGGTCAGAGCGGGTACGGGGGGAGGGAGCGGGCGCCCCCGGCGTCACCAGTCGTGGACGGTGCCGTCCTGGAGGCGGTTGACCGGCAGATACGAGGGCTCGTACGGGTGTGCCGCGGCCAGTTCCTCGTCGAGCTCCACGCCGATGCCGGGGGCCTCGCCCGGGTGCAGGTGCCCGTCGGTGAACGTGTAGGCGTGCCGGAACACCTCTTCGGTGAGCGCCGAGTGCCCGGAGTACTCCTGGATGCCGAAGTTGTGTACGGCGAGGTCCAGGTGGACCGCCGCGGCCAGGCCCACCGGAGAGATGTCCTCGGGCCCGTGCGTCGCGGCCTTGACCTGGTACTGCGCGGCGAAGTCGAAGAGCTTCCGCAGCGGGGTGACCCCGCCGAAGTGGGTGACCGCCGACCGCGCGTAGTCGATCAGCCGCTCGGTGATCAGCGCCTGGTAGTCGTGGACGGTGTTGAAGACCTCGCCCACCGCGAGCGGCGTGGTCGTGTGGTGGCGGATCAGGCGGAACGCGTCCTGGTTCTCCGCGGGCGTGCAGTCCTCCAGCCAGAACGGGCGGTACGGCTCCAGGTCCTTGCCGAGCCGCGCGGCCTGGATCGGGGTGAGCCGGTGGTGGGCGTCGTGGAGCAGCGGCAGTTCGGCGCCGAACTCCGCCCGTACCGCCTCGAAGACCGCCGGGACGTGCCGCAGGTAGGCGTCGGTGTCCCAGTCCTCGACCAGCGGCCTGGCCCGCTGGTGGAGCACGGCGGCGCCGCTCTCGTCCGTGGTGTGCACCCCGTACACCGCCTTCAGCCCCGGCACGCCGGTCTGGATGCGGACCGCCCGGTACCCCTCGGCGAGGCGGGCCCGGACGGAGTCGAGCAGCTCGGGGATGCCGGCGCCGTTGGCGTGGCCGTAGGTGCGGACGCGGTCACGGCTCGCGCCGCCGAGGAGCTGGTAGAGCGGGAGTCCGGCGGCCTTGGCCTTGATGTCCCAGAGCGCCACGTCCACGGCGGCTATCGCGGCCATGGTGACCGGCCCGCGCCGCCAGTAGGCGCCCCGGTACAGGTACTGCCAGGTGTCCTCGACGCGGTGCGGGTCGAGCCCGACGAGCAACGGCAGCACATGGTCCTGCAGGTAGCCGACGACGGCGAGCTCCCTGCCGTTGAGCGTGGCGTCGCCGAGCCCGGTGAGCCCTTCGTCGGTCGTCAGCTTCAGTGTGACGAAGTTGCGTCCGGGACTGGTGACGATCAACTTCGCGTCGACGATCTTCATGCGCGTGCTCTTTCCGGTGCTGGGCAGGGCTGTGCGATACCGGGCGGGGCCGTCGGTGACGGCCTGCCCTGCCCGGTATTCCATCAGTCCCGTCGCCGGCGCTCCGCCCGGGCCTCCTCTCCCGTACGCGTGCGTGGTGGCCGGGCCCGTCACGGCCCGGCCACCACGCCGTGGTTCACCCCGTGTACTGCGCGAACACGCGGGTGTAGTCCCACGCCTGCTGGCTGACGTCCGAGCAGGTGTCCGCGCCGCCGCCGGTGCACGGCCGGTCACGGTTGACCGACCAGAAGGTCAGCCGTGCCAGGTGGTGCTGCTGGGCGTACGCGAGGATGGTGCGGAAGTCGTCCACCGTCACCGTCTCGTTGTCGTCGGTGAGACCGTTCATGGACGAGATGCCGATCGACCGGTACGTCTGGTCGTCGGTGTACCCGTAGGCGCTCTTCACCGCGTTCTTCAGGCCCTCGGCGGCCTGCTTGGTGAGGTTGCCCATGTTCTGGCCGGCGCCGCCGAAGTCGAACGGCATGATCGTCCAGCTGTCGACGGTCAGCCCCGAGGAGGCGGCCCGGTTGATCAGCGAACTGTCGGGACCGCTCTGGCCGGTGCCGAAGGTGACGTACACCTTGATGCCCGGGTTGTTGGCCTTCACGGTCTTCAGCGCGTCCACCGTGCGCTGCTGCACGGTGGCGTTGCTGTAGGCGTCCGCCTCGATGTCGATGTCGATCGCCTTGAGGCCGTACGCGTTGATGACCTTCTGGTACGCGGCGGCCAGCTCACCCGCGCTGGAGCATGAGCTCTCCAGCTTGTTGCCGCTCCAGCCGCCGAACGACGGGATGACGTCGCCGCCCGCCGCGCGCACGGTGTTGACCGTCTGCTGGTCGACCCCGCCGGTCAGGGCCCGCGAACCGTCCCACTGCGGGTTGCAGTAGCCGTTGCTCAGGACGAACGCCAGGGTGAACCACTTCACCCCGGTCGCGTTCATCACGGTCGTCGGACTCGGCGGACTGCCCCACCCGTTGTAGAGGTACGGGGCCACCGCCATGGTCCCGCCCGGTGCCGGCGTGCCGCCGCCCGAGGGGGTCGTCCACTTCTGGTTGGCCGTGCCGGAGCAGGTCCAGAGCTGGAGCCGGGTGCCGTTCGCCGAGGAGTTGCCAGTGGCGTCCACGCACTTGTCCGCCTGCGGGTTCACGATGTCGCGTGCCGCGGAGACGGACCACTTCTGGTTGGCGCTGCCCGCGCAGTCCCAGAGCTGGAGCTGGGAACCGTCGGCGGTGCCGTTGTCCTTGATGTCGAGGCACTTGCCCAGCGCCCGGACGGTGCCGTCGCTGTTGACGCTCCACTGCTGGGCGGCGGAGCCGTTGCAGTCGTACAGCTGGACGGCGGTGCCGTTGGCCGTCGCCGCACCGGCGACATCGACGCACTTGCCGCCGATGCCGGTGATCGCGCCGGTCGCGGTCACCGCCGCCTGCGCGGTGGCCGGCAGCGAGACGAGGGACGCCCCCGCCGCGAGGAGGAGCGCCGAGGGCAGCGCCAGGGACCGGCCCCAGCGGCGGCGGGCGCCTGCGAGCGCGCTCACGCGGCGTTCACCGTCCACTTCTGGTTGGCCGTGCCGGAGCAGGTCCAGAGCTGGAGCCGGGTGCCGTTCGCCGAGGAGTTGCCGGTGGCGTCCATGCACTTGTTCGACTGGATGCCGACGATGTCCTTGGCCGCGGGGGTCGCCCATTTCTGTGCGGCGCTTCCGTTGCAGTCCCAGAGCTGGAGCAGGGTGCCGTCCGCGGTGCCGGCGTCCTTGGCGTCGAGGCACTTGCCGAGGGCGCGGATGGTGCCGTCGGAGTTGACCGCCCACTTCTGGGCGGCGGAACCGTTGCAGTCGTACAGCTGCACGGCGGTGCCGTTCGCGGTGGCGGCGCTCGCCACGTCGACGCACTTGCCGCCGATGCCCGTGATCGAACCACCGGAGGCCGGGGGAGGAGTCGTGCCGGTGTCACTGGTGGTGACGTGCACGTAGTCGACGACGAGCTGGCTCGGGAACGGCGTGGAGCCGTCGGGGTCGCCGGGCCAGTAGCCGCCGACCGCGAGGTTCAGGATGATGAAGAAGGGCTTGTTGAACACCCAGCTGTTGCCGCCCACGTCGGCGGGGGTGCGCGTCTGGTAGACGTTCCCGTCGACCGACCAGGTGAGGGAGTTGGGGGCCCAGTCGACCGCGAAGGTGTGGAACGCGTCGGCGAGGGCCTGACCGCCCGGCAGGGTGTAGCCCGCGCCGATGCCCGCGGAGCCGGAGTACCCGGGGCCGTGGATGGTGCCGTGCACCGAGCCGGGCTCGTAACCGACGTTCTCCATGATGTCGATCTCACCGCTGTTGGGCCAGCCGACGCTGCCCAGGTCCGCGCCGAGCATCCAGAACGCCGGCCACATGCCCTGCCCGCGCGGGATCTTCATCCGGGTCTCGACGTGCCCGTACGTCGAGGTGAACTTGCCGGAGGTGTTCAGCCGTGCCGAGGTGTACTGGCACGTGCCGTACCAGCACTGGTAGTTGGCGGGGTTCTCCTTGCGGGCGGTGATGACCAGGTTGCCCTGGCCGTCCAGCCGGGCGTTGTTCGCGCCCGACGTGTAGTACTGCCGCTCGTGGTTGCTGACGTTGTCGCCGGTCTCCGTCTGCCACTTGCTCGCGTCGGGCGCCGAGCCGGCCGTGCCGTTGAAGTCGTCGGAGAAGGTCGTGGTCGCGGCGGCCGCGGTGGCGGCGCTCCGGGCGGTCACGGGTGCCGCGCCCGCCGGTACGGCGGTGAGCAGGCCGGAACAGCAGAGGAGGGACGCGACACAGAGCGCCAGCCGGCGCTTTCTGGGGGTTCGCACCATCATCACTTCGCTTCGTGTGGGGGTTGCCCGGTCGGGGATCTTTCGGGCGGGGGCTTCGGCCCTCGACCAAAATATGGTCATGGGCATGACAGGTTGCAGCGCGAACCGGCACCCGAGGGGGCGATGCCGGTCGTTAATTCACTACTTGATTTAAGTGAGGGGGAGAGGGGGCGTCAAGGTGCTGGTACAGACCTTCTGTTGGCGACGGGGGAGGGGTGCGCGGGCGACTCGTTTCACGTCTTGAACGAGTGCCGGTCTCCGCCGTCGGCCGTGCCGGCCCCGCGTGGTGCGCCGGGCGGGCGCGGAGTGGTGCGGTGCGCCGGACGGGGTGCGGTGACCGTGCGTCGGCCCGCGGTGGTGGCGGGGTTCGAGCGGGCCACTGGAATTCGGTCGTGAGTGCGGGCCGTCATACCAGAGCGGGACGGATGGCGGGCAAGTTCGACAACTGGCGCTCACGCCCGCCGCGTCGGCGACTACCGTGTGTGCTCAGTGATCAACGATGGGCTCATGTTCTTCGAGCCCACCCGGTTGATCCGGAGCCTTAACGACCCCCTTTGGTGCCACCGCATGAACGATTCCGGGTGCCCCACGTACCGAGGACGCTGATGTCTCAACTTCGCGCACCAGAAGCGCGACCGGATCGCCGGGAGAGCGGGCGGCACGGCCGCCCGGCGGGCCGTTCCCCCTCCGCCGCCGCGAAGCCGCGTGCGGTGCAGCCGACCCCCGAGGTGCGGATGCGCGGCCAGATGACGCGTGCCGCGCTGCTGCCGACCGTGGCCGCCCTGCTCAGCGGTGCCGCCGCGGTCATCTTCACCGTGCGGGCTTCCGGGGTACGCCCCTCCGGCAGCCTGCTGGCCGCGCTCGGCGGCTCGGGCGCGCTCGCCGTGACGGCCGTCGCGGCGGCGTGCATCGGCGCCCACCGGGTCGCGGCCGGGCTGCTCGACCGGGCCCAGGCGCTCCGCCGGGCCAACGCCCGCGGCCAGGCCGACCTCCAGCGGGCGCTGGAGCAGCTCCGTGCCGGGGAGGTGCTGCCCGCCCGCCGGGCCCCGCAGCCCACCGCCCCCGGCGCGGACGCCTTCGACCTGCTCGGACAGGAGATCGCGCGCTCCCAGGAGGCCGCCGTGGCCGCCGTGGCGCAGGCCTCCCAGCTCTTCAGCAACGCGGGCAACGAACAGAAGGTGGAGGTCTTCGTCAACCTCGCGCGCCGTCTGCAATCCCTGGTGCACCGCGAGATCCAGATTCTCGACGAACTCGAACACGAGGTGGAGGACCCCGACCTCCTCAAGGGCCTCTTCCACGTCGACCACCTGGCGACCCGCATCCGCCGCCACGCGGAGAACCTCGCCGTGCTCGGCGGTGCGGTCTCCCGCCGGCAGTGGTCCAACCCGGTCACCCTCACCGAGGTGCTGCGCTCCGCCATCGCGGAGGTGGAGCAGTACCCGCGGGTCAAGCTGGTCCCGCCGATCGAGGGCACCCTGCGCGGGCACGCCGTCGCCGACGTGATCCACCTGGTGGCCGAACTCGTCGAGAACGCGACCGTGTTCTCCGCCCCGCACACCCAGGTCCTGCTCCGCGTCCAGCCCGTCACGGCGGGCTTCGCACTGGAGGTGGAGGACCGGGGGCTCGGCATGCCGGGCCAGGAGCAGAGCCGGATGAACGCCCTGCTCGCCGACCCCGACCAGGTCAACGTCGCCCATCTGCTCCAGGACGGCCGCATCGGGCTGTTCGTCGTCTCCGCACTGGCCCGCCGGCACGGCATCGCGGTACGGCTGGAGAGCAACATCTACGGCGGTACGCAGGCGGTCCTGGTCCTCCCGCAGGTGCTGCTCGGCGCCGAGAGCGACACCACCACCCCGCCGGAAGGCGTCCCGGTGCCCCCGCCCGGCGCCGTGCACCGGCCCCCGGCCCAGGACTCCGTACCCCAGACCCACCCCGCCCCGGGGTACACCGGGCCGCAGCCCGCACCCGTCCTCCCCGGCGCCCCGGACCGTACCCGGGGGCCGGGCCAGGAGCAGCTCCCGCCCGCTCAGGACCGGCTCCGGCCCGTACCCGGACGAGTCGGGCCCCTCGGCGCGGCGCCCGGAGCACCTGGCTCAGGGCCCGGTGTACCCGGTGCGCTCGGCGTACCCGGCTCAGGGCCCGGCGCCCCGGGGACCCCGCAGCCCCCGCGCCAGATCCGTCGCGAGGCCCAGGGTCCGCCGCTGCCGCAGCGCACCTCGGAGCGGTCGGCGCCGACCGGTTCCCACCCCGCACCCGCGGGGTACCAGGCGGGTGCCGCGTACCCCGAACCGGAGCCAGCGGCCCCGGCACGCCCCGAGCTGCCCCGGCGCACCAACCAGGAGAACCTGGTGCCGCAGCTCCGCCAGCCCCCGGTGCGACGCGTCCCGGACGAGCACGCGGTGCACGACCCCGGCCTCGTCGCCGCGTTCCGGCGCGGGATCGACCTGGCGGAGGCCCGGTCGGCGCAGGACACGGAACCCCCGGCCGCGGGTGGCGACGGCCTGCCGCCCGCCACCGGTCCCGGACCGTCCCCCCGAGGGCCCGGCCACGGCCTCCCGCAGGGAACGGGGTCCGTCGCGCCCGGGTTCGCCCCGTACGCCCCGCCGGCCGCACCGCCGGTCCGGCGGGTCACCCCGCTGCCCGTCCGCGCGCCGGCCGCACCGTCCGAAAAGGGAATCGGGGGCCGCCCCGGCCCCCGTCACGAGAACCCCGACGCGCGTCACGAGAACCCCGACCCCCGTCACGAGAACACGTACAAGGAGTAGATGCACCATGCCGAGCGAAATGACGTCCGGTCAGGTCGCCGACCTGGACTGGCTGCTGAGCGGACTCGTCCAGCGCGTTCCGTACACCCGCAGCGCCGTCCTGCTGTCCGCGGACGGACTGGTGAAGTCGGTCCACGGCATGGACTCCGACAGCGCGGACCACATGGCCGCCCTGGCGGCGGGGCTCTACTCGCTGGGCCGCAGCGCCGGAGCCAGGTTCGGGGACAACGGTGACGTGCGCCAGGTCGTGGTCGAACTCGACTCGACCCTGCTCTTCGTCTCCACCGCGGGTTCCGGCACCTGCCTCGCGGTCCTCGCCGGCCGCGAGGCCGACGCGGCGGTCCTCGGGTACGAGATGACCATGCTGGTCAAGAGCGTACGACCGTATCTGGCCACCCCGGCGCGGCACATGGCGGGGACACCGTTCACTCCGGGGCTGTGAGGGTGCGGGCTCAGGAAGGGCCGCTGCTCGACGCCGAGGCCGGTCGACTCGTTCGTCCGTACACCGTCAGCAGCGGCCGGACCCGGCCGACGACCGAGCTCGACCTGCTCTCGCTGATCATGGCGACCGGCAGACAACCGCAGGCCCACCTGGGCCACGAACACACCGTGACGCTCGGGCTGTGCGAGGGCCCCACGTCCGTCGCCGAGGTGGCCGCGCATCTGCGGCTGCCCGCGACGGTCGCCAAGGTCCTCGTCTCCGACCTGGTCGACTGCGGGGCCGTCACCGCGCACGCCCCCGCCTTCCAGGACATGCCCACCGACCGAACCCTGCTGGAGGCAGTGCTCGATGGTCTACGACGACAACTCTGACAGCACCGCCCGCCCCGCGCCCTTCCCCGTGGCCCTCAAGGTCCTGGTCGCGGGCGGGTTCGGGGTCGGCAAGACGACGTTCGTGGGCGCCGTCAGCGAGATCGCCCCCCTGAGCACGGAGGAGCTGCTGACCCAGGTCGGCGTGGGTACGGACAATCTCGACGGGATCGAGTCCAAGCGGGCCACCACGGTGGCCATGGACTTCGGCCGGCTCACCCTCTCCGACGAGCACGTCCTCTACCTCTTCGGCACCCCCGGCCAGGAACGTTTCTGGTTCATGTGGGACGAGCTGTCGCAGGGCGCCCTGGGCGCGGTGGTGCTGGCCGACACCCGGCGCCTCGAAGAGTGCTTCGCCGCCGTCGACTTCTTCGAACGGCGCGGCATCGGCTTCATCGTCGCCGTCAACGAGTTCGACGGCGCCTACCGGTACGCCCCCGACGAGGTGCGGGCCGCGCTGGACCTTCCGCCGGGCGTCCCGGTCGTCCTGTGCGACGCACGCATCGCCAGTTCCGGTACGGGCGCGCTGGTGACGCTCCTCCAGCACCTCATCAACGCCACCGCTGCCCCGGCACCGGCACCGCTCCAGACGTACGGAGCACACCCGTGACCGGCAGGCCGCTGCTCACACCGGCCGACCGCGACGGCTCCGCCCGGGCCGCCCGGTTGCGCCGGCTCGGCCTGGGGGAGCGGCCGGACACGACGTTCGACAACTTCGACGACTTCGCCGACCGGGTCGCCGCCGTGACCGCCGCCCCCTACTCCATGGTCAACTTCATCGACGAGAACCGTCAGTTCTTCGCCGGTCTGCACACACCCGCGGGCAACCAGGTCGGCGGCGGCCTCGGAGCCGCCGCCGCGCACGACAACCGGAGCGACCGCTACCTCGCCCGTGACCACGGCTACTGCCCGCACGTGCTGGTCCGGCGCAAGGCCCTGGTGCTGGACGACGTCTGCGACTATCCGCGCTTCGCCGGGAACCCGGTCGTGGACGGCATAGGGATTCGCTCCTACCTCGGAGCCCCGCTCATCGACGGTACGGGCGTCGCGCTCGGCACCGTCTGCGCCGTCGATACCGTCCCCCGGCCGTGGGGGCGCGCGGGGCTCGTGACCATCAAGGCGCTCGCCCAGGAGCTGATGGGCCACATCGACCGCCGGGAGCTGCCCCGCCGCTGAGACCGTCGCGCCAGGTGTCCCGTCAGGCGTCCCGTCAGGCGGGCAGGAACCGGGTGATGCGGCGCCTGAGCCCCGCGGCGTCGAGCCCGTGCGCCGCGACGTGCTCGTCCAGCTGCCCGTAGCGGCGGAGATCGGCGCGGCCCACACCCAGGCCCAGCACCCGGTGCGGCAGATCGATCAGGGCTTCGCCGGCCACCGCCGCGGAGGTCCCGGCGAGGTACGGCTCCACGAGCACCACGTCGGCGCTGCTCGCGCCCGCCGCCCTGCGCAGCCCGGCGGAGTCGAAGGGCCGCACCGTGGTCGCGTACAGCACCGTCGTGTCCAGCCCCTCCGTCGCCGCCAGTACGTCGTCCAGCGTCGGCCCCACCGCGACGACGACGCCCCGGGAGCCCTCGCGCACGGTGAGGAAGGCCTCACCCTCCACCGGCATGGCCCGGCGGTTCGACTGCAGCGACAACCGCAGGTAGACCCGGTCGTCCCCGGCGGCTGCCCGCCGCAGGAGGGCCTCCGCCTCGTCAGGGTGGCCCGGGACGTGCACGCTCCAGCCGTCGAGCGTGTCCATCAGCGCCACGTCACCGGGCGACATGTGGGTGAAGCCGGCGGCGGGGAAGTCGTAGGACGCCCCGGAGCTCACCAGCACACCCGCCACGCCCTGGTGCCCGAAGTCGAGCTTCACCTGCTCGAAGGGGCGCTCGACCAGGAAGCTCGCGAAGGTGTGGACGATGGGCCGCATCCCGGTCAGGGCCATTCCGGCGCCCGCGCCGATCAGCAGTTGCTCGCGGATACCGACGTTGACCACCCGGTCGGGATGGCTCCGCGAGGCCTTCTCGAAGCCGTCGCGGCTGATCTCCGCCAGCACGAGGGCGAGGCGCGGATCATGGTCCAGGAGTTCGGTGGTGGTGGCGATGAAGCGTTCGCGCATGGTGTCCACGGGGACGGGTCCTTCCGTTGCTGCTGGGATTGCCATGTGACTGGTGGAGGGCGGGTGGCGGGGCCGGCCGGTCAGCGCTTCGGCGCGGTCCGGGCGACCACGGCGTGCGGCCGGCCGGGGTGCGGTGCGGTGAAGGCCGCGTACAGCGCCTCGTGGTCCCCGCCGTCCACGCTCGCCACCGACCATCCCGCGGTCTCGAAGCGCGCCGCGATCCCGCCGGGCCGGCCGTAGGTCGCCGAGGCGTTGTCGATCACCACGGTGTGCAGCTGCTCCAGCCCGGAGGGCCCGGCGAAGGCGAGCGCCTCGTGATTGCTGCCCTCGTCCAGCTCGGCGTCCCCCACGAGAACCCAGACCCTGGGGTCGGTGCGCCCCTGCGCCCGCAGCCCCAGGACGGTGCCGACCGCGAGGGGCAGGCCGTGCCCCAGCGAACCACTGCCGATCTCGGCCCCCGGCACCCGTAGCCGGTCGGGATGCTGGCCCAGCGGCGAGTCGAAGGTGCCGAAGCCGGTGAGCAGCTCTTCTCCGAAGAAGCCGTGGGCGGCGAGTACCGCGTAGTAGGCCATCGGCCCGTGACCCTTGGAGAGCAGGAACCTGTCCCGCTCCGGATCGTCCACGGTCGCCGGGCCGACCCGGAGCACCCGGTCGTAGAGCACCCAGAGCACGTCCAGGGTGGAGGTGGCGGCGGGTCCGTGCTTCTCGTCGCCGGTCATGAGGCTCATCAGGCGGTTCAGGTCCGCGTAGTCGTGGGTGCGGAGCTCGGCTCCGGTGGAGTTCGTCATGCTGATCATCGTGCGACCTCAACCAAGGTTGAGGTCAAGAGAAAGGTGTTCGTGACCACCGGCTCGGGTTTGGTATTGTTCTCTTGCAGGTTCGGCCAGGGCGAAAGCCCAGGTCAGACGGTGCCGGGACGTGGCGCAGCTTGGTAGCGCACTTGACTGGGGGTCAAGGGGTCGCAGGTTCAAATCCTGTCGTCCCGACTCGAGAGAGTCGTCGTTCGAGGGCCGGTTTCGGAGCAATCCGAAACCGGCCCTCGTGCATTCCGGGCACCGGCCGCCCGCCCCGACCGGTGCCGTGCGCGGACACCCGCACGTCGTCCACCACCCGGCGCTCCGCCGCCCGCGTAGGTGTCCCAGCCCTCCCGCCTCCCGAGCCGGGCGAGGTGCCGTACCGCGGAATACGACGCCGGAGCCTTCGGACACGGCGGACCCCGCACACCTGTACTCCGGATGCGTCGTCCCTGTGGTGCACCGTCCGGGTCGCGGCGAGCCTTGAGCCCATGTCCGCACACCTCCGCGGACCTTCACGACAGGAAGAGCGATGATGTCGGAACGCAACACGGTCCTGCGGAGCGTCCACGATCTGGGGATGGCGGCATGGTTCGGCGGGTCCCTGATGGGGGCTGTCGGTCTGAACGGCGCAGCTCGGAGCGAGGGGCACACCGCCGCGGAGACCTCACGGATCGCCAGTGCCGGCTGGTCCAAGTGGATGCCGGTGAACGCGGTGGCGATCGGCGCGCACCTGATCGGCGGCACTGGTCTGCTGGCCGCCAACGCCGCGCGGGTGCAGACCCAGCAGGGTGTCGCCGCCTCGACCCTGGCCAAGACGGCACTGACCGGGGCGGCCCTGGCTGCGACCGCGTACTGCCGTGTGCTGGGCAAGAAGCTGGAAGTGTCCGCCTCCGACGACCCGCGCGATCTGGAGAAGGCAGCCGCCCACCCCGTCGACTTGGACAAGGCCCGCACTCAGCTGATGCTGATGCAGTGGGTCGTTCCCGCCCTGACCGGTGCGATCGTCGTGCTGAATGCTCTGCACGGAGAGCAGCAGCGTCCACTCCAGCAGCAGCTCGGCCTTCTGCGCAGAGCCACGTCCCAGGTGCAGACGCAGATGCCCTACGTCACCCACCACTGCTGATCCGGCGCACCCGGGCACCGATCGCCGGAGCCGCCGTCCGGGGCAGCGGCTCCGCCACCTCCCACGTGGACGGGCCGCCTGCTGCCTGGGAGGACCTGGCCCGTTGGTCCGGCCGCTCCCACCGGGGAGCCGATGAGTGGTACCAGAAGGCGTGTGCGAATTCCGGGGTGACCGGGACCGCGGGGCCCGCCAGGATTCAGGGAAGCGGTGTTCCACCGGTGGCGTTCATGATCTCTCACGGTCTGCCGGTCCTCGTCACCGCAGGCGCTCACGACGAGCCGCTGTCCCTCCTGCGCAGCGACTCCGGCCGGTGCACCGCGGACTTGCCCGTCCGGTCACTCCGTACCTCGTACTGAGGTTGCTCCTCGGAGGCGTCCACGGTGCGGCCGGCGGCTTCGGTGCGTTTGTCGATCTTGCGCTTCACCGAGCCCTTCACGTCCTGGCCGTGGCTCTTCCAGCGGACGTCGTCGCCCTTGGACAGCTTCCTGCTCCCTTTCCTGGCCACGTCCGTCTGCCCTTCTCCCGAACTTGTCGGGCCGCGTCCGTTCGAATCGCCCCCCTTCAAGGATCGGCGCTGCCCCACGTCCCCGCACACCGGACAGCCCCTCACCAAGATTTTCATCGCTCTTCTATGCCTCGACCCAGCCGCTGAGGGTGTCGCAGGTGTACCGCACCTCTTCCTTGAGGCGGGTGGCCTCGACGACGAGTACGCCGTAGGGCCGACTGGGGTCGGAGAGCGGAAGGGCGCGTGCGTCGGCCTCGACGACGACCTCGCGGCATCGGTCCTCGGTCTCCCCGGCCAGCCGGGCGAGCCTCTCGGTCTGCTGCGGCAGTGTCGACTCGTCGAGGGTGCTCAGCGCGAGGGCCGTCTCCGACACCGCTTCCAGGAAGTCCGCGTACCGGACCAGGAACGGCTGGTAGACGTATTCGGCCTCCTCGTCGTGCCACTGGTCGAGGCATCTGGTCATGGAGGCCAGTTGGTACAGAGTCCTTTCCAGCGCGGCGAGCACCGACGCATAGCCCTGGAAGGTGAGGTGGCCGCGGTGGCGGCGCAGCAGTCGGCGCGGGTTGTAGCGGACGCTCTCCACGGCGGTGTCGAGACCGGCCCGGGCCTGTTCGATGAGGCTGCCGGTCCGGGCGGCCCGGTCGCGCCAGCGGCTGGTGGTGTCCGCGTCGAGGGTTCTGTCGCGCAGGGCGGGGTGCATGTCGGACGTGAGGTCGTGGAGCGTACGGGCCAGGACGCGGACGGCGTGTTCGGCGCTGCGGTAGCGCAGTGGCGGGGCGATGGCGACGTTGACGGCGGTGCCGATGGCGCAGCCGATGAGGACCAGGAGCACGATCTGTCCCAGTCGGCTGACTCTGGCGGAGTCGTCGGTGGTGCTGACGTAGGTGGAGAACGCGAAGAGGGCGGCGGTGGCCACCTGCGGTCCCTGCGTCCCGAGGACGCGCAGGCGGCTGATGGACAGCGCGATCACCGCCACCAGCACGAAGGTCAGCAGATCCGGCCCGGCGAGGAAGCCCAGCAGGGCCTGGACCGCGACTCCGACCGCGACTGCCGCGACGTAGCGCAGGGACTGCACGACGGACTGGTAGACGGTGACGTACATGATCGTCACCGCGGAGAACGGGGCGAACGCCGGTGACGTGGCGTCCATGAGGTTGTAGGACACCAGCCAGGAGAGGGTGGCGGCGAGGGTGCTCTTGCCGATCAGCAGCAGGGTGTGCCGCTCGGAACTGTCCTCGTGCGCAGCCCTTCCCCACCAGCCGGCCAACCGCCCGGCCCATCTCCGTTCTCCCGCGGTCGTCTGGTCATCGGCCATGCCGTGGCTGCCTCCGTTCTCCGTCCGTCCGAGTCAGTGCCGTGTTCCCGGGTGCCGAAGCCTGGGTTGCTGCGGGGCCGGGCGGGAGCGGTGGGCCGGGCGCCGGGCCCCGCAGCAGTTCGGCGCCGTTACTGATCGTTTCAGAACGAGGCGTCGGACGGTTCTTCTTCGTCGCGCCGCTGGAGGGCCTGTGTGAGGTCGCCGCCTTCGAGGAGGCCGATCAGCACCCGGGTCATGCTGACCGGTGTTGGTCATTCGGGAGTGTGCCGAGGGGACTTGAAGGGCTCAACCGGGCTCCGTGGCCTGTGTGGAGCGAGGGGAGACCCTCGCTCCACAGCTTCCGAGGGGGAGTCGAAATCCTTTGCGGAAGGTGAGAAGTGAAGCAAGGCTTGCGCCCGCACACCCCTCCTCCGATGGATACGGGTCACACCGATGGATTACACCGAGAGGGCACGCCCGCCTGCGGGCGGTGCTCAGCCCGTGGCCGCGAGTACCGCCGTACGCCCGCCGAGCACCTGGGAGAACACGTCGGTGACCTGGGCCAGGGCCTCGGCCGTACCGGGCGCGACGGTGAGGACGCCGTCCTCGCCCACGGTGATGTCCTGGTCCAGGGTGAACCACCCCGGGACGATGTGCGCCGCACCCATCGAGCTCAGGACGGGCCGCAACGCGTAGTCGATGGCTAGCACATGGGCCGTGCTGCCGCCGGTGGCGAGGGGCAGCACGGTCTTGCCGGTGAGGGCGTACTGCGGAAGCAGGTCCAGCAGAGTCTTCAGCAGTCCCGAGTAGGCGGCCTTGTAGACGGGGGTGCCTATCACCACCCCGTCCGCCTGTTCGAACAGGGCCGTGGCCCCGACGACCGCCGGGTGCCGGAAGTCGGCGGCCAGCAGCGCTTCGGCGGGCAGCGTGCGTACGTCCAGCGGGGTCACGTCGTGGCCCTGCTCCCTGAGCCGGTCGTCCAGATGGCGCAGGAGCCGGGCGGTGCGGGACGTGGCGGACGGACTTCCGGAGACGGACAGGATGGTTGCCATCGGGCGGTCCTTTCTCTTCGGGGCTTCTCAGAGCGCTTCGGGGATCTTGGGGGCAGGAAGGTCGGATAGACCGGTGTGCCCGGGTGCGACGGTGCTCACCAGGCACTCGAATCGACCGTGACGACCGGCACCAGCTCGTTGCGCAGGGTCTCCAGGAAGGTGACGATCTCCGCGGCGACCGAGCGGTGCTGCAGGTCGTTCAGGACGTCGTGGTGCGCGTCGCGTACGACCGACAGGCGGGCGCGGCCCAGCGTCTTCGCCGTACGGGCGAGCGCCTCGCGGTCCGCGAGCGGGTCGCGGTCGCCGATGAGGAGCAGCGCGGGGACGCCCGCTTCGTCGCCCTCGTACGCGGCCGTGATCAGGGACGCCGGGATCGCCTCGTAGAGCGCGCCCCGCCGTGTCCCGGTGTCCTCGGTGAGCGTTCCGCGGTGGGCGGGGCAGGCGGTGCGGACGTCCAGCTCGTCCTCCCAGCCGCCGACGGCCGAGGCGGCACCGGCCGGGATTCCGGCGAGGACGACGGCGTCCGGTCGTACGGCCGACGGAGCGCCGTCCCCGCCGGCGAGTGCCGCGACGGCGACGGCTCCCGAGTCGGCGCCCAGCAGCACGAGCGGGCGGACCACACCGTCCTCGCCGAGCGCCGCGCCCTCGGCGGCTTCGGCGAGCCGGCCGTCGACACGGTGCAGCGAGCCCTCGGGGTCGTCGGGGTCGAGGACGGGGGCGTCGACGACGCGGACGCGGTAGGCGTCGGCGGCCAGCCGCCGGCCGAGCCGGGCGTACGCCGCCCGTGACTCGCCCCGGCCGGGCACGACGACGACGGTGCCGCGGGTGCGAAGGCCCTCCGGCCCGAAGTAGTCGGTGTACTCGGTCATACGAGGCTCCTGCGGGTGGCGATGCGTACGTTCGACGGGTGCGGGTGGTGCGGGTGGTGCGGGTGGTGCGGGTGGTGCGGGTGGTGCGGGTGGTGCGGGAAGTCGGGTGCGTTCGGACGGGCCGGTGCGGGTGCGTCGCGCATCAGCCGGTCACGGCTTCGCGCCCGGCGGTGTGGCGGTTGGCGGGGACGGGCAGGCCGAGGTTGCCGCGCAGGGTGTCCGCCTCGTACTCCGTGCGGAACAGGCCGCGCTTCTGCAGGAGCGGAACCACGCCGTCCACGAAGCGTTCGAGGTCGTCGTTGTTGCGGAAGGCCAGGTTGATGCCGTCCAGGGTGCCGGCGTCGTACCACGACTCGATGGTGTCGGCGACCGTCTCCGGCGCACCGACGAAGGGGGAACGGCGGAAGGCGTTCACCGACTCGGCGACCTGACGCAGCGACAGGTTCTCCGCCTTCGCGCGCTCGATGATCTTCGCGGCGCCCGTCCGGCCGCCCTTCTCGGCGAGGTGCGCGACGTCCGGGAACGGCGCGTCCAGGTCGTGCACGCTGAAGTCGTACGCGCCGAAGGAGCGGCCGAGGAGCGCGAGGTTGCTCGCGAAGTCGTTGTCCTCCTCGAAGATCTCCCGCTCCCGGCGCCCGGCCGCCTCGTCGGTCGCACCGACGATCGGGCTGCCGTGGATGAAGATCTTGATGTGGTCGGGGTCGCGCCCGTAGGCCGCCGTGCGCTTCTTGATGTCGGCGTAGTACTCCCGCGCCTGCTCCAGCGTGCCGCCGGGGGCGTAGATGCCCTCCGCGACGCGCGCGGCGAGATCGCGGCCCTCGGGGGACACCCCGGCCTGGAAGATGACCGGCTGCCCCTGCGGCGAGCGCGAGAGGTTGAGCGGCCCGGCGACCTTGAAGTGCTCCCCGACATGCTCCAGGGCATGCAGCCTGGACGGGTCGAGGAAGACGCCGCGCTCCACGTCCGCCGGGAAGGCGTCGTCCTCGTAGGAGTCCCACAGACCGCGGGCGACCTGCACGAACTCCAGGGCGCGGCCGTAGCGGGTGGCGTAGTCGAGGTGCTCGTCCAGCCCGTAGTTCCGGGACGTCCCGGTGTCGAAGCTGGTCACCACGTTCCAGCCGGCCCGTCCGCCGCTGATGTGGTCGAGGGAGGCGAAGCGCCGGGCCAGATTGAACGGCGAGTTGTACGTCGAACTCGCGGTGCCGACCAGACCGATGTGTTTGGTGTGGGTGGCGACCGCGGACAGCAGGGTGAGCGGCTCCAGCCGGTTCAGGTAGTGCGACGGGTAGGTGGCGTTGATGAACTGGCTGTCGACGACGAACAGCGCGTCGAAGAGCGCGTGTTCGGCGGCCTGGGCCTGCTGGATGTAGTAGTTGATGTCGATGCTGGCGTTCTTGGCGACGCCCGGATCCTTCCAGAGACCGTGCTGGCCGGGGCCGCCGACGCCGTAGGGATGCAGAGCGAGGTGGAGCCTGCGGGACATGGGTGTTCCTCTCGATGGGTGGGGGGAAGGGGCGGGTGTCGTCGGGGGTCGTCGGATGCGGTGGCCGGCCGGTCAGCCGCTCAGCTGGGCGCGCAGGGCCTCGCGCTCACCGCGGTCGGCGGTGCGCGTGTGGAGCGTGGGCGCGGAGCCGACGAGCAGCCGGGTGTACGCGTGCCGGGGCCGGCCGATGACCTCACGGGCCGTGCCGACCTCGACGAGCGCGCCCCGGTAAAGCACGGCGATGCGGTCGGCGGTCCCGGCGACGGAGCCGAGGTCGTGGGAGATGAAGACGAGGGAGGTCCCGCCGGCGCGCAGCTCCTTGAGGATCTCCAGCACCTGTACGCGGTTGGCGGAGTCCAGGGCGCTGACCGGTTCGTCGAGGATGACCAGGGCGGGTTCGGTGATCAGCGCGCGGGCCACCGCGACCCGCTGGCGCTGGCCGCCGGAGAGTTCTCCGGGCAGCCGCTGGAGCAGTTCTCCGGACAGGTGCACCCGGTCGAGGAACGCACGCGCCTTGTCCACCGCCTCCGCGCGCGCCACCCCCTGGACGAGCAGGGGCTCGGTCAGCGAGTCCCCGATGGTGAGGTCCGGGTCCAGACTGCGCAGGGGGTCCTGGAAGACGTACTGGACGACGCCCCGCCGGCGCAGCGAGCGCCACCGGCGGGCGTTGAACGCGGTCACGTCCTCACCGCCGACGAGGATCGAGCCGGCCGACGCGCGCACCAGGCCGAGGACGGCCCGGGCGAGGGTGGACTTCCCCGACCCGGTCTCGCCGATGACGCCGACGGTCTCGCCGGGCTCCACGCTCAACGACACCCCGTTCAGGGCGCTCCGGCCCCGCCGGCCCCTCCCGTAGCGGACCTCCAGGTCCCTGATGTCCAGGACCGGGGCGGGGCGCTTCTCCAGTGGGACGTCCGTCCCCGCCTCGGGTGCCGTGGTGGTCATGACGCCTCCTGCGCGGTGAGGAACGTGTCGAGGCCGTAGCTCTCGTGCTCGGCGATGAGGAGCCGGGTGTACTCGTGGCGCGGCGTGCGCAGTACGGCGTGCGTCGAGCCCTGCTCCACCACGGTGCCCTGCCGCATCACGAGGACCTCGTCGCACAACTGGGCGACGACGGCCAGGTCGTGGGAGACCACCACGAGCGCCAGCCCAGTGCGCTCGCGGAGTTCGGCGAGGAGGTCGAGGATCTCGGCCTGGACCGTGACGTCCAGCGCCGTCGTGGCCTCGTCCGCGACGAGGGCCCGCGGCTCGACGGCGATCGCCGCGGCGATCAGGACGCGCTGGAGCATGCCGCCCGACAGCTCGTAGGTGTACTGGCCGTAGACCAGCTCCGGGTCCCGCAGTCGCACCGCGCCGAGGAGCGCGAGGGCACGCCGTCGCGCCTCACGGCGCTTCACCCCCGTCTTCACCCGGATGACCTCGGCTATCTGGGCGCCCACCCGGATCGACGGATTGAGGTAGGAGGCCGGGTCCTGGAAGACGGCGCCGATCGTGGTGCCGCGCAGGGCCGTCCACTGCCGGGGCGTCAGGGTCGCGATGTCGGTGCCGTCGATCTCGACCGATCCGCCCGAGACCTCGAAGTGCGGGGGAAGGATGCCGAGCACCGCACGGCAGGTGAGGGTCTTGCCGCTGCCGGACTCGCCGACGATGCCGACCGACTTGCCCGGGGTGAGCTCGAAGCTCACCCCGTGCACGATCTCCCGGTCCGTGGCGCGGTCCCCGATGCGTACGTCGCGGACGGCGAGCACGGGCGCCGCCTGTGCCGGGGGAGCGGGCGGGACGCCGGCTACGGACTCCCGGGTGGTGGCGGGAGAGGCGTTGGCGGGGTGCGCGTCGCCAGGAAGGGTGTGCTGGGGAAGGGCGTGCTGGGACAGGGTGCTCATCGGGAACCTCCCACGGGGACGGGGGCGGACGAGCCGGCACGGCCGGACTTGGCGCCGCGGCCGGCGACCAGCGCGCGGCCCGCCTCACCGGACACGTCGCGGATGGCGTCGGCGAGCAGATTGCAGGCCCAGACCGTGATCATGATCAGCAGGGCGGGTGCCGCCGGGGCCCACGGCTGGTGGCTGAGGTAACTCAGGTCGGAGGCGAGCAGACCGCCCCAGGTGGGAGCGGGCGGCTGCACCCCGATGCCGAGGAAGGTCAGGCTGGAGACGATGACGAAGCCGACGCCGATGGTCTGGGCGAGGGCCACGGCGATCGGCGGCAGAACCTTGACCCAGACGTGGCGGCGCACGATCCAGCCGATGGAGGCACCGGAGACGATCGCCGCCTCCACGTACGGCGAGCGGGCCACGGCCAGGGTGGCCGCCCGGGCCACCCGGTAGAAGAGGGGCGAGACCAGTGCGCCGGTGACGAGCATGGCCTGCGTCATGCCGTTGCCCAGCAGGGCGATCACCGCGATGGCGAACAGCAGGAAGGGCAGGGCGACCAGGGTGTCGGCCAGGCGGAGGGTCAGCCACTCGAAGACCCGGCCCGAGTAGACCGACAGGATGCCGGGGACCGCCCCGACGACCAGGGCCGTCAGCGCGACCTCCAGCGAACCGAGGACGCTGACGCGCGAGCCGTCCAGGAGGCGGCTGAAGACGTCACGGCCCAGATAGTCCGTCCCGAGCCAGTGGGCGCCCGAGGCCGGAGCGAGCGTGTTGCCGCTGACGGCGAGGGGGTCCTGGGGAGCGAGCCACGGGCCGCACACCGTGAGGAGGGCGATCAGGACGAGAACGGCCACGGCGATGCGGCCGGACGTGAGTGAGAGGACGCGGCGCACCATCGTCAGACCCCCCGTCGGGATGCCGGCATCACACGGGCCAGCACCAGATTGATGATCAGGTTGAAGGAGACGACCAGCACGATCGACACCACGAGGACGCCCTGCACCGCGGGTACGTCGCCGGCCTGTGCGGAGTCGTTGGCGAACCGGCCGAAGCCCTGGAGGCCGAAGATCCACTCGGTGATCACGGAGGCGCCGACCAGCGCCGGGAACTTCTGCCCGACCGTGGCGAGAGCGGGCCCGATGCCGTTGCGCAGGACATGGCTGAAGAAGATCCGCCGAGGGCTCAGGCCCCTCACGACCGCGCCCGTCACGTAGTTCTCGCCGTACGCGGCGACGAGGCTGGAACGCAGCTGACGCGCCACGTCGGCGACGACGTCGAAGCTCAGGGCCAGTGCGGGGAGCGTGATGTGGGCGATCCAGGGGCCGAATCCCTGCTCGGCCGGGATGTATCCGGCCGAGGGGAACAACTGGAGCTGGACGGCGAGGACCGAGACCAGCACGATGCCGACGACGAAGGCCGGCATCACCGAGATCACCGTGACGAACCCCGTGATCGCGCGGTCCAGGAGGGTGGTGCGCCGGAGCGCCGCCACCGTACCGAGGAGGAATCCGACGACCACGCCGATGATCAGCGCGAAGGTCGCGACCGAGAGGCTGACGCCCAGGCCGAGGCCGATCAGGGTCGAGATGTCGGCCCCGTTGACCCAGCTGGAGCCCAGCTCTCCGTGCAGTACATCGGTGAACCAGTTCCAGTACTGGGTCAGGAAGGGCTGGTCGAGCCCCCATTCGGCCTCGATGCGATGGATCGCCTCAGGGGTGGCGTCCTCGCCCAGCTGGATGCGTGCGGGGCTGAGTCCGCTCATGGCCCGCAGCGCGAACGTCACGAAGGTCGCGACCAGGAACACCGGTACGAAGATCGCGACCGACCGGCCCAGGGCGGAGGCCATGCGTCCTGCGGCGTGCCGCGCCCTCGCCCCGGCGATCCTGCGGCGGCGCTCGGGAGTCACCTCCGCGGTGGTCGTCGTCATGGGGCTGCCTCCTCTCTGCAGTGGTGGGAGTGGGTGGAGTGGAGTGGGTGGAGTGGACGGGGGGTCAGGAACCGCTGGAGACGGTCACGCCGGTCCAGTCGATGTGCGCGGGGTTCTTCGGCAGACCGGAGACGGACTTGCTCTTCGCGAAGAGGTTGGGGGAGGAGAAGGTGAAGATCAGCGCCTTGCTCGCGAGGCCCGCGCGCGTCGCCTCCTGGAGGACCCGTGCGTAGTCGGGCGCGTCCAGGGGCGTCTGACGGACCTTGGCGACGGCCTTCTCGAAGCCCTCCGGCTCGTAAGGGCTGCTGAGGTTGAGCGGGCCGTCGGGGCCGAAGTGGGCGGTGAGGGTCTGCACCGCGGAGTCGCGTCCCGTGGTCGAGTAGAGCGAGAAGGCGAGGTCCTTGGCGAAGAACGGGGTGGCCCAGTTCTTGTCGATCTTGATGGTGACCTTGACGCCCACGGCGGCCAGTTGCGACTGGACGATCTCCGCCTGGGGGTCCTCGGCGGGGATGACCAGGTCGAGCTTGAGCTCTCCCGGCCGGTGGCCCGCCGTGGCCAGGAGCTTCTTCGCCTTCGCGGGATCGTAGGGGTAGGCGTTCTCCGACTCGGCGTCGTACGCCACATAGCCCTTGGGGAACGGCTGGTCGGTCGCCTCCCCGCGACCGAAGGTCAGCTTGTCGACGAACTCCTCGCGGTTGACCGCGTAGCGGAAGGCGTCGACGACCCTGTCGTCGTCGAAGGGGGCCTTGTTGACGTTCAGGCTGATGTTGGAGGCGTTGAATCCGGGCTGGGAGAAGACGTCCAGCCCCGCCTTCGCGGCGGCGTCGGCCTGACTCGGCTCTATGTCCGCGAAGTTGTAGACGCCGGTCTGCAGGCCCGGGACGACGGTGGAGGCGTCGGGGGCGGACACCAGCTCGACGTTGTCGATGTGGATGTTCTTCGCGTCCCAGTAGTCGGGGTTCTTCCGCAGGACCGCCTTGGTGCCCGGGATCAGCTGGTCGATGACGAACGGTCCGGCACCGACGGGGTTCTGATCCAGCTTCGCGGGGTCCGCCGCGGCCTTCGGGCTGGCGATCTGCAGCACGCGCTCGCCGAGCAACTGCGGTATCTGGTAGTCGACTTGGGTGAGTTCCAGCGTCGCGTCCAGTCCGTCGGCCCGCACCGAACCGATCGACGTCAGGTCGCCGAAGAGTGCGGAGTTCTTCTGCTTCTGCGCCCGTTCGACGGCTGCCTTCACGGCCGCGGCGTCGACCGGCTCGCCGTCGCTGAACTTCAGGCCGGGCCGCAGGTGGAAGGTGATGCGGTCGCCCTTCTCGTTGTACTCCCAGCTCTCGGCGAGGTCGGGGACCGCCTTGCCCGTCTCGTCGGTACGGGTCAACGAGGCGTACACCAGGGCCAGTTCGCGGAACTGGGCGCCGCTTCCCGACACCACGGGGTCCCAGTGGCCGGGAAAGTAGGAGGAGGCCCACTTGAGCGTCGCGGCGCCGGCCGATGCGGAGCCGCTGCCGCCGCAGGCGCTCAGGGCCGGGACGAGCAGGGCGACGGCGGCGGTTCCGAGGGCCGCGGCCCTCAGGCCGCCCGCCTTGCGGGCCGACCGGACGTCCGGTCGGCGTCGGAGCGTGAGTCGTGCGAGCATCTCGTTCTCTCTGGTGGAGTCCCGGCCCGGAAGAGGGCAGGAGGAAGCGGAGGAGCGTGGAGGGAGCGGCGCGGCACTCGCACGGAACCGTCGCCGGGGGGTGCGGGCGTGCGTCGCGGGAACGCGTCGGCGCACGACGGGGCGGGAGCGGGGCCCTGGTTGGGCGCCGGGAACTCACGACCCGCGCGGGGTACGGCGAGGAGGCGTGACGGAAGACGAGGAGCTGACGCGAAGAGACAGGCGCGGATCAGGGGATCAGCGGGCCGGCGAACGGCCGGGGCTGACGACGGAGGTCGGGCGCCGCCTGTGGAGTGGAGGTGCGGGGGACGGTCAGCGACAGAGTGCGCTGGAGGTGCGCCGCAGGTCCACGTAGCGGCAAACCACACCGGGGTGCGTCGTGAGCATGGTCCTCATCCTGGCGGCGGCCATCCGCCTCTGTCAATGGACACCCATTGGTGTCTCATTGGGCGGGACGTCGCACCAACGGCAGCTCAGGGCCCTGCGGGAAGCTGGAAAGGGAAGCGCCGATCGGCTGACGCTTCATCAGGATGCAGCCACAGAGGGCCGTTCGGCCCGTCCACCCGCACCGCGCCGGGCGGCGGCCAGACCCCCGGCGCCAGGAACCGGCGCTCCGGCTCGGTCAGGCTCCGGTGGCGCTCCAGCGCCTCGGTGGGCGAGAGCGGGGCGGACGCCTCCAGCAGGCCGGGGCTCAGCTCCTCGAAGGCCGTCGCGTACGCCGCGTACGGCCGCCAGCCGGGGACGGTGCGACGGTCCGACGGGGTACGCACCAGCAGCGTCGGCAGCGCGTAACGGATGCCGCCGTCAGAGGTCTCCTTGGCCGAACCGGGATGCGGCGAGTCGCAGTGCACGGACCGCACTTCGGCGACCGGGCGCCGCGCCTCCGCGCGATCGCGCTCCACCCGTTCGCGTGACGCGGCGGACGCCGCGTCGGACCGCAGCCGGTGCGTGTCCACTCCCGGGACGCCCCGGGCGGCGGCCACCGCCCGTTCGAGGGTGTCCGCCGGGTCGCCCAGCACGAAGACGGTCTCCCGCAACCGCCGCAGAACGCCCTCTGCCACGCCCGTGCCCTGGAGTTCGGCGGCCACGGCGACCAGCGAGGAAGGCCAGGAGCTCGCCGCCACCCGTCCGAGCACGGCGGCCCGAGGCGCACCGGTGTGCGCGCTGATCTCCTCGACGTAACGCGCGTACCAGGCCGTCTCGGCCGACGGATCCGGCGCCGGGTCGTCCACCTCGTCGTCGAAGAGCACGGCGTACGCCCGCCGCCAGCGGACCCTGCCCGCCAGCGCCGTCCGCAGCCGCCGGAAGACCGGCTCCGAACCCCAGGCCCAGGGGCACATGGGATCGGTGTACTCGACCACCTCCACCGCAGGCGCGTCCCGTCCCCCCGCCGTCACGCGGCACCGATCGCGGACGGCTGCTCGCGCGCGTCGGAGGGCAGCAGAGAGGCGAGGCTCAGCCCGCCGAGCGTCGCGGCGGCGTCCGATTCGACCCGCCGCCACACGCCGGGCAGGCCCACGGCGGGGCCGGGATAGTCGAGTCCGTCCAACGACTCGCCCCGCAGGGTGATCAGTTCGCCGTCGACAGCGCGCACGACGTCCAGCAGGGCGATCTCGCCGGCGGGTCTGCCGAGCCAGTAACCGCCTTCGCAGCCACGCTGGCTGCGTACCAGGCCGGCCCGGCGCAACTCACCCACCACGGACTTGAGGAAGCGGAACGGAATGCGCTGTGCCGAGGCGATGGCTTCACAGGAGAGCGGACGGCCGGGATCACTCGCGAGCTCGAGAAGGGCGCGCGTGGCGTAGTCCGCCTTCGCGGAGATATGCATGGCCACATCATGCCCCCGCGGGCGGGCCCCGGGCGACGTTCTTTGTCCACTCCGTTCCTATGTTGCGGGAACATTGCCGCAGGTGAAGCGGAAAGGACACCTCTTGACATCCTTTTCGGGGGAGCCTTAGCGTCCCAGCCATGAGCGAGCCGCTGACGACCCCCGGTGAGGGGTTCCACCCTCATCTCCACGCGCAGCAGGGCAGCCCGACGGCCCCCTTGCGCACCCGCCTCCACCACATCCGGGCGGACGACCTCGACGGGGACACCGCGCAGACCGGCGGCATGCGCAGGTTCAGTGCCGTCAGCGGCAAGACCGTCGGCTCCGAGAAGCTGTGGATGGGCCAGACCCACGTGGCCCCCTCGACCGCCTCCTCCGACCACCACCACGGAGAGTCCGAGACCGCCATCCATGTGGTCAGCGGGCACCCGGAGTTCGTCTTCCTGGACGACTCCGGCGAGGAACCGGAGGAGGTGCGGCTGCGCACCTCGCCGGGCGACTACATCTTCGTCCCGCCGTTCGTCCCGCACCGCGAGGAGAACCCGGACCCCACCGAGGAGGCCGTGGTCGTCATCGCGCGGAGCACCCAGGAGGCGATCGTGGTCAATCTGCCGCGCCTGTACGCCCTGGGGCCGGACCAGGACGCCTGACGAACGCGACCCGTCCGTAGCCGGGTGGCGGAAGCGGGTGGCGTCCGGGAGTCCACCCGCAGGCCGGTCCGGTGCTCAGACAGCCGTGCGTGAACCCGGCGGCCACGGCCGCGGCCCGGTCGCTGACGCCGAGCTTGGCGTACAGGTGCAGGAGGTGGGTCTTGACCGTCGCCTCGCTGATGAAGAGGGTCCGCGCCGCCTCGCGGTTCGTCGTCCCCTGGGCGAGCGGTTCGAGGATCTCCACCTCACGCGCCGAGAGCGGCACGGGCGCGGGCCGCCCCACCCGGCCCATGAGCCGGGCCGCGATCGCGGGGGAGAGCACCGCCTGCCCCTGTGAGGCCGCCTCCACCGCGCGGAACAGCTCCTCCCGGGGCGCGTCCTTCAGCAGGTAGCCGGTGGCACCGGCTTCGACGGCCGGCCCCACGTCGCTGTCGGTGTCGTACGTGGTGAGCACCAGCACCCGCGAGGGCACCCCGCGCTCCGTCAGCTCCCTGATGGCGGCGGCCCCGTCGGTCCTCGGCATCCGCAGGTCCATGAGGACCACGTCGGGCCGCGGTCTCTCCGCGGCGGCGACGGCCTTCGCGCCGTCGGCTGCCTCGCCGAGGACCTCGAAGCGGGGGTCGGCGGTGAACATGCCCCGCAGCCCGTCCCGTACCACCGGATGATCGTCGACGATCAGCAGCGTGATCAATCCGCACCTCCCGCAGGGATGGCGGGGACGGCCGCGGAGATCGCGGTCCCGCCGCCCGGTTCCGATTCGACGACCAGCCGCCCCGCGAGGCGCTGCACCCGGCGGCGCATGCCGGCCAGGCCGAACCCGCCGTTCGCGGAGCCGTCGCCGCGCCGGGCGTCGGGGTCGAAGCCCACGCCGTCGTCCCGCACGTCGAGGGTGACCAGGTCCTCCATGTACGACAGGGTCAGTCCGACCCGGCCGGCCCGCGCGTGCTTGGCGACATTGGCCAGGGCCTCCTGCGCGGTCCGCAGCAGCGTCACCTCGACCTCGGCGTGCATCGGGCGTGCGTCACCGGTCGTGGTCAGCACCGTGTCGACGTGGTTGATCTCCGACCAGCGCCTGGCCACCTCACCGATCGCGTCCGGGAGCCGGGCATCGGCGAGCACCGCCGGTTCCACCGCGTGGACCGTGCGGCGGGCCTCGACGAGGCTCTCGCGGGCCAGGTTCGTCGCGTTCGCCAGGTGCCGGCCCAGCGCCCGGGGCTCGTCCAGGGTCTGTTCGGCGGCCTGGAGCTGGGTGAGTACGCCGGCCAGCCCCTGGGCGAGGGTGTCGTGGATCTCCCGCGCCATCCGCTGCCGTTCGTCCAGCACGCCCGCCTCCCGGGCCTGGACCATCAGCCGGGCGCGCAGACCGGCGTTCTCCGCCAGAGCAGCCTCCAACTTGGCGTTGGTCCGGTGGAGTTCGGACAGGGCCCGCTTCTGCTTGGTGTTGCGGTGGTCGTCCATCTCGACGAAGTGGAACAGCGCCCCCGCCAGCACCGCGGAGATCAGGCCGACGGCCAGCCACGCCCACCACACATGGGCGGCGTTGATGCCGGCCACGCCCCCCATGAACCCCGCCGCCGAGATCATCGCGGTGACGGCGGCGCCGACGTACCGGCGGCGACCCCTCAGGTACCGGAACGCCAGGGGGTAGCCGACGAAGTTGGAGAAGCCGTACCAGGGGGCGACGGCCACCAGGCAGGCGGACAACGCCATCAGACCGGCGAAGAACACCAGCGGGAAGAAGGCGAGCGATCCCATCGCGCCGGCGCTCCGGCCGGTCGGCGCGAGCGCGGCGACGAGCAGACCGACAGCGAACATCGCCGACGCCATCAGCAGGTAACCGAGCAGAAAGGCCGCGAGGTTGCGCGGCAGGTCCACGTCGAACGCCAGCCGGCCGATGGTCAGCATCACCAGCAACGTCACCAGGGACAGCGCCGTGGCCATCAGCAGTTGCGCGCCGAGCATCACGCCCGGCGCGACCGGAGTCGTCCGCAGGCGCCGCAGGACGCCCTTCTCCCGGTAGGAGGCGAAGAGCTGGGACAGCCCGCTGAGCGCGAACAGGGCGATGCCCATCGAGACGACGATCGGCAGGTACAGGGTGATGGGCCGTACGCCGCCGAGCTCCGCGCTGTCCTCCCGCATGGAGGGGATGAGGCCGAGTACGACGAGCAGGACCGGGGCGAACGCGAGCGCGAAGAACACGACGATCGGCTCGCGGAGGAAGAGTCTGGTCTCGGTGGCGGTGAGCCGGAGCAAGGGGGACACGGCGGGACTCCTCGGGATTCGGCGGGTGGCCGGTGAGCGCGGCTGCGGGTTCTACAGGCCGGTGGGCGGAGTTCAGGGTTCGACGGGGTGGCCCGTGAGGGCGACGAACGCGTCCTCCAACGAGACCTGTTCGACCCGCAGGCCGAGCGTGGTGATCCGCCGGTCGGCGAGCAGCGTGGCCACGGCGGACAGCGAGTCCTGCTTGCCGGTGACGACGACCTGCGGACCGGCCCATTCGACGGAGTCGACCTCCGGGAGCGCGGCCAGTGCGGCCAACACGGTCTCGTCCGGCGGCCCGGACGGCCGGAACCGGATCCGCTGCCCCTGGTCGAACCGCGACACCAGCCCGGCCGGGGTGTCGAGCGCGACGACCCGGCCCGTGTCGATCACGGCCAGCCGGTCACAGAGCCGTTCCGCCTCGTCCATGAAGTGCGTGACCAGCAGGATCGTCACGCCCCGGTCGCGGATGCGCTCGATGAGGCCCCACACGTCGCGGCGCGCCTGCGGGTCGAGACCTGTCGTGAGCTCGTCGAGCACCGCCACCCGAGGGGTGCCGAGCAGCGCGAGGGCGATCGACAGCCGCTGCTTCTGCCCGCCGGACAGCCGCCGGAACTGCGTGCCGAGCTTGCCGGTGAGGCCGAGGATCTCGGCCAGCTCCCGCCAGTCGGCCGGCCGGCGGTAGAAGGAGCTGTACAACTCCAGAGCCTCCCCGACCTCGAGCTTGTCGGGCAGCTCGCTCTCCTGGAGCTGCACGCCGAGCAGCTGCCGCAGTTCGGGGTCGTCGTCGCGCGGGTCGATGCCGCAGACGCTGATCTTTCCGCTGTCCGGGGTGCGCAGCCCCTCGACGCACTCGACGGTCGTGGTCTTGCCCGCCCCGTTGGGACCCAGGATGCCGAAGATCTCGCCCTGCTCGACGGCGAAACTGACCCCGTTGAGCACGGAGTGGTCGCCGTAGCGCTTGACGAGGTTCTCCACCTCGATGATTGCCATGGCAGCAGCGTGGCAGCGGGCGCCCGTGCGCCGGATCGACCGGACGGCCACATCCACCGCGTCCCGCATCGTTCTGGCGTACCCCCGGCTCGGAGGCGCCCCGCCTCAGCGGCGCAGGCGGGCCCGTACGAGAACCGCGTCGTGGTCCGTGTAGGTGGCGGGCTCGACCGTCACCTCGGGCGCGGCGAGGTTGCCGTACACGTGCTGGATGCCAGGGGACTGGGTGGCGGCGTCGTCCGTCAGCGTCCACATGCCCCCGGGGGCGCAGGAGGCGTGGCGGTTGACGTCACCGGCGAAGATCGTCCGGCGGCCCCGCTCGGCGAGGACCGCGGCGAGTTCGGCGCACTGCACCGAGTTGGTGCTGCCGGCGGCCTCGCCGTCGGTCGACAGGTGGCTGCCGCACACGTTCACCCCGCGAGCCGTGGTGACGCACAGCCAGCGACGCTCCTCGACACCGCTGAACACCGAGTAAGCGGCGTCCTCGGAGGAGCGGATGGCGTCCTTCGTGAGGACCGCGTTGCCGAAGACACCGCGCCCGGTGGGCGTCTTGCAGTCCAGCGGCGCGCCCCGGTAGACGACCGTGGCGAACCGGTACCGGTAGCCGGTACGCGCGGCGATCTCGGCGACGTCGGCGCTGCACGCCTCGTTGAGGGTGACGGCGTCGACGCGGTGGGCCCGGACGCGGTCGACGACCTCGTCGAGGACCTTCGGGTACTCGGTGCGGGCGTAACAGCCCGCGTACCCGCTGGAGCACAGGTTCATCTGGAGCAGCGAGAACGCCGCCCGGTCGCCCCGCCCGCCGTGCGCGGAGGCGTGCGAGCCGTGCGCCCCGCGCGACGGGCCGGACGGGCCGGACGGGTGTCCGGCGGCCGAGGCGGCGGTGGGCGGGACCAGGACCGCGGCGAACGCCAGCAGGGCGAGAGTGAGGGCGCGCAGGCGCGCCGCCGTGAAGTGGATCATGACGCGAGTGTGCTGACCGGCCGGTGGCGTGAGAAGTGGTGCGGGGATCTGTTCACCGATGGTTCCGGAGGCCGTCACCGGCCACCGGAACCGGCCACCCGCCGTTGCCCCGCACGCAATCCCTCGTCCGCCCGGCCCCCTGCCCGCGGGACGTCTCAGATCCCGAGCACGTCCTTGATGGTGCGCAGGACGCCCTCGTCGGTGTGGGCCGGGGCCGTGTGGCGGGCGCGGCGGAGGATGTCCGGGTGGGCGTTGGCCATGGCGAACGACCAGTCGGCGGTGTCGAGCATCTCCAGGTCGTTGAGGTAGTCCCCGAAGACCATGGTCTGCTCCGGTCCGATGCCCAGGCGCTGCTGGAGGCGGCGCACGGCAGCGCCCTTGTCGGCGGTGCGGTTCATGACGTCGATCCAGAGCTCGCCCGAGACGACCACCTGATGGGTGTCGGAAAACGCTTCCAGGGCGCGGGCGGCGCCGTTCTCTGCCCCTCCGAAGTCGAGGACGGCGACCTTGATGATCTCGTCGTCCACCGAGGTCGCGTCGTCCACGACGCGGTGCGCCCGGTAGTACTTGGCGACCTGGGCGAGGAACGCCTCGTCGCCGCGCTCGGTGTACGCCGAGCGCTTCCCGCAGACGACCACGCCGACGTCCCGGCCCTCCTCGGCCAGCTGCCGGACGCAGGTGACCAGCCGGGCGGAGACCGCCGGGTCGATCGGGTCGGACGACAGCTCGACACCGTCGCGTACGACGAGGGCGCCGTTCTCCGCGATGTAGACCATGCCCTCGTCCGCGCCCTCGAACAGGTGGGCCAGCGTGGCGTACTGGCGGCCGCTGGCGGGACTGAAGACGATGCCGCGACGGCCCAGTTCCTCCAGCAGGGGCCACAGGCCCACCGGTACGTTGCCGTCGGCGTCCAGCAGGGTGCCGTCCATGTCCGTGACGATGAGCCGGATGTCGGGGACGGCGGGCGGACGCGGGTCGTGGCGGGTGCTCATGGTGATCCTGGAGTTCGACGGGTGGGGCGTCCGCACCGTAACCCCCACGACGCCCGGCGGATCGGTCGGGGGCGTACTGCCCTCCGCCCGATCCGCCGGACACAGCCCGACGGGTCCCGCCGGACACGGCCTACGCGGTCTGTCCGGCCCCCGAGCCGCTCACCGACGCGGCCTTGATGCCCTTGGTGATGGTGTCCAGCACGGAGAGCTTCGGCGCCTTGGCGTTGATGTCGAACCCGGACCGGACGACCACCATCAGGTCCTTGCTGTTGGGGGAGGGGAAGGCGAGCGATTCGACGTACCCGTCGTCGCCCTTCTTCGTGACCACCTTCCAGCGCACCAGATAGCCCTTCTGGCCCGCCACGGTGACGGCCTCGGACTTGAGCTGCTGGTGGGAGGTGATGCCCTCGTAGATGTCCGATCCGTAGGACTCCTCGGCGTTGACCGAGATGTCCTTCTTCGCGGCCGCCTCGGCGGTCTTCTCCGTGTTCTTCAAGGCAGCCGCGGGGGCCGAGAACACCCCTCCGCGCACGCAACTCTGGCTGGTGTCGCCGGGGCAGGCGTACTCGCCGGTCGTCAGGTTCGCGCCGACCGTGCCGGACTCGCCGGTCCAGCCGTCCGGCACCGGCAGGCTGATGCCGCTGGCGATGTCGGTCGCGTAGCCGTCCTCGGTCGGGATCTGCGGCGACTCGGGCGCCTGGTCCTGGCCGCCGCTGCCGTCGCTTCCGCCGCCGCTCTGGCCGCTTCCGCTTCCGCCGTCACTGCCGCTGCCACCGCTCTGGCCGCCGCCCCAGCCGCCGCCGCTCTCGCCGCTGCCGCCGGATCCGCCCGGCGTGCCCTGAGGGCCGCTGCCGCCGGACGGGGGGCCGTCCGACCGCGCGACCGACGAGGCGGACTGCTTTCCGTCGCCGTGCCCCAGCGCGTACGCGCCACCACCGACGGCGGCGAGAACCACCACGCCGACGGTGACGCCGACGCCGATGCGGATACGGCGGCTACGGACGGCGGCGGGTGCCACGCGGAGCTGGTCGGTCCACTGGGTGCCGTCCCACCAGCGCTCCTGCGCGGGGCCTATTCCTGAATACCCGGGGTCTGGATGCCAGCCGGGCGGGCTCGTCTGGTTCACACGCGTACCGTATGCGGACTGAGTGAGAATCACATGAAATGGCTGGTGTCCTTTCCCTCAGCAGCGGGCGGCGCGTCCGCTGAACCCTTTGCCCGCTCAGCCCAGCAGGGCCGCCGTAGTAACGGTGACCGGCGCCGCGAGCACCGTCGAGAGCAGGATCGACTCCCGGGCCAGCCGCACGCCCGTCCCGTAGTGCGAGGCGTAGGTGAAGAGGTTCTGGGCGGCCGGAAGACCGCTGGTCACCACCACCGCGAACAGGGGCGCGCCCTCCAGCCCGAACACCCCCGCGGCGAGCGCCCAGGCGGTGAGCGGCTGGGCGAAACTCTTCAGCGCCACAGAGAGCAGCACCGGACCCCGGTCCCTGCCGCGACCGGGCAGCTCGCTGCCGCGCAGCGAGATCCCGAAGGCGAGCAGCACGCCCGGCACCGCGATGCCGGCGATCAGCGTCACCGGTTCCAGCACGGGCCCGGGGACGCGCCACCCCAGGACGCTGACCAGGACCCCGGCGAGCGAGGCCAGGACGATCGGGTTGCGGAACGGCGTGGTGAGCAGCCGGACCAGGGAGTCCCGTTCGCCGGGGCGCGAGGTCTCGATGACGGTGAGCGCCACGGGGGAGACGACCAGCTGCTGGAAGAGCAGGATCGGCGCGATGAGGGTGGCGTCCCCCAGTACGTACACGGCGATGGGGATGCCGAGGTTCCCGGCGTTGACGTAACAGGAGCAGAGGGCGCCTATCGTCGTGCGGCCCACGCTCCAGCCGCGTACGGCTCCGACGGCGACGAAGGCGCCCGCCACGACCAGGGTGGAGAGCGCGGTCACCAGCAGGGGCAGCGACACCATGACCGACAGGTCGGCCCTGGTCATCGTGGTGAACAGCAGGGCGGGTGAGGCCACGTGGAAGGAGAGCCGGGTGAGCACGGGCTGCCCGTGCTCACCCAGCAGGCCCGACCGGCCGATCAGGTAGCCGACGGCGATGATGCTCGCGATGACACCGAAACCCTCCAGGACGCCGCTCATCGGCGGCCACCGGGAGAGCGGAGGGGAGCGGGGCGGAGGGCGGCGCGGGCCGGCGATTTTCGGTGTGGCATACACGCGACGTTATGGAGCGTGGGCCCCGCCGCACAAGGCGTCACCGATCGCTCCCGCTCTTTGGTCCGACCACAGGGCGTGTGTGACATAGTCGGGCCAAGTGATCCGGGGGCCCGGGCGGCCATGCCCGTCACCGGGGCGGACGCGGACCGCCGGCGCGACCGGCCCGACCAGGGAGTGGCGGATGCCCGTCGAATGGGAACCCGTACGGCAGTCCCGTACCCATGAACTCGTCCTGCGCAGCATCGAGGAGCGGGTGTTCGCCGGGGAGCTCAAGGCGGGCGACCGCCTGCCGCCGGAGCGCGAGCTCGCCCCGGTGCTCGGCGTCAGCCGGTCCGCCCTGCGCGAGGCGCTCCGGGTGCTGGAGACCATCGGCGTCCTGGTGGCCCAGCCCGGCCGGGGGCCCGACTCCGGGGCGCGGATCGTGCGCAACCCGGACGACGCGCTCGGGCGGCTGCTCCGGCTGCACTTCGCGCTCGGCAGCTACAGCCTGGAGGACGTCATGGAGGCGCGGGTCGTCCTGGAGCGGTCCGGCTTCGAGGCCGCCGTCACCCACGCCCGCGACGAGGACCTCGACGAGGCCGAGTCCCTGGTCGCCGGAATGGCGGAGCCGGGCGTCGGCGTCACCGCCTTCAACGACCTGGACACCCGCTTCCACGTACAGATCGCCCGCTGCTCGGGGAACGCGCTGACCTCCACCCTCACCTCCGCGGTGCGCGAGTCCGTACGGCCGCTGATCCTGCGGGCGCTGGAAGAGGCCGAGGACTGGCCGGCCACCGCCGCCGCACTCAACGCCGAACACGTCGAACTGCTCCGACTGGTACGCGCCGGACGGGGAGCGGAGGCGGCCGACCTGGTCGAGCGCCACATCCGCAGCCTGCACGGCACGCTCGTCGACGACAAGGAATAGGTGGTCTTCCGCCAGGGGCGCGCGTCCCTCTTCGTCCGGGGAACTTCACTCGGAGACCCATCGAGAGTATGGTCCGACCATACAAAGGACGTAGAAAACGATCGAGGAGGCTCCATGCGCGTCGGGCTCTTCGCCACCTGTCTGGGAGACACCCTGTTTCCCGAGGCGGTGAAATCCACCGCGGTGCTGCTCGCCCGCCTGGGCCACGAGGTGGTGTTCCCGCCGGGACAGACCTGCTGCGGACAGATGCACGTCAACACCGGCTACCAGCGCGAGCCCGTACCGCTGGTCCGCAACTTCGCCGAGCAGTTCGGCGACACCTCCATCGAGGCCGTCGTCATGCCGTCCGGCTCCTGCGCGGGCTCGGTCCGCCACCAGCACCGCATCGTCGCCGAGCGGTACGGCGACGCCGCGCTGCGCGCCGGGGTCGCCACGGTCGAGGCCAAGACGTACGAACTGTCGGAGTTCCTCGTGGACGTCCTCGACGTCACCGGAGTCGGCGCGTACTTCCCGCACCGCGTCACGTACCACCCCACCTGCCACTCGCTGCGGATGCTCCGCGTCGGCGAGAAGCCGCTGCGGCTGCTGCGCGCCGTCGACTCCATCGACCTCGTGGAGCTGCCCGAGGCCGACTCCTGCTGCGGCTTCGGCGGCACCTTCGCGGTGAAGAACGCCGAGACCTCCTCCGCGATGCTCCAGGACAAGATGCGCAACATCGGCTCCACCGGCGCCGACGTCTGCACCGCCGGCGACTCCTCCTGCCTGATGCACATCGGCGGCGGGCTGCACCGCATCAAGTCCGGCACCCGCACCCTGCACCTCGCGCAGATCCTCGCCTCGACCCGTACCGCGCCCTACGCCCTGACGGAGGCCGCCGCCGTATGAGCACCTTCCTCGGTATGCCCGCCGCACCGCCCCGCTCCCCGTACGGAACGGGCAACCTGCGCGGCGAGCGGAAGTTCCCCGCCGCCGCCCACGACGAGCTGCGCAACGACCAGCTCCGCCGCAACCTCGGCAAGGCCACCCGCACCATCCGTACCAAGCGACTCAACGTCACCGGCGAACTCCCCGACTGGGAGTCGCTGCGCGACGCCGGAGCGGCGATCAAGACCGACACCATGAACCGGCTGCCCGAACTCCTGGAGCAGCTGGAGGCGAAGGTCACCGAACACGGCGGCACCGTCCACTGGGCGCGCGACGGCGCCGAGGCCAACGAGATCGTCACCCGCCTGATCAGGGCGACCGGCAGCAGCGACGTGATCAAGGTCAAGTCCATGGCCACGCAGGAGATCGGCCTCAACGAACACCTCGAATCGGTCGGCATCACGCCCTACGAGACCGACCTCGCCGAACTCATCGTGCAGCTCGCCCACGACAAGCCCTCGCACATCCTGGTCCCCGCGATCCACCGCAACCGCGACGAGATCCGGGAGATCTTCCTCAAGGAGATCCCGGGCGTCGACCCGGACCTGGACAACGTGCCCGCGCACCTCGCCGCCGCCGCGCGCGCCTATCTGCGCGAGAAGTTCATGACGACCAAGGTGGCCGTCTCCGGCGCCAACTTCGGCATCGCCGAGACCGGCACCCTCTCCGTCGTGGAGTCCGAGGGCAACGGCCGGATGTGCCTCACCCTGCCCGACACCCTGATCACGGTGATGGGCATCGAGAAGGTGCTGCCGCGCTACGCCGACCTCGAAGTCTTCCTCCAGCTCCTGCCGCGCTCCTCCACCGGCGAGCGGATGAACCCCTACACCTCGACGTGGACCGGGGTGACCCCCGGCGACGGCCCGCAGGCGTTCCACCTGGTGCTGCTCGACAACGGCCGGACCGCCGCCCTCGCCGACAAGGTCGGACGCGAGGCCCTGAACTGCATCCGCTGCTCCGCCTGCCTCAACGTCTGCCCGGTCTACGAACGCGCCGGCGGACACGCCTACGGCTCGACCTATCCCGGCCCGATCGGCGCGGTCCTCACCCCGCAGCTCGCCGGGATGCATGCCGCGAAGGACGACCCGAACAGCTCGCTGCCGTACGCCTCCAGCCTCTGCGGCGCCTGCTTCGACGCCTGTCCGGTCAAGATCGACATCCCGTCGCTGCTGGTCGAACTCCGGCACCAGAACACCGAGCAGTCCGGTACGACGGCGGAGAAGCTCGCCATGAAGGCCGCCGCCACGGTGATGAAGAGCCCGAAGCTGTTCACGGCGGCCCAGAAGGCGGCCGGACTCGGCCGGATCGTCGCCGGCAAGGACGGCACCATCGGACGGGTGCCCGCGCCCTTCGACGGCTGGAGCGACAGCCGGGACACCCCGGCCCCGCCGAAGCAGACGTTCCGCTCCTGGCTGGCCTCGGCCGAAGGCGCCGCCACGATGAAGGCGGCGGCCGACGAGGGCGCCGCCACGAACGCCGCCGACCGGCGCCCCACCGACCCGACGGAGGACGAGAAGTGACGACCGCACGCGACACCGTCCTCGGCCGGGTGCGCGACGCCCTGGCCCTCGCCCCGGCCCGCCCGGTCACCGTCCCGCGCGACTACCGCACCGGACGCACCCTCCCCGACGCCGAACGGCTCGACCTCCTCACCGACCGGCTGGTCGACTACAAGGCGCGGGTCCACCCCTGCACCGCGGACCGGACCGCCGAGGTGATCGCCCAGGTGCTGCGGGAGCGCGGCGCCCGCCGGATCGGCGTACCGGCCGGGCTCGACGCGGGGTGGCTGGCGGCCTGGGACGGGGAGGTCCAGAGGGACTCCGCCGACATCCCGGCACCCACGCTCGGCGAGCTCGACGGCGTCGTCACGGCGTCCGCCGTCAGCTGCGCGGAGACCGGCACCATCTTCCTGGACGGCTCCGAGGACCAGGGGCGCCGCGCGCTCTCCCTCGTCCCCGACCTGCACGTCTGCGTCGTCGATCTCTCCGCGGTGGAGGTCGGGGTCCCGGAGGCGGTCGCGCGCCTGGTGCCCGAGCGGCCGACGACCCTGATCAGCGGGCCCTCGGCCACCTCGGACATCGAACTGGAGCGGGTCGAAGGGGTGCACGGCCCCCGGACGCTGGTGGTCGTCATCCGCACCGACGTCTGACACCCGCTCGCGAACGGCCGCTCGCGAACGGCCGCACGCGATCGGCCGCACGCGATCGGCCGCACGCGCCCGGCCGGGCGCGGCGGACGGGGGGAGCCGTCCGCCGCGCCCGGCCGTTCGCGGTCAGCGGGTGCCGTGCTCCACGGACACCGACGTCGGCGCCGACCCAGGCACCGTCGCGGAGGCGGCGGCCGATCCCGGGCCGAAGGCGATCCGGGTGACCGCGCCGTCCTCGGCCCAGGCCACCTCCACCGTGTCCCCGGAGCCGTCGGCGTCCGCGGCCACGTTCACCCCGCTCACCGCCGTACCGACGGGGGCCGGGTCCGCCTCGCCGGTCAGCGAGGCCAGGGCCACCAGGACCACCGTGCCCTCGGCGTCCGCGGCCAGCCGGGGCATGACCGCCCAGCGGGTGTACGCGGTGCCCTGCGGGGCGCGTACCTCCTCCTCGGACTCCCAGCCGTACAGCCCGTGCAGCAGGGAGCGCGGCGAGGCGCCGGGGGCCGTCGCCCATCCGGTCTGCTCGACGCGGGCACCCGCCGGGACGCCGAGCAGCCGGTGCACCCGGAGTTCGTAACGGCCCCGGACGAAGGTGACGCTCTCCACCCGCAGCCCAGGAACGGCCGGCGGCTGCCCGGGGAAGACCGGCATGTGCCAGGAGGCCGCCCAGCCCCAGCCGTCCCCGTGCCCGGCGCCCAGCGGGCGGATCCGGCGCCGGACGCTGCGCGCCCCGCCGACCCGGACGGAGAGATGGTTGTCCGCGACGTTCGCCGCCGACGAGGGACCGGTCGCCGTGGAGTACGCGAACCGCCCGTAGTGCGGGTCCGCCTCCGCGGCCGACTCGCCCTCGTGCGGCCGGACATGGTCGCTGCCGTGGTTGTGCAGCCGGACGATCCCGTCCGCCCGGGTCGACTGCACCAGCAGCCCCGGCGCCGGCACCGACAGCACCCGGTCCGGGCCCTCGCTCGGCGCGGCCTCCTCCGGCGCCGTCCACAGCGGGTGGTCCGCCGGAGCGAGCAGCGACACGAACGCCTTCGACGCCCAGTACGGCGACGCCGGACCCGAATAGTGCTGGAGCGTCGCCTCGTGCGGACCGTGCCACCCCAGGTTCAGCAGCCCGTCGTCACCGGTGGCGCCCCGCTCCAGGAAGTACCGCAGCGAACCGCTGACCAGCCGCCGGGAGGCGCCCGGGGAGAGCGGGGTGTGCCCGGAGACCGCGCCCATGCCGACCGCCGCGCCCGCCGCGAACCGGTAGGCGAGGGAGCGCCCGAAGTGCAGCGGCGCCCCGTCCGCGCCGAACATCAGCGAGAAGCTCTCCAGGTGCTCGCGCAGCCGCCCGCCGTAGTGGGCCAGCAGCTCCTGGTCGCCGGAGAGATGGGCGTCCAGCACCGGATAGAGGTGCAGTGCCCAGCCGTTGTAGTGGTCGAAGGCGCGCCCGTCGCCGTCGGCGTACCAGCCGTCGCCCCGGTACCACCCCTCCAGCAGGTCCAGCGCGCGGGCCCGTACCCGCGCGGTCCGGGCGTCGCCCCGGCCCACGGACTCCAGGAACCCGGCGACGGTGAAGGGGAAGAGGTACCAGTTGTTGGGTGCGGGGGTGTGCCGCAGCGCCCCGCGCAGCCACTCCTCGGCACGGTCCTGGACAGGGCCGTCGAGCCGGTCCCAGAGCCACGGGCGGGTCACCCGCAGACCGAGGGCGACGGACGCCGACTCCACCATGGGCTGACCGAAGACCGTGTGGTCGCGGATGAGCGGCCAGGACTCGGTGTCGTCGCGCCCGGGGGTGCGCGTACCGGCGGCGAGACCGTCCGCGTACCGGTCCAGCCAGCCGTGCGGGTCCTTGCCCTCGGCGCCCGCGACCCGGAACGCGGCGGCCAGGAAGGTGCGTGCGTACCCCTCCAGCCCGTCGGAGCGGACCCCGGAGCCCGAGGGGCGTCCGGGCAGGTCGAGCAGGGCCCGGCCGGGGGTGGCCCACCGCCAGGCGGCGTGCAGCAGACCGTCGGCGGCGGCCTCCCAGTGCGCCCGGGTGTAACCGGTGAGGGGGCTGAGCGCGCGGTCGTCGGCGGGGAGTACGAAGGGCATGGGGGCGGGGTCGGTGGTCATGCGAGGAAAGCCAGCCTTTCCGGTCGTACGGGATGGGCGAAACCGTCGCCCGCGGCCCAGCGCGCGACCTCACCGGTCGCCAGATCGGCCAGCCGCCGCCACTCGTTGCCCTGGGACCCGGCGAGATGCGGGGTGATCAGTACGTTCTCGCACTCCCACAGCGGGTGGTCGGCGGGCAGCGGCTCCGGGTCGGTGACGTCGACGACGGCCCGGATGCGTTCTTGGCGCAGGACGTCGGTGAGGGCGTCCTGGTCGACGACCGCACCGCGCGAGGTGTTGATCAGCGTGGCGTCCGGCCGCATCGAGGTGAGCAGTTCGCGGCTGACGAGCCCGCGCGTTCCGGCCAGCAGCGGGGTGTGGACGCTCACCACGTCGCTGCGGTCGAAGAGTTCGGCGAGCCCGGTCCCCTCGACGCCGAGCGACGCCGCCTCCTCGGCCGACACGTACGGATCGTGCAGCAGCACCCGCAGGTCGTAGGGGCGCAGCAGCTCGATCACCCGCCGGCCGATCAGCGAGGCGGACAGGATGCCCACGGTACGGCGGTAGTTGCCGACCTCGTCGGGGACCCGCAGCCAGTCGCCCCGGTCGCGGGCGACGCGGAACTCCCGGGCGCGCTCCAGCACCCGCTTGCCCGAGAGCAGGATCATGGCGACGGTGTACTCCGCCACCGGCAGCGCGTTGGCCGCGGCGGCCGAGGAGACCGCGATCCCGCGCGCCCAGCAGGCGTCAGTGACGAGGCCGCGCACCGAACCGGCCGTGTGGACGACGGCCCGCAGCTTCGGCGCCGCCGCGAGGACGTCCTCGTCGATCGGCGGGCAGCCCCAGCCGGTGACCAGGACCTCCGCGTCGGCCAGCGCCGCGCGGGCCCGGTCGGTGGTGAAGTCGTCGAGGGCGGGCGATGGCGCGAGGTCGCAGACCTCGCCGAGCGCGGCGAGCGCCTCCGGCGGAAGCACCGCCGCGGCCGTGTCCGCTTTCATGGCGAGCACGGCGCGCGGTCGGCGGGGTGTGCCCGGTGGGCTGATGGCAGCGGAACTGTGCATGTCTCTCCTGGTACGGGGCGGTCCGCGACGGCCGCCGGCACGGGGCGGGCCGGCGCGGCCGCCCCGTGGGAACGGCCGCGCCGACCGCGCTACTTCACAGCGCCCGCGGTGAGCCCCGACCGCCAGAAGCGCTGGAGCAGGGCGAACGCGAGGATGAGCGGGACGATGGCGAGCAACGAGCCCATGACGACGACGGGGTAGTACTCGGGGGAGACCGACGCCGAGCTGTTCCAGGTGTACAGCCCGAGGCTGACCGGATACAGGTCCTGGTTCGAGAGCATCACCATCGGCAGGAAGAAGTTGTTCCAGATGGCGGTGAGCTGGAAGAGGAACACGGTGACCAGACCCGGCCCCAGCATCCGCATCGCCACCTTGAAGTAGGTGGCCAGTTCGCCCGCCCCGTCGACCCGGGCGGCCTCCAGCACCTCGTTCGGTACGTACCCCTGGCTGAAGATGCGGCCCAGGTAGACACCGAAGGGGTTGAAGAGCACCGGGATGAAGACGGCCCAGAAGGTGTTCACCAGCCCGGCCTTGGACGCCATCAGATAGAGCGGCAGCGCCAGGACGGTCTGCGGCACCATGACGGCCGCGAGCACCAGACCGAACATCTTCTCCTTGTGCCGGAAACGGTACTTGTCGAAGGCGTAGCCGCAGGCGACGCTGATCAGCGCCCCCAGGGCCGCGCCCAGCACCGCGTACAGCAGGCTGTTGGCGTACCAGCGCCCGTACAGCCCCGCGTCCATGGAGAAGACGTCCTTGAGGTTCTGGACGAGCGAGAAGCCCTTGACCGAGAGGACGTTGCTCTTGAAGAGCGCGTCGCGGTCCTTGGTGGAGGCCAGCACCAGCCACAGGACCGGCAGCAGGGTGTACAGCACCGAGACGCCCACCACGAGGTTGACGACGGTCCGTCCGGTCAGGCCCGGCCGCCGGGCGGCGGAGGCGGAGCGGCGGGCGGTACGGGGCAGGGCAGGCGCGCTCATCGGGCGTCCTCCTCGGCTGCGTTGGCGCGGTTCGTCCACCGGGTGACGCCGTAGGAAAGCGCGACCGTGAAGACCAGCAGGATCACCGAAGCGGCGGCCGCCAGACCGTAGTTGTTGCGGGTGAACGCGGCGTCGTAGATGTACATGCTGGGGGAGAACCGGGAGTTGATCATCGGAGTGGACTGGCCGAGCAGCATGGGCTCGGTGAAGAGCTGGAGCGCGAAGATCAGGGTGAACATCGCCACCATCACGATGGACGAGCGCACCAGCGGCGCCTTGATCCGGAGCGCGGTACGCACCGGACCCGCCCCGTCCACGACGGACGCCTCGATCACCTCGCGCGGCACGGCCTGCAACGCGGCGTAGAAGACGACCATGTTGTAGCCGAGATTGCTCCACAGCGCGATGTTCACGATCGAGGGCACCACGGTGTGCACCCCGAGGAAGTCGACCGTGATGTCGGCCTTGCCGAGGATGTCGATCACCGGACTGAGCCCCGGGGTGTACAGGTACAGCCAGATGATCGCGGCGATGATGCCCGGCACCGCGTGCGGCAGGAAGAGCGCGAGCTGCGCGGTGGCGCGCAGCCGCACCACGCCCGAGTCCAGCAGCAGTGCCAGCGCGAGCGATCCGATCACGATCAGCGGTATGTAGATCAGGCAGTACAGCGCGACGACCCCGAGACCGCCGAGGAACGTCGGGTCGGTGAGGACGGCCACGTAGCTGCGCACCCCGACGAAGACGGTCTTCTCCGGCCCGAAGCCGAGACCGGGCTGGTCGTCGCTGAAGAAGCTCAGCCACACCGCGGTGCCGACCGGGATGAGGAAGACGGTCACCAGGAGGACGAAGAACGGCGTCATCAGGGCACCGGCGGCGCCGAGTTCACGCCGCCGCGCCGTGACACGGCCGGTCCCCGCACGGGCGGGGGCGGCAGGACGCGAGGTCCGCCCCGCACCGCTCACGGGGGCGACGGGCCGGGTGGTGCTGGTGCTGGCCATGGGGGTCACCATCCTCTCTGCTGCGAAGGGACGCCGGTGCGGGGACATGAGGGAAGGCCGGGGCGGCGCGCGGGGAGACCGGCGGGGCCGGGGTGCGAGGGCACCCGGGCGCGGCTCACGTGGAACGCTCGCTGGTGGCGAGGCCGAGCGCCCGCAGGTCGGGCATGGTGCCCTTCTGGGCGGCCTCGATCGAGCTCAGCAGCGAGCCCTTGCCGCCGCTCGCCCGGGCGAACCCGTCCTGCATGACCTTGCCGGTCGCGGTCATCCGCGGGCCCCAGACCCAGCCGTCCCGGATGATGCGCGCCTGCTCCTCGAAGACCCGGTAGATGTCCTGGCCCGAGTAGTACGAGCGGTCGAACGCCTGGCTGCCCACGGAGACGAGGCCGGGCGCGGCCGGGTACTGGCTGCTCGCCCCGCTGGAGAGCCGGGCCCGCAGCGCGTCCGGGTGCGAGACCTGCCACTCGATGAACTCCATCGCGGCCTCCGGGTGCGCGCAGTCCTTCGTCACCGCGAAGGTGGACCCGCCGTGCGTGCCGTTGGACGGGTTCGCCGTGTCCCACTGGGGGAACGGGGCGACGGCCCACTGCCCCTTCTGGCCCGGCCGGGCCTTCATCTGGGCGCCCGCGTCCCAGGCACCGCTGAGACGGGCGAGCACCAGACCGTTGCCGATCTGCGCGTCGCTCTGCCGGCTCTCCACGGCGTTCATGAACACCTGGTCCCGGTCGATGAGCCGCTGCCAGTACGCGGCGACGCGGCGGGTCGGGGCGTCGGCGAGCGAGACGTTCCAGGTGTCGTCCGCGGTGGAGAACCACTGGGCGCCCGCCTGCCAGGCGTACGCGGCCATCTGCGTCGCCCCGTCGGTGGGGAAGAGGGCGAGCCGCCGCTCACCGCCCTTGCGCCGTACGGTCGCCGCCGCCTCCTCGAACTCGTCCCAGGTGCGCGGCACATGCAGGCCGTACTCCTCGAACAGATCGGTGCGGTAGTGCATCACCATCGGTTCGATGTCGAGCGGGACGGAGAAGATCCTCTTGTCGAACGTGGTGAGCCCCAGCGCCTGCGGCAGCAGCTTGGCCCTGAGCGTGTCGCTGACCAGACCGGTCAGGTCCCGGGCGACCCCGTCGATGGCGAACCCCGGTACCTGCGGGTACTCCAGGGTGGCCACGTCCGGGGCGTTGCCGGCCCGGGCGGCGTTGCTGAGTTTCGCGTAACCGCCCTGACCGCCCGAGGGGATCTGCTGGAACTCGACCTCGATGGTGCGGTGACCGCGGTTGAAGGCGTCCACCACCTCCTGACTGCCCCGCAGGGCGGACCAGAAGGTGATGCGGACCTTGCCGCCCTTGCCGGTGCTTCCGGTACTGCTCGTACTGCTGGTGGTGTCTGTACTGCTCGTGCTCTGCCCGGACGCCCCGCCACCGGAGCAGGCGCTGAGCGCACCTGCCAACGGCAGCGAGGCGATCGTGGCCAGCACGGACCGACGACTCTGTCGATCAGGCATGCGCGCCTCCCGCGGCTCCTGTTCGGGACAACGGGAATCCTGATCGCCTGACCGGATACGGTCAATAGATCGATCAGAAGAAATCCAAAGCGGTCAAACGATCGGTCGCTACGAGGAGATGACTGCCTGCGCCGAACCACGCACCTTCAACTCCGGCAGCAGCTCCGTACGCCGCACCGGCCCCGTCGCCCCCTCGGAGCCGCCCAGCCGGTACAGCAGCAACTCGGCGGCGGCCCGTCCGATCTCGGCCTTCGGCGGCGACACCGCCGTCAACGGCGTGGTGCCCAGCGCCGCCACGACATCGTCGTACGCCACCACCGAGCAGTCCTGGGGCACCCGCACCCCGCTCTCCGTCAGCCGCTGGACCAGCATCAACGCGTCGACGTCACCGTGCAGCACGGCGCCGGTGGCCCGCCGCTCCCGCAGCACCGCCGCCAGGTCCAGCGCCGCTCCGGCGCCACCCGGTACGGCCGGCTCCTCCCCGCCGTACGGCCCCTCCGAAGGGACCGCGTCCGGCGAACTGAGCACCACGCACCAGTCCTCCACATCCGGCCGCGCGGCGGCGATCTCCGCGAACGCGGCCCGGATGCTCCGGGCGGTCGGACTGTCGTCCCGGGCGGCCAGCACGATACGGCGGTGCCCCAGCGACACCAGATGGTCCACCGCGAGATGGACCCCGTACCAGTGATCGGAACAGACCGAGTCCAGGGCGTGCAGCGCACTGCCCGGACGGGGCCTGCGCTCCATCAGCACGGTGGGCACCCCCACCCCGGCCAGCCACTCGTAGTCGGACTCCTCCCACGCGGCGCTGCGCCAGCGCGGCGCGATCAGCAGCCCCCGAGCGCCCCCCGCGAGGGCCTGCTCGACCAAGGGCCGCTCGGTGCCCCGGGCCTGCGGTGCGATGTGCAGCGCGACCCGGACGCCGTGCTCGTCCAGCACCGAACGGGCGCCGTGCAGCGTCTCGTACAGGTACGAATGACGCTCCGGCACCACGAGCGCGACCGGCCCGCCCTCCCCGGCCGGAACGGTCCTCTCCGGGGCCTGAGCGGGGTCCCGGTCCTGCGCCAGGGAGACGGACCTGGCCACCCCGTGCCCGCGCCGCAGCCGTCCCGCACGGGCCAGCTCCTCCACGTCCCGGCGCACCGTGACCACGGAGACGTCGAGTTCCTCGGCGAGTGAGCTCACCTTCACCGCCCCCCGCGACCCCACCACCGCGAGGATTCGCTGCCGCCTGAGTTCCACCGGCTCCCGCATGCTGTTGGCCCCTTACCCCGTACTGCCGCATGGTGTTCGTTTGAGCGCTTCTTCGAGCGCTTGCGGCGCAGCATAGGCAGATCGTCCCGGCCGGACGCCAGGGGGTGTGGCCCGGTGGGCGGTGCACGGCACCAGAATCGATGTGCTTAGCATTCGATCCGCAATGGATACCCTCACGCTTGTACAACTGGCCGTGCTCGCCGCGGCATCCGCCCTCGTCGGCTTCTCGAAGACCTCGATCAACGGCGCCAACACGATCAGCCTCGCGGTCTTCGCGGCAGTGCTCCCGGCCCGCGAGTCCACCGGTGTGCTGCTCCCGCTCCTGATCGCCGGTGACGTCCTCGCCGTCCTCGTCTACCGGCGCCACGCGCACTGGCCGACGCTGCTACGGCTCTTCCCCGCCGTCGCGGTCGGCCTGGTGGCCGGAACGCTCTTCCTGAAGTACGCGGGTGACGGCGCCGTACGCACGTCGATCGGGGCCATCCTGCTGGTCATGGTCGGCGTCACGCTCTGGCGGCGGCGCCGGGCCGGGCCTCCGGAAGGCGAGGAGCGGGCGCCCGTCGCGACAGCGGCGGAGGGCGGGAAGCAGACGGAGACGGGGGCGCGGACCGAGGGGTCGAACGGGTCGAACGGGTCGAACGGGTTGAACGGGGCGACGGTCGCGGTGTCACGGCCCTCCGGCCGGCGGGCCCGGAACACCGCACGCGCTCAGGCGGGAACGTACGGGGTGCTCGGCGGCTTCACCACCATGGTGGCCAACGCGGCCGGCCCCGTCATGTCGCTCTACCTGCTCTCCTCCGGGATGCGCAAGCTCGGCTTCCTCGGAACCTCCGCCTGGTTCTTCCTGATCGTCAACGTCACCAAGGTGCCGTTCAGCGTCGGACTCGGCCTGATCGACGGGCGCTCGCTGCTGCTCGACGCGGTCCTGGTCCTCTTCGTCCTGCCCGGTGCCTGGCTGGGCCGCCGGTGCGTGGACCGGATCAACCAGCGGCTTTTCGAGCGGATCGTGCTCGTGGCGACGGTGGTGGGCGGACTCCAGTTGCTGCTGCTCTGAGGACCGGGCCCGGTCCGTGGGCCGCACCGGCGCCGCGCCGGGCGCATCGCGCGTATCGCGTGGCTCAGGGAAGCAGCAGCCAGTCCGTCCCGACGGCCGCGAGCAGACCGATTCCGAGCAGCCAACTCGCGAGTCTTGTACGTCCGTTGCGGCTGAGCTCCATCACCACGCCGCACAGGATGAGGGCGAGTCCGTAGACGCCGACGACCAGGACCGACGAGCGGCTGGCGATGCGCATCCACAGGACCACCGCCATCACGGCCATGCCCACCGAGGACAGCGCGATGCGCAGCCGCCTTGCCTGACGAGGCGTCAAGCGCCGCTCTCCCGTGGCCTCTGCGCCCACCTCCTCGTCGGAGGCGACCTGCTGGGAGGCTTCCTCCTCAGCAGCCGTCGCGTCGGGGGCCGTTCCCACGGGCGGCGCGCCCTCGGTGTCGTCCTCCCGGACTCCGTCTTGCGTCTCGTTCCGGTCCGGGGTCTCGGGCCTGTCCGGGGTCTCGTTCCGGTCCGGGGTCTCGGTCCGGCCCTGGTCGGCGTCCTCGTCCTCGACCCGGACCTGTTCCCGAACCTGTTCCTGGTCAGCAGTGCTCATGGAGCCGGATCGTAACGGCTGTCCGTCGCCGGGGGTACGGCGAGCCCGAGCGGGATGCGGTTCACACCCGCCGGAAGCGCTCCTCACGGACGGAGCGGACAGAGCCGAGGCGCATCCGCGGCCGCGTCCAGCCCTCCGTCGGCCCCGCGCGCCGGGTCGGCCGGTTCGGCCTGATCCGTCGGGTCGGTCGGGGCCGTCGGGTCGACCGGGCCGGCCGCGGAAGCCGCTTCCGGCTCCGCCCCCACGTCCGCCACCGCCCCCCGGCGCTCCACGCGTCCCGCCAACTCCCGTGCCCAGTCGATCAGCCCGTCGATCCCGATTCCGTACGGTTCGAGGGTGCGATATGCGCCAAGTACGCCCGCTCCCCGGCGCAGCAACCGGGCCCCTCCCACCGCGTTGCCGCGTGCCGAGTGCGTCAGCCCCACCGCCAACTGAGCCATCGCACGCCAGAGTTCGCGGTCCTCCTCGGGACCGGACTTCCACGCGTCCTCGAAGACCTCGTGCGCGTGGAACGGCATGCCGGCGTCCAGCAGACGCTGCGCCTCCCGCAGTGTCTCCCCGGGGGAGCGCACCACCCCCTCGGGCTGGCGCCCCACCCCCTCGGTCCCGTAGGGCAGGGGGCGTCCCAGCCCGTCCCTGGGGCGTGCGTTGCGCGCCCGGCCTTCGTCGTCGCGGTCCCTGTGCGTCTCGTCCACGGCTTGATTGTGCCCCTGAGCGGCCCTTACCTGCGGTGAAGTGTTCGAAGCGCCGCCCGTGCCGCTCCGCGCACGACTACGCTCGGCCCTTGTCCGCATCACCTTGGGGAAGGGGAGGCATGAAGCCGTCCCGGCCGTTGTACGAGCGCGATCCCGAACTCGCCGCCGCAGCAGACGCGGTGGCCGCACTCTGTGGCGCGCAGGCCGTCGGCGGCCTGCTGGTCTACAGCGGGGAGGCGGGACTCGGCAAGACCGCGCTGCTGGCGGAGGTCCAGGCCATGGCGGCCGACCGCTGCACCGTCTGGTCGGCGCGTGGCGGTGAGACCGTCACGTCGGTCCCGTTCCACGTCGTACGCCAACTGCTCCAGCCCGCGCTCGTCCAGATCGCGCCCGACCAGCTCCGTGAGCTGTTCGGCGACTGGTACGAGACCACCGCGCCCGCCCTCGGGCTCGCGCAGCCCAGTGGGCCGCAGCCCGAGCCCCAGGGCGTCCGGGACGGCCTCGACCACGTCGTCCGTCAACTCGCGGTCCGCCACAGCCACCGGCCCCTGCTGCTCATCGTCGACGACGCGCACTGGGCGGACGGCGAATCCCTCGACTGGCTCTCCTCGTTCACCGAGAACCTCGGCGATCTGCCTTTACTCGCCGTTCCGGCCTACCGTCCGCAGGAAATGGCCGACCGGGGCAGGTTCGGGGCCTTCGACCCGAACGCGGCGGGCGACCCCGCCAAACTCGTCCGCATCCCGTTGCGCGCGCTCACCCCGGACGCGACCGCCCATCTGGTCCGCGAGAGCCTCGGGGAGCACGCGGACGACCCGTTCTGCCGCGAGGTCTGGGCGGTGACCGGAGGCAACCCGTACGAGGCGGTCGAACTGGTCGCCAAGGTGCAGGACGAAGAGATGCCGCCGGTGGAGGAGTCCGCGGGGCAACTGCGCCCACTCGGCGCGTCCGCCCGGGGCCGCGGGCTCGTCACCCGGCTTGAGCGGCTGGGAACCAACGCCAACCGGTTCGCCTGGGCCGCCGCCGTACTGGGCACGGAGATCTCGCGGGACATCGCCGCCAATCTGGCGGGGATGAGCCCGGCGGAGGCCGCCGACTGCACCGCCAAGCTCCGCGAAGCCCGCATCATCACCGGCTTCGACCCGCTCGAGTTCGTCCACCCGCTCATCGCCACGACCATCTACGACTCGATCCCGCCGGCCACCCGTACGGCCATGCACGGGCGAGCGGCCTGGGCCCTCACCGACGCCGGACACGGCGTCGCGGCCGCCTCGCGCCATCTGCTCGAAGTCCACGCGGACGACGACCAGGACGTGGTGAGGCAGCTCCGTGAGGCGGCCGCACACCACCTCGCGGTCGGCGCCCCGGAAGCAGCCCGGCGCTGTCTGGAACGCGCCGTCGAAGAGCCGCCCCGGCCCGAGGACCGCGCGCTGATCCTCTACGAGCTGGGCTGTGCGACGCTCCTCAGCTCACCCGCGACCACGGTGCGCCACTTGCGGAACGCGCTCGACACTCCGGGCCTGGACGACCGGCAGCGGGTCGACGCGACCTTCCGGCTCGCCGCCGCGCTCGCCCACAACAACGAGCTCAAGGTGGCGGCCGACACCCTCGCGGCGGAGGCGGCACGCACCGCTCCGGGGCCGGGACTGATGCGTCTGCAGGCCGCGCACTTCCAGTGGGAGGGGATGCAGCGGGAGGAGGACGACGGTGCGGCCCGCTCGCGCCGGCTCGTCAAGAACGCGGACCATCTGGAAGGCCGGGACAACCCCGAGCGCGCCCTGATCACCCTGCGCGCGTTCGACGCCATGATGCGGGGCGAGAGCGCCGAGCTCGTCGTCGAGCTCTGCGAACGCGCGCTCGTCGACGGCAGCCCCGCCCGGGGGCTCGGCTGGACGGACCCGGAGTGGGGCTTCGAATTCCCCACCATGGTCGGCATCACCTACGCCTTCACCGACCAGTACGAGCGGGCCCAGAGCCTCTTCGGAGAAGCGGTACGGGCCTTCGAGATCTCCGGCTGGAGCGGCGCGCACCTCGCCTTCGCCCACACCCTGCTCGGCCTCGTCGCCCGGCGCCGCGGAAGGCTCGCGGAGGCCGAGGGCTTCCTGCGCGAGGGCCTGCGGCTCGCCGACCGTGTCGGCGTCGGCCTTCCCGTCCACTGGGACGCGGCGTGCCTCCTCATCGACACCCTGCTGGCGCGCGGCCGTACGGCCGAGGCGCGGGCGATCGCGGACCAGTACGAGTTCGGTGCCCCGTTCCCGTATCCCAGCGCCATGGTCCTCCCCGACGCCCCGTGCGTCAGCGGACGTCTGCTGCTGGCCGAGGGGCGGACCGCGGAGGCCGTCGCCGAGCTCGAAGCGGCGGGACTCGCGCTGGAGGTGCGCGAGCGGCACAACGGCGTCTGGGCGCCCTGGGCCTTCGACCTGGCCCGCGCGCTGGCCGACACCGACCCGGCCAGGGGAGCCGAGATCGCGGCCCAGGCCAGAAAGCACGCGGAACGCTTCGGAACGGACACCGCGATCGGTGAGGCCCTGCGCTGCCTCGCCGTGTTCGCGCCCGCCGAAGAGGCCGAGAAGCTCTTGGCCGACGCCGTACGACACCTGGAGGCGTCCTCCTCCGAGTACGAGCACGCGCTCGCCCGGTACGAGTACGGCATGGCGACCCGCAGCACCCGGGAACTCGCCCGCGCCCACAAACTGGCCCTCGCCTGTGGCGCCGACGCACTCGCTCATCGCGCCCAGCAGGCACGCGCGTCAATTCGACCCTCGGAGTGAGGTAATGTTTTCCCTGCGCGGCCGACCGGGAACACCGGGAGGAAACGCAGCGGGACGTGGCGCAGCTTGGTAGCGCACTTGACTGGGGGTCAAGGGGTCGCAGGTTCAAATCCTGTCGTCCCGACTCGAAAGAGTCGTAGATCAGGGCCGGTTTCGGAGACATTCGAAACCGGCCCTGATCATTTTTGGGGACCATGTGGGGACCGGTGTCTCTGGCCGGGGCATTCTCCCAGGTCATGGCCCGGCCACGGGTGCCCCGAAGAATCAGCCGCCCGAGAACCACATCGGACGTGGTCCCGGCCGACCAGGCGCATTCGTCCCACGCGATGCGGAGCCATGTCCGCCAGACGTGGGATCCGGGCGGTGATCCCCCCGCCTGCCACCCCACCCCGTCGTACGACCGTGGTCAGTCAGGGAGCGACCTGACATTGATGACCGGGAGGGGCGGTCCGACGGGGCGCATGACGGGCGTGAGGATGATGCGGCGCTCGTCATTGTCGTAGTCGATTCGCGCGTTGCAGGAGAGGGGGGAGTGGCTTCCGTTGCTGTCACGCAGCCCGCTCTGGTCGGCCAGCTGCATGGCGCGGGTCTTGAGATGCTGGACCCATACCTGAAGGTCCGTGAGGGAACCGGATGGCACGAGATGGCGCATGTCGGCGCGGGTGAACTGTTCGGCGAGGGCTTCGAGGGCGTCGCCGGCGCAGCCGTACCCACTCGTCGGCAGTCTCTCGACGAAGAGGCCGACGGTCAGAACCCACGCCAGGGCGAAGTCCTGGAGGTGTTCGTGCTCTTGGGCCCGGACGATCGTGCAGAGATCCGGGGTGAGTTCCACGCACACTTGGTGCGGCAAGAGTTCGAGGCCGGGCTCGGTCACCCAGTGGATCGGTGGGGAACCCTCGAGCAGGTACGCGCCGTCCGAACCCCAGGTGCCGTTCGCGCGGGTGACCATGCTCACCGTGGAGACGCCGGCCTGAGCGATCTGCGTTCCGACGTTTTTCAGGTCGAACCGATAATTCCGGGCCACGAGCCCACCGTCGACGAATTCGAGTGCGAAGGAGTCCGGCCATCTGTATCCGGTGACGCCGAAGACGAGTCGCCGCCCGTGAGTGCTCAGTGAGGAGAGAGGAACCCTGCGGACGGTTGGCGAATTGAGGGTGTACTTCCGCATCAGGACAAGCACCTGGTTCGACTGCTCCGTCATGCGATGTCTCCCCCCTGACCCGGAATCCCGCACGAGGGGGACACCGTCGGTCAGCTCCACTCCGTGAAGGCCGATCGGCCGTGCCCCATCATTGAACGTACGTCGTCTCTCCACCAGCCCTTCACGACAAGCGGATGATGCCGGCTCCGCTTCGTGCCCGGGTGGCGTGGCGGATGGTCGGCGCGAGGGATCGCCCCGGTGCCGGCGCGGAAGAGGCGGTGCGGCACGGTTTGCGCCGGTCGTCGGGGAGACCGCCGAAGCCGGGATGTCGCTCCGTCATACGTGACCGCGGTGGGCCTTACGTGAGGGGGAGGTCCGTGGTGACGTGTTCGTTCCACGCGAAACGTCTCCCCGCGAGTCGGCCGTTTGTTGCTCCCCGGGTTGCTGCAGAGGTATTGGTGGGATGGATTTTCGGTATGCCCATATGAAGCAAGGTTCTTGTCGCGATCTTCCTTCAAATCGATGTTGCATCAACGTCGGCTGGACAAATGATCACCCATCGTCTTACATACATCCCATCTTTGGTGCAGTTTCGTCCCGCTGCGGCTCAGGCACCCCTACCGCCCGCTCCGGGACAAGGACGAGGACGCACCCCTGAAGTCCGCACCGCATGCTCTGCCGCCGCCAGGTCCGTGTCCGATCCACACCGGCACACGCCCGTCCACGCTTCGGAGGAATTCTCGTGCTCCTGACCGATCTGCTGCACCCCGGCATGCTCGAAGCCCTGGCCGGAGCCGGACACGGCGCCTGCGTGCTGCTCACCGACGGCCATTACCCCGCGAGCACGGCCGTCGGACCGCGCGCCCGGGTCGTCCACCTCAACGTCGCGCCCGGTCTGCTCGACGTCCCGTCCGTGCTCGATGTCTTGTTGCGCGCCATCCCCGTCGAATCGGCACAGGTGATGGTCCCGCCGGAGGGCGAACCGGAGCCCCCCGCCATCGCCGACTACCGTGCCCGGCTCGGTACGGTGCCGGTGGAGTCGCTCGACCGGTTCGCCTTCTACGACGCGGCCCGCTCCCCGGATCTGGCCCTGGCGATCGTCACCGCCGACACCCGTACGTACGCCAACCTGCTGCTGACCATCGGCGTCCGCGCCGACACCGGTCCTCGCTGACTTCGGTCGTCCGGAGAAGGTGTGGTGCGGGGCCGTGACGGCTTCGCCCCATGCCTTTTGCGTACGTCGCCCCGCCGGACAGCGGCAGTTGAAGACGGGGTGGCAACCACCCGCGCTCTCCCGCCGGAGGGGCGAGGACCGGCCGTTGCGGCCGCGTGAAGCCGGCGGATGTCCGGGCGCGAGGACCACCCCTCCCCGCTGGGCGCCGTGTTCCCGTGGGTGATCTGTTCCAAGGGGGCGCCGACCGTAGGCGATCAGTGAACGAAGGTGTCGGTTCGTCCGGTGGCGTCGTTGTCTGGACACCCTCGTTCTCGTCCCCGCAGGCACGCCTCGGGCCGCATCACCAGGAGGAACCAGTGTCGTACCCGCAACGGCTCACCCCCGATGAGAAGCTCGCCGACGCGAAGAGGCTGTCGAGCCTCCCGCGCATCGTCGTGATCTGCGGCTCCACCCGCTTCATGACCGAGATGACCGAGGCCGATCTGCGGGAGACCGAAGCCGGAAGGATTGTCGTCAAGCCGGGCTGTGACCTGAAGTCGCCGCACGCGCTCTGGTCCGACCCTGTCGAGGCCGAGGCGTTGAAGGTCCGACTCGACGATCTGCACCGGGCGAAGATCCGGCTCGCCGACGAGGTGCTCGTGGTGGGCGACTACATCGGAGACAGCACCCGAGCCGAAATCGCCTACGCCCGGTCGCTGGGCAGGCCCGTGCGTTTCACGCACCCCGAAGTCGACCCTGACGTCTGACCGCTCGCTGTCACGCACGGCTCTGCTCACGGTGAGGGCCTCCTCGAACCCACCACCGACCACTGCCAACCCGTGCGAACCACCGGAAGAAGGCGGCAGTGAAGCCGCCGACGGCGGCGAAAGGCTCGGTTGTGGCAGTTCTGGGACATATCTCGCCGGAGTGGGCGGGCAGGAATGGCGGCGACCATGGTTCCGGCGCAGAACAGCCGCGGGCCAGCGAAGAACGGGCTGCCCCCTGACGCGTCGCGCGCCCATCAGGGATCACGGGGGTGGCCCCAGGGCAAGGAGCGTTCCTGATGCGTATCGATCAGAGGATCACCGTCGTTCTCGCCGCCACCGTGCTGGCGGGTGGCGCCGGTGCGGTGGCCGTGCAGGCTTCACCGGCGACAGGGGGCGGCAGTGCTCCCTCGGCCTGCCGGCCGGCCAACCACACGGCGACGATCACCCGGGCGGACAACACCGCCGGGCACAGCCACTACCGCGTCACGCTGACCGCGCCGCGTGGATACGAGCCCTGCGAGCTGGCGGGCTCGCCCACCGACGCGCGGTTCCTGAACCACGGCGCGGACAGCGGAATCACCCCGGGCGGTTACGGTGATCAGGGTGTCCCGGTGACCTTCGGCCCGGGACACCCGGTGCACTTCGACATCCAGGTTCCGAGCAGCGGCCGAGGCGCGCCCGCCGACGAGGCCGCGTTCACACTCCAGGCTCCGGGCGGCGAGATCCCCGGCACGTCCTTCGCCGAGGGGGCGTTCACGGTGGCCGTCGGCACCCTCGTCGGCCCGGTCCAGCAGGGCGCCTGACCGGATCCCGTAACCCGGTGGCGTTCCGACGGCATCCCGCCGCGGAGCGCCACCGGCCGTCGATGGCGCCGTACGTTCACCTCCGGAGCGCCCCGGCCTTCCCCGGCGCCTTCGGCCGAGTCTTCCGCCGTAGTCGGCAGCCCGCTCGCGCCGGGCGATCGCCGACGGCGGCCACGCTTCCGGCGTCTGTGGCGGTCAAACCGGCCTGGATCGAAGGGACATGGACCCTCGCTGAAGGGCCGGTTCCATCCCCGCGCATTTCTGAAGCGGATATTGCGAAACGTTCGCTTCATATCTAGGGTGAGGGCATGCGCCCACAGCACGAGCCCGAGCAGATCACCGACCTGTCCCGGCTGAAGGCATTCACCGTCCCCCTGCGCATGCGGCTCTACCGGCTGCTGTACGCCGCGGGCACAGCGACTGCCTCTCAGCTCGCCGAGCATGTCCACGAGACGCCGTCGCTGGTCAGTTACCACTTGCGCAAGCTGGCCGAGCACGGCTTCGTGACCCAGGCGAGCGGCGAGGGGACCGACGGCCGTGAGCGGTGGTGGCAGGTGGCGTCCGAGGAGGGCTGGGGCTTTCGCAACTCGGACTTCACAAAATCGCCTGAAGGGGCCGCTGCCGTCGGGGCGGTGACCCGGGGCATCCTCGACAGCCGCACCGCCCAGTACCGCACGTATCTGGACCAGACGGCCGCCTGGGGAAAGGCGTGGACCGACGCCGCGTTCAGCTCGGAGTGGATGTTCGACCTCACTGCGGCTGAACTCGCCGAGATGAGCGACGAACTGGAGGCGGTGGCCCGGCGCTGGCGGGAGCGCGGCAAGGCCGCCAAGGCGGCCGGCGACACCGAGGACCGTGAGCACGTCTCCGCCCACTTCTACGGCTTCCCCTTCCGGCCCTGACCGGGCCGCATCCCCGACGCACTGGAGCCCCGTCATGGCACCGATGGAGATACGGACAGCCCTGCCCCGACGCGCCGCCACACCGGCCTACCGCGACGGCAACGTGCTGCGCTGGCTCACCGCGTACACCGCCTCCCTCGTCGGAGACGGCGTGTACTTCGTCGCCCTCGCATGGTCGGCCCAGAAGGCTGCCGGTCCTGCCGAAGTCGGTCTGGTCATGGCGACCGGGGCGCTGCCACGAGCACTGCTCATGCTCGGCGGGGGCGTGCTGGCCGACCGGATCGACCCACGCCGGGTGATTCTCGGCAGCGACGCGCTGCGCTGCCTCCTCATCCTCTCGGTGGCCGCTGTCATCGCGCTGAGCGCACCAGCCCTGTGGATCCTGGTCGCGGTGGCGCTCGTCTTCGGTGCCGTCGACGCCTTGTTCGTACCCGCGATCGGGGTCCTTCCGGCGAGGATCACGAGCCCTGACCAGCTCGCCCGGGTCACCGGAATGCGCTCCTTGTCCATGCGCCTGAGCCAGATCGCGGGCCCGCCCATCGGCGGTCTGGCCATGGGACTCGGGGGAGCCCCGGCCGCCTTCACCGTCGCGGGCCTCCTCTTCGCGCTGTCCCTGCCGCTCCTGCTGACGATACGGACGCAGCCCCTCGGGGAGCACGGCCCACAGCAGCCGGGACCCGGCACACCATGGAAGGACCTCCTCGACGGCCTGCGCTACATCCGCCGTCACCGCCTCATCGGTCCGCTCGTCGCCGCCGGAGCCATCTGCGAGCTCGGCTTCACCGGAACCCTCAGCGTGGGCCTGGTCCTCCTCAACGCCGAGCGAGGCTGGGGGCCTTCCGGCTACGGCTGGATCGTCAGCAGTTTCGGCGCGGGAGCAGCGGTCAGCGCCGCCCTGCTCGTCGTCACCGGCCGACTGCCCCGTGCCGGCCTGATGCTGGCCGGGACGCTGCTCGTGGGCTGCACGGGAGCGGCCACCATCGCACTGGTTCCGGCCCTCTGGATCGCGGTAGTGCTGGCAGCGGTCATCGGACTGAGCGCGGGTGTCTTCGGCAGTCTGGACAGCGCCCTGATACAGACCGCGGCCGACCCCGCCCATCTCGGCCGCGTCACCTCTGTGGTCATGCTCACCATGGTCGGTCTCGCCCCCCTCAGCTACCCGCTGGTCGGCGCCGCCATCGGCGCCTGGGGCGCCGCCCCGGTGTTCGTCGGCTGCAGCGTCTTCGCCGGCCTGGGCGTGGTCATTGCCCTGGCCTCCGGGGCGGTACGGCGAGCCGAACTGCCCCGGCGGACGGCACTGTGACGACACGCCCTGCGCCTGCCGGCCGCAGAGGGGCGCGCCTCCGTTTCGAGTGCTGTTCGTGGCGGCGTTCCGCGAAAGATCCCCCAGTCCACCGAGGCGGACACCGTGCGAGATGATCACCGCATGAATGAGATCGTCCTGATGTCGGATCCGTCCGTTGCCGCCATACCCGTCGCGGATTGCGGGGAACCCCTCGTGGACGTCCGCCGGGACGGCCGACTGCTGGTCGACACCCGCAAGCAGGATCCGGCGGACGCCTTCGCGCATCTGCGAGAAGGCGTGCTGGAGCGGCTGGTGAAGGCCCAGACACTGCTGCTCCCGCAAGGCCTGCGACTGCTGTTCGTCGAGGGCTACCGGCCCCCGTCGCTCCAGCGCGCGTACTTCGAGGAGTACGCCGACCAGTTGCGGGCCGAGAACCCCGACTGGTCCGCCGCGCGGATCCACTCGGCGGCCAGCCGGTACGTGTCCCCGCCCGACATCGCCCCGCACAGCGCCGGTGCCGCCGTCGACCTCACCCTCGCGGACACCGAGGGCCGCGAGCTGGACCTGGGCACCCGGATGAACGCGAACCCCGAGGAGAGCGACGGCGCCTGCTACACCCACGCCGCCAACATCACTGCCGAGGCCCGCGCCAACCGGGAACTGCTCGGCTCCGTGCTCACCTCCGCGGGGCTGGTGAACTACCCCACCGAGTGGTGGCACTGGTCCTTCGGCGACCGGTACTGGGCTCTCGGCTCGGGCGAGGCCGCGGCACTCTACGGCCCGAAGGAACTGGCGGAGGAGGCCTGAACGGCCCGGGGCCTCCCACGCCCGCCAGGCCGTTTCCTTCGGATCACCCTCAACGGTCTTGTCCGGCCTGGATACGGTGATGGCATGACGACAATCCTGCGGCACCCCCGTCCGGGATTCATGTGGGATTGGTGGGCAGTGGACGCTCGTGGCCTCCTCGTACAGTTCAGTGGCGGGCCTGCTCCTGCGCATCTACTGGCGCATGTGGATCGTGTCGACGCCGCGGCTGCATGGGCCGAGGAGAACTGTCCCGCGTGGTTCAACGATGCTCCCCCGTCGCTTCACGCCTTCACCTGCAACGGCGAACTGCCGGTCTACACCCGCAACAGCGTCCCGGACTCCCCGTTGCGACTGTCCGACGCCCCAGGAGCCATCGCCGACGCTGCGGCGTTGGTTGAGCTGCACAAGGCAGTGGGAGACACCTGGACGGTTTACCTCGACCAGGGATGGGTTCAGAAGCCGTTGGGCATGCCGATCATGGAGTCTGTCGATCGAACGGAAGTCTCGATCGGGTGATCGCGGGCCCTGCCCGGCATGAGAGCAGGGCCTGGCGGTATACGGGGAAAAACCAGGGGAGCGGACGGCCGCGCGCTGCTACGGTCGGGCGCAATGAGCTGGCTTCCCGATGACTTCGTCCACCCCGTCCTGGTACCGCTGCCGGGCGGTGGTCATCACTTGCGGCCGATCCGGGAGGCAGACACCCCGCTCGACTATCCGGCTGTGATGGGTTCACGCGACCGGCTGTGGGCCATCTTCGGCCCGGCCTGGGGCTGGCCCGCGGCCACCATGACCTACGAGGCCGACCAGGCCGACCTGTTGCGGCACGAGAAGGAGATCGCCGCACACCAGTCCTTCAACTACGCGCTGTTCGACGCGGCGGAGACAGCTCTGCTCGGCTGCGTCTACATCGACCCACCGGAGAGGGCCGGCGCGGACGGCGAGATCTCCTGGTGGGTGGTGGACGAGGTGGTGGGCAGCAAGGTCGAGCAGGCCCTCGACGCGCTGGTGCCGCAGTGGATCGCCGCCGACTGGCCGTTCGAGCAGCCGCGCTTCCTTGGCCGCGAGATCTCCTGGTCGGACTGGCTCGCCCTGCCGGAGCATCCCGACACGTGAGTGGTTGTTGCCCGTACCGATCTCGAAGGCTGTCGATCGAACGGGAGTCTCGATCGGGTGACTGCGGCGGTCTCCGCGCGTGAAAGCAGGGCCTCCTGGTAGCTCGGGGATGCGATCCCATTCCCATCGCTTCTTGTGGCGTGCGCGCTCGTTGGTCTGTGCATGACGGGTCTGGTTGAGCGGTTGGTGCCGGACGAGTTGTGGGTGTCGTTCCGGCGGGTGGTGCCTCGGGCTGTACGGGGCGGCACTCACGCCGGTGTTCGGCCATGCCTGACAGGCGGTCTACCGGCGGTTCGCCCAGTGGAGCGTGGATCGGGGTTCGGGCCCGGCTCCACCGTGTGGTCCTGGAAGAACTGGGGGCGCGGGGTGAGCTGGACCGGTCGCGGTGCGCGATCGACTCGGTCGGCGTCCGAGCGGCAAAAGGGGGCTTCTGACAGGGCCGAATCCGGCCGCTCGCGGCAAGTTGGGATCGAAAATCCAACTGGTCACCGCCCGGAACGGACTGCCGCTGCCACTCGGCATCTCCGGCGCCAACATGCACGACGGTCAGGGCCTGGAACCACTCATCCGCGGCATGTGGCCTATCCGTTTCCGCCGCGGCCCGCGCCGCAGGCGACCGGCGAAGCCACACGCCGACAAGGGCTACGACTACGACCGTCTGAGGCGATGGCTCCGTGGACGAGGCATACACCACCGCACTGCCCGGAAGGGCGTCGAGTCCTCGCAACGGCTCGGCCGCCACCGCTGGGTCGTCGAACGAACCGTCTCGTGGCCGGCCGGCTGCCGACGCCTCCACCGCCGCTACGAACGAAAACCCGAGCGCTTCCTCGCTTTTGTCGGCATAGCAGCAACCTTCATCGGCCACCGACGGCTGGTGTGCCAGCAGGTTGGTCAGCGACGAACTGCTGCAAGCACGGCAAGAACGAGGGAGGCCGCGGCAGCGGCCGCCGAGAGATCAGCAACCGACGACCAAATGAAGCGCCGTTGAAGGCCGGAAGGCGCCTCGGCCTGCGTGCTCGCTGACGCGGCCCGCGTATGAGACCACATGGCATCAGCGCAGACGCTGGAGAAGTCATACAGTACGTCCCAGAAGGATGTGTCAAACCAGAGGAAGTCGACCTCCTCCCCGGAGTGAGTCTGCAGAACCAGGCCACCCCGCCACGAGTTGCGATGGAACTCCTTCACGTCAGAACAGGGCACCACCACGCGGCGCCACACGCCATAACGAGCAATCTCTCCTGGCCGGAGTACCACTCTGATCAGCGAGCAACGCCACAGGAACGACGCCAAAGCCAGCACCAAGGCGCATACCAGGGCGCGCTCGACTCCTCCGGCCCACGGATCCACCGCCATCACGATGACGGCACTGAGCCCAGCACAACACAGCCCCCTCAGGAGCCATACACGCAGCCAGCGTGCCAACTTGATCTGGCCTCGCCGGTTCGGCCGGTAACCCCGTACCCGCTGCACAACCCGGGTGCCGGGCCCGTACCAGTCATCCAGCCCTGATTGCCACAGCCCCCTCGCCATGAGCGTGACTCTATCCCCACCAAAGGAGACGACTTCTGAGGCAGCCCGGCTGTAGTCACCTCGCTGACCGATGAAGAGGGCGGCGAGATGGAGTCCGGCGAGGCAGATGGTGGCGGTCCTGGCGTAGGCCGTGTCTGGTGGGCGGCCAGGCCGCGCCACTGCTTGATCTTGTCGATGCACCGTTCGACGGTGTTGCGCTGTTTGCCGCCTCCCTCCGGCCCCCACGGCGCGAACGCCGGGAGCCCGCCGCGCGCACGCTCCGACCTGGTCGTCGGTGGTGCCTCGCGGCGGGCCCTGCCCGACGGTCTCGGCCTCGGCCGCGCCAAAGCGCTACAGCGTCACCACCAGCCGAAGGCGAAACACGCCAGCGCGGGGCCGACGACCACGGACACGAGCCCGCACCGCAGCAGTTGGCGGAAGAGCGGCGTACGGTCCTCGGGCTTCGCGGCACCGAGGATCAGGCCGCCGGTGATGCCCAGCGGGTTGATGTCGACCAGGATCGAGGCCAGCGCGACCGCGAGGACGGCGCCGACCGGCGAAGCGCCCTCGGCGACCACGGCGGGGACCAGCGGGATCGTGGTCGCGAAGACCGCGATGGAGCTCGCGGCGAAGGACGTGACCCCCGCGATGTAGCAGAGCACGAGCAGGCTCAGCATCGGGGAGCCGTCCACCCGCAGCAGATCGCTGATCCGGGTGAAAGCGCCCAGGTCCTGCATCAGGCCGACATAGGTGAGCAGACCACCGATGAGCAGCACGATGTTCCACGGGATCCGGGAGATGATCTCATTCGGCTCCAGCCGGAGCGCCAACTGCTGGACGACCGCGGCGGTGAGTCCCAGGTAGCCGATGTTGATGTCGAAGCCGACCGACAGCACCACCACGGCGAGCAGGCACCCGAGCGTGAGGTAGCGGCCCCAGACCGGCTGCGGTGTGCGCCCCGCGGTTCCGTCGCCGACGGCCTCCTCGGCGGCGGTCCCCTCGGTGTCCGGCTCGCCGACCGGCGTGAGCCGGCCGCGCGGCATGGTGCCGGTACGGAACCCGACCACGAGGCATACGGCGCAGATGACGAGGCCCGCCAGCAGTCCGCCGAGGAAGAAGCTGACCGGCGCGGAACCGGGCAGGCCGAGCCCCATTTTGTCGCCCAGCCGGTTGGCGCTGGTGCCGAACACGGCGAGGGGCGAGAGGAGTCCGCTGATGATGCCGGTGATCCCGAGGACGGCGGCGATGAACGGAGGTATCCCGTACCGCGCGGCGAGCCCCAGCGCGATGGGCGCGACGATGGCGGTTGCGGCGGCCGGAAGGGTGCCGACCGCCGTCAGCACGGCACCGATCAGGAACGGCACCAGGGCGACCAGCAGCGCGCGCCCGCCGACCAGCCGGAGCACGCCGTCGAGGAGCCAGTCGAGCGTGCCGTTGATCTGGGCGACGGCGAACAGCGCCGTGATCCCGACCAGCAGGACGAAGAAGTCGCCCGGGAAGAACGCCGTCACCTGGTCCGCGGTGCGATCGGCTGCGAGACCGACGAGGAAGGCGGCCGGCAGGGCCGCGAGCCCGATGTTGAACCTCGGGACGAGCGTCGCCAGGAAGAGCGCGACGAGAACGACGATGGAGACGTCGGCCATGGACATCTGTGAGCCCCCCGGATCAGATGACGCCGCGGACGGCGAGGTCGTCGATGGCGGCGGGGCCGAGGCCGAGTTCGCCGAGCACGGCACGGGTGTGCTCGCCCAGATGCGGCGCGCTGCGGTCCACGATCTGGCCGAATCCGGAGAACCGTCCGGCGGAGCCCTGCACGAGGCGGGTACGTCCGTCGTGCTCGTCGGTCACCTCGACCACCGATCCGCGCTCCCGCACATGGGGGTCGGCGCAGATGTCGGCGGCGGAGTTCACCGGTCCGCAGGCTACCCCCGCCTCGTCCAGCAGCTTGGCCAGGGGTGCGAGGTCGTGGTCGGCCACCCACGCGGCCACCCGGCCCTCGATCTCCGCGCGGTGCTCGATCCGGGCCGACATCGTGTCGTACACCGCGAGGTCCGGCGCGTCCATCACGACGACCAGCCGGCGCCACATCTGCTCCGTCGACGCGGGCAGGGCCAGCCAGCGCCCGTCGCGGGTCCGGTACAGGTTGTTGGGGCTGATGTGCGGGTTCTCGTTGCCCTGGCGTTCGCGGACCTCGCCGGTCGCGCCGTAGTCGACGATGAAGTCCTCCATCATCCGCAGCAGCGGTTCGTACAGCCCGATGTCGGCCAGTTGCGGCTCGCCCGTCAGGTCCCGCTGGCGCAGGGCGAGCATCGCCGCGAAGGCCGCGTAGATCCCGGTGACCCCGTCGGCGACCGGGTAACCCGCGAACACCGGCGGGCCGTCGGGGAACCCCGTGCGGTGGGTCAGCCCGGCGAAGGCTTCCGCGACACGAGCGAAGCCTGGGCGTTCCGCGTAGGGACCGGTGCGCCCGAACGCGCTCACGTGCACCATGACGAGGTCGGGCCGGTGGACGACGAGATCGTCGAAGTCGATGGAGAACCGGCGCAGGGTCGCCGGCCGGAAGTTGGTGACCACCACGTCGGCCGTCGCGGCGAGCCGGCCGACGAGGACGGCGGCTTCCGGGTGGTGCAGGTCGATCGTCACGCTGGACTTGTTGCGGCCGACGACCGCCCAGCCCGCGGAGACTCCGTCGTCGTCGAGCGGCGGATAGCCGCGTGCGGGGTCACCGGTACCGGGCTGTTCGACCTTGATCACCTCGGCGCCGAACTCGGCGAGGAGGGAGGAGGCCAGGGGGCCGGCGAGGACGGTCGAGATGTCCAGGACACGCACGCCATTGAGGGGTCCGGGCACGGAAAATCCTTTCACGAGCAATCAGCACGTCACGGCGATGCGTGACCCGCGTCACGATGTCGTGGTGCGAACGCTGCGGGAAGATGTCGCCCTCTGGATCCGGTGAAAGCCAACGGCAATAACATGGGTCGATGCGAGTCGAACGCGCCCGGTACTTCCTCGCCGCGCTGCGCACCGGATCCCTCCGGTCGGCGGCGGCGGCCTGCGGTGTCAGCCAGCCCACCATCGGACAGCAACTCACCGTGCTGGAAGAGGAGTTGGACGTCGTCCTGCTGACCCGGAGCCCGGGAGGCGTGCGCGCCACACCGGCCGGTGAGGCGTTGATCGGCCCGTTCACCCGCCTCGTGGCCGCCGAGGACGCGGTGCGCGAGGCGGCGCTGGCCTCCAACGGGACTTATCAGGGCCGGGTGTCCATCGGCGGCGGTTCGGTGACCGTCGAGACGATCGTCGCCCCGGTCGTCGGACGGCTGCTCGCGGACCACCCCGGCCTGCGGTTCTCCGTACGCGAGGGCCCCTCGGGCGACATCGAGAGCGCGGTGCTCAGCGGCGACCTGGACCTCGGCGTGGTCACCACGCCCGACGAACCCGCACCCGGCGGACTCGTCCGCCGACGGCTCATGACGGCGCCGCTCGGCGTCCACACCCTGCCCGACCACCCGCTGGCCCGGCGCCGCGAGGTCGCCTGGGCGGACCTGGATCACTGGCCGATCGTCACCATGAGACCCGGCACCGTCCTGCACCAACGGCTGCGCAAACACCTTCCGAAGGCCCAGGTGATGGTCGAGGCGATGTCGGCGCGTACGGTGCAGACCATGGTCACCCGGGGTGCCGGGATCGGACTACTCGCCCGCTTCGACACCCGGCAACCCGCGGGCGACCTGACCTGGCTGCCGCTCTCCGACGCCGAGCCGGTCCAGGTCAGCCTGGTGCAGCGCACCGACAGCCAGCCGTCCCGCTCCTCCATCGTCGTACGGCGCCTCATCACCGCCCGCGCCGACGAGCTGTCGGGAGGCGGAGCCGGGCAGTAGGAAGACCACCGCATCGGCAGCCGGGCAGGACACCCGTGGACCGCGCTCGGGGTGACCCACGAACCGTAGGCCCCGTCGTACCAGGGCGTGAAGGCCGCCGGGCTGAGGCCCGCCCCCGGCCGGACGGGCGTTCTCGTTCTCCGATGCGTCGCCAGACCACATCCGGACGCACCGCCCGCCGTTGGCTCTCCCGCCGGCGGGCGGCCCGGAAGGCGACGGCCCCGGATGCCCCGGTGCTCCGGGGTCAGCCGCTCGCCACGGCGGTCGTCGTGAAACGGTCGCCGCAGACCAGGGGTTGGGCGGTCCGCAGCGTGAGCGCCCGGGTGGAGCCCGGCGGGTACACCTTGAGGTAGTCGGGACGGCTCCAGCACGGGGAGTCGGAGACGCCCTCGTTGGTGGTGTGGAGGGTGACCTCGGCCGTACCGCCGGGGCCGATCGCCGTACGCGTACCGGCCGTTCCCTCGTGCGTGGCCGGCACGCCGACCGCACTGCCGTCGCGCCGGATCAGCGAGACGCCGGGGTAACCCGTCAACGTGCACGCCGCCTTGGACGTGTTCGTGAACGTGAGCCGGTAGTAGACCTGGCCGGCACCGGCGTCGGCGGGAGCGAGGCTCATGGTCAGGGTCTCGGCGGCGCACCGCTGAGACGCACTCGCCCCACCGGCTCCGGCGTCGGCGGAGGGCGCGGCGGGCTCGGACGGCCCGGAGGGGGCGGGGTCGGCGGCCGAAGCCGAGGAGCTGTCCGCCGTGGGTGCGGCGGAGACGCCCGGCGCCTCGGGTGTGGCGCCACCCGCCATGGAGCTGCTCGCGCCGGCCGGTTCGGACGACGTGGAGTTGCTGCTGCCGCATCCGACGGCGGCGAGGGCGATCGAGGCCGCCAGGACCGGGACGACGCCGAACCGACGGAACCCGCTGGAACGCGGCGGACGCGTGCGGGACCTCGGAGTGGGGGAGCGGAGGTCGGACGATGTGGCGGTACGCGTAGGAGAGTCCATGTCTCACGCCTGCTCGGTCCCGCGCCGTCCGAACCTTTCCGTGCCGAACAGGTCCGGAATCGGAACCGGAACGGGAAGGACGGCCGGGGCCGGGGCCAGGCCAGGGCGGGGCCGGTCCGGCACGGCCACCGGCGGCGCCGAATCGCGCCGCTGCCCCGGTCCTGGGACCATGGAGCGGTCGGAAAGCAGCTCCCCGACGGTCCCGATCCTGCTGGAGGTGGCCATGTCCTCGAAGCGCCGGCGCAAGAAGAAGGCTCGTCGCAAGCATCCCGCCAACCACGGCAAGAAGCCTCAGACCTGACGAACCGTCCCGCGTTTCTCCCACTCTCTCCGTGCCCTGCCTGCTCGTGCGGGACGTACGCACCACGGACCGTGGGACGGCCTCTCGACAGTCCTGACCTGCCACGACCCGGGTCCGGCCCCGCCGCGCAATGCGACGGGGCCGAACCTGTCGCGGTGGGCGGCGTCCATGAGACACGTCAGACGTGATCCGTGTCCTGATCCGACCCTGCCGGCACGTCGGGCCGCTGCGGCGGGAGAGCCGGGTCGGCGCCGCCGGGAGCCGCATCCACCCGCGAGGCCCCAGACGCCCCAGAGGCCCCGGAGGCCCCAGAGGCTCGCCCCCGGCCCCCGGTGAGGAGCGTCACCGCCGTGGTCAGCGCGAGGGCGGTGGCCGCGAGGAGCTGTACCCGGTGGTCGAAGACGGTGACCTGAACGTGCCCAGCAGGACGGCCGGTCCGGTGGGGCCGAAGACCAGCGTCCCGGCGGTACCGGCGACCCTGCCGAGCAGTGCGCCCGGGGTTTCCTTCTGGACCGACGTCATGGCGCTGATGAGAGGCCAGGGCAGCCCCAGACCGACCAGCAGGCCCCCGGCCAGGACCAGCGGGAGGGAGCCGGTCGCCCGCGCCGACACCCCGGCGGCGAAGAGTACGAGTCCCAGCGCCGACACCGTACGGGAGGGCAGCCGGCGCAACAGGGGGCCGGCCGCCAGCCCGCCCGCGACCGACCCGAGCCCCTGGACCGTGGTGAGCGCACCCACAAAAGCGGCGGCCCGGTGCAGGCCGTGGTCGATGAGGGCGTAGTTGGCGGAACTGCTCAGGCTGGAGGAGGCCATGGCGCAGCCGCCCGCGACCACCAGGGGGCGCAGAGCGGGGTGGCGCCACAGGTGGCGTACCCCGTCCGCGGTCTCCCGGGCCCAGTGCGCCGGACGCCACCCGGCGCGCTCCGTCCTCATGGGCGAGGGTTCGTCGACCCGGATCAGGATGAACGCGGCGGCGGCCAGCAGAAAGGTGAGCGCGTCCAGCAGGGCGGCGGTCGGTCCGCCCGCCAGGACGAAGAGGCTCGCGCCGGCCAGCGGGCCGATGAGGCTGGTGGTCTCGACCGTCGTGCGGACCAGGCCGTTGAAGTCGCCCCGCGACTCGGCCGGTATCGCGGAGGCGATCAGCGCCGCCTCCGCCGCGTCCATCAGCACGCTGCCCACGCCCACCAGCGCCAGCACGGTGAAGAGCAGCCAGACGTCCTTCGGGGAGCGTACGGCGAGGGGCGCGGTCATCACGACGGCCAGCGCGAGGCAGGTGGCGATCAGGAGAGGGCGGCGGCGCACCCGGTCGGCCAGGGTGCCGATGAGCGGCCCGGCCATGGCCGGGGCCCAGGCGCAGAAGGTGACCAGGGCGGCGAGGGCGTCGGAGCCGGTCAGTTCCTTCACCCAGACTCTGCGGCCAGGGACATGGCCGAGTCGCCGAACCCGGAGACGAGCACCCCCGCCAGATAGATGCGGGCGTTGCGGTCCTTCAGCACTCCGGCTGGGCCCCAGACCATGAATGACGTCCCCCTCGACGAACCCACCACAGTGTTCGGCACCCTACTTCCCCCCAGCCGAACGGAGTTGGCGAACGGGGCGTCGACAGGTCCGCCCCGCAGGGCAGCGTCGACAGGTCCGCCCCACCGGGCGGTGCGGGGCGCCCCGCAGGGCCGGCGCGCTCAGCCCAGCAGCCGCAACGCGGTCGGGGAGATGCCGAGCCGCACGGCCTGGCCCCAGGTCAGTTCCACCGCGTCGGACTCCATCCCGTCGCCGAACACCACCATCCGGTCCGACTCCACCGTCAGCCGCAGCCCCTGGCCGCGCCCCAGCTCCCCGGCGACCAGGGAGGTTCCGGTCACGGGCGACGGCCATGCTTCCCGGACGAACCAGAGCAGCCGAGGATCCGTGGGCGCGGGCAGCCGCAGAGTGCTGCCGCGCTCCTGCCAGAGGGAGCGGAGCCAGCCGGTGGCGCCCGTACCGGTGCCGACCAGGACGCCCGAGGACGCCTGCGCCTCACCGGAACCGGCACCTCCCCCGACGGGAGAGGCACCAGCACCCGCACCGGTACGGGCCCCGACGGGAGCGGAGCCGGCACCGGAACCTGCGGGAGCGGCGGCCGCGGTGTCCGGGCCGATCCGGTAGCGGGCGGTCTGGTGGCCCGGGGGGCCGAGGTAGATCTCGTTGAGGGCCACGAGCCGTTCGCCGTCGTCCGCGACCGCCTCCACCATCGTCAGCTCGTCCGCCCGGCCGCCGGCCCCGGGGGCGGTCGCCGCGCGGAGCAGGGCTCCGGTGTCGCGTACGCGGTGGCGCACCAGCACACCGGGATTGCGCCCGGGTTCGGTGTCGATGCCGATCACCGGCTGGCCGGCGAGGTACTTCGCCGCGTTGGCGACCAGTCCGTCCTGGCCGACCACGATCACCACGTCCTCCGGCGCGAAGAGGAAGCGGTCCAGGTCGGCGCGTTCCACCCGGGAGCGCCGCCAGGTGAGCGGTACGGCGGACGCCACGTCGGCCAGCGCCCGGAGCGTCCGGTGGTGGCGGGCCGCCACCTCGTCCAGGGAGCGCCCGCGGGTGGAGAGGAAGAACGCCGCCTGGCCGTGGGTACCGTGCCGGGCGAGCAACTCCTCGTACTCCGTGGTCCGGTGCACGAGGACGGCCCGGGGGGCGAGGCTCACGCCGGGGTCCCGCCGCCGGGGCGGCCGAGGCGGGCGAGCAGTCCGGTCAGCACGTCGGGGGAGAGGGTGAGGCTGTCGATGTGCGGCAGGTTCTCGGCCAGCCGGGTCGCCGCGAGAGCGTGCAGGGTGGCGGCGTCGACCTCGGCGTGGACGCGCAGCCAGGCCGCCTGGGCGTCGGCCCTGGCCGCGCCCGTCTCCCGTACGGACTCGGCCTCGGCCTTGGCCAGCCGCACCGCGCGGGACGCCTCGGCGCGGGCCCGGACGTCGTCGGCCGCCGCCTTCTCCTCGGCCTCCCGGCGGGCGTTGGTGCCCCGCTGGTCGACCAGTTGCTCCTCCCGGCGGGCGAGCTCGATCTGGCTGGCCAGCTCGTTCTCGGCGATGGCGCGTTCCCGCTCGACCGCCACGGCGCGGCGTTCGTAGGTGGCCCGGTCGGCCTCCTGCTGGATCTGCTCGCGGGCGGGGGTGCGCAGGGCACGCTCCACCTCGGCCTCGGGGCGGATGGCCACGACCCGGGTCGCCACCACGTCGATCCCCGTCGCGGGCAGCCGGGGCTCGGCGGCGAGGCCGGCCGAGACCCGCTCGCGCACCAGGGCCACCCCGTCGACGAGGGCGGTGGCGAGCGGGGTGCGGGCCAGCGCGTCCAGGGTGTGCTGCTGCGCGGTCTCGGTCAGCAGGGTCGCGATCTGGTCGAGGGGGGAGCCGCGCCACACCCCGGTGTCCGGGTCCACCGAGAAGTCCAGCCGGGCCGCCGCCATCGCGGGGTCGCTGACCCGGTAGGTGACGGTGGCCTGCACCGTCACGTCCTGGAAGTCGGCGGTACGGGCGTGGAACGCCATCGCCAGCTCCCGGTCGTCCACCGGTACCTCGGAGAGCGCGGCGCTCAGCGAGCGGTACCAGAAGCTCAGTCCGGGGCCGTCGTGGGTGAGCGTGCCGCGTCTGTGGTGGCGGATGTGGGCGGTGGGCGCGGAGCGCAGATGGCGCCAGCCGAAGCGCCGGGTGATGTCGGCCATGAGGACGACCCCTTCCGTTTCTCGTCAGGGTGACGACAATGGATGACGATAAGGGGGCGCGGGGATATCGTCAAGGGGACGAAAATGGGCTGGGGGGTGCCTCGGCCGGGATGTTCCGGGTACGCGAACGGCCGGCGTCTTCGGTGGAAGTCGCCGGCCGTCGGGGTGCGCCGCCCCCGTCCCCACGGTGCGACGCGAGTGGGCCGCTCCCTCCGCTGGGACGGACGGCCCACGATCGGGTCAGGGCTCGTCGGGGGGTGTCTCCAGTCCGAGCCCGGGCAGGATGGCCTTCTGGGTGAACCGCACGAGGTACTCAGCGTCCGCGTGCCGGCAGTCGAGCAGTGGTCGTACGCGGACCATGCCGAACAGCTGGGCCGCCACGTACTCGGCGGTCGCGCAGTCGGGAGCGATCTCGCCGCGCTCGTGGCCCCTGCGGACCATGGCCTCGATCGCCGCGATCTCCGGAAGCACGAGGGACTCGCGCATCGCGCAGAGCAGCTCCGGACTCTGCAGGGCGGCGTGGCTCAGGGCGTGCACCAGGGTGGTGTCCAGACCGGAGCGTTCGCCGATCGCCCGCGCCGCGGCCAGCAGGTCGCTCGCCAGTGAGCCGGTGTCGATGTGGGTGAGCGATCCGCGCCGGGTGCTGTGGAGTGCCGCGACGACCAGCTCGGGCTTCGACCCCCACTGGCGGTAGAGCGTCGACTTGCCGCAGCGGGTCCGTGCCGCGACGCCCTCCATGGTGAGGGATTCGTACCCGCTCTCGCGGAGCAGCTCCAGCACCGCCGCGTACAGCTCCTGGGCCCGCTCCGGTGTGATTTTCGACCTAGGTGACCGGGGTGAGGGTGCTGCCGTATCCGGTGCCTCGGGGTCCGGATTTTCCCGTTTCTCCTGCTTGTCGTGCGTTTCCTGCGCGGAGTCCCGGGTCGGCACGGTTCGTTCCTCCTGGGGCTCGGCAGTACAACGCTTCGATACGCCAGTGTACCGATACGTTTGCGTATCGGTACACTGGCGTATCGATCGGGTGTGGACTGGACCATGCCCAGGCACCACCGCAACGTCAGTAAGGGGCACGGGTGATGTACGCCCGCAGAACGCCTGTGGAACGGGAGCCGGAAGCGTCGGCCCGCCCGCCCCTCGTCCGCGAACTCCTGCTCGTCGTCGGGCTCTTCCTCGTCTACAAGCTCGGCCGCCAGGCGGCCAACGGTCATGTCGACGAGGCCTTCCGCAACGCCGGACACGTCTGGAACTTCGAACGGGCGCTCGGTCTGCCCGGAGAGGGTGACGTCCAGGGGGCCCTGCTGCACAGCGAGTCCCTGATCCACCTCGCGAACACCTACTACGCGGTGGTCCACTTCCCGGCCACCGTGCTGTTCCTGGTCTGGCTGTACTGGCGCCACCCCCACCACTACGTCTGGTCCCGCCGAATACTCGCGGCGCTCACCGGCGCCGCCCTCGCGCTCCATCTCCTCTTTCCGCTGGCCCCGCCGCGCATGCTGGCCGCCGCGGGACTGGTCGACACCGGCCAGGTGTACGGACCCACGGTCTACGGCGCCACGCCCACCACCGACACCATGGCCAACCAGTTCGCCGCGATGCCGTCGCTGCACTTCGGCTGGGCCCTCATGGTCGCCATCGGACTCGTCGCCGCCGGCCGTTCCCGATGGCGCTGGCTGTGGCTGGCCCACCCGCTCGTCACCCTGCTGGTGATCGTCGGCACCGCCAACCACTACTGGCTCGACTCCCTGGTCGTCACGGCCCTCCTCGCCCTCGCGCTGGCCGCGATCCCGCTGCACCTGCCCTCCCGGGCGGTACGGCTCAAAGGACCCTGGCCCTCCGCCACCGCGGCCGGATTCGCCGCGAGTCACGGTCCCCGCACCGGCGGTCTTCCCGCCTCCGTCCCCCTCCCCGCCGGGAGCCCCGAGTACGGCGGAAGCCCGGCATACGCCGGGGCCGCGTCCGCCCCGCAGCGGACCCTCACCGCACCCGGAGCCGGACGATGAACGCCACGCTGGTCGCCATCTTCTTCTGCCTCGTCTCCGCCGTGGCCTACGCGGCCGCCGCCGTGGCCCAGTCCCGGCTCGCCGGACGCACCGAACCCGGCACCGGCGGACTCCGGCTGCTCGGACGCGGCGCCTGGTGGGCGTCGGTCGGGCTCAACGCCACCGGGGCCCTGCTGCACGTCGCCGCCCTGAAGTACGGGCCGCTCACCCTGGTCCAGCCGCTCGGCGCGCTCACCCTGGTGGCCGCCGTACCCCTCGGCGCCCGCACCGCGGGACGCAAGGTCAGCGGCACCGAGTGGCGGGGCACCGCCCTCACCCTCGTCGGACTGGCCGCCCTGCTGACGGCGGCGGGCGGCGCCGCCCCGCACGAGACCCTCGGCCTCGGGGAAGCCCTGGGCGTCGGGGCGGTCACGCTGGCCGTGGTGTCCGGCCTCGGCCGGCCCGGAGCCCGCCCCGGCCTGCGCCACGCGGCCGCCTCCGGGATCACCTCCGGGGTCGCCTCCGCGCTGACCCAGACCCTGACGGTCGCCCTCACCGCACACTCCTCGGGCGCCCTGCTGACCCCGCGCACCGTGGTCGTGGCCCTGCTGGTCGCCGCCTTCTCCATGGGCGGGCTGCTGTTCTCCCAGACCGCCTACCGCGACGGTCTGGGCGCGCCGCTCGCCGTACTGACCCTGGCCAACCCCGTGGCCGCCGCCGCGATCGGCATGGTCCTGCTCGGCGAGCGCCTCCAGGGCGGCCCCCTCAGCCTGATCCCGGCGGTCGCCGGCATCGCGCTCTCGGCGTGCGGCGTGATCCTGCTCAGCAAGGCGCAGTCCGAGACGCAGTCCGAGGCGCAGCCCGAGGCGGAGACCGGGACGCAGAGCCCGACCGGGGAGCCGGAGCCCGCACCGGCGGCGGACGGTCCGACGCGTCCCCTGCCCGCGTCCGTACCCGTGGGCGCGCCCGCGTCCGTGCCCGCGCCCGTCGCCCTACCGGGCCGTCATCCGGCCTCTCCCGTACCCGCCGCCCCCGGCCTCCGCCGCAGAGCCGGAGTCTGGCGGCGCACGGTCATCGGGAGCCCCAGGACCCTGGAGCGACCGGCGGCCGAGAACGCCGAAGCCGCTGCCGCCGCCGGAAACTGACCGGACCGTCCCACGCGGGCTGCCGCTCCCGAGCCGCCCCGGCCGATCCCGGGGCGCCTCAGGTACTGGTCATGACGGCATGGTGGGCCAGGAGACGCTCGGCGGCCAGTTCGCGCGGGTAGACGGCGACCTTGCCGATGGCGCCCAGGAAGAAGGACCTCAGGCTCGCCGTACCGATGCGCACGGGAGACGGGGTGTCGCCCGGCACGATCGAGTAGTCGGCGAGCGCGTCCTGGTCGCGCAGCCTCCCGTCCCGGTAGATCTTCGTGTAACCGGTCGGGTAGGAGGATCCGGCGGGAGCGGTGTTGATCACCAGGGCGTAGTGGATCCACTCCCCGGGATACAGGGTGTCCTGGAAGTAGGAACCGGCGCCCAGGCCCCCGGCGGGGTTGAAGGCGTATCCGGAGACGCGGTTGGCCCGGCCCTCGGTGTTGTCGGCGCTGTAGATGCGCGCCGTCCACTCGGCCTGGTTGACGGTGGCGTAGGTGAGTTTCCCCAGCCAGTGCACGTATCCGGTGCCCTCGCTCGCCGGGAACGTGAGGGTGTCGGGACGGAACCAGGCTTCCACCGTCAGCGCCCCGGTCGCCGACACGGACAGGGAACGGTCGTCGGGGACTTCGACGTACTGGGCGGGGGTCCCGTCGAAGAGGGTGGCGCTGTCGCCGTTCGGCAGATGGCTGTGCGACGGCGAGCCGTGGAACACGGCGCGCGGGCCGCCCGGGGACAGCTCCGTACCGGCGCCGCCCAGCCGGAGGTAGAGCACGGGATCTTCGGCTTCGATCAGTTCGTCGTACGCGCTCACACGCGCCTCCCCTGGGGCTGGGCCGATCCGACACCCCAGGTTAGGACGGTCCGCGGCACGTGCGGGAGGGCGTGAACGCCGGTACGGGCGGCGCCGCCGGAACGCCTCACGCGGGCGCGCGGGCAGGAGCGCGCGGCAGACCGGGGTCGACGTCGTCCTACACGGCCCCGTCCGGACCGTCGAGCCCCTCGATCGCCCCGGTCAGCCAGGTGATCCAGAAGCTCTCCAGGTCGATGCCGCCGCGCAGCACGAGGTGGCGGAGCCGGTCGTCCTGGTCCGTCCTCCGCTCCGGCGGGAAGTCCCGCCGCTCGATCTCCAGGTACTCCGCCAGCTGCCGCCGGTGCAGCTCCAGGTGGCGGCGGAGCTCCTCGCCGAGCCCGGGCGCCCCGACGACCGCCGCCGCTCGCATCCGCAGCAGCAGCGGATCGCGGACCGGCTTCGGGTCCTCGGGGAGCGCCACCCACGCCGCCAGCTCCTCGCGGCCCGCCGGCAGCACCTCGTACTCCTTCTTGCTGCCCCGCGCGGGCCGGCCGGGCGACAGGGCCCTGATCCGCCCGGCCTGCTCCAGCCTGCCCAGCTCGCGGTAGATCTGCTGGTGCGTCGACGACCAGAAGTAGCCGATCGACCGGTCGAACCGGCGGGTCAGTTCGAGCCCGGACGACGGCTTCTCCAGCAGAGCGGTGAGGATCGCGTGCGGCAGTGACATGGGGTGCATCCTACGAACGCGGGCGGGCGAGGACCGGGCTCAGAGCGCGGCGGCCAGCTCGGTGCCCTGCCGGACGGCCCGCTTGGCGTCGAGTTCCGCCGCCACGTCGGCGCCGCCGATCAGATGTACCGGCCGGCCCGCCGCGACGAGCTCCTCGTACAGCTCCCGGCGCGGTTCCTGGCCCGCGCAGAGCACGATCGTGTCGACCGGCAGCACGTGCTGCTCGCCGTCCACGGTCAGGTGCAGCCCGGCGTCGTCGATCCGGTCGTAGGTGGCGCCCGCGATCATGGTGACGCCCCGGTGGCGCAGCTCGGTGCGGTGGATCCACCCCGTGGTCTTGCCCAGCCCCGCGCCGACCTTGGTCGCCTTGCGCTGGATCAGGTGGACCGTGCGCGGCGGCCTCGGACGCTCCGGCAGGCGGAGCCCGCCCCGGTGCGCGTAGGCGGTGTCCACGCCCCAGCTGCGCAGGAAGACCTCGGGGTTCTGGCTCGTGCCCTCGCCGGAGTCGGTGAGGAACGCGGCGACGTCGAAGCCGATCCCGCCCGCCCCGACGACCGCGACCCGGTCGCCGACCGGCGCCTTGTCGCGCAGCACGTCCAGGTAGCCGACCACGCTGGGGTGGTCGGCCCCCTCGATCGGCGGGGTGCGCGGTTCGACACCGGTGGCGAGCACCACCTCGTCGAAACCGTCGAGCGTGCCCGCACCGGCGCGGGTGGAGAGCCGTACGTCGACCTCCAGTTCGCGCAGCCGGGTACGGAAGTAGCGCAGCGTCTCGTCGAACTCCTCCTTGCCGGGCACCTGGCGCGCCACGTTGAGCTGGCCGCCGATCTCGTCGGCCGCGTCGAAGAGGGTGACCGCGTGGCCGCGTTCGGCCGCCGTGACCGCGCACGCGAGCCCGGCCGGTCCGGCGCCGACGACCGCGACGTTCTTGCGGGTCCGGGTGGGGGAGAGGACCAGCTCGGTCTCGTGGCAGGCCCGGGGGTTGACCAGACAGGACGTGATCTTGAGGCTGAACACGTGGTCCAGGCAGGCCTGGTTGCAGCCGATGCAGGTGTTGATGGCGTCGGAGCGGCCGGCCGCCGCCTTCGCCACGAACTCCGGGTCGGCGAGGAACGGCCGGGCCATCGACACCATGTCCGCACGGCCCGAGGCGAGTATCTCCTCGGCGACCTCGGGGGTGTTGACCCGGTTGCTCGTCACCAGCGGTACGGAGACCGCGCCGCGCACCTTCTCGGTCACCCAGGTGAACGCGCCGCGCGGCACCGAGGTCGCGATGGTGGGGATGCGGGCCTCGTGCCAGCCGATACCGGTGTTGATGATGGTGGCCCCGGCCGCCTCGACCGCGCGGGCGAGGTGCACCACCTCCTCCAGCGTCGAACCGTCCGGCACCAGGTCGAGCATGGAGAGCCGGTAGATCAGGATGAAGTCGTCGCCGACGGCCTCGCGCACCCGGCGCACGATCTCGACCGGGAAGCGCGTGCGGTTCTCGTACGAGCCGCCCCAGCGGTCGGTGCGGTGGTTGGTCTCCGCCACGACGAACTCGTTGATGAGGTAGCCCTCGGAGCCCATGATCTCGACCCCGTCGTACCCCGCCCGCCGGGCGAGGACGGCGGCGCGGACGAACTCCTCGATCGTCTCCTCGACCTCCTCGTCCGTCAGCGCGTGCGGGGTGAAGCCGCTGATGGGCGCCTTGAGGGCGCTCGGTGCCACCAGGTCCGGGTGGTGCGCGTACCGGCCGAAGTGCAGGATCTGCAGCGCGATCCGGCCGCCCGCCTCGTGGACCGCCGAGGTGATCCGGGTGTGCTCCTCGGCCTCCGCCGCGGTGGTCAGCTTGGCGCCGCCGGGCGCGGAACAACCGCGCTCGCTGGGTGCGATGCCGCCCGTGACGATGAGGCCCACGCCGCCGCGGGCGCGCTCGGCGTAGAACGCGGCCATCCGCTCGAAGCCGTTCTCGGCCTCTTCGAGACCCGTGTGCATCGACCCCATGACCACCCGGTTGGGGAGGGTGGTGAATCCGAGGTCCAGGGGGCTCAGCAGCGTGGGGTAGGGGCTCATGGGGGTCTCCTCGCGCGGTGTCGTCCCGCCATTTGTAGAGGACCGGGACGGCTTTGTGCAACAAGTTGCACAATGACGTACGTCGCATCCGGCCGCCCGCCCGAGACGTCCCGGGCGCCTGCCGGGCGTCCCTCGTACGGCGTAACCGACCGCGCCCCCGCAACGGCGCCGGGCGACAGTGGAGACGTACCCCGTCCTCCTCGTCCCCGGGAGCTTCCATGGCCTGCCTCAACCGGCGTGACCTCGGCCTGCTCGTCCTGCGCGCCGGCACCGGCGCCGTCCTCGCCGCCCACGGCTCCCAGAAGCTCCTGGGCTGGTTCGGCGGCGGAGGGGTCGAGGGCACCACCGCCGCCATGGAGGCCATGGGCTTCCATCCCCCGAAGCACAGCGCCGTCGCCGCCGGGCTCGGCGAGGCGGGCGGCGGCGTGCTGCTCGCGCTCGGCCTCGCCACCCCGGCGGCCGGCGCCGCCGCCGCCGGAGCGATGGCCGGCGCGGTCGCGGTGCACGCCCCCGCCGGATTCTTCGCGCAGGGCGGCGGCTACGAGTACCCGGCGTTCCTCGGCTTCACCGCCGCCGCGATCGGCATCGCCGGCGCCGGACGCTACTCCCTGGACCACGCCACCGACCACGTGCTCGACAAGCCGTGGGTGGTCGCGCTGGCCTTCCTCGGTACCGCCGCGGCAGCCGCCGCCGTCGTCGGCAAGCGCGCGAAGGCGCAGAGCGCCGCGCCCCAGGAGCCGGAAGCGGTCTGAAGCCGGGCTTCCCGGCCCGGATTTCGGGGCCCCTGGCATTGATCCGCCGTTCAGGGGCACCCGTCGGTCCATGACCAGTGCGACAGTGGAACACGGACGAGGACAGGCCCGGCGCGCGGCCAACGGGAAAGCGGTCGAGACGGCGGCGCGCGCCGGGTTCGTGGCGCGCGGAGTCATCTACCTGCTCGTGGGGGTGCTCGCCCTGCGCGTCGCGTTCTCCGACGACGGCGGACAGCAGGCCGACCGGGGCGGCGCGCTCAAGGAAGTGGCCGAGCAACCCTTCGGGGTGGCCCTCCTGTGGCTGCTCGGCATCGGCGTCGTGGGCATGGCGCTCTGGCGGCTCTCCGAGGCGCTGTTCGGCCAGGCGGGCCCCGACGGACACAAGCCCGTCAAGCGGATCGTCGCCGCGGGACGCTGCGTCTTCTACGCCTTCGTCGCCTACTCGGTGCTCTCGTACGCCGCCGGGGACAAGGGCAGCGGCAGCGGAGCGAGCGACAAGCGGACCGACGACGTCACCGCCAAGGCCCTCGACTGGTCCGGCGGCCAGTGGATCGTGGGACTCGCCGGAGCCGTCGTCGTGGGCGTCGGGCTCTGGATGCTCTTCCGGGCGGTGACCCTGAAGTTCCGCAAGCACCTCGACATGTCCGGCAGCGGCGAGAAGACCCGCCGGGCCGTCGACGTGGTCGGAGTCTTCGGAGGCGCGGCCCGTGGCGTCGTCTTCGGCACGGCGGGCGGGTTCGCCATCGCCGCGGCCGTCCAGCACGAGCCGGGACAGGCCAAGGGCATGGACGACACCCTCCGCTCCTTCACCGACACCCCCGCCGGACCCTGGCTGCTCGCGCTCATCGCCCTCGGACTGGCCGCCTTCGGCCTCTTCTCCTGGGCCAACGCCCGCTGGCGCAAGGTCTGACACGCCACCCGCGGCACCACCCTGAAGCCATCTCCCGCGCCACCCGAGACACGGCCCCGCCGGGCACCCCCACCCACCGGCGGGGCCGTCCCGTGTCCCGGGTCGTGTCCGACCATTCCCGCCCGACCGGAATGGTCAGAGAGGGCCGAGCCTCAGCGCAGGCCCCGTGCCTGCTTGAACCGGGCCAGCGCGTCCGCCAGGCCGATCAGCGGAGCGGGGTAGTCCAACGCGGCGCGCTCGGGCTCCGGGAGCTTCCACGGCTCGTGCACCGCACCGCCCCCGACGCCCGCCAACTCCGGTACCCAGCGGCGTACGTACGCCCCGTCCGGGTCGTAACGATGGCCCTGGCGCACCGGGTTGAGCACCCGGTTGGGGCGGCTGTCCGTCCCGGTGCCCGCCACCCACTGCCAGTTGAGCTGGTTGTTGGCGATGTCGCCGTCCACCAGCAGGTCCAGGAAGTGCCGTGCGCCGATGCGCCAGTCCACGTACAGCGTCTTCGCCAGGAAGCTCGCCGTGAGCAGCCGGCCGCGGTTGTGCATCCAGCCCTCGTGGCGCAGTTGACGCATCGCGGCGTCCACGACCGGGTAACCGGTGCGCCCCTGCCGCCACGCCTCGATCTCGTCCCCCGCCTCCTCCTCGTCCCGCCAGTCGTCGTGCTGCGTACGGTAGTTGTCGTGCGCGGCGGCCGGGCGGGCGGCGAGGACCTGGTGGTGGAAGTCGCGCCAGCACACCTGCCGTACGAACGCCTCCGCACCCGCGCCGCCCGCGCTGCGGGCCCGCCCCACCAGCTCCACCGGTGAGACGGTGCCGAAGTGCAGATGCGGCGAGAGACGTGAGGTCGCGTCGCCCGCGAGGTCGTCGTGCATGTCCTCGTACGACTCGAGTCCGGACCTGCGCCACGCGGTGACCAGGGCCCGGCCCGCCTTCTCGCCGCCCTCCGCCAGTGCGGGAGAGACCCCGGACACCCGTGCGCGGGAAGGCAGGTCGCCGGAGCGCGCGGTGTCCGACACCCGGATCTCGCGCGGCGGGCCGAGGGGGTCCCGCAACCGCTCCTGGGACCAGCGCCGGAAGTACGGGGTGAACACGGCGAAGTGGTCCGACCCCGAGCCCGCCGGCCGTACCGTCCCCGGTGGGACGGCGGTCACCACCGCGTCGTGCACGTGCAACTTCGCTCCCCGCGACTCCAGTTCCTCGCGCAGCCGCTCCTCGCGGGCGTGCGCGTACGCGCTGACCCCGCCGGACATGTGGACGTCCCGGGCACCGGTCTCGGCGGCGACCCGGCAGACCTCCTCGGAGACGTCCCCGGTACGGATCACGAGGCGCCCGCCCCGCTCGCGCAGCCCCGCGTCCAGGTCCCGCAGGCAGTCGGCGAGGAAGGCCCGCCGGTTGGGCACCGCGAAACCGGCCTCCTCCACGCGCCGGTCGAGGACGAAGAGCGGCACGATCTCGTCGCTCGCGGCCGACGCGGCCCGCAGGGGAGGATGGTCGTGCAGCCGCAGATCGGAGGTGAACAGGACGACCGAGACGGTCATGGCGCTACTCCTGGGCGGTCGGAACCGGAACGAGGGCATGGTGAGCTTCTGGTGCGTCCGGTGCTTCCGTGCGGCGGTGCGGTCCGGATGCGCCGCCGCCACCGCATGGTGGTGCCGCGACGGCCGTCCGTGCCGTCGTCGTTCAGTTCTGAGCCTGAGGGCGCGGACGCCCGGACGCGGTCTCCGCCCGGGCCCGGGCGGAGCCGGGGGTCCGCGAGGCGGCGCGGGCGATGTTGCGGGCCATCCCGCCGAAGACGATCGCGTGGAAGGGCGAGACGCTCCACCAGTAGGCGTGGCCCAGCAGCCCGCGCGGGTGGAAGAGGGCGCGCTGGCGGTAGTGGGAGCGCCCGTCGTCCCGGGCCTCGACGTGCATCTCCAGCCAGGCCAGCCCCGGCACCCGCATCTCGGCACGCAGCCTCAGCAGCATGCCCGGCTCGATCTCCTCCACGCGCCAGAAGTCCAGCGAGTCCCCGACCCGGAGCCGGTCGGCGTCGCGGCGGCCCCGCCGCAGCCCGACGCCGCCCATCGCCCGGTCCAGCCACCCCCGCACCGCCCACGCCAGCGGGAACGAGTACCAGCCGTTGTCGCCCCCGATCCCCTCCACCACCCGCCACAGTGCCGCCGGGGAGGCGTCCACGTCGCGCTCCCGGACGTCCTCGTACAGGCTGCCGCCCGCCCAGTCCGGGTCCGTGGGCAGCGGGTCGCTGGGCGCGCCCGGGAGCGAGGCGGAGGACCACCGGGTGGTCACCTTCGCCTCCCGGACCCGCTGGAGAGCCAGGCCGAGCGCCTTGTCGAAGGGGAAGGGCTGCCCCGGCCCGTCCGGGACGTACCGCGCGATGTCGTGCTCGCCGCAGACCACCTCGTACCGCAGCGACTCCGCGAGCGGCCGGGCGAGGGCCCGGGGCACCGGCGTGACCAGCCCGATCCAGTGGCTGGACAGCCGGGGGGTGAGCATCGGGACCGGCAGGATCAGCCGTTTCGGCAGGCCCCCGACCTCGGCGTACCGCTCCATCATCACCCGGTACGTCAGGACGTCGGGCCCGCCGATGTCGAAGGAGCGGTGCACGTCCCGGGGCATCCGCGCACTGCCGACGAGGTAGCGCAGCACGTCCCGGACGCCGATCGGCTGGATCCGGGTGGACACCCAGCTCGGGGTGACCATGACCGGAAGCCGCTCGGTGAGGTAGCGGAGCATCTCGAAGGACGCCGAACCCGACCCGATGATGACGGCGGCCCGCAGCACGGTCGTCGGCACCCCCGAATCCAGCAGGATGCGGCCGACCTCCGCGCGGGACCGCAGATGCGGGGAGAGCTCCTCCTCCGGTACGTCGCCGGGCGTGAGGCCTCCCAGGTAGACGACGCGGCCCACTCCTGCCGCGCGGGCCTGCTCGCCGAAGGTCCGGGCCGCCCTGCGATCGGTCTCCTCGAAGCCGGAACCGGTGCCCAGTGCGTGCACCAGGTAGTACGCGACGTCGATGTCCCGCATCGCCCCGGCCAGCGACTCCGGGTCGGTGACGTCCCCGCGCACCACCTCCGCCTCGGCGGCCCAGGGGTAGTCGCGCAGTTTCTCGGGGGTCCTCGCCAGACAGCGCACCCGGTGGCCGGCCGCCAGCAGCTCCGGTACCAGACGGCCCCCGATGTAGCCGGTGGCCCCCGTGACCAGGCAGTGCAGGCCCCTGCCGTCGTCCGCGGTCTCCTTGGCCGTCTCCTTGGCCGTCTCCATGGCGCCTCCGCCTCGGGGTCGATTCCGGTCTCCTGCTTCCACCGTCCCCGCCCGTGCCGCATTCCGCCCGGCGGGGCCGTCCCGGACGCACCCCGACACGTCCGGGACGGCCGAATGGGTCGCGGGGCCGCTCCGGGGTCCCCGCCACCGGCCCCGGCAGCCGCCGTCCGGCCGGTCGGCGTGATCCCCTCGGGAGTCAGTGCCTCGCGCCTCGACCGGTACGGATCGGGGCCCGCCCGCATCCGCCGGACGGGGGACGCCGGAAGAGACGCGACGGGCCCGGAGGACCGAGGGGTCCGCGACGGGCCCCGTACCGCCGGCACGCCGGCCCGGCGGTGCGGGGCCGGCCCGAGCGGTACGGAGACCGATGCGACCAGAAGGACCTGCGATGCGCCTCACCCGGCCAGCGGTTTCCGCCTCCGCCGACCACCGGCGGTCGGAGCGGTCCCACGGGGGCGCGCAGCCGCCCGCCCGCCCCGCGGAGGGGACCCCGGCCGGTGGGTCCGCGCGGGAGCCGTACACCGCCGCGGCCCACGCGCACGGCGCCCCGGCCGGCGGCGACCCGGCGGGGGGCCGGCACGACCGGGCGCACGACGGGCCCCGGCAGGAGCCCGGCTCGGACGGCACGCGCGGGGACCGCGACGGCCGTGACCCGGGCCGCCCGGCCGGCGCGGCCCCGCCCCCTCCCGAGCCACCCGCCGCCGAGGCCGTCCGGGCTGTCGGTGCTGTCGAGTCCGTCGACTCCGTCGACGCGGACGTGGCCGGCGCCGTCCTGCGGACCGCCCGTACGGTGCTCCGGGAGCACCTCGCCGAGGCCGCCGCCATCGACGCAGTCTTCGCCCGGGACGTGGCCCGGCGGGTCGCGGACTTCACCCTCGGCGGCGGGAAACGCGCCCGGCCCCGCTTCCTCTGGTGGGCGATGCGGGCCTGCGGCGGCGGCGCGGACACGGTGGACGCGGCGCTGCGCCTCGGCGTCGCCCTCGAACTCATCCAGACCTGCGCGCTGGTCCACGACGACGTGATGGACGGCTCCGCGCTCCGCCGGGGCCGGCCCGCCGTCCACGTGGAACTGGCAGGGCTGACCGGCGGACCGCCGGACACCGCGTTCGGCACCTCGGCGGCCGTCCTCGTCGGCGACCTCGCCCTCGCCTGGGCGGACGACACCGTCGCCGCCGTCACCATGGACCCCGCCACCCGGAGCCGGGTCCTGGCGATCTGGCGGGCGATGCGCACCGAGATGGTGGCCGGCCAGTACCTCGACCTGCACGGGCAGGCCGCCGCGACCCGTACCGCCGCACACGCACTGCGGACCGCCTGGCTCAAGAGCGCCCTCTACTCCGTGGAGCGCCCCCTCGCCCTCGGCGCCGCGCTGGCGGGCGCCGACGACCGTACGACCGACGCCCTGCGCGCCGCGGGCCGCAGCGCGGGAACCGCCTTCCAGCTCCGCGACGACCTGCTCGGCGCGTTCGGCGACCCGGCCGTCACCGGGAAGCCCTCCGGCGGCGACCTCCGCGACGGCAAGCCCACCTACCTGGTGGCCGTGGCCCGGGAACGCGCCGAGGCGGCGGGCGACACCGCGACGCTCGCGGTCCTGGACGCGGGCGTGGGCGACCCCGGCCTCACCGACGAGGGGCTCGCCCGGGTACGGGAGGCACTCACCCTCAGCGGGGCGCGCGCCGCCGTCGAACACCGGGTCGACCGGCTCGCCGCCGAGGCCCAGGCCCGCCTCGACCTCGCCGGACTCGCCCCGGCGGGCGCCCGGCAGCTGCGCCTGCTGCTGCGGGAGACCGCGGGCGGGCGCACCTCGCCGCCCCCGGCGTCCGCATCCGAACACCCGCCCGGCACCGCCCCCGAAGGAGACACCACCCGATGAGGACCGTCCCCGGGCGCACCGACCACGTCGTGGTGATCGGCGCCGGCCTCGCCGGCCTGTCCGCCACGCTCCACCTGCTCGGCGCGGGCCGGCGGGTCACCGTCGTCGAACGCGACCCCACCCCGGGCGGACGCGCCGGACTGCTGGAGCGCGGCGGCTACCGCATCGACACCGGCCCCACCGTGCTGACCATGCCCGACCTCGTCGAAGAGGCCTTCGCCGCCGTCGGGCACCGGCTCGCCGACCGGCTCGACCTGATCCCGCTCCACCCCGCCTACCGCGCCTGGTTCGCCGACGGCTCCACCCTCGACGTGCACACCGAACCGGCGGCGATGGAAGCGGCCGTGGAGGAGTTCGCGGGCGGCCACGAGGCGCTCGGCTACCGCAGGCTGCGGCAGTGGCTGGAACGTCTCTACGCCGTCCAGATGCGCCGCTTCATCGACGCCAACTTCGACTCGCCGCTCCAGCTCCTCCACCCCGACCTGGCCCGGCTCGCCGCGCTCGGCGGCTTCGGCCGGCTCGACGCCCGGATCGGCCGCTACCTGAGCGACGAACGGCTGCGCCGCGTCTTCTCCTTCCAGGCCCTGTACGCCGGGGTTCCCCCGGCCCGGGCACTCGCCGCGTACGCCGTCATCGCCTACATGGACACGGTCGCCGGGGTGTACTTCCCGCGCGGCGGGATGCACGCCCTGCCCCGGGCGCTCGCCGACTCGGCCGCCGAGGCCGGTGCCGCGTTCCGCTACGGCGAGTCCGTCAGCCGGCTGGAGCGCTCCGGGGACCGGGTCACCGCCGTCGTCACCGACAAGGGCCGCATCCCCTGCGACGCGGTCGTCCTGACGCCGGACCTGCCCGTCAGCTACCGGCTGCTCGGCCGCACCCCCCGCCGCCCGGGCGGTATCCGGCACTCGCCGTCCGCCGTCGTCCTGCACGCCGGAACCGACCGCACCTGGCCCGGACTCGCCCACCACACCCTCTCGTTCGGCCGGGCCTGGAAGGGCACCTTCCACGAACTCACCCGCACCGGCTCGCTGATGTCCGACCCCTCGCTGCTCATCACCCGTCCCACCGCCGGAGATCCGGCGCTCGCCCCGCCCGGCAAGCACCTCCACTACGTGCTCGCCCCCTGCCCCAACACCGACATCGGCCCCTCCGCCCGCACCTGGGACGAGCTCGCCCCCCGCTACCGGGACCGCCTGCTCACCGAACTCGAACGCCGGGGGCTCGCCGGACTCGGCGCCGCCATCGAGGAGGAGTGCCTGGTCACCCCGGTCGACTGGACCGCCCAGGGGCACGCCGCCGGCACCCCCTTCTCGGCCGCCCACACCTTCCCGCAGACCGGCCCGTTCCGCCCCCGCAACCTCGTGCGGGGCACCGTGAACGCCGTCCTCGCCGGCTGCGGCACCACCCCCGGCGTCGGCGTGCCGACCGTGATCGTCTCGGGAAAGCTCGCCGCCGCCCGGATCACCGGTGCGCCGCGCCCCCGGCCGGCCACCGCGACCACCCCGCGCCCCGTACCGAAAGGCACCTGGGTATGACCGCCCGTGAACTCGACGCGGCCGCCATCCACGACCCCGCCCTGCGCGCCGCGTACGCCACCTGCCGCAGGCTCAACGCACGCCACGGCAGGACGTACTTCCTCGCCACCCGGCTGCTCCCCGCCGACCGCCGCCCCGCCGTGCACGCCCTCTACGGCTTCGCCCGCCGGGCCGACGACATCGTGGACGACCTGGCCGCCGACGCCGGCCCCGGGGACCGCGCTCGGGCGCTGCTCGCCTTCGAACAGCGGCTCGCCGAGGGCCTCACGCACGGCACCGCCGACGAACCGGTGATCCGGGCGCTGGTCCACACCGCGTCCGTGTACGGCATCGAACACCGCCACTTCACCGACTTCATGGCCTCCATGCGCAGCGACCTCACGGTGACCGGGTACGCCTCCTGGGAGGAACTCGGCGGCTACACCCACGGATCGGCCGCCGTGATCGGCCTCCAGATGCTGCCCGTCCTCGGCACGGTCGCCCCCCGCGAGGAGGCCGCCCCGTACGCCGCCGGCCTGGGCGTCGCCTTCCAGCTGACCAACTTCCTCCGGGACGTCGGCGAGGACCTCGACCGGGGCCGCGTCTACCTCCCGGCCGACCTGCTCGCCGCGCACGGGGTGGACCGCGAACTCCTGCTGCACAGCCGGGCGACCGGCCTCCGCGACCCGCGCATCACCTCCGCGCTGCGGGCCGCCGCCGCGCACAACCGGGAGATCTACCGGCGGGCACTGCCCGGCATCGCCCTGCTCGCCCCCGAGTCACGCCCCTGCATCCGCACCGCGTCCGTGCTGTACGGAGGCATCCTCGACGCCATCGAGGCGGACGGCTACGCCGTGCTCCACCGGCGCGCGGTCGTCTCCCGCGCCCGCCGCGCCACCGTCGCCCTGGACGGCCTGGTACGCGCCCTCGCCGCCCGCCCGGCACCCCGCCCCACCGGCGCACCCCGGCCGACCTCCCGGCGCCGCTCCCTCCCGGCCGAGGACGCTCCACCGGCGGGGCAGCCGCACCGCACCCGGTCCGCCGCCGAGACCGCACACGAGGACGTGGCATGACGCCCCCCGGAACCGGCCGGCCCGCCCGCCGCGGACGTATCCCGCTGCGGCTGCGCCGCGACCCCGTGCCGTGGGAGCGCCAGCGCCCCACCTGGCGCGACGCCCGTCCCGCCCTCATCGCGAGCGCCCTCCAGCACGCGCTGAGCCGCCCCTCCGGCAACTGGTACGTCATCGGCGCCTCCCGCCGCATCACCCCCGGCCGTTCCTTCGGCCGCACCGTCCAGGGCACCGAGGTCGTCGCCTGGCGCGACGCCTCCGGCCGCCTGCGCGCAGGACCCGGCGCCTGCCCGCACCTGGGCGCACCACTGAAGGACAGCCCCGTCCGCTGCGGCACCCTCGTCTGCCACTGGCACGGACTCGCCCTGAACGGCGAGCCGTTCGCCGGCTGGGAGCCGTACCCGGCCTTCGACGACGGAGTCCTCGCCTGGGTGCGGCTGGACGCGGCGGGCGGCGAGACGCCGCTGGACCGGCCCGTCCTCCCCGAACGGCCGGTCCCCGCGACGGCGGTCGACGCGGTGTACGAGGGCTTCGGCACCTGCGAACCCGAGGACGTCGTCGCCAACCGCCTCGACCCCTGGCACGGCGCCTGGTTCCACCCGTACTCCTTCGTGGACCTGACCGTGCTCGACGTCCCCGGCGGCGACGCAGGGGACGGCCGGGACGGGTTCGCGGTCGACGTCTCCTTCAAGGTGGCGGGCCGCGTCGTGGTGCCCGTACGCGCCGTGTTCACGGCACCCGAACCCCGTACCGTCGTCATGCACATCACCGAGGGCGAGGGCCGGGGCTCCGTGGTCGAGAGCCACGCCACCCCGCTCGGCACCGGCCCCGACGGGCGGCCGCGCACCGCCGTGGTCGAGGCGGTCGTCGCCGCCTCCGACCGGCGCGGCTTCGCGCTCGCCCGCGCGGCGGCCCCGCTGCTGCGCCCGCTGATGAGGGCCTCCGCCGGGCGGCTCTGGCGCGACGACCTGGCCTACGCCGAACGCCGCTGGGAGCTGCGCGGACGCGGGCGGTTCCCGGGCTGAGCGGGCCCCGGACCGGGCGGGGGGCTCAGACCACCCGCCGCATCCAGCCGTGCTTGTCCTCGGCGCGACCGTACTGGATGTCCAGGACATGGTCGCGCAGCGCCATGGTGTGCTTGCCGGGAGTGCCGTCCCCGACGGTGAACTCGTAACCCTCGCCCTTGAATCCGACCATCGGCGTGATCACCGCGGCCGTGCCGGCCGCGAACACCTCGGTGATGCTTCCGTCCGCGGCCCCCGACCGCAGTTCGCCCAGGCTGATCGACCGCTCCTCGGGGGTCAGCCCGAAGTCCGCGGCCAGGCTCAGGACGGTGTCCCGGGTGACACCCTCCAGGATGGTGCCGAGAGCAGGGGTGACGAGCCGGCCGTCCGCGGTGATCAGGCACACGTTCATGGTGCCGGACTCCTCCAGATTGTCCTCACCCGCGCTGTCCAGGTACATCACCTGGTCGCAGCCGTGCTGCTGCGCCTCGATCTGCGCGGCCAGGCTCGCGGCGTAGTTGCCGCCGCACTTGGCCGTTCCGGTACCGCCCTTGGCCGCACGGGTGTACTCGCTGCTGATCCACAGCGTGACGCCGGTGACGCCCGAAGGGAAGAAGGGGCCGGCGGGGCTGGCGATGACCGCGTAGGTCACCTGGGCGGCGGGCCGCACGCCCAGGAACGCCTCCGAGGCGAACATGAACGGCCGGAGATAGAGGCTCTCGTCAACGGTGGGCGTAGGGACCCAGGCCTCGTCCGCGCGCACCAACTCCGCGACGCTGGTGAGGAAGTCCTCCTCGGGCAGCTGAGGCAGCGCCAGCCGCGCGGCGGAGCGGGCGAAGCGCCGCGCGTTGGCGTCCGGGCGGAACAGCCAGACGCTGCCGTCGGCGTGGCGATAGGCCTTCAGGCCTTCGAAGATCTCCTGCGCGTAGTGCAGAACCGCCGTGCTGGGATGCATCGAGAACGGCTCCAGCGGGCCGATCCTGTGATCGTGCCAACCACCCGCCGGCGTCCACTTCGCCGTGGCCATGTGGTCGGTGAACCAACGGCCGAATCCCGGATCGGCGAGGATGGTCCCGCGCTCGGCCACAGGGGTGGGATTCGTCGTCCGGGAAAGGGGAAAGTCGGTAGTCATTGCCGAATCCTAACGACAAAGTGGCGTGTCCCCAGGGGGAGATGACGGGGCGTTCAGGGAGGCGACGCACGAATCCCGCGATCCGAGACGCCTCGTCACGGAAACGATGCGGAAGGCCCGCTGTCCGCGTGTCCGCAGGTCCGCGGTTGGACGGCGACGGCAGCCGCGGCTATGCCGTTCCCAGCCGGGCGAGTTGCCGCAGCGCCACCGACCGTCCGGCGCGCGGCACCGTCCACAGGGTCTGGCCCCGCACCCCCCAGTCGGCCAACAGGGCGTTCGCGGCCATGAATCCGCTGGTGGCGGCCCGTTCCATCAGGGCGACCGGCAGTTCGGTACGGACCAGGTCGCCGGCGACCACCACCGCCGGGTCGGGGGTGCGTACGGAGGGGCGGTCGCGGTAGCCGCCCACCGGGAAGTGCGGGCAGTCCGCCCGCCATTCGTGGCGGGAGTCCACCACCCGGACCCCCGAGGTCTCCGGGTAGATCCGGTGCAACTGGCGTACCACCTCGGCCTGTACGGCCTCCCGGTCCGCGTCCGGCGCCACCGCGTACGCGTGCAGCTCCACCACCGAGCCGCCGGTCCGGCGGGACCAGCGCAGGGCCTCGCCCTCCCAGCGCTCCAGGACGCTCACGTTGTCCAGCGGGCCGTACCCGCTGGTGCCGAGGAAGCCCGGGCGGTCCGCCGCCACGGGCCGCTCCAGCCAGAGCCGCGACACCAGGAACGGCGGGGCGGTACGCAGCCTCGCCAGCCTGCCGCGCCACCGGCTGTCGCCGAGCCCGGGTGAGGTCGCCACCAGCCGCCGCAGCCCGCCGGAGTCGAGCGCCAGCACCACCGCGTCCCGGTGGGCCGTACGGCCGTCCGCCGTGACGTCGAGCCCGCCGTCGGCGGCGGGGACCACGCTCTCCACGGCGGACCCGGTCCGCACCCGGACCCCGTGCTTCTCCAGGTACCCCTGGAGCGGGTCCCAGAGCGCCTGCGGGAACGGTTCCGCCGGTACGTCGAAGAGCAGCCCCTCGCTGGAGCCGAGGAAGTAGATGTGGAACATCAGCACGAGTTCGGCGGCGGAGAGGTCGCCCGGATCGGCGAAGAAGCTCCGGGAGAACACCTCGAAGGCCAGATGGTGCGCGGCCTCGGGGAAGCGGACCCGGGCCAGGAAGTCGCGGGCGCTGACCGCGTCGAGCCGCTCGTACACCTGCGGTACGCGCACGTCGAGCAGCGGCAGCGCGGCGCGCGGGTTCATCCGCAGCAGGTCGCGCGCCCCGAAGGAGGGGCTGAGGGCGACGAACCCCATCGCGCTGAGCGGCGGGGTGCGCGGTACCCGCGCGAAGCTGTCGTACATCCCGCCGCTGTGCCGCAGCGGATAGTCCGGCACGGCGGTGAGCGACTCCAGCCCGGGATCGACCCGGCGGAGCAACCCGCGCAGGTTGTAGTACTGGCGGAAGAAGGCGTGGAAGCCCCGGCTCATGGTGACCGAGGAGCCGTCCGCCAGTTCGGTGGACCACCCGGCGAGCCGCCCGCCGAGCGTCGCCTCCCGTTCGTGGAGCGTGACCCGCGCGCCGCGCTCGGCCAGCAGGGTGGCCGCCGCGAGACCGGCGATGCCGCCGCCGACCACCGCCACCGACGGGGCCCCGCCGTCGAACCGCGCCCGGCCCTCCGGGGCCCGGAGCACCTCGGCCCGCCGGTCACGGCCGTGCCGCCGGGGGTCCGGTGCACGGTGCGCGTCCGGCACCTTGGCTCCCGGCCGCCTCACGCGGCGTCCTGGGACCGGCGCGGCGCCCGGGCGACGAAGGTGTGGGTGATGCCGGTCTGCCAGCCGGGCAGCGGCAGCACCCGCACCTCCTCGAAACCGGCGCGGCCGATCCGCTCGGCGAATTCCGGCGCCGTGTCGAAGGCGAGCACACTGCGCCACAGATGGCGGTAGAGCTCCCCGTCCCCGGCGGCCCGGCCCAGCGGCATCACCACCGAGCGGCAGACCGCGTTCCACAGCGTCCGGTGCGCCCGGCCCTGGGACAGGGCGTACTCGTGCACCGCCAACCGCCCGCCCGGGGCGAGGAGTTCACGGGTCGAGAGGAGCGTGGCGTCCGGATCGGTGACGTTGCGGAAGAGATAGGCGGCGAACACCGCGTCGAAACGGCCGCCGACCGCGCCGCCGTGCAGGCCCGCCCCCGCGCCGTCCGCCAGTGCCTCCACCGGGGAGTGCACGAACCTGACATGGGCGGGCCACTCCTTCGCGGCTGCCTGCGCGAGCATGCCCGCCGACGCGTCGACGGCCACGATCTCCGCGTACGGGGCGGCCGCCAGCAGGGCCGCGGTGGAGGCGCCCGTGCCGCACCCCAGGTCGAGCACCCGGAGCCCCGCCCCGCCGTGCGGCAGCCCGAGCCGGCGGGCCGAGCGGCGCAGATGGGCGTGGTAGCCGGGGTTGGCCGCCACCAGGCGGTCGTAGGCGAGGGAGGCGTGGTCGAACGCGGAGGACAACTCGGCGTCGTGCAGCAGGGTCATGGCGTGGTCATTCCTCATCGGGCAGGTGGGGGAGGGAGGAGGCGGGGGCAGGTTGCGCGGGGTAGAACCGGCGTGCGCGGAACGGGAGTTCGGCGACGGTACGGAGCATCGGGGCGACGGGGGTGCGGAGACCGACGAGCAACTCCTCGCGCAGCGGGGCCGATCCGTCCAGGAAGCGGAGCAGCCGCGCGGGCGGAACCGAGCGGAAGAGGCCGGTGAAGAAGGCGGCGCCGTCCACCCGCCCGGTGTCCAGGGCCCGCAGCATGACCGCGTCCATGGCGAGGGACCGGGCGCGGTACGGGGAGGGCGTACGCGGCGGTTCCCCCGCCCGCAGCGCCGCCGCCAGCGACCGGGTCTGGCGCTGCACGGCGCTGAAGGTGTAGCCGGTGGAGGGCCGGGTGGCGCCGCCCGCCGTACCGACGCGGAACACCGAACGTCCCGCGCGCGGCCGGAAGCGCCCGTCCGTCATGGGGATGACGCCGTGCTCGGTGGCGGACACCCGGTACGGCGACGCGCCGAGCACCTCGCGGAGATGGTGCTCCAACGCCTCTGTGTACGCGGCCGGTTCGAGCGGGGTGCGGGAGAACTCCGTGTACTCCACCAGGGCGGAGCGCGCGTCCAGCGGGAGCACGTAGGCGAAGGAGAGACCGTGGCGCGGCTGCGGGGTCCGGAAGTCCATGAGATCGGCGGTGTCCGGCTCGAACACCGGTCGCCGGGTGTGCACGAACCAGCCGGTGAAGTGCTGGAGGAGCGTGGTCCGGGCGGCCGGCAGACGGCCGGGCGGTCGCGAGTCGAAGACGTACCGCCCGGTCACGACGGTACGGCGGCCCCGGGCGTCCTCGCCGACCACCTCGCCGCCGCCCCCGACCGCGTCGCGCACCGCCCGCACGGTCAGCTCCACGCGCCCGAAGCCCCCGGCCGAGTCCAGCCTCCGGTCCACCAGCCCCGTGAAGGCGTCGGACCGGAGCATCTTGTACCGGAGCGGGGACGCCACCGCCACCGTGGCCGAGCCGTCGGCGGCGCGCACCCGGAGCCGCCGCCACGACGCGGACACCGCCGCGTCGAACTCGCCGCCCGGCGGCTCCCAGAAGCACCAGGTGCGGGGCGGCGGCCGCAGCGGGCCCGGCGGGGCGTCGACCAGGAGGACGGAGAGCTCCACCTCCGCGCCCGGTGCGCACAGACGGTACGCGAGCGACAGACCGGCCGCTCCCGCGCCCACGATGACCACGTCGGCGTACGGCAAGGGAGACGCTCTCCTCCTCCGGCAGGGTGGACGGGCGGGTGTTCTCCGGCCGTACACGGACGGCCGTCCACGGACGGACGGACGGACGGACGCGGTCGGGCGGGGTACGGGTACGCGGCGCGCCGGTCACGGGGGTGCGGGCCGTCGTCCGCGGCCGTGCCGGTGCTGCCGCCGATACTTCCGCAGCCGAAGGCCCCCCGGACGCATCCGACGCGCGGGTGTCGCGCGTCGGGACGCACCCGGGGCCGCGGGACCCCGCCTCTCTCCGGGCCCGCCCGTGGAACGCCACCCCTCCCGGGCCCGTCAGCCGCAGATCTCGGCGGTGATCGCCTCCCACATCCCCTGCGGCGGCGGAAGGGGAAGATCGGCCGCGGTCACCGCGCGGGCGGCGGCCACCACGGCACCGAGCGCCTCGAACTCGGCACGGCACTCCGCGCACCGGCGAAGGTGCTCCACCGCGGGGCCGTCGCGGGCGGACCGGTGGCCGAGAGCCAGCTCCGTCAGGTCGTCCTCGTGGACATGGTGCGCCATGTGCACCTCCCTCGGGACCTGCTTCCCCCCGGGACGGCCCGCCGGACGCACCCGCGGCCGTTCCGGAACGGCGGACGCGACGCCGTACGGGTGACTGGCCGTCAGTGCATCTCCGGTGCGGCGGCCGTGAGCGACCGGCGCATCCGCACCAGGGCCCGGCGGGCGTGGCTCTTCACGGTCCCCAGCGGCAGGCCGGTCCGTTCGGCGATCTGCACCTGGGTGAGGTCGTCGAAGAAGGCCATGCAGAGGATGTGCCGCTGCACCGCGGGGAGTTTGCAGAGCTCCTGGACGACCAGCACCCGGTCGAGCACCGCGGTCTCCGGCCCCGCGCCCTCGGTGCCGCGCACCTGCTCCCGCGCGGCGGACGCGGCGACCAGCTCGCCGCGCCGGGTGCGCGCGGCGAGGGCGTCGGCGACCTTGCGCCGGGTGATGCCGACCAGCCACCCGGGCAGCGGACCGCGCTCGGGGCGGTACCCCGCACGCCCCCGCCACGCCGCCAGGAACACCTGCTGGGTGACGTCCTCGGCCTCGCGGGGATCACCGAGGGAGCGTGCGGCCAGCGTGTGGACCAGGGTGCCCCACCGATGGAAGATCCGGGCGAAGGACTCCGCGTCACCTCTGAGGAGGCCATCCGCCAGTTCTGCTGCGGCGCGGTCCTCGTCCTCGCTACGCTCCTGCGCGGGCGTGCGGACCGGCGCCTGCGGCGCGCGATGCCCCGCCGGTACGTCGACTGCGGTCATCGGTGTCCCTCCTCGTGGGGAAGCCCGGGAGCCCAGGACCGGGGGACCCAGGGCCAGGGAAGTCCCGAGCCCGGGGAAGCCCCGGACCCGGGAAGCCCCGAGCCCGGGCGGCAGAGGGCCCCGAAGGCCGCACCGCCACCCGGTCCGGAACGCCAACGGCCCGCCGGAGCCGCTGTGTTCCGTAGGTCCCAGACAACCCAACTCCCCACCGGCGCGGCAACATGCGTCGTTTCTGCGTCGTATCGTGGGCGCATGGACGCAACGAGTCGTGGGCGTACGGAAACACCGGACCAGGGGAACGCGGACGGGCCGTGGGCCGGGAACCCGGACCTGCCGGCCCCCAGGAGCGGGGACGTACCGGACCCCGGGACGACGGATCCGCCGGGTGCCGGCGCCTCCGGCCCGGCCGGGTACGACGGAGGGCTGACCACCGGAGCCGTCGCACGGCTCCTGGGCGTGGCCCCGACCACCCTCCGCTCCTGGGAGCGCCGGTACGGCATCGGGCCCGCCGAACGCGAAGGGGGCCGGCACCGGCGCTGGACCTCCGGCGACGTCGAACTGCTCATGCGCATGTGCGACTTCACCAACTCCGGGCTTCCGCCGGCCGAGGCCGCCCGCGCCGCGCTCGCCGTCGCGCCCGGCGCCGCGAGTGCGCCCCCGGGAGCCGCCCGGCGGACGCGGCCCGCCCCGTCCCGCCCGTCCACCGCCCCCGGCGCCCTCCCGGTCGGCCGCGGGCGCACCGAAGCCCGGGGACTCGCGCGGGCGGCCGTCCGCCTGGACGCGCGCGCCGTGGAGGAGCTGCTCGCCCGCGCCCTGGACCGGCACGGGCTCGTGGCCGCCTGGGACGAGGTCATCATGCCGACCCTGAACGCCGTGGGCCGCAGATGGGAGAGTTCCGGCGAGCGGTACGTCGAGGTGGAGCACCTGCTCTCCTGGCACGTCTCCACCGCGCTCCGGCGCGTCGCCGCAGGCCCGCCGGCCGCGCGCGGCACCGCCGTCACCCTGCTCGCCTGCGCGCCGGACGAGAACCACACGCTGCCGCTGGAGGCGCTCACCGCCGGACTGATGCAACGCGGCCTGCCGGTGAGGATGTTCGGGGCGGCCCTGCCGGTCGATGCCCTGGAAGAGGCCGTCCGGCGCACCGGTCCGGCCGGCATCGCCCTCTGGTCGCAAGGCCGTTCGACGGCGAGCCGGCCGCTGGCCCAGCGGATCGCCTCCATCGAATGGGGGGTACGCGGTGCCCGCACCGCCCCGACCGTCCTGCTCGCCGGACCCGGCTGGGCGGGTCACCAGCCGGACGGCGTGCTGCGCCCCACCAGCCTGGCCGAGGCGCTCGCCCTGCTGTCGGCGCTCGCCTCGCGCTGAACGGGCCGCGGCGTGCGGCGCGCCGCGCCGGACACCCACCCCGGTGGGTGGCGCGGGCCCAGGCGCTGCATGATGGACGCGGTCGTGCACGGCGAAGGTTCGGCACGGCCGCACCGAACGACGACGGGACACACCATGCCGCTCAAGGGCGAGTACGAACCCAGCCCCACCCAGTGGGTGCGTGACCAGGTCGAGTTGTACGAGAGCTCCGGCGGGACGCAGGGCACCACGATGCGCGACATGCCGGTCGTGGTGCTCACCACCAAGGGCGCCCGCAGCGGGAAGATCCGCAAGTCCGCGCTGATGCGCGTCGAGCACGACGGCACCTACGCGGTGGTCGCCTCCCTCGGCGGGGCTCCGAAGCACCCGGTCTGGTACCACAACGTCACCGCCGACCCCCGCGTCGAGCTCCAGGACGGACCGGTCCGGCAGGACATGGTCGCCCGTGAGGTGACGGGGGACGAGAAGGCCGTGTGGTGGGAGCGCGCGGTCGAGGCGTTCCCCGACTACGCGGACTACCAGAAGAAGACGGACCGGGTGATCCCCGTCTTCGTCCTGGAGCCCGCGCCGACGCCGCACTGACCCGCTCGGCCGCCTCCCGCGGAAAGCGGCCGCCTCCCGCGCAAGCGGCCGCCTCCCGCGCGAGTGACAGCGCTCTCGCGGGAAGCGGTCGCGCTCTCACGGAAGCGAGCGTCTCTCACGGAAGCGACGGGGCTCTCACGGCAGCAGCCTCGGCGACCGCCCGGCCGCCACGTCCTCCACCCAGCCGAACACGGCGACCGCGGCGGCGATCAGCGGCCAGGCGACCGCGAACTGGAACCATGTGCTGCCCAGCGGCAGACGGTCCTCCAGCGACGGCACCCGCCACATCAGATCGATCACCACCACGCTCAGCATCAGCGCGACCTCGTGCCACAGATAGATCGTCACCGCGCGCGAGTTGAAGACACGCACCACCCGCCCGAGGAAACGGCCGCGCGCGGGCGTGGCCGAGGTGCCGGGCCGCAGCCGCAGCAGCAGCGCGACCGCTCCGCCGGACCAGAGCGCCTGGGCGAGCGGGATGTCGTCCAGGTCGTAGCTCCCGTCCGCCCGGTGGGTCAGCGCCCACCACGCGCCCGCCGCCATCAGCCCCGCCGCCACCGCCGCGACCCGTCCCGGCCGGAGCCGGTCCAGGGTGCCGTCGCGGTGCGCGAAGCCCAGCAGCCAGCAGAAGAGGAACACCGACAGATCGCTGATCCCGCCGCCCAGCCGGCCGTCCGGCACCTGCCACACCGTCCCCAGCAGGACCGCCGGTACGAGCGACAGGCCCAGGACCGGCAGGGGCCACCGGGAGAAGAGGCGCAGCAGGACGGGAGAGAGCAGCACGAACCACAGATAGGTCCGCAGGTACCAGAGCACCGCCCACCCCTGCTCGCCCCAGGCGTTGCCCGGCGGATCGCCCACCGGCAGCACCCAGTACAGCGCGTCCGGGCCCGGCACCCACCCGTGCAGCACCATCGCCGCACCGAAGAACAGCCCGAACACCCAGACCGGCACGAGGAGTCGGCGCATCCTGCCGCGGATCACCGACCACGCGGGCCGCTCCAGCGAGCGCGCCATCAGCGAACCGGCGAGCGCGAACATCACGCCCATGGACGGGAAGACGAACCCCAACCAGGGCCATCCGAAGGTGTGGTAGCTGACCACACGGACGAGCGCCAGGGCGCGCAGGACGTCGACGTACGGGTCGCGGCCCCCGTTCCGGTCCGCCCGGCCCCTCGGAGCCCCTGTGCCCGCGGCGTGTTGGGGAGCAGTGGCCGTCCTGCGATGCGCGCCGGTCACCGGCCCGCCTCCGTGGGGGCGCCCGGGACGCCCACCGCGCCGGTGCGTTTCAGCTTCTGCCAGCGCAGCCGGCCGCCGGTGAGCGCGGTCAGGGCGGAGTGGATCAGCACCAGGTACATCATCTGCCGGTAGGCGAGCTGCTGGAGCGGCAGCATCAGCAGGTAGCGGTACTTCTCCCGGTCCAGCCGGAACGCGTAGGCCGCGCAGGCCAGTTGGACGCCGAGTACGGCCAGCCACGCCAGAGCTGAGCCCGTGAAGTCGACGAAGAGCATCGCGTAGAGCGTGAACACGTCGATGAGCGGGGCGAGGAGCGGGGTCAGGATCTGGAAGAGCACCACCAGCGGCATCCCGATCCGGCCGAACCGGCCGGACGGCCCCCGGTCGGTGACCGAGCGGCGGTGCTTCCAGAGCGCCTGCATGGTGCCGTAGCTCCAGCGGTAGCGCTGGCGCCACAACTGGCCGAAGGAGGAGGGTGCTTCGGTCCACGCCCGGGCGTGCTCGGCGTAGACGACCCGCCATCCCGCCCGGTGCAGAGCGATCGTGATGTCCGTGTCCTCGGCGAGCGTGTCCTCGCTCATCCCGCCGGCCTGGAGTACCGCCTCGCGGCGGAACGCACCGATCGCGCCCGGGATGGTGGGCATGCAGCCGAGCAGGTCGTACATGCGCCGGTCGAGGTTGAAGCCCATGACGTACTCGATGTGCTGCCACGCCCCGATCAGGGTGGAGCGGTTGCCGACCTTGGCGTTGCCGGCCACCGCTCCGACCCCGGGGTCGGCGAACGGCTGGACCAGCCGTGCCACGGTGTCGGGTTCGAAGACGGTGTCGCCGTCCATCATCACGACCAGGTCGTGACGGGCCGCGCGGACACCGTTGTTGAGCGCCGCGGACTTGCCGGCGTTCTCCTGGCGGACCACCCGTACCTGCGGCAGCCCGAGCGACTCGGCTATCTCCGCCGTCCCGTCCGTCGATCCGTCGTCGACCACGACGATCTCGATCGGATGGGTGCTCGCCGCCAGTGAGGTGAGCGTGCCGGCGATGCACTCCTTCTCGTTGTAGGCGGGCACGACGACGCTCACGGTCCGGACGACCTCCGGCCCCCAGGAGAACCGCCTCCGGTTCCGCCGCCGGTAGTGGCGCCCGGCGAGGAGGAACATGAGGCCGAACCGGGCGAGGACGGCGACACCGACCACCGCGAGAAGGGTCGCCAGCGCCGGTACGGTCCACTCCGCCACGGCTACGGCCGCGAGCAGCCCGCGTCCCTCCCAGACGGAGGCGGCGTCGGCGGGGTGGTGCGCGGCCTGTGCGGCCGGGCCGGACGTGCCGGCGGAGCCGCCGGGCGGTGCTGCCGCTGTCGTGCCGGAAGCTTGCGCGGCCCGCTGCTGGGCGCCGCTGACCGTGGTGAACGTGTACCCGGCGGCCTTCATCTTCTTGATGTACGCGGGCAGCGCCTTCAGGGTCTGCGAGCGGTCGCCGCCGGCGTCGTGGAAGAGGACCGAGGCGCCCTTGCCGCTCGCCGGGGTGGCGCCCCGCACGATCGCGTCGACGCCGGGCGTCTTCCAGTCCTCGCTGTCGGTGTCGACGAAGACGCTGGTGTACCCCAGCGCCCCCAGCTTCTCGTACACCGGCCAGCTGTAGTTGTCGACGGCGTCCGGAGTGGAGGAGTAGGGGGCGCGGAACAGGTTGGTGGTGATGCCCGCGGCCCCGGCCAGCGCGAGCTGCGTCTGGGCGATCTCGCGCTTCACGCGCCCCGCGCTTTGGTAGGAGAGGTCGACGTGCGTGAAGGTGTGGATGCCCACCTCGTCCCCGTCCGCGACCATCGTGCGCACCACGCCCGGATGGCGCGCGATCATGGAACCGACCAGGAAAAACGTGCCGGGCACGTCGTTGGCGTCGAGGACGTCGAGCACCTGCTCGGTCCACTCGGGGTCGGGCCCGTCGTCGAAGGTCAGCACGATCGTCTTGTCCGGTACGGACTCCGAGCGCGCTTCGCCGTCCCGGAAGCTCAGGAAGGGGCCGCCCTCCAGCACGCTCTGCGGCACCTCGTCCGAGGCGGCGCCCGAGCGCACCCGCTGGTCGCCGCCGACCTCGGAGCGCAGATAACCGTCCAGCAGGAGGGTGCTCACCAGCCCGAGCAGCAGCAGGAGTGCCAGCACCGCGCGGGGGCGGGGGACGGCCTGCCGGCGGACGCGTTCCATCCGTCCCGGGGTCGCGTGCCGCGCGCCCCGGCCCGGCCCGCGGCGCCGCCGTGTCGCGGCGCTCACCGGGCGGCTGCGGCGTCGTCGGCGGGCGTGGCGCCGGCGGTGGGCGGTGTGGCCCCGCCGGTGGGCCGCGGGGAACCGTCCGGGGGCGCGATACCACCGGGGGCGGCCTCCGCGGGCTGCCCGGTGCCGAAGGGCAGCAGCCGCGAGGGCGACATGGACAGGCCCCCCATGAAGGCGAGCCCGAGCACCGCCGCGTAACCGACGACGGCGAGTGCGAGCACGGCCCCGGCCCGGCGCAGCAGGCGGGCCCGGCGCCCCGAGGCGTCGACGAACACCGGCCCCTCGCCGGGCTCCGGCCGCGCGGGACCGGCGTGCCTGCGGCGGCGGCCGTGCGGCGTCGGGGGTTTCTGGGAAGCGGTGTCGGCATGCATGAGCGGATGGTGGCGGGCGGCGATGTGCGCACCGTGGCAGAACCCTGGGCGCGCCCTGTGGAAGGCACCCCAAGCTGTCGGACCGCTGAGAGTGCGGCTCTGCGGTTCCCGTCGTACGGTCGGTCAACTCGCTCTGGGGGCTCGACCTTTGGTGTGCAACAGGGCCGAGGCGGAGCGCCGGATGTGAGATGCGCTGGTTCTGGTGGGGCTTCGGACCATGAGAGGTTTGCGGTGGATGCCGCCCCTTTTCACCACCCGTCCCGGGGCGCTTCGGACTTCGGACGAGAGAGCAGGTGCCCGATGCGTGGAACACCATCCGTGCGCGGAGCGTCGAGACGCGTCGGCCCGGCGCTCGCCGGACTGGCCGCGCTCGCGCTGGCCTGCGGTGGGTGCGCCACCGGTACGGTCGCCGACCAGAGCGGCAACGCGCCGGCGCCGCCCAGCGGTTCGGCGGACGCCGCCGAGGGGCCCGCGTACACCCCGTACGTCAGCGCCACCACGGCCTCGGACACCGACCGGGCGGGTTCACCCGACACGTACAACCTGGCCTTCGTCGTCGCGGACGGCGGCTGCACACCGAGCTGGGGCGGCAGCGCGGCGGCCGACGACGCGGCGGTGGTCGCACGGGTCGCCGCGCTCACGGCCTCCGGGGCGGACGTGCGGGTCTCCTTCGGCGGCGCCGCCGGTACCGAGCTGGCGCGCGCCTGCGACAGTGCGCAGGACCTCGCGGACACGTACGCGAAGGTGCTGGACGCGGTCGGCGCGGACAAGGCGGACTTCGACATCGAGGGGGCCGCGCTCACCGACCGGGCGTCCGTGGTGCGCCGGGACCGGGCGATCCGGCTGCTCCAGAAATCCCGGGACCTGGACGTCACGTACACCCTGCCGGTCATGCCGGACGGCCTGGAGGCGAGCGGGCTGGCGCTGCTGGACGACGCGGTCACCGAGGGTGTCGCGCTCTCGGCGGTCGACATCATGGCGATGAACTACAGCACGTCCCACGACGGGGACATGGGGGAGTACGCGGAGCAGGCGGCCCGCGCCGCGCACAGCCAGCTCGCGAAGGCGCTGGACCTCGGGTCCGCGCAGGCGTGGGACGCCCTGCACCTCACCGTGATGGCCGGGGTCAACGACGTGGCGGGGGAGACCTTCACCCTGGCCGACGCGGCCTCGCTGCGGACCTTCGCCGAGGAGCGGGGAGTGGGCGGGCTCTCGCTGTGGGCCACCTTCCGCGACCGGGCGTGCGCCGGGGGCGGTACGACCGTGGCGGACGACTCCTGCAGCGGCGTCGAGCAGGAGGACGGGGCGTTCGGCGCGGCCCTGGGGCGCTGACCGTTCCCGTCGGGACCTGACGACACGAGGCGCCGGCCCGCCGGAGCGGGACGGCGCCTCACGGGCACATCAGTGTGCTCAGACGGCCTGCGGCTCGGCGGTGGCCGCCTTCGCCAGCTCGGCCAGGACGGCGGTCAGCTGCTGCGCGACCTCTTCGTCGTCCGCCGGGTGGGTCTCGGCGAAACGGACGACCGAGCCGGGCACGGAGAGCTTGACCTCTTCCAGCACGGAACCACCGGCGATGCCGACGGCCTTGCGGGCGTCGTCCTGGGCCCACACGCCACCGAACTGGCCGTACGCGGTGCCGACGACGGCGACCGGCTTGCCGGTGAAGGAGCCGGCGCCGAACGGGCGGGAGTACCAGTCGATCGCGTTCTTCAGGACGGCCGGGATGGTGCCGTTGTACTCGGGGGAGAAGAGGAGGAACGCGTCGGCGCTGTTGGCGGTCTCGCGGAGCTTCGCGGCGACGGCCGGAAGCTTGCCCTCGACGTCGATGTCCTCGTTGTAGAAGGGCAGGTCGGCGATCTCGTCCTGGATCACGACCTCCACGCCCTCGGGGGCGAGCTTCACGGCGGCCTCGGCCAGCTGGCGGTTGTGGGAGCCGGAGCGGAGGCTGCCGACGAGAGCGACGATGCGAGTGGACATGAGGGACTCCTGTGAAAAGTGCCGGGCTAGGCGGCGGAGAAAGAAACCGGACCGTGGTCCGGTCATCGGTATAGCACGCGAAGCGGACCGGGGTCCACTTCGCGTGGAGCGAGTTACCCTGGTGCGATGACCGCGCAGATCGGAGCCGACGAGGCTTCTTCCGCCCGCCCTGTCACGCTGTTGCCCCTGGCCGGTCATGAGCCCCAGGAGCGAGCCGACGCCGCCCGCAACCGTATCCGCCTGCTGGAAGCCGCATCGCGACTGGTCCGGGAGGTGGGGGCTGAGAACGTCACGATGGAAGCGGTCGCCACCGCGGCCCACGTCGGCAAGGGCACCGTCTTCCGGCGCTTCGGCGACCGGGTCGGCCTGATGAACGCGCTCATCGACCACGCCGAGAAGGAATTCCAGAACGCGGTCATCTGCGGACCGCCGCCGCTGGGCCCCGGCGCGCCCCCGCTGGAGCGGCTGGAAGCCTTCGGCGTCCACACCATCCGCCACATGACGAAGTACGTCGACCTGTACGTCGAGGCGGACAACTGTCCGACCCGCCGCTACAGCGCGCCCGCCCGCACGGTGCGTGCCTGCCACGTCACCGACCTGCTCCGGCGGACCGGTGTGAGAGGCGACCTGGAGATGCTGACCCAGGTGCTGCTCGCCTACCTGGACCCCTCGTTCCTCAATCACCACCGCAACGGCCGATGTTTCTCGGCCGAGCGTGTCGAGGACGGCTGGAAGGACCTGGTGGCCCGGGTCACGCACCGCTGCTGAACCGCCGGAAGCGACCGGGGCGCGCGGGGCGGGGAGGCGGGAACGGCGAGGCGGTGCGGTGGGGCGTAGCTTCGGAACAGAAGGGACGGGCCGCCTCAGAACAGGGTGATGAGCACGCTGATCCGCTTGCCGCACGCCTGCCTGGTGATCGTGACCCGCTTCGAGAGGCGCCGCACCAGCGGCCACCCGTAGCCCCCGACCCGTACGGTGTCGGGAGCCGCGACCACGGTCCGCGGCTCCGCGGGACTGGCGTCCGCCACGTCCAGCAGCAGCCCCTCACCGCTGAGCCGGGCACTGAACCCGGTGAGCCCGCCCCCGTGGCGGATGGCGTTCGTGACGAGCTCCGACGTCACCAGCAGCGCGTCCGAGATGACCACGTCGTCCGGGTCCATGCCTCCCAGGGTGCAGAACTGCTCGTCCAGCAACTCGCGCACGATGGCGCGCGCGGCGGCGGCGTCGCCGGGCAGGGGGAGCCCCGTACCGACGGGTCCGCCCTCGTCGCGGCCCACCGGATGTTCCCTGCTCACGTGCTCCTCCGCCCCCTGGAACACGGCCCCGTCGTGTCGACGGGCCGTGCGTGTCGTGCCGGCTTCAGCATGTGGCCGCCTCTTCCACGCTCGTGGCCATGGTGAAGGCGCCGGCCGTGCCGGTGACCTCGAACAAGCGACGTACGGCGGTGCGGAAAGGGCCCGCGAGCACCAGTCCGACGCCGGCGCGCTCATGGCGCGCACGTGCGTCGAGCAGGGTGTGCAGTACCGCGGAGTCCGCGAATTCCGTCTCCGACAGGTCCACCACAGTACGTTCTTTCCCCATCCGCAACGCCGCCCCGAGAGCCTCGGCCAACTCGGGCGCCCCGGAATTCTCGTCGGCGTCGCCGCGTACCCGGACGAGCGCGAACCCGTCCGTCCGGACCAGGAACGCCGTCCCCCTGTCCGGTCTCTTCCGTCCGGTCATTTCACTGATGGTGCTTCACCCCGGAGTCGTACGAAAGGACGGACGAGGAATGCCGCGCCGGGCCGGCGACGGTCGCCCGTACGCGGACCGGACGGATGATCCCGGCGTCACGGCGTCAGGATTTCGGCGTAATAGGCGCCGAGGCGCGTCAAATAGGCCGGGTCATTGGTGTCCTGGTCGCGGGCGAACCGCGGAGCGCCCTTCACCTGCTCCTTCGTGCAGAGCAGAGTGATCACCCGGTGCTCGGCATCCACCCGCGCGACCATACCCATGGGAATGGCAGTGCTGCGACCGAATTTCCACAGACCCGTGTCGACGACCAGGTGGTCGAATTCGGGTACGAGAGAACGCCGGTCCACCGTTCCCAGGGTGTCGTCGGAAGCCTCCACCGAAAACTCGGTCGGATCCGTCCCGGCCAGCTCATCGATCGCCACGGGCCCGCACCAGACATTTCTCATGCTCTCGCCTTTCCTCCCGCACGCGGATTCGCGTGGGTCTCCACGACCGCTTTCCCCGAGTGCGCGAACTCACACAGGAAGACATCGCGCGCGTGAGGAGCGCTCCGTCACACCGCCGCGCCGGGGCGCGCCCGGCCATGACGGGTTGCCAGGAGTGCCTCCGGTGGAGGAGTGTTGCCGAGGGGCAATGATTCTGTCGTCGAGTAGATGAGGTGAGGGGTTCGCGCAGCGGGCCTTCTTCGTTTGGTGACTTCCGCACACCGGGCGCCTGCCGCCCGTGCGAGCACTCAGGTCGAACCGGTCTGGGACACCGCTCCCTGCCCCGCCCTGGTCGTGGGGCCGAGGGGCGCCGTCGAACGGACCAATGACGCCGCGGCCGCCCTCTTCCCCGAGGCCCGCCCCGGCACACCCCTGACGGACGCCGTCCCGTCCTGGCTGGCGGACGCGCACCGGGTGCGCCGGGCCGGAGAGGGCCCGGCCACGGCCGCCGGCCCCGTCGGCGACCGCAGCTTCGAGGCACACCCGGCCGGTCAGGAGGACGGCGGCGTGGTGTGGTGGCTGGTGGACGACACCGACCGGCGGCGCGCCACCGAGGCGTTGCGCGGGGAACGCGCACGCACCGCCTTCCTGACCGAGGCGTCGAACCGGCTGCTGTCCTCGCTCAATCTCGACAAGTGCGCCGAGGTGACGGCCCAGTTGGCCGCCGCGCACCTCGCGGACGCCGCCCTGGTGGTCGCCCCGTCCACCGGTGGCACGCTGATCGCCCGGTGCAGCGGCGACGGCACCCCGACACTCACCCGGGAACACGTCGACCCCGACGCGGTGCCCGGCCTCGCCGAGGCGCTCCAGGGGTTCCCGCCCGTGCCGTCGCGGTGGATGGACCCGGGCCTCGCCCCGTCGTGGGTGGTGCCGCAGGACATGGACGACGTGGGTTCCATCGTGGTCACCCCGCTGCCCGGCCACGGCGTCCCGGCCGGCGCGCTCATCCTGCTCCGCCGGGGCGAGCACCACGCGTTCAGCCGGAACGAGGAGACCTTCGCCCGGCTGTTCGCCGCCCGTGCGGGCGCGGCGATGTCCGCCGCGCGCATGTACGCCGAGCAGGCGTCGATCACCGAGACGCTGATGCGCGAACTCCTGCCCCCGGTCCTCCACCAGGTCTCCGGAGTGGAGTTCGCCGGCGGGTACCGCGCCTCGCGCGACACCGAACGGGTGGGCGGCGACTTCTACGACGTGCACCCCGCGGCGGTCGAGGGCGAGCCCTCCCTCGCCGTGCTCGGGGACGTGTGCGGCAAGGGCCTGAACGCCGCCGTGCTCACCGGGAAGATCCGCAACACCCTGCACGCGCTGCTGCCGATGGCCGACGACCACCAGCGGATGATCGACCTCCTCAACGGCGCGCTCCTCAACTCCCACCACGCCCGGTTCGCCACCCTCGTACTCGCCTCCGCGGTACGCGAGTCCGCCTCGGTGCGGCTGCGGCTGACCAGCGCCGGGCACGCCGCACCGCTGATCGTCCGCGCGGACGGGACGGTGGAGGAGGCCGCCACCCGGGGCACCCTGGTGGGCGCCCTCCCGCAGGCCAGGGCCGAGACGGTGGAGGCCGTCCTCGCCCCGGGGGAGAGCTGCGTGCTGTTCACCGACGGGATCACCGAGGCCCGGGGCGGGCCTCTCGGGGACTCCCTCTTCGGCGAGGAGCGGCTGCGGAGCGCGCTGTCCCGCTGCGGAGGGATGCCCGCCGAGGCCGTCGTCGAGCACATCCAGATGCTCGCGGCCCAGTGGGTCGGTGGGGGACGCCACGACGACATGGCCGTCGTGGTCATCGCCGCCCCGCGCACCCACCACCTCAGCGCGGTGGACGGCCACACCCGGGGCAGGTTCACCGCATGAGTACGCACACCCTGACCTCCGACCACCCGCCGGCGGCGCTGAGGGACGCACTGTGGGACGCCGTCCTGGAGGGGGACGAGCACACGGCCACCGGCCTCGTGCTGGACGCCCTCCGCGACGGGGCGGACGCCGAGAGCCTGCTGCTGGACGTCATCGTGCCGGTACAGGGCACGATCGGCGTCGAGTGGGCCGCCAACCGCATCAGCGTCGCCCAGGAACACGCGGCCACCGCGGTCAACGACCGGGTCGTCGGCGCCCTCTCCCGGAGCCGCGCGGCGCACCGGGACCGTACCGCCGGGGCGGCCGGGCGGGTGACCGTCGCCTGCGTCGACGGCGAGTGGCACGCCCTGCAGGCCCGTATCCTCGCCGAGGTGCTGACCCTGCGCGGCCTGCGGGTCGACTTCCTCGGCGCCCAGGTCCCGACCGCGCACCTGATCGCCCATCTGCACCGCACCGGCGCGGACGCGGTGGCCCTGTCCGCCTCCCTCGCCACCCGGCTGCCCGCCGCCCACGCCGCGATCACCGCCTGCCAGGCGACCGGCACCCCGGTCCTCGCCGGAGGCGCCGCGTTCGGCGAGGACGGCGGGTTCGCCCGCCTCCTCGGGGCGGACGCCTGGGCCCCGGACGCCCGCGCCGCCGCCGCTCTCCTGGCGGCGGGCATCGCGCCCCGTACGCCCCGCGCCCACCAGCCCATCGACGATCTGCCCCACCTCGGCGACCAGGAGTACACCCTGGTGGTGCGCAGCAAGGCGCAGCTGGTGAAGGCGGTCCTCGTCGGGCTCGACGAGCGCTTCCCCGCGGCACGCGCCTACTCCGAGGCGCAGCGCGAGCGGACGGCCGAGGACGTGGCGCACATCGTCGACTTCCTCGCCGCCGCCCTCTACACCGACGCCGCCGAGCTCTTCACCGGATTCCTCGACTGGACCGGGGACATCCTGGCGGCACGCCACGTGCCCGCGCTCTCCCTCGTCCCGGCACTGGAGGTGCTGGGCGAGGAGCTCAGGGACTTCCCCCGGGCCACCCGCCACCTCCGCCTCGCGGCCGGCCGCCTCCGTCCGAACACCCCCCACGGGAAGCACGCATGACGACCACCCCCTCCGACGCCTTCCGGCTCAGCACGCGGTACGACGCACAGGGCGCGGTCCTGGTGGAGTTGTGCGGAGACCTCGACCACACCCGTGCCGACACGCTGCTCGACACCGTGACGGAGCAGCTGGCCGGGCACCCGGACATACGCGAACTCCGGCTCGAATGCGCCCCGTTGGAAACGGTCGACTCCTCCGGGCTGGCCGCGCTGATCATGATCCGCAGACGGGCCGACCGGGCGGGCGTCCGTCTGGTGCTGGACGGGCGCCGAGCCGCGCTCGACCGGCTGCTGGAGGTCACGGGTACGCTGGAGTACCTCACCACGACCCCCATGGACGCGGAGCGTCCCTCGGGGCAGAGCATGCGGACCACGTCCACGTCCGCGCACGAGGCCCCCTCCGCCATCGAGGGCGTACGACACCGCTCGGCCCGTCCCACCGGCCCGGACGGCACAGCCTGACGCACGCCGTGCGCCGGCCCGCCCCGGGGCACCGGGAACAGAGGGGGAACGTCATGACGTCCGACGCCGAGGTCGCGCCTCCGGGCCACGACGACGTGGCGTCGGCGGCGGGCGACATCGTGGAACTGCTCGACCTGCTGTGGGAACGGACCCGCGACCGGGGCTGGGCGGCCCCCGCGTCCCTGGCCCAGCTCCGCCTGATGTACGCCGTCGACCGCGAGGACGGCATCAGGATGCGGGCGCTCGGCGCCGTACTGAACGTGTCCGCGCCCTCGCTCAGCCGACTGTGCGACCGGCTCCAGTCCGTGGGCTTCGTCGAGCGGCGGCCCAGCCCCGACAGCGGACGCGAGGTGACGTTGAGTCTGACGACGCGGGGGCACGCGCACCTCGCCGAGGTGCGCAGGAAGCGGGGCGAGGTGCTGACCACCGCGATCGACAGCATGCCCGCCGGGCAGCGCGCGGAGCTGGCCCAGGGACTTACCGGGCTGCGGGACGCGCTGGGCGGCCGCCCGGTGGCTCATCGGATGTTCGCCGGGCCCGTTGTGCGTGGCCCGGCGGACTGAGCGGGAACCTCGCTCGCCAGGTTGGAGACTGACGTGGCGTCAGCTCGCGCGGTGCTCGGGGGCGTCCCCGGCGGTGCCCACGACGACGAAGTGGTCCAGCGTCCCCGTGACGGTGAACAGGCGCCGCACCTGTGGGCGGAGCGGCCCGGCGATGATGAACGCCCGCCCCCGGAGCCGGTGTCCGCGCTCCGCCATCAGCAATTCGTTGAGCAGGCCGCTGTCCCCGAAGGTGACACCGGACAGGTCGACCACCGTGGCGGGCAGGTCGGCCTCCGTGGCCTCCTCCCAGGCGGCGGAGAGGAGATCGCGCTCCGCCTGGTCGACCGCGCCGGTGACACCGATCACGAACACGTCCGGCGCTCTCGCCACCCGCACGGTGGCACTCTCGTCCCAGCTCATGGCCCCCATTTTCACAGCACCGGAGCGCCGCCCGGACAACACCCCCCGGATGTGCGGGCGAAGCGATTCCGCCCGTACGTCCAGGGGTGTGCCGCGCACGCCGCCCCGGCCCGAGGGTGCGTCAGGGGCGCAGGATCAGACGGATGGGGTCGCCCTGCTTGCGCTCCAGCCGGGCCACGGCCTCGGCCGCCTCCGCAAGCGGCAGGGTCCCGCTGATCGAGCCGGAGAAGTCCAGCCGGCCGCCTTCGACCAGCCCGAGGAGCTGCGGGAGGGCGACGGGCATGTCGGAGCCGTAGTGGCCGAGGATCTGCTGCTGGAGGTAGCTGAACCGGGTGCCCTGCGTGACCGTCAGCGGCTTGTCGGTGAGGCCGACCAGCACGAGTCGTCCCCCCTTCGCGAGGGCGGTCAGCGCCTGCTCGCGCACGGCGGGCACCCCGGCGAAGTCGAAGGCGGCGGCCAGTCCGGCACCGGCGGTGACCGCGCGCCCCTGCTCAGCGAGGTCCGGGGCGGCCGGGTCGAGCGCCAGATCGGCTCCGGCGGCGAGAGCGCGCTGCCGGGCGGTCGGGTTCGGGTCGACGGCGACGATCGGGTACGCGCCCACGGCGCGCAGCAGCTGCACCGCGTGCACCCCGAGCCCGCCCACGCCCCACACGCCCACGGCCTCGGCGGGCCGGACCGCGGCGGTGGCGGTGATCGCGCCCCACGGGGTGGACACGGCGTCCGGGATGATCGCGCCCTGGTCGAACGGGATGGAGCCGGGCAGCAGCGTCAGCGCGTCCTCGGCCGACAGCGCGTACTCGGCCCAGCCGCCGTCGTAGTCGACGCCCCGCGTGTACGTGACGCCGTCGCGGGTCTCGCCCGCGTACAGCACCACCCGCTGGCCGGGCTTCCAGGACGTGACGCCCTCGCCCGTCGAGGCGATCGTGCCGGACACCTCGTGACCGAGGGTGACGGTGTCGCCCTCCAGCAACTGCGGGGTGAGGCTGCCGCCGATCAGGTGCACGTCGGAGAGGCACACCCCGGCCGCCTCCACCTTCACGAGCACCTGCCCCGGTCCGGGCTGCGGCCGGGGAACCTCCTCGACGCGCAGGGTTCGGCTCGGGACGTGCAGGCGTGCGGCGAGCATCTGCTCCATGACATGACCTCCAAAGGCGGTGTTCCCTCGACGGCCGCCGATCTAACGCAGGTCGTCTTGCATTAGACGGTACGACGGTCCTGAGGTCCTGTGCAAGTGGGGTTGCTTTAGGCTGGCCGCATGACCACGCCCCGCCCCGCCGCCCCGCCGCTGCGCCGACGCGGGGAGAACATGCGCCGAGCCGTGCTGACCGCCGTCGTGGAGATCCTCTCGGCCGAAGGACTGTCGGGCGCGACCGTCTCCGCCGTCGCCCGGTCCGCCGGAGTCCACGAGACCTCGATCTACCGGCGGTGGAAGACCCGCGAGAACCTCATCGCCGAGGCGCTCGTCGCCGAACTCGACGCCGCCGTGCCGGTCCCGGACACGGGGGACGTCCGCGAGGACCTCACGACGTTCTTCGTCTCGCTGGTCCGACTGCTGCGCACCGCCCAAGGCCAGGCGCTGCTGCGGCTGAGCGTCGAGCGGGACGACACCCTGGAGGACCGCCGGGGCCCGTACTGGAAGGACCGGCTGGAGCGCGGCGTCGTCATGGTCCGGCGCGGCGTCGAACGCGGCGAACTCGCCGGGGACACCGACGCCCGCCTGCTCATGGAGGCGGTCAGCGGCCCCCTCTTCGCCCGCGTCCTGGTGAGCGACGCACCTCTCGACGAGGAGCTGGCGGAGCGTTTGGTCGCGCTGGTGCTGGACGGTGCGCGGGTCTGAGGCGCCGGTGGACCGGGGTCGGTCCCGGCCCCCGCGAGCCCGGCCGTCGGGCGCCGTGGGGAGCGGTCGTCGCCCGCGGCGAAGGGGCTCGGCGCCCGCCTGACCTGCTGTCATGTCGGATGCGCCGTACGGGGGATCGCCAGTGGACGCTTCTTGCCGACGGGATGCAACGATCATGAGAAATTGGTGATCTTTTTGTTGCCGACTGGGTGCATCTTGGGTGAAACGAGAAGATCATTTGACCTTCCCATGATCGGTCCGCGCGTGAGAGTGTCTGCGGGGCGCGTCCCTGCGGGCCGGGCATTGCCGCGGCCACGGTCGCGCGTCCTCTACAGAACGGCAGTTGCCCGTTTCCTGGGGGGAGAGGGGGAGCGCCGGCGTGATGCCGTCCGCATGCCGGCGGTGTGCGCCCGCGTCGACCTTGTCATGCTCATGAGCTGGCTCTGCCTCCTTCCAGGAGTTGGGCGGAACACGCATGTCATGGGTACGAGACGTCGGCAGACGCCGGCGTCGCACAAGACAGGCCCTGAACAGAGCCACGGCCGGGACGGCCCTGATCTCCGCGGTGGCCGTACTCGCCGGGCTGATCAGCGCGGTACCGGCCTCCGCCGCCGGTGCGGCGGACGAGGAGGACACCGGCCTCTACCGCAACACCATCGGCGACACCGTGCGGCAGGACCGCTGTCTTGCCGGAGTGGCGCTGCACGCCGGTGGGCCGAAGATGAAGGCCAAGGCGGTCGAAGGCCTCTCGGGCAGCGCCGAGCAACTGCGCGCCACCGTCGGGGACGTCGGCTGGATCGGCTTCTACCCGCTCGGTCTCGCCGGCGACGAGGACCGGACAGCCGGACTCGCCTACCGCGACGACCTGCGCGCCCGGTCCTCGGCGCTGGAGGACGGCAACGATCCGTACGCCTCCAACGCCTTCTACAGCGAGGAGATGGACTGGCACATACCGGAGTTCGACTCCGAGGTGCTCCAGTTCACCCTCTTCACCCAGGAGCAGCTCGCCTGGCAGCTCGGCTGGGACGGCCACACCAACGCCAGCCCCGAAGCGGTCGCCCGGGCCCGTGAGATCACGGAGGAGAACCGCGGCCAGGACATCGACAACGACTGGATCGCCGACGACGCCTTCGACGACGGCGACGTCTACGAGACGCGTTACTCGGGCGGCACCACCGCCAGCGACGTCGCGTCCTACCTGAAGCTCGGTGGCCTGCCGACGAAGGCCCCGGCGGAGGACTCGGCCGAGTACCGGGTCGTGGTCGAGGACCTGAAGCAGGCATGGGCGGGCTGCAACTGGCAGAACCCGCTCGACTTCGACCGCGTGCTCAACGGCCCGGTCATGACCGCCATGACCGAATGGGAGCTGGAGTACGCCGGGCAGGCGGCCCAGCGCGACACGATCATTCAGGCGGAGACCGACGCGGCGAACGAGACCCGCGAAGCCACCGACGACATGATCCAGGCCATCCAGCAGGCCTGGCGCGCCGACCAGATCCTCACCTGGCAGAAGGTCGTGGCGGAAGAACTCGCCAACGACCCCGACTCCCTCTTCAAGCCCGGACCCGAGCTGTACGAGCAGGCCGAGGCCGACCTCGCCGACGCCCGGGCGAAGGCTGACGCACTCGCGACCTCGGCCAACAGCCACGCCGCGGCCGCGAAGACGGCCGCCACGAACGCCACGACCGCGCAGCAGGAGGCGTGGGCCCTCGCCGACACGGCGAACGTGCCGCGCGGCCGGGGTCTGATGTACGCCCAGCAGTCCGTGCAGGTCGCCCGCGCGTCGGCGGCCGCGGCCGAGGCGGCCGCCAAGGCCACCGAGACGGCCCGCGACGCCACCGAGGCCACCGTCGGCACCAGTCGCACGCTGACGGCGAAGGCGCAGACCGAGACGCACGCGCTCAACACCGAGTTCCGCCGGATCGCCGCGCAGGAGGCGGCCGCTCAGGCCAAGGCCGCCGCCGACAGCGCGGAGACCAACGCCAAGGCCGCGGCCGACAGCGCGAAGGACGCCGGTACGGCCGAGGCCGCCGCGAAGGGCAAGCAGGAGACGGCCCGTCAGAAGGCTTCCGTCGCCCAGGCCCAGCGTGCCTCCGCCGAGCTGGAGTACGCCACCGCCGTCGCCTCCCGCGCCGAGGCCGCCCAGCAGCGGACCACCGCCGCCGAGGCCGAGACCAGGGCCGCGACCCAGCAGACGGCGGCCGGTACGGCGAAGGCGAACGCCAAGACCGCCGCGAGCGACGCCGCTACCAAGCGCGAGGCTGCCGACGCGAAGGCCCGGGCCGCCCAGGCCGCACGCGAGAAGGCGGCCGCGGCCCAGCAGAAGCAGCAGGCCACCGCCGCCCGTGCCGCCGCTCTGGAGGCCGCCGCCTCGGCTGCCGCAGGCACGGCAGCGGCCGGGGAGACCCGCACGGCCGCCGACCAGGCGCGCCAAGCGGCCGCGGCAGCGGTCACCGCCGCCACCGCCGCCCACACCGCGGCGGACGACGCGACCGCCGCAGCGGTCTCCGCGCGGTCCGCCGCGACGAAGGCCGAGGGCGCCGCCGGACGGGCCCAGGCCGACGCGGACGCCGCGTGGTCGGCGTACCTCGCGTCGACCGGCGCCGCGGCGACCGCCCGGGCCGAGGCCGCCAAGGCACTCGACGCCGCCGGGGACGCCGCACTGCGGGCCCAGAACGCCGCCACCGCGTCGGACCAGGCATCCGCCCTGGCCAAGCGGGCCGGCGACGAGGCTGCCTCGGCGGGGATCGAGGCCGCCCAGGCCGTCGACTCGGCCGCGGTCACCGCGGGCCGGGCCTACGCCGCAGGGCAGGCCGCACTCGCCGCCCGGGACAGCGCGACCAAGGCGGTGGCCGCATCGGCCGACGCCATCGCGCTCGGCATGCCGTACCAGGAGACCGACAGCGCCGCCGCGTTCGCCGTCCTGACCGGCCAGAAGTCCAAGACGATGGCCGAGCAGCAGGCGGCCGCGGCCGAGGCCAAGGCCACCGAGGCGGAGCAGGCGGCCGAGGACGCACAGCAACTCGCCGATCAGGCGCAGGGCGACGTCAAGGTCGCGGCCGAGGCTGCGGCACAGGCGGCCGGCGACTCGGTGCGCGCCATCGCCGCCGCGGCAGCGGCTCAGGAGTCGGCCCAGGACGCGGCCGCGTCCCGGGCAGGCGCCAAGAAGGCGGCCGACACGGCCTCCGGCTACGCGCAGCAGGCGGGCAACGACGCGCTCAGCGCCCAGCAGACGGCCGACGCCACCGACACCGTCGCAGCCGACGCCGACCGCGAGGCCACGGACGCCGAACGCGATGCCCTGAAGGCCGCCGAGGCCGAGGACCGGGCGGCCCAGGCCGCCGCGGAGGCCAAGGCGCAGGCCGACAAGGCTGACAAGGACGCCCAGGAGGCGGAGGACCGCGCCTCGGACGCCGACGGCGACAGCACTGCCGCCGAGGAGGCCGCCGACCAGGCGGAGAAGGAGCAGCGGGAGGAGAACGAGCAGCAGCACCAGCAGGCCATGGAGGAAGGCGACTACCCGATCCCGGGCGGTCCCTCCTCGTGGGCCGAGCTGGGTGAGCAGCAGGAAGCCATCCTGCTGGCCAAGTGCGGCCAGAGCTGCGTCGACGACTACCGCGACGCGTACGCCGCCGTCTCCGTCCACGTCCTCGACTGGGTCGCGGCCCACGGCGGGCAGACCCTTCTGGACGACCTCGGCGTGGCCGAGGTCAAAGAGTGCCTGAGCTACAGCGGCGTCGAGAGCTGCCTTTGGGACCTGGTGGACATCGCCTCGTCCGCCGTCGTCGTCGGCCGGATCCCCGCGCTCGCGGCGGCGATCGAACAGGTGAGCACCGGCATCCAGCAGGTCTTCACCGACGCCGACGACGCCCAGCGCAAGCTGACCGAACTCACCGAGCTGATCGGTACGACCCGCAGCACCCCGCGCCTGGACCGGTGCATCGCCGGAGTGGCGCTGCACGCGGGCGGACCCGAGATGAAGGCCGAGGCCGTCTCGGCGCTCGCCGGCGACAACGCCGAACTGCGCGCGGCCGTCGGTGACATCGGATGGATCGGCTTCGGACCGCTGGGCCAGGCACGTACCCGTGACGTGCAGGCCGCGTTCGACTACCGGGACGCGCTGGCGGCCCGGTCGAACGTGCTGGAGAAGGCCAACAAGCCGTACGCCGAGTCGGCGTTCTTCAGCGACGACATGGAATGGCACGTACCGGCCTTCGACGAAGAGGTCCTGCAGTTCACCCTCTTCACCCAGGAGAAGATCTCCGGCCGTCTCGGCTGGGACGGGCACAGCAACGCCGGCGCGGAGTCCGTCGCGCGCGCCGAGGAGATCACCGAGGACAACCGCGGCAAGGACTCCTGGTACGACTTCACCGCCGATGTCATGCTGCGCGACAGCGATGTGGCCAACACCCGCTACGCGGGCGGTACCACCGGCAGCGACATCGCGTCCTACCTCCGGCACGGCGGCTTCCTGACCGAGGCCCCGGCCAAGGACAGCCCGGAGTTCCGCGAAGAGGTGGAGAACCTCAAGCAGTCCTGGGCCACCTGTGACAGCGCGGAACCCACCGACCCGCGGAACAAGCTCTCCGCGGTGACCGCGCAGGCGTACACCGAGTGGGAGGCGGAGTACGCCGCCCAGGCCGCGCCCCGCACCCTGATCACGCAGGCGGAGGCCGACGCGTCGGCCGCCACACGTGAGGCCACCGATGACATGGTCGAAGCCATCGGCCAGGCGTGGCGCGCCGAGCAGATCCTCACCTGGCAGCGCGTCTGGCACGACACGCTGGAGAACGACCCGGACGACCTGTTCAAGCCCAAGCAGGCGATGTTCGACAAGGCCAACGCCGATCTCGCCACCGCCCGTGGCAAGGTCGCCGCACTGGTGACCTCCGCGAAGGCGCACTCCGCCACCGCGAAGACCGCCGCCCAGAAGGCCGTCGACGCGCAGGAGGACGCCTGGGCGATAGCCGACGCGGCCGAAGTCCCGCGCGGCCGAGCCCTGATGTACGCCCAGCAGTCGGTCCAGGTCGCCCGCGCGTCCGGCGCGGCCGCCGAGGCCGCCGCGAAGGCGACGGAGACCACGCTCCAGGCCGTCAACGCCACCGCCGAGACCTCGTCGGCGCTGCTCGCGCTGGCGCAGACCGAGGCACACGCTCTGAACACCGAGTTCCGGCGGGTCGCCGCGCAGGAGGCCGCCGCCCAGGCGAAGGCGGCGGCGGACAGCGCCGATGCCTACGCGGCCTCGGCCGCGGCGAACGCCGCGACCGCCAAGAAGGCCAAGGAAACCGCCCTGGCGGAGGAGGAGGACGCACGACAGGCCGCGGCCGACGCCCAGGCGTCGCGCGCCGTGGCAGAACTGGAGCGCGCCAACGCCGCGGCCTACCGGGCCACCGCGGAGAGCGAGCGGGACAAGGCCTCCGCATCCGAGGCGGAGGCGGCCGAGCAGGGCCGGATCGCCAGTGACGCCCGGGCTTCGGCCGAGGCGGCGGGAAGCACGGCGTCGGCCCGCAGGGGTGATGCCGAGCAGGCGGAGCGCGACGCGGTCGCCGCCCGTGGCAAAGCTCTCGAGGCCGAGCAGCGACGGGACTCGCTGAGCGCGAAGGCGGCGGCCCTGGAGGCGCACGCCGCGGCTGTGGACGGTACGGACGCGGCCGAGGCCGCTCGTGCCGCCGCCACCGACGCGCGGGCTGCCGCCGACACGGCGACGGCGGCGGCCACCAGCGCGCGTGCTGCGGCGAACGCGGCGACGACCGCCGCCACCAACGCCCGCGAGGCCGCCACCAAGGCGCAGGGCGCGGCAGCGCGCGCCAAGGCGGCGTCCGACGACACCTGGGCCTCGTACCTGGTGGCGGTCGGTTCCGCCGCCGCGGCCCACGCCGCCGCGGCCGAGGCGATCGACGCTTCCGAGGCGGCGGCGCTCGACGCCAAGGGCGCCAAGGAACAGTCGGAGAAGGCTTCCGCCGCGGCCAAGAAGGCCAAGGAGGAAGCGACCGCCGCGCGCAGTGAGGCGCTGCAGACGGCGTCATGGGCTGCGGTCACCGCGGGCAAGGCGCTCGCGGCCGTGCAGTCGTCACTCGCGGCGCGGGACTCCGCGGCAGCGGTGATCAAGCCGGCGAACGAGGCGATCACACTCGGCACGCCGTACCAGGAGACCGACAGTTCGGCTGCGTTCGCGACACTCACCGGCCAGCAGTCCCTGACGGTTTCCCAGCAGCAGGCGGCGGCAGCGACCGCCACCGCCGACCTAGCCCAGGGGTACTCCGCGGAGGCGAAGGCCCTCGCCGCCCAGGCCGCGGGCGACATGAAGCTCGCGGCCGAGGCATCCGCGGCAGCGGCATCCGACGCGGCCCGCGCCGCCAAGGCTTACCAGCGGGCCCAGGCCTCGGCCACCCAGGCCGCGAAGGACGCGAAGCTCGCCGAGGCGTCGGCGAACCGCGCCGACGGCTACGTCCAGTCGGCGGGCGCGGACGTGGTGAGGGCCTGGACGGCCTCGAACGACGCCGCCACGGACGCGGCAGCGGCCGATGCCGCGGCCACCGAGGCGGAGCACGACGCCGCTTCGGCCCGTGCCACGGCCACCAAGGCCGAGGAGGACGCGGCCAGCGCCCGCGACACCGCCACCCAGGCGGAGACCGACGCGACGGCGGCCGAGAAGGCGTCCGAAGGGGCGTGGGACGCCGCGAACGAGGCCCAGCAGGCCGCCGACCGCACCGAGAAGGCCGACAACACCGAACACATCACGCAGGGTGCCACCACCGGGATCGGTGGGGTGTGGGAAGTCCTCGACCACGTCGAGTACATCGGCGACCCCAAGAACGTCGACAAGGACAACTGCAACCCGATCATCCACATCGGCGACTGCACCATCACGGCCGACCTCACCTACAAGTCGCACTCCGACGTGTTCATGTGCCTGGCCGAGTCGGGCTCCTACTCGGGCAGCTGCCCGCAGGCGGACACGGTCTACCTCGGTCCTGAGGTCTCGGACGCCCGCACCGAGCGGATGTCGCAGACACTGACGATGGTCGAGTTCAACTCGGGCATCGACCCCATCGACATCCTGCTCGGCGACTTCATCGGCTGCGCCAAGCTGATCAATCCGTTCATGGAGGGCGGCAGCTGGGGCGACTGCGCCTGGGTCGTGGGCATGTTCGTCGTCGGCGCCCTCTTCAAGGCGGGCAAAGCCGCGGTGACGGCGATGGACGCCGCCGCCAGGACCGGAATCGGCTTCACCGAGGCATGGAGGGCGCTGAGAGCTCTCAGCCTTTCCGAAGCCGCTATCGGCGGAATCGCCGGGAAGATGGCGGAGAAGTTCTACGCCTCCTGCCGGAAGGTGTCCCGGGTCGGTTCCTTCGCGTCGCAGTCGCGGGTCGCGACTGTCGCTCCGATGGGCATCATCGGGAGTCCGGTTCCCGAGTACTCCTGCCTCGGTCTGATCGCGTACAACAGCACCGACCTCTCCCGCATGGCCTACAGGGCCAGAATCGAGGCCGGTTTCGGTGCCTTCGGCAAGAGAAATGTTGCTGTCGCGAGGGTGCCGGGCTGGAATGACCCGAAGTTCGGCGATCTCGTCATCGGCTTCAGTAAGGGGGGCGGTTTCCATGCGGAGGACGACATCCTGGAGCAGCTTGCCAAAAAGGAAGTCTCACCGAAGGAGATCACCGAACTCTACAGCGAACGGCAGCCGTGCCCTGTGTGCGGACCGAATCTGGAGAATCTCCTCGACGATGGCGCAGAGATCACTTGGTCCGTGCAGTGGGGATCGGACGGAACGATGAACAGCGCATTCGAGGCAATTCTGGCGAAGATGATCCAGGCCCAGGGATAGCTTACAAGCTCGACCGGATAGCCCCGTAGGATGTAAGAGGGGTGGGTGACCCGATGGGATGCCCACCCCTTCTCCTGACCTCATGGCGAAATGGCAGCAGGTAATAATGTCAGAAATCAAAAAAGCGAGCGAGACGGAAATCGCCGAACGGAACGATCTGGCCGACAGGGCAGCCGAGGCGTTGACGATGGCCGGGTTTGCGGTACATCGGGACGTCAATCAGCCCTCCGACGTGTTGGGTGCGCTGCTCTGGGTGGATGCGACAGACGACTCGAGGGGAGGGGTCTTCGTTCAGTGGCTCATCGATTCGTCCCTCAGTCAAGCCGCAGTGGAGAGTGCCCAGAAGGGTGAGATGCAGTCGCCGGCATTCCGTCACTTCAGCTTCGTGACCGAGCACATGCACGCGACGCTGATAGCTCTTCTCGGATCTGCGGGCTTCCAAGCCCGCGATGCAGATGACGACATGAGTCCCTATCTGATCCGTATTGCAGGATGACCGCCCCCTTCGGGAAGGGGCAGCTGGTCTCGCAGCGGTTGCCGCAGAGATAAGGAGGCAGGCATACCGCTCCACCGGCACTCCGGACGGCGGTCCGCGCGGAGAGGAGCGGGACCCCCGTACGCGCGGACCGGTCGCGTCAGCCCGCCGATTCCGCGACCCGGTCTGTCCGAACGCTTCTCAGCCGAGCGATTTCAACTGCGCCGCGACCAGATTCTCCGGGACGGCGGCCTTCTTCGTGTCCAGCATGTTGACCCCGTAGAAGGCGGCGACCACTCCACCGTCGCGCACCACCGTGTAGGTCGTGGGAACCGACTGGTCGGAGACGACGGTGGTGATGTCGTAACTGACCGCCTCGTCCCCGAGGTCCGGGTCACCGAGCCGCTTGACGGCCTTGTAGGCCAGGCCGAGTGTCTTGAAACCCTTCGGGCATTCCTTCAACGCGGTGCGCAGGTCGTTCATGACCTGCTTCGCGTTCTTCTCGGAGTGCGAGGCCAGCCACATGGACCCGACGGTCGCGTTCTCCGCGTCGGTGGGTGCCAGCGAGCGGTGCACGAGACTCACCGGCTCGATGCTGGTGGTACCGCCCGCCAGACTGGCCAGGGGCTGGCACTCCTTCTGGTCGGCCTTCATGTCCAGCCCGGCCGAGACCTCCGCCTCGGAGACCTTCTTCATCTCATATCCGGCGGTCTTTCCGGAAAGGGCCGCCTTTTCCAGTTCGGCAGGCGGGACGGCGCCTATCTTCTTGGCGTTCTCGGCGGCCTTTTCGGCGGCCTCGTCCTGCTTGCTCGGTGACTCCTTGCCGGTGGCCGCGGGCTTCTTCTCCGCGGCCTTTTCGTGCGTGTCCGCACTGCAGGCAGAAGCCAGCACGAGGACAGGCAGGACGATTGCGGCCGGAAGAATTCTACCGATGAACACCAATGTCTCCTGGAAATGAGTCAGTTCCTGAGCAAGGACGAAGAACGATCCTACCGACGGATGATCTTGCGTCTGGTAACAATTCGGGGTCGGAGCCGGGCCGACCCGAGCCGGCCGGCCACGGAAGCCGGGCCCCGGACACGCCGGTGGCCGGCCCGCCGGAAGCATTCCGACGGACCGGCCACCGAACGACGGACGGCCCCGACGACCGGGACCTCCCGCTGTCCACTCGACTCACGGCGCCCAGGGCGCGTCCACCGACCACGTGGTGTCCTCGGTGAAGGAGGCCGCGTTGTCCCAGGCGTTGGTGCCGCCCGGAGTGGCCAGCCACACCTCGGAGTTGATGTGGCGCATGAAGCTGCCGGGCAGGTTGGCGCTGGTCAGACGCACCCCGCCGGACCCCGCGACCGCGCACCAGGTGGCGTCCGCCTTGAAGAGCGCCGAACCGTCGCTCGCGTCCCGGCGGACCCGGAAGTTCGCGTGCCGGAGGTACTCGCCGGGGTAGTTGCGGGACTCGAAGGAGTAGCAGTTGCCGTTCGCCAGACCGGCGACCACCTTCCACGTGGCGTCGCTCTTCAGCAGCGCGGAGCTGTTGGCGTCGACGACCTCCGTGTACGCGAGCCCTTCCGAATGGCGCAGGTACTTCGTGGTGTAGCCGGGGGTGGTGACCCGCAGTGACTTGTACTGACCCGTGGGCAGTGTCACCGCGGTCGTCGCCGCCTTCGAGGCCGCGACGAGGGCCTGGTTGGCGGCCTTCACCCGCGCGGTGTCCACCTTCACCACCTGGCGGTCGTAGGTGAGGAGGCCGTTCGCCTCGTTCTCCACGTCGGTGATCTCCGTGTAGACCGAGGCCGACAGACCCGCCGGCATCTGACCGACCCGGATGCTGTCGATCAGCCCCACGAACCGGTTGTTGAGCGCCGACAGGCTCGCCTGGTCCTCGTAGCTGAAGCCGCCGCCCGGGTACCACTCGTGGCCCGCGACCTTGTAGCCCAGCCCGCCGAACTCGCCGAGGACGGCGGCCCGTGTCGAGGAGGACGCGGTGTTGCCGGGGCCGACGTAGTTGTGGTTGTCGACGACGTCACCGTTCCCGCCGTCCACCGCGCCGCAGCAGTTGACCCCGCTCATGTTGTCGACCAGCCGGGACGGGTCGTACGCCTTGACGTCGTTGGCGATCCTGGCCTGGTCGTACTGGCCCCAGCCCTCGTTCTCGTTCACCCACATCACCAGCGACGGCGAACTGCGGTGCTGGTCGATGATCGCGTGGTACTCCGCCTCCCACTGGGTGCGGGCCGCGCTGTCCGGCGACTTGCCGGTGTCCATCGCGGGCATGTCCTGCCAGACGAGGAGTCCGAGCTTGTCCGCCCAGTAGAACCAGCGCTGCGGCTCGACCTTGATGTGCTTGCGGACCATGTTGAACCCCAGGTCCTTGTGCGCCTGGAGGTCGGACTTGAGCGCCGCGTCGGTCGGCGCGGTGTAGATGCCGTCCGGCCAGTAGCCCTGGTCCAGCGTGCCGGTCTGGAAGACGAACTTCCCGTTGAGGACCGGGCGCAGGATGTTGCCCACCTTGGCGATGGCGATGGACCTCATGCCGGTGTAGCCGCCCACCGTGTCGGTGACCGCCGTCCCGTCGAGCAGCTCCGTCTTCACGTCGTACAGGAACGGGTCCTCGGGGGTCCACAGGTGCGCGTTCGGCACCGGCACGGAGATCTCCGCGCCCACCGTGCCCGTCGCCGTGCCCACCGTCGTACCGCCGGTGGAGACGGTCACCCGGGCGCTGCGGCCCGAGGCGCCGGCCGCCTGCACCTTGACCCGCAGGGTGCCGTCACCCAGGTTCGGGGTCATGTCCAGCCGGGTGACGTGCGCGGCGGCCACCGGCTCCAGCCAGACGGTCTGCCAGATGCCCGAGGCGGCGGTGTAGAAGATCCCGCCGCCCGAGTGCGGGGCCACGTCGTTGATCCGCTGCTTGCCGACGGCCTGGCCGCCGGTCTGCGTCGGGTCGTAGACCGACACCACCACGGTGTTCGTCCCGCCGTTCAGCTGCGGGGTGATGTCGTACGAGAACCCGTCGTACCCGCCCTTGTGCGCGCCCACCTGGGTGCCGTTGACCCAGACCGTGGTCTGCCAGTCGGAGGCGCCGAAGTTGAGCTGCACCCGTCGGCCGCTCCAGTTCGACGGAACGGTGAACGTCCTCTTGTACCAGAGCTTGTCGTTCTCGGTGATCTTGCGCTGGATGCCGGAGAGCGCGGACTCCGCCACGAACGGCACCCGGATCTGCTCGGTGAACGACGCGGGCTGGCCGGCGTCCCTACCGGTGACCGCGAAGTCCCAGATGCCGTTGAGGTTGGCCCAGTCCGGGCGGGTGAGCTGCGGGCGCGGGTACTCGGGCAGCGGCTGGTCGACCGGGACCTGGCCGGTCCACGGCGTCGTCATCGGCGCCGTCTTCGGCGACCAGGCGGTGGCCGCCGCGGCGGCCGGAGCCGTACCGGCCCCGACCAGGGCGCCGGCCACCAGAGCCAGCAGGCCGGTGCCCGCCGTCAGCCGTCTCCACCAGGTTCTGTGGCGCGGTGCGGGTGCGGACTTCATCCTGAGACCTCCTTCACGTGGGGGGCTCCGCGCGCCGGGACCGGCGCGCGGAGTGGTGCGCGGAGTGGTGCAGGGGAGATCCGGCGGTGCTGCTGGTCAGAGCAGCTGCCAGAGGTGGTCGTCGGTGCCGTTGTCGTCGTACTGCACGACATGGGCGCTGTCGGCGAGGGACATCAGATCCACGCCGAGCACCTTGTCCGAGTGCCGGTTGCGGATGCGGTACCAGCCTCCGCCGTTCGGCACGAGCTGCCAGAGGTGGTCGTCGGTGTCGCTGTCGTCGAACTGGACGACGTGCGCGCTGTCGGCCGTGGACATCAGGTCGACGCCGAGCACCTTGCCGGAGTGCTGGTTGCGGATGCGGTACCAGCCGTCGCCGTTGGCGACCAGCCGCCACAGGTGGTCGTCGGTGCCGGTGTCGCCGAACTGCACCACGTGGGCGCTGTTCGCGGTCGACATCCCGTCGACGCCGAGCACCTTGCCCGAGTTCTTGTTGGCGATCCGGTACCACCGGTCCGCCAGCCAGGGAGCCGCCTCCGGCGCGGCCGTCGGGAAGGACGTGATCCGCAGCCGTGCCGCTCCCATCGGGACGAGGGTGACCTGCTCGATGGGCTCGGTGCTGCGCGCCGGGCTCTGCTGGAGCGGCGCCACCACGTGCTCGTCGTCCGCGCTCCACTCGGGGATGCGGCGGGCGCGCGCGGTCAGCGTGAGCGGGGTGCCCTCCAGGGTGAAGGGGTTCGAGCCGGCCGCCAGCCGGGCGGACCGCTCACGCGCACGGGCGCGCGGGGCCGCGGTGGCCTGGGGCAGCGCGCCGTCCAGCACCAGCCCGTAGTTCCACGGGGTGGTCGCGTGCACCGCGTACTCCGGGAACTGGTCGGTGCCGCCGATGCGTTCGTAACTCTCGCCGATCCGGAGCGAGTACGTGAGCGGTCCGCGGTCGATGCTCACCGAACCGTGGTTCTCCGCCCAGGTGCGTACGGTGGTCTGCTGCGGGAAGCGGAGCGTGACCTTGTCGCCGTTCTTCCAGGTGCGGTCGACGCGGGTGAAGGCCGGACCGGCGGGGGCGGTGACGCGCTGCCCGTTGACCCTGATCTCCGGCGCGGTGCACCAGGCCGGGACGCGCAGCACCAGCGGGAACCTGAGCTGCTTCGGGGTTTTGAGGGTGAGCGTGACCGTGTCCGTGAAGGGGTAGTCGGTCTCCTCGGTGATCGTGACCCGGGTGCCGTCCGCGACCGTCGCCGTCACCTCGCTGGCCGCGTACATCGCCGCCGCCAGACCGCCGTCGGGCGTGGCGAGCCAGAGCTCCTCCAGGAAGTACGGCCAGCCCATGCCGTAGTTGTGCGGGCAGCAGCGGTACTGGTCCACGCCCGGGAGGTACGCCTGCATCGCGAAGCCGTTCTGGAACTGCCGGTCCCGCTTGGGCTCGTTGTCCAGGTCGACGCTGTTGGCGCTGGTGATGTAGTGGATCGCCCTGCCCGAGGGGTCGAGCGAGGCGGGCAGCGAGTTGAACGCCAGGTCCTCGCAACGGTCCGCCCACAGCGGGTCGCCCGTGATCCGGGTGAGCAGCTGGTGGCTCGCCATGAACTCCACGATGCCGCAGGTCTCGAACCCCTGCCGGGGATCGCCGTGCCCGGCGCGGGCGTTCTCGTCGCCGGCGATGCCGCCGCCGGGGAACTGCCCGTACTGGCCCATCGCCTTGGCGTACGTACCGTACGTGTCCTTGGTGTCCTGCGCCGAGCCGCTGCGCAGGGCGTACTGGGCCGGCTCGCGGAAGCCCTGCGCGATGTTGACGTTGTGCGGGTTGACCAGGTTGTCGCCCCAGTCGGCGCCGTTCTGGTGGATCTTGTCGGCGAGGTCGAGCAGGAAGGTGTCGCCGGTCCGGTTGAACAGCCAGAAGACGCTGTCCAGCCCGTCACCCCAACGCAGCGCGATCCAGCTGGTGTTGAAGGCGCCCGGGCCCTGGGCGTTCATGTACCGGAAGAACCGGCTGAGGAAGGGGATCACCCGGGTGTCGCCGCTGTACTCCTGCCAGGAGCGCAGCGCCTGGACCAGCGGGAGGAAGGGCCAGAAGTCCGGGCCGCCGTTGAGCGAGGTACGCAGCGCCTTGGGACCGAAGAACCCGTCCGACTGCTGCGTGGTGAGGATCGCGTCGATCCAGCGCCGGGTCGCGGCGAGCGCCTTCGCGTCGCCGGTGACGATCGCCAGGTCGGTGTATCCCCGCAGCCAGTACGGGACTTCCTCCCAGCCGCCCTGATCGGTGTGCACCCAGCCGGACGTGTCGAAGTCGAGGAAGTGCGAGAACTCCTCGTAACGCCCGCAGAGGCCGTCCAGCTGGAGTTGGAGCTGGCCGGCGAGCCAGCCCCGTGCCTTGACCTGGCCGGGCGGCAGCTTCAGGAACGCGGTCGGGTGCAGCGGGGCGGCGTTCGGGGCGTAATGGCCGCCCCGCGCCACCGGCGCCGCGTGACCCGCCGCGGTCGCGGTGGTGGCCCAGCGGCCCATGGCGGCGGTCGAAGCGGCGGTGACCAGGGCGCTGGTCATGAAGTGCCGACGGTTCAGGGGCATGTGGAAGCTCCACTTCTGCTCTGCGGCAGCCTCGATCCGCGCCCTGGTGCGACGACGTGGGCGCATGGCGAAGAAGGCTGCCGCGTTCCGGTGCGGTGGTGCGACAACTTCTATGCAACGTTGGAAAAGTGATGTCGGCGGTATGACAGCACGCCGTCAAGCCGGTGTCCAGAGATCGCGCAGCGGTTGGTGCGGGGCCGGCGCGTGGTGCCGGGGTGCGGTGTCCGGGGCGGGGTGCCGCCCGGTCCGGCGGAAAACGGATGGAGGCGACGGCAGGCACGGTGATGGGATGGGGCGATGAGGCGCGACGAGACGGCGGACGTGGACCGGGGGCGGTACCGGGACGCGGTGACGCCCTGGGAGAGCGGTACGTGGCGGCAGTCCGCCCTGGCATGGGTGGAGGCTGCGCTCGCGGCGCACGGCCTGCGCGATGCGGGTGGGCGATCGGTGCGGCTGCGGCCGTGGTCCGTCCTGGTGCGGATTCCCGTCGAGGGACACGGCGCCGTGTTCTTCAAGGCTTCCCCGCCCGCGGGTGCCTTCGAAGCGGGGCTGACAGAAGCCCTGTCGCGCCGGATCCCCGGGCGTGTGCTGGAGCCGATCGCCGTCGACGCCGAGCGGGGGTGGTCGCTCCTGCCGGACGGTGGTCCCCTCTTCCGCGACGAACTGGAACGCGGCGCCGCGGGTTTGCCGGAGTGGGAAGCCATGCTGCGGCAATACGCCGAGGCTCAGCGGGAATTGACCCCGTTCGCCGAGGAAATGCAATCACTCGGTGTTCCGGATTCGACCGTGGCCGTCCTTCCGGAGATCTTCGACAGGATCACCGCGGAGAACTCCGTTCTGGGGCAGGCCGACCGCACCGCGTTGCGGGATCTCCGTCCCCGTCTCGTCGACTGGTGTGCGGAGCTCGCGAGCTTCGGGATCGCCGGAACACTCGACCATTCCGACCTGCACGACGGCCAGTCGTTCATGCCGGAACCGGGCCGCTTCGTCTTCTTCGACTGGGGTGACGCGGCCATTGCGCACCCCTTCTGCAGCCTCCTCGTTCCCGGGCGCACGGCCCGCGAGCGGTACGGCCCCGAGGCGCTGCCGCGCCTGCGCGACGCCTACCTGGAACCGTGGACGGGAACCGGCCACACCGCCGCTGAGCTGCGACGATCCGTCAGCCTGGCGTGGCGGCTCGGAGCGATCGGCCGGGCCTGCTCCTGGGGCCGGCTCTTCCCGGGCGCGTCGGAGGGCACGGGCGGCCTCGGAGACGCGGACGGGGCGCGTTGGTTGCGGGAATTGCTCACCGAGCCGCCTCTTTGACGGAGGACGGAGGACGGAGGGGGGGAACGACCGGGCCGACAGGCGGCAGGCTGCGCCGGGCGCGGTGGGAATGCGCGAGATTTCGCGGATTCCTCTGAGCCCGCTCGAGTTCCTTTCGCCATGGCACGGAAATTCGCCGGACCGATGAGACCGCACTTCGAGTGGTCCAGTGGCGGCGCGCGTCGGGGCCCCCTGGCGCTGCGGCCGGTACCGCGCCTTTTCAGGAGGTCCGGCGCCGAGTGGTGGAGGAGCGGGGCGTCTGCGTGTCCTGATGTGCGAGGTGGGCGTCCATGGTGGCGTTCAGGTCGGCCATGAATTCCTCGAACCGTTCCAGGAGCTGGGGCGGGTACTGCGCCATCGTGGCGTCGAGGCGTTCGGCGAGCGGGCCGAAGAACTCGTCCGCGCGTTCCTGGATGTGCCCGCCGCTGCGCAGGGTCACGACGCGGCGGTCGGAGTGCTCGCGGGCGCGGGTGATGTGCCCCGCCGCTTCGAGACGGTTCAGCAGCGCGGTGGTGGCTCCCGTGGAGAGGGAGATCCGCTCGCTCAGGCGGGCGGGCGACAGGGGAGTGCCGCGCTCCTCGGCGGCGGCGATCTCCAGGACCGCGGTCGCGTCGGTGGAGTGCAGGCCGAGCCGGGCGGCGAAGCGGCGGCCGAGTTCGGTGTAGTGGCCGCCGTAGGCCCGCAGGGATTCCATCAGCCGCTCGCGCCGCTCCGCGACGCCGTCGTTCACGGCTTCCTCCATGTCGGCCCCTCCGCCTTTCCCTCGTGCCCGTGCGGTCCGCGCGGCCGCTTTTGACAACCTACCGCCCCCAACTTTACCTTCACGGTGGAATTACTTCACCATGGAGGTATCTGGCATGGGCAATCCCCCCACCACCCCCGACGGACCGACCGAGCCCTACCGGTGGCGATGGCTGATCCTGGTGGCGATGCTCGTCGCGGAGATCATGGACCTCCTCGACGCCTCGATCGTCAACGTCGCCGGACCGGACCTGGAGAGGTCCCTCGGCGCCGGCTCCGTCGGCCTGCAGTGGGTGATCGGCGGCTACGCCCTCACCCTGGGCGCCGGGCTGATCCTCGGCGGCCGGCTCGGTGACCGTTACGGCCGGCGCCGGATGTTCCTGATCGGCCTGACCGCCTTCACCGCGAGCTCGCTGCTGTGCGCCGCCGCGCCCAGCATCGAGTCGCTGATCACCTTCCGGCTGCTGCAGGGCGCCGCCGGGGCCATGCTCCTGCCCCAGGGCCTGGGCCTGCTGCGGGAGAACTTCTCCGGCGCCGAGCTCACCAAGGTCTTCGGGATCTTCGGCCCCGTCCTGGGCCTGGGCGGCATCATCGGCCCGGTCCTCGGCGGCTTCCTCATCGAGGGCGACTTCTTCGGCCTGGGCTGGAGGGCGGTGTTCCTGGTCAACCTGCCCATCGGCATCGCGGCACTGATCGTCGCCGCGAGGTTCGTACCGAAGAAGGCGGGCGATCGCTCCGTGCGGGTCGACACGCCGGGCGCGGCCCTGGTGGCGGTGTCCTGCGCCCTGCTCGTCCTGCCGCTGAACCAGGGCCAGGAGAGCGGCTGGCCGCTGTGGACGTGGCTGTCCATGGCCGCCGCGGTGATCGGGTTCGCCCTGTTCGCCGTGGAGCAGCGCCGGGCGGCGGCGGCCGAGGGCCGCGAACCTCTGGTGACCCCGGGGCTGCTGCGCAAGCCCGCCTTCACCGTCGGACTCGGCGGCATCGCGTTGTTCTTCGGCGGGCTGGTCGGCACCCAGCTCGTGCTGACCCTCTACCTCCAGATCGGCCGGCACTTCACCGCCGGCGAAGCGGGACTCGGCAACCTGCCGCTCGCGGTGGGGACCGCGATCGGCGGGGCCGTCAGCGGCGCGTTCCTCGCCGACAGGATCGGCCGCAAGGTGCTGCAGATCGGGCCGGTCGTCCAACTCGCCGGAGCGGCGCTGCTGTGGTTCGAACTCGACGGCCTCGACGCCGCCTCGTTCTCCGTGTGGGACATCGCCCCCGGTGTGGCGGTGGCGGGCATCGGCGCCGGCATGGTGATCGCCGCCCTGTTCAGCTTCGTCCTCGCCGCGGTCGACGACGACGAGATCGGATCCGCTTCCGGCGTCCTGTCGGCGGTCCAGGCGGTCGGCGGCTCGGTCGGCGTCGCGGCCTTCGGGTCGGTGTTCTTCGACCGGGCCGGGACCGGCGACTTCACCGCCGGTTTCCACCACGCGTTGATCGTCCAGGCGTGCCTGCTGGCGGCCTTCCTCGCGATCACCTTCCTGCTGCCCGCGAAGGGCCGCCCCGAGGACGAGCAGCACGGCGTCGCCCCCGGGGAGCACGCCGAGAACGCCGACGCCCCACGCCTCGGCGTGTGACATGCGGCCTCGGCGTGTGAAACGTGCCGCTCCCACCGTGCGGACGGCGAAAACCGGCGGCCGGCACCCCGAGTTCGGGATGCCGGCCGCCGGCGTGCGCTGAAAGCCGTGGTGCGCGGGTCCGTGGGCCGCCGCCCACGGACCCGCCCTGCTCAGGAGATCAGTTCGATCTCGGCGAGGGTCGACGTGGAGTCGAGCACCAGGCGGTAGTGCTGGTAGTCGCCCGGCCGGGTCACGGAGAACACCCGGGTCTGCTGCCCGTAGGCGAAGGTCTGGCCGGACCGCTTGTCGAGGTCCTTCCAGGTCTTGCCGTCCGAGGAGCCCTGGAGCACCCAGCCCTTCGGGGCCGCGCCGGTCTTCGCCGACGTCAGGGTGTACTGGGCGGCCTTCGTCGCCTTGGCGACCGGCAGTTCGACCGTGCCGGTGGCCTCGGCCGACGTGGCGGAGGTGTCGTCGAACAGCGCGCCGTCACCCTTCAGCACGTCCTGCTTCGGCGCGGGCACCTTGTCGTCCTTGGTGAGGGAGACGGGCGCGGCGTTCTTGCCGGTGCCCCACGAGGAGGGCTTGGATCCCATGTCGAAGTCGAGCACGCCACCCTTGGCGAGGAGGTCGCTCGGCAGGCTCGTGGAGGTCCACTTCTTGCCGTTGACCTTCAGGCCCTGGATGTAGATGTTCTTCGTGCTGTTCTTCGGGGCCTTCACCGTGAGGGTGCGGCCGTTCTCCAGGTGCACGGTGGCCTTGGTGAAGAGCGGCGAACCGATCGCGTACTCGCCACTGCCCATGACCAGCGGGTAGAAGCCGAGGGAGGAGAAGAGGAACCAGCCCGACTGCTCGCCGTTGTCCTCGTCGCCGTGGTAACCCTGGCCGATCTCGCTGCCCCCGTACAGGCGGCCCAGAACCTCGCGGACCTTCTCCTGCGTCTTGGACGGCTGACCCGCGGCGTCGTACATGTACGTCACGTGGTGCGCGACCTGGTTGCTGTGGCCGTACTGGCCCATGCGCACGTCACGCGCCTCGGTCATCTCGTGGATGACGCCGCCGTACGAGCCGGTGAACTCCTGGGCCGCGGTCTCCGGGGTGGAGAAGTACGAGTCGAGCTTCTGGGCGAGACCGTCCTGGCCGCCGTACAGGTTGGCGAGGCCGCGGGTGTCCTGGACCGCGGTGAAGGCGTAGCCCCAGCCGTCGGTCTCCGTGTAGTCGTTGCCCCAGATGCGCGGGTCGTAGTCCGCGGACGGCACGCGCCAGCTGCCGTCGGCGTTCTTGCCCTGGAAGAAGCCCGCGTCGCCGTCGAAGAGCTTCACGTAGTTCTGCGCGCGGTTGAGGAAGTACTCGGACTCCTCCTTGTAGCGCTTGTTCTTCGTCTTCGCGTAGAGCGCCTTGCCCATCTGGCCGATGCCGTAGTCGTTGAGGTAGCCCTCCAGCGACCAGGAGAGACCCTCGTGCGTCGACGTGTTGGCGTAGCCGGTGAAGACCGAGGTCTCCATGCCCTTGCGGCCGACGCCCGAGGACGGCGGGGCGACGGTGGCGTTCTTCACGGCCGCGTCGTACGCCGCTTCCGCGTCGAAGTCCACGCCCTTGACGTACGCGTCCGCGAACGCCACGTCCGAGCTGGTACCGGTCATCAGGTCCGAGTAACCCGGGGACGACCAGCGGGAGATCCAGCCGCCGTCCTTGTACTGCTGCACGAACCCGTCCACCATCTCGCCGGCCTTCTTCGGCGTCAGGAAGGAGTACGCGGGCCACGTGGTGCGGTAGGTGTCCCAGAAGCCGTTGTTGACGTACACCTTGCCCTTGACGAGCTTCGCGCCGGTGTTCGTCGCGGTGTCCGTGCCGGTCTTGGAGACGAACGGGCTCGCGTAGGTGCTCACGCCCTTGACCTGCTCGAAACCGGAGTTCGGGTACAGGTACAGCCGGTACATGCTGGAGTACAGCGTGGTCAGCTGGTCCTCGGTGGCACCCTCGACCTCGACCTTGCCCAGGATGTCGTCCCAGGCGCGCTGGGCCTTCTTCTGGACCTGCTCGAAGGAGGTCGACGCCGGGATCTCCTGGGCGAGGTTGTCCTTCGCCTGGTCGACGCTGATCAGCGAGGTGGCCAGACGGAGCCCGACCTGCTTGTCCTTGCCCGCGTCGAACCGGAAGTACCCGGTCACGTTGTCGCCGCCGCCGCCCGTGAGCTTGCCGCTCGCGGTGACCTTGGAGTCGAAGACGCCGTACACGAACAGCCGGGTGGCGCCCGTGGAGCCGCCGCTCTTCACGTCGGAGTAGCCGGTGAAGGAGCTGGTGGCCGGGTCCAGCGTCAGCCCGCCCAGGTTGTTGACGTTGTCGAAGACGATGCTCGCGTCGTCACCGGGGTAGGTGAACCGCATGCGGGCCGCGTGGTCGGTCGGCGTCATCTCGGCCTTGAGGCCGTTCTCGAACTTCACGCCGTAGTACTGCGGCGTCGCCGTCTCGTTCTCGTGACGGAACGGCAGCGCACGGGCGGTCCGCGACGCGTCCGGGGTGCCGGAGGCGACGGACGGCATCAGCTGGAACGTCTGCCGGTCACCCATCCACGGGCTGGGCTCGTGGCTGGCGCTGAACGCCTGGAGGGTGGGCAGGTTGTCCGCGTTGTTGCCGCGCGCGTAGTCGTAGATCCAGTCCGTGGAACCGGCGTTGGTGACCGGGGTCCAGAAGTTGAAGCCTTCCGGCACAGCGGTCGCCGGAATGTTGTTGCCGCGCGAGAAGCTGCCGCTGGAGTTCGTGCCGCGGGTCGTCAGCGCGTAGTCCGACAGGTGCGCCTTGGGCTTCGCGGGGGCCTTCGGGGCGATCGATATGTCGTCCAGCCAGCCCTGGAACTGCGAGGGGCCGCTGTTCGAGTCGTACGCCACCAGAATCCGGTCGATGGTCTTGCCCGCGGCGACCGTGCCGATGTCCGAGGCGACCTTGTTCCACTGGTTGACGTACAGCCGCTTGGCGTCCGCCTGGCCCTGCGGGGTCAGCGCGCCGCCGTTGGTGTCGGTCGCCCCCAGCTTGCTCAGGTAGGTGCCGTCGGTGAAGGCGAGGTCCACCGAGACGTGCGTGGCCGGGTAGGCCAGGTCCGTCTTCGTCATCTGCGGGTACACCAGGTACGACAGCTGAGTCGTCCGGGTCACCGGCGTGTTGACGTCGAAGACCTTGTTGTACGAGTACGCGCGGCCCTCGTCCTTGTGGGTACCCGCGTAGCGCAGCGCCTTGGTGCCGGTGAAGCCCGCACCCGACTTCGCCGTCGGCGAGCCGGACGGGCCCTTGTCCACGATGGTGCGCATCTCGTCGGGCACCGGGGCGGAGGTGTTGCCGTCCGAGAACTGGACGTCGGCGAGCTGGATCGCGTCCGAGGCGCCGTGGTTCTTGGTGAACTCCAGGCGGAAGTGCTGGTACGCGGCCGGCTCGGCGATGTCGAACGAGCGGGTCTGGAGGCGCTCGCCGAAGGTCTCACCGGTACGCGTGTCGAGCGTCGTCCACGTCTCGCCGTCGGCGGACCCCTTGAGGACCCAGTCCTCGGGGTCGCGCTCGTCGTGGTCGTTGGCGGACGTCAGCGCGTACGTCGTGACCTTCGTGGCCTCGCTGAGGTCGAACTCGACCCAGCCGGTGGGCTTGAAGCCCAGCCACTTGGTGGCGGAGGAGACGTCGACCAGGTTCTCCTTGACCTCGCCGCCGCCCGTGTTCTCGTCGCTGGCGCGAACATCCGTCACCCGGTCGGTGACGTTGCCCGCGATGCCGCCGGAGAATCCGCCGTCGACGCCCTGCGAGAGGTCCTTGCCGTCCGGGCCGGTCTCCACGGTGCTGCGCCAGTCGGGCTGCTTCTGGTCGGCCTCGAAGGACGAGCTGAACGTCTGGTTGCCCGAGGACCCGTGGGAGCCGTTCTGCGGCACGGCGGCGAGTGAGGGGCTCGCTCCGGCCAGTACGAGGGCCGCTGCGAGCGCCGCGACGCCGTGTCTCCGACGCGAACCCGCGTGGAAACGAAGATCAAGTGGGGGCTGCATACCGAGCCATTCCTCCCCGGAGATGGTTGGACAACGTTGTCAAAGTGGGATGCGGAGACCAGTAGGGAGGTAAATGGTGCTGTGTGTCAAGGGTGTTACAGAAGAGCCGCGTGTCGAATCGGCGGCATTCAGGACAACTCGGCGTGCGATGCGGAGTCCTCGGTGCCGCATCGCGGCGCGGGGCGCGGACGAAGCGGTTGGTGTCCCGGCGATGCGGTGCTTCGGGCCGGCGGCCGGGGGTGCTGTGCGGGGAGGGTGCGGCGCGCACGGCGGTCGGTGCGACGCCCGGTGACGCACCGTCGGCCCGGCGGCGCCGAGGGGTGGGGGGCCGGACGGGTGGCCGGGGTGTGGCGCCGGTCGGGGCGTGAGCGGCGTCGTCGATGCGTTGCTTGCGCGAAGAGTGAACCCAGGCGTCTCCTCCGGCGGGCATCTCGCGAGCGCTCGTGCGCGCGCACGAGAACGGGGACCCGGCGATGAACCGGGTCCCCGTTTCCGTACGGCTGTGGTCAGCCCCGGTGCGCCTGCCGGGTCTTGCGCCAGCCGAAGGGGCCGGGCAGGTTCATGGACGTGGTGCGGCGTCCGGAACTGCTCCTGGTGCGCTTCGGGCCGTGCTTGCCGCCCGTCGTGACGGACCAGGAGTGGCGGTTGATGTTGAGACGCACGCCGGGCAGGATCTGGAAACTCTTCCGAAAAGTGAGCGGCATCGCTGTCTCCTTCTGTCAGGAGTCCTGGGCACTCCTCTGTGTGACATCCGGATAACCCGATCCGGGAGATGTACACCTCGCGCACATATGACGTGCCGTCAGTTGCCTTTTGCTACGAACGGGTTGGGGCTGGAGTGGCGGCCTGTCAGGTGAGCAGTGGGCCGAGGTGGGACGCGCGGCGGGCGGCGGACAGGAGTGCGTGGATCTGGGGGCCGGCCTGTTCGAGGTCGGTGATCGGGGTGGCGAACGGCAGTCGCTCGTCCTGATGGCTGCCGGGGAACTCCAGTCGCAGCGTCATGCCGTAGCGGTCCATCGCCAGCGGGACCGCGCGGAGCATCCCGCGCGTGGGGCGCGGGCGTACCAGGCGCACCAGGAGCGGAATCAACTCCTGGTGGCTGTCCGTGAGATGCATCAGCATGCCCGCCTCGCTGGTGGCGGTCGGGTCGAGCGGCGCCGCTTCGAGCTCCTCCATCGTCACGAAGTGCCGGCCTCCGTCGCACTCCAGGACGGCCTGCCCGAACTCCAGGCAGGTCGACGCGGGGGACTCGTCGTCGTAGGGGGCGTCCATGAGGCCGGTGAGGGTGACCCGGGCCCGCAGCCGGTCGCGTACGGAGGTGGGGGCGATGTCGGTGAGCTCCAGGCGTACGGGGATGCGCGGAGCCGAAGGCGAGAGGGTGCCGTCGTCCGGGGCATGCAGATGGACGGCCCCCATGGCGCCGCCGTCCTCGTCGAGCCGGTGGACCTCGTGGTGCCTGCCGTCGCACACCACCGTCATCGACTGGGCGGCTCGGAGGATGGACCGCACGCGCTCGGCAGGGGTCGGCTGAGTGGGTTGGCTGCTGTGTGTACGCATACCGGTGCTCCAGAGCGGTGGATTCGGGCGGACCTGAACTTAGGTATGCCTAACCTAATCACATGGGCGTTGCCGTGGTGGCAGCGGCACTCTTCCTGCCGCCCGGTAAATGGACTTCCCGCGTGAAGAACCGGGGTCGGTTGTGGAGGATTAGGGGCGGTGATGTCGGGGCAGGCGGGGTCTGCGTGGTGCGGCGGCAGTCCGCGCCGCGTGGAGGCTGGGCCGAACCCGCTACGGAACGGCCTGCGGGGGGTGCGACCTCCTGCGTGTCCAGGTACATGCCTCCGGCATGTTTACCGACGGGCTCCGACCGGGTGGAGGGTGGTTCGATCCCTCTGCCGAGAGGTGCTCGCACGGCCCTGGACCATGTGGCATTCGTCGCAAGCCGGGCAGCGCCCGGAGCGGCGAAATGATGGCTTACGCTGCGAAGAACGACCCGTATCGACGGGACGCAACTGGAGGGGATCGCCGTGGTGGCGGAACAAGACATATCGGCGAGGATCGTCACACGTCTCACCGAGGAGCGTGAATCGCTGGAAGCTGCCTGGGTGGAGGCGGTCTCGCGCACGCTCCGGGGGCGCGTCTCCCTGGCCGAGCTGGACCGTGAACTGCGCGAGCTGTACACCGCTCTGGTGGAGGCGATGCGCGTGGGCGGCCTGGACGCGCACGCCGAGGAGTTCGCCGAGGTCCGCGCGCTCCTGGGCGAGCTGTCGCGCAACCGTGCCCGCCAGGGGTTCACCCCGTCGGAGACGGCGACCAGCGTTTTCGCCTGCAAGGAGCTCCTCGCGCCGACCGTGGACACGTCGGCCACCGACATCCACGCCTACCTGCGGTTCTGCAAGCTCCTGGACGCCCTCGGCCTGTACACGATCGAGGTCTACGCCAGGGCGCGCGAGGAGATCATCAGCGCCCAGTCCGAACAGCTGATGGAACTCTCCACCCCCGTCGTGAAGCTGTGGGACGGCGTGGTCGCCGTTCCGCTCGTGGGTACGCTCGACTCGGCACGCACCCAGGTGGTGATGGAGAAGCTGCTGCAGACGCTCGTCGACACCGGCTCCGACCAGGCCATCATCGACATCACCGGTGTCCCCGCGGTGGACACCGAGGTCGCCCAGCACCTGCTCAAGACGGTCGTCGCCGCCCGGCTCATGGGCGCGGAGTGCACCATCTCCGGCATCCGCCCGCAGATCGCCCAGACCATCGTGGCGCTGGGCATCCAGTTCGGCGACATCGTCACCAAGGCGACGCTCGCGGACGCGCTGAAGCACGCGCTGCGCCGGGCCGACAACGGCCTCGCCACCTCGGGCGGCCTGGCGTGAGCGAGCGCGTACCCGTACTGAAGATCGGCGAGGTCCTCCTGGTGTCCATCCAGGTGGACCTGGAGGACCAGACCGTCCTCGATCTGCAGGACGACCTCGCCGCCCGCATCGTCGCCACGGGCGCGAGCGGCGTGGTCATCGACATCACCGCGGTGGAGATCGTCGACTCCTTCGTGGGCAGGATGCTGGCCACCACGGCGGCCATCTCGCGGATGCTCGACGCGGAGACCGTCGTCGTGGGCATGCGGCCCGCCGTCGCCATCACCCTGGTCGAGCTGGGCCTGTCACTCGGCGGCGTGCGCACGGCCCTGACCCTGGAGAAGGGGCTGGACATCCTGGCCCGCTCGGACCACCGCCGTCCGGCACGGCCGTGAGCGGGCTCCCGTCCGTTCCGGAGGGCGAGCACGAGACGGTCACGGTCGCGTCGAACGACGACGTGGTCCGCGCCCGCCAACTCGTGCGCACCCTCGCCCAGCGGTGCAAGCTGTCGCTGGTCGACCAGACGAAGCTGGTCACGGCGGCCAGTGAACTCGCCCGCAACACCCTGGTGTACGGCGGTGGCGGAGTCATGCGCACCGGGCTGGTCCGCCGCAACGGCCGCCTCGGCGTGACCGCCGTCTTCGAGGACTCCGGGCCGGGCATTCCCGACCTGGACCTCGCGCTCACCGACGGATGGACCTCCGGCGGCGGTCTCGGCCTCGGCCTCAGCGGAGCACGCCGACTGGTGGACGACTTCACCCTGGACACCGAGGTCGGCCGCGGCACCCAGATCGCGGTGACCAAATGGGCCCGCTGACCCTGCCGATGCTGGACTCGCAGGACATCGCCTGGTTCCGCGACCCCCACTCCCTGCCGGCCGCCGCGAGAGGAGCCGCGTCCACCCTGGCGCGGCGGCTCGGCTTCGACGAGCAGCGCTGCGCCGAGGTCGCCCTCGCGGTGAGCGAGGCGGCGACCAACCTGGACAGGCACGCCGTGGACGGCACCCTGCTGCTGCGCGCGGTACGTACGGCGAACGACGCGGGCGTCGAAATCGTCACCATCGACGCGGGCCCGGGCATGGCCGACGTGAGCCATTCGCTGACCGACGGCGTGTCCTCGGCCGGCACGCTCGGCATCGGGCTCGGCGCGATCACACGCCTCGCCGACTCCGTGGACATCCACTCCGTGCCGGGACGCGGAACCGTGCTGGCCGCCCGCTTCTGGACGAAGGACGCGGCCGGGCGGGCCGCGACCGCGGGGGAGCCCGTCGTCGCGGGGCTCACCCGGCCCATCACCGGCGAAGAGGCGTGCGGGGACGCCTGGGCGGCCCGGCCCGTCGGAGTCCGTGTTCCGGAGCCCCGGCCGGCACGGCGAACCACCGGACGGGAGGCGCCCAACGCCCTGGACTGGTCCGCGCTGACCGGATTCGGCAGGTCGCGCACCGACGCCCCGGCGCCGTCCGCGATGCCACGCGCGCCGAAGAACGGAGAGCAGGGGGATGACCCGTCGTCGGACGATCCCGCGCTGCTGCTCATGTTCTGCGACGGCCTCGGCCACGGGCCGCTGGCCGGCCGTGCGGCCGACGCCGCCGTCACCGCCTTCAGGGACGGCCGCGCGCAGTCCCCGGACGGCGTGATCCGGGAGATCCACACGGCGCTGCGCGGCGGACGCGGGGGAGCGGTCGCCGTCGTGCGCATCGAACCCGGTGCGCGCACCGTGTCCTTCTGCGGGGTGGGGAACGTCAGTACCTTCGTCGTCGACCCGGCCACGAACACCCGCCGCTCCCTGCTGTCCGCGCCCGGCATCGTCGGCCACCAGCTCCCGACCCTGCGTACGGTCAGCCAGGAACTTCCCCGCGACAGCGGCGTGATCATGCACTCCGACGGGCTGACCGAGCGCTGGCAGCCGGCGTCCCTGCCCGGCCTGCTGGCGCACTCCCCGCTCGTCGCCGCGGCCCAACTGCTGCGCGAGGCCGGAGTACGCCGCGACGACGCCGGAGTAGCGGTCGCGAAGGGGGCGTGGTGACGCATCCCACCGCCGGAGGCGCCGCCCCTCTGGCCACCCTCACGCTCGTCAGCGAGCAGGACATCTTCGTGCTCCGGCGCAGCGGCAAGGCGGTCGCGGAAGCCCTGGGGGTCGAACGGCAGGACCAGATACGCCTCGCCACCGCCCTCAGCGAGCTGGGCCGGGACGTCCTCGGCTCGTCCGGACTCAGGGTCACCTTCGGCACGGTGCCGGGCGGGTCACCGGTGCTGCGGGTCGCCGTTCTCTGGCGGGACGGACCAGGCCCGGGGCGCGAGTCGATCGAGGCCGCCTCCCGGCTCGTACCGACCCTGCACGACCCGGTGGGACGGGCCGTGACGATCGAACAGCAGCTCTCGGCCGGCGCCACCACCCCAGACAGTCTCCGGCGGGCCCAGGACGTCCTCGTCGCGCACCGGGGATCGACGGAGCTGGAGGACGCCCGCGCGCAGACCATCGACCTGATCGCCGCGCTGGAGGAGTCGCGGGCCCAGCGCGAGGAGCTCCGCCGCCTCAACGAAGAGCTGGAGGAGACCAACCGCGGGGTGGTGGCCCTCTACTCCGAACTGTCCGAGGAACTGGAGGAGACCAACCGCGGTGTGGTGGCCCTCTACGCCGAACTCGAAGAGAAGTCGAGTCAGCTGCGCGACGCGAGCGAGGCGAAGACCCGGTTCTGGGCCAACGTCAGCCACGAACTGCGCGCCCCGGTGAACTCCGTGGTGGGCCTGGCCCGATTGCTCCTCGACGTCGACGGAGAGAACCTCGACGAGGAGCAGCGCCGGCGGATTTCGATGATCTCGGCCTCGGGCGCCACACTCCTCGCCCTCGTCGACGAACTGCTCGACGTCGCCAAGGCCGAATCCGGACGTCTGGAACCCCACTGGGAGCCCGTCGACCTGCGCGCCACCCTCGGTCAACTGCACGGCACCCTGCGGGGGTACGCGACCGGGGAAGGCGTCACGCTCTCCGTGGCCGACCCCTACCCGGGCGCCACCCTCGTCAGCGACGAGGTCATGCTCACCCGCATCCTGCGCAACCTGCTGACCAACGGGCTCAAGTTCACCGGGGAGGGAACCGTCCGGCTCGACGTGGCGGCAGGGAACGGCGAAAGCGGCGCCGAGGTCGTCTTCACCGTGACCGACACCGGCGTCGGCATCCCGCCGGAGGAACAGCACCAGGTGTTCGAGGAGTTCTACCAGGTGCGCGGAGCGCACCAGCGCGGCCGCTCCGGGACCGGACTCGGCCTGCCCTACGCGCGGCGCCTCACCGAACTCCTCGGCGGCAGCCTCGTCCTCGTCAGCACCCCGGGACAGGGCACCGAGGTCACCGTACGGCTTCCCGCCGCTCCGACCGGAGCCCGTCCCGGGCCCGCCGGGCACCCCGCCCCCACACAGCTGGCGCTCCTCGTCACCGTCGACGACGACGAGGTCTTCCGCAGCACCCTGCGTCCCGTACTCGCGCGACTCGCCGACCGCGTCGTCGAGGTGGGCGAGGGCGGCCGGGCGGCCGACACGATCCGCCGGGAACACCCCGACGCGGTCCTGCTCGACCTGCACATGCCCGACATGGACGGCTACGACGTACTGGCGGAACTCGCGGGCGACAGCGACCTGTCCGGCATCCCGGTGATCGTCATCACCTCGGCCGCCGACGAGACGCTGGACCACGAACGCCTGACCCACGCACGGGCCGTCCTCGACAAGTCCACGCTGGACCTCGCCCGGCTGGCCGACGCGTTCGGGACCTTCCCGGAGCAGGCCCCGGCCCCGGACGAATCCCCCCACAGGGCCGAAGAAAGCGGCACGAGATGAGTCCCCACCCGCACGCGGACAGTGCGGTCGCCACGGTCATGGTTCTCGACGACAACGACACCAACCGTTACATCGTGGGAAGTTGGCTGCGCCGCGCCGGACACACGGTCGTGGAGGCCGCCGACGGTGCCGAAGGCCTCGCGCTGCTCGCGAATGCACCCGACGCACTGCTGCCCGAACTGGCGATCGTCGACGTGAAACTCCCGGACATGAGCGGATTCGAGGTGTGCGAGCAGATCAAGGCGGACCCCCGGACCGCCCATCTGCCCGTCATCCACGTCTCCGCCACGGCGATCGAGGTGAGCGACCGCACCCAGGGGCTGCACCGGGGTGCCGACGCCTACCTCACCGAACCGATCGCCCCGGACGAACTCCTGGCGACCGTCACCGCCGCCCTCCGGTACGCCCGCGCCCGCCGCCGCGCCGAGCGGCTCGCGACCCGGGTCGCCGCGCTGAACAGCAGCACCCTCGCCGTGTACGGGGCGAGGGACGGCGAGTCCTTCACCCACGCGGCGGCGGCCGGAGCCGCCGCGCTGATGTACTCGCCCGCCGTGGCCGTCGCCCTCAGTCCCGACGGCCAGACCGTCTACGTGGTGCCGCGGCAGGCCGACCGCCCCCGGGGCGCCGGAGAGCCGCCGGTCGCCCTCGCGCACGGCGACCCCCGCCTGCTGGACTTCCTGTCGGAGAAAGCCCTCGGCGACGGTACCGGCACGGAGATCGCCTTCCTGTCGGGCGCCGAGTGGAGGGAAGCCGCCTGCCGGGACGGGAACAACCACTCCGACGTCTTCCCCGACCGGGTGGCGCTGGTCCTGGCCCGCACCAAGCGGGGCCGCCCGCCGGTCGCGCTCGCCGTCGACGCCGCGACACTCGTCGGCGCCGACGACCGTGAACTCCTCTCCCAGCTCGCCCAGGCGTGTGCCCTGGCCCTTGAGGCGCTGCGCAGCCACAGCGAGGAACACGCCCTCGTGCTGGCGCTGCAGCGCACGTTCCTGCCGGACCGGCTGCCCGACGTGCCGGGTGTGGACATGGCCGTCCGCTACGAACCGGCCGCCGACCTCGCGGAGATCGGCGGCGACTTCTACGAGGCCATCGAGACCCCGGCCGGCCTGCTCCTGGCCATCGGCGACGTCGCCGGACACTCCCTCAAGGCCGCCATGATCATGGGCGAGGTACGCCACGCCCTGCGCGCGTACGCCATCGAGGGCCACGATCCGCAGACACTGCTCACCCGGCTGGACGCCCTGCTCGTCCGTCTGAGACCGGCCATCACCGTCACCGTCTGCCTGGTGCTGGTGGAGCCGGGCGGCCGGCGTGTGCACATCGCGAACGCGGGCCACATCCCGCCGCTGTTGCGACACCCCGACGGGTCCACCCGCTACCTCACCGAACACGGCCCGCTGCTCGGACTCAGCCTTCCGCACGCACCCGCCGTGCCCCACGAGGTACCCGCGGGTTCGACCCTGCTGTTGCTGACGGACGGGCTGATCGAAGTCCCGGGCGAGGACCTCGACGACAGCATGGCCGCGCTCAACCGCACCCTCGCGGTCTCCTCGCCCGAGCTGGAGGAGCTCTGCGACACCCTGCTGGACACCTTCGGCAAGGGCAAGACGGACGACATCGCGATCCTGGCGGCCCGGATCGGCGCGCCCCAGACGGCTGATGGAGGATACGGCAGCTGACGACCGGTTTCCCTCGCCGGTCCCGACCGGACGGCGCTCACCCGCCGGCGTGACCTTCCAGCCGGGCGGCGGCCGCGTCCCAGGCGGCGGCGTCGCCACGGGGGCGGTAGTGCCGCAGGCGCTGGGTGGCGGCGACGAGGCGGCGCATCGACGCGAGGTCTCCGACGAGTCCCGCGGACCTCGCCTGGACGAGGATGTTGCCGAGCGCGGTGGCCTCGGTGGGGCCGGCGACGACCGGCAGTCCGGTGGCGTCGGCGGTGAGCCGGCAGAGCAGGTCGTTGCGCGAGCCCCCTCCGACGAGGTGGACACGGGTGATGTCGCGGCCGGCCAGCTCCGCGGCCCGGCGCAGCGTACGCCGGTGGGCCAGCGCGAGGCTCTCCAGGATGCAGCGGACCAGCGGACCCTGGCCGTCGGGGGCGGGCTGGCCGGTGCGGCGGCAGTACTCCTGGATACGGCCGGGCATGTCGCCGGGGGCCATGAACTCGGGGGCGTCCGGGTCGATGAGCGAGGCGAACGGCGTGGCGCGGGCGGCCTCGGCGAGCAGGGCCGGGATGTGCGTGGGCAGCCCCTGCCGCTCCCAGGTGCGCCGGCACTCCTCGAAGAGCCACATGCCCATGATGTTCCGCAGATAGCGGATGGTGCCGTCGATGCCGCGCTCGTTGGTGAAGTTGGCGGCCCTGGACGCCTCCGTCAGTACCGGAGCGTCCAGTTCGAGGCCCGCGAGCGACCAGGTGCCGCAGGAGATGTACGCGAAGTCCGGCTCGGTGGCCGGGACGGCGACGATGGCGGACGCGGTGTCGTGCGAGGCGACGGTGGTCACCGGGGTACGCGGGTCCAGACCGGCGTACGCGGCGACATGCGGCAGCAGCGTGCCGGCCGGGTCACCGGGCGCCCGCAGCGCGGGAAGCAGCGCGGGGTCGATCCCGAGCGGTTCGAGGACGTCCTCGGACCAGCCGCCGGCGCGGGCGTCGAAGAGGCCCGTGGTGGAGGCGTTGGTCTCCTCGGCGCCCACGGAGCCGGTCAGCCAGTGGACGAGCAGGTCGGGCACGAGGAGCAGCGTGCGCGCGGCGCCCAGCTGGGCGCTCCCGGCGGCGGAGGCGAGCTGGAACACGGTGTTGAACGGCAGATGCTGGAGCCCTGTGATCCGGTACAGCTCCGCGGGCCCGACCGCGGCCCACACCCGCTCGGCCACGCCGTCGGTGCGGGTGTCCCGGTAGTGGTGGGGCGAGCCGAGGAGAGCGCCGTCGGCGTCGAGGAGCCCGTAGTCCACGGCCCAGGTGTCCACCCCGATGGAGCTGACGCCGCCGGACCTGGCCGCCTCGCGCAGCCCGTCGAGGATGCCCTGGAAGAGCGCGAGGACGTCCCAGCGCAGTCCGTCCGGCAGGCGCACCGGAGTGTTGGGGAAGCGGTGCACCTCGGTGAGGTCGAGATCGTCCGGGCCGACCCGGCCCAGGATCACCCGTCCGCTGGTGGCGCCGAGGTCGACCGCGGCGAACGCGGAACGGAAGGCCGAGGAGGGCGGTGTCGTGGTCACGGGAATTGCCTCCGCGGCGAACGGCTGATCGAGGTCCGGGGATCGGTGATCAGGAAAAGGTCGGGAAGTAAGGGCGATCACCGGTGATCAGGAAACGGGTGATCGGTGAACAGGAAGCGCGAGAAGGGGAGGGGAGGGGAGGGGAGGGGAGGGGAGGGGAGGGGAGACGGCGCCGGGGGTGTCCGGGCGTCCCGCCGGAGTTCGGCGGACACCCGGACAACCCCGACGGCGCGTCAGCGCAGGAAGGCCGCCGCCACGCCCGCGTCGACCGGGACGTGGAGCCCGGTGGTGTGGGTCAGGTCGCCGCCGGTGAGCGCGAAGACCGCGTTGGCGACGTGCTCGGGGAGCACCTCGCGCTTGAGGAGGGTGCGCTGGGCGTAGAACTCGCCGAGCTTCTCCTCCTCGATGCCGTAGGTCGCGGCACGCTGGGCGCCCCAGCCCGCGGCGAAGATGCCGGAGCCCCGGACGACCCCGTCGGGGTTGACGCCGTTGACGCGGATGCCGTGTCCGCCGAGTTCGGCCGCGAGCAGCCGGACCTGGTGGGCCTGGTCCGCCTTGGTGGCGGAGTAGGCGATGTTGTTCGGTCCGGCGAAGACGGCGTTCTTGGAAGCGATGTAGACGATGTCGCCGCCGAGCCCCTGCGCGGTCATCACACGGGCGGCCTCGCGCGAGACGAGGAACGAACCGCGGGCCATGATGTCGTGCTGGAGGTCCCAGTCCTTGGCCGTGGTCTCCAGGAGCGGCTTGGAGATGGAGATCCCGGCGTTGTTGACGACCAGGTCCACACCGCCGAAGGCGAGCGCGGCGGCCTTGAACGCCTCGGTGATCTCCTCCTCGGAGGTGACGTTCACCGTGACGGCGACCGCCTTGTCCGGGCCGCCCAGCTCCTCGGCGACGGCCGCGGCGGTCTCCGCGTTCAGGTCGGCGACGACGACGCAGGCGCCCTCGGCGACGAGACGGTGCGCGATGGCCTTGCCGATGCCGCTGCCGGCACCCGTGACGAGCGCGACCCGGGTGGCGAGCGGCTTCGGCTTCGGCATCCGCTGGAGCTTGGCCTCCTCCAGCGCCCAGTACTCGATGCGGAACTTCTCCGACTCCTCGATGGGCGCGTAGGTGGAGACCGCCTCGGCGCCACGCATCACGTTGATGGCGTTGAGGTAGAACTCCCCGGCCACCCGGGCGGTCTGCTTGTCCTTCCCGAAGGAGAACATGCCGACGCCCGGCACCAGCACGATCGCCGGGTCGGCCCCGCGCAGGGCGGGGGAGTCGGCGGTGGCGTGCCGGTCGTAGTACGCGCGGTACTCCGCCCGGTACTCCTGGTGCAGCTCCTTCAGCCGTGCGACCGCCTCGTCCAGCGGGGCGCCGGCCGGCAGGTCCAGGACCAGCGGGCGCACCTTGGTACGGAGGAAGTGGTCGGGGCAGGACGTGCCGAGGGCGGCGAGCCGGGGGTGTCCGGCCCGGGACACGAAGTCCAGCACGGCCTCGGTGTCGTCGAAGTGGCCGACCTGCGGGCGGTCCTGGGAGGCCAGGCCGCGGATCACCGGGGCCAGGGCGGCGGCGCGCTCCCGGCGCTCGGCCCCGGCCAGCGGCTCGTACCCGGGGAGTACCGGGCCGAACGGCTCGGCCTTGCCCTTCCGCACGAGGTACTCCTCGGCGGTGCGGATGATGAAGAGCGAGTTCGCCTCGCACTCCTCGGAGGTGTCGCCCCACGCGGTGATGCCGTGGCCGCCGAGGACGCAGCCGACGGCCTGCGGGTTCGCCTCCTTGATCGCGGCGATGTCCAGGCCGAGCTGGAAACCGGGGCGGCGCCAGGGCACCCAGACGACCTTGTCGCCGAAGCAGTCGGCGGTCAGCTTCTCGCCGTCCGAGGCGCAGGCCAGCGCGATGCCCGAGTCAGGGTGGAGGTGGTCCACGTGCGCGGCGTCGACCAGGCCGTGCATCGCGGTGTCGATGGAGGGGGCCGCACCGCCTCTGCCGTGCAGGCAGTAGTCGAAGGCGGCGACCATCTCGTCCTCGCGCTCCACTCCCGGGTACACGTTCTTGAGGGTGAGCAGCCGGTCCAGCCGGAGCGCCGCCAGACCGGATTCGGTGAGGGTGCCGAGGTCGCCGCCGGACCCCTTGACCCAGAGGAGTTCGACGTCGCCGCCGGTCGCCGGGTCGGTCCCGGTGCCCTTCGCGGAGGTGTTGCCGCCCGCGTAGTTGGTGTTGCGCGGGTCGGAGCCGAGACGGCGGGAACGTGCGATCAGCGCGGCGGCCGTGGAGTGGATGGCGGAGGCCATGGCAGGAATCCTTCGGGATCTGGGGGTGCGGGACAGCGGGAGGGGTGGTCGGACACGGCCTGTCGGCGCGTGTGTCAGGCTCCCCAGCCGGCCTGGTCGCCGCCGACGCGGTCGGCCGCGACCTTCTCCTGCCAGCCGGACGTGCGGTAGGCGGCGACCGGGTCGGGTGCGAGGCCCTGCTCCTCACGGAGTTCGCGCAGGAGGGGGCGCACATCGGTGTTGTAGGCGTCCATCAGTACCTCGTTGGAGCCGAGTACGTCCCCGGCGCGCTGGGCGGCGGTCAGCGCGTCCATGTCGACGAGCAGCGCCTTGGCGGTCGCCTCCTGGACGTTCGTCACCGAGCGGATGACGGCCGGGATCTTCGCCTCGATGTTGTGGCACTGGTCGAGCATGAAGTTGACGTTGGTCTCGGGGTCCAGCCCGCCGTTCTTGACCACCTCGTGCATGATCCGGAAGAGCTGGAAGGGGTCCGCCGAGCCGACCATCAGGTCGTCGTCGGCGTAGAAGCGGGAGTTGAAGTCGAAGGCGCCGAGCTTCTTCTCGCGCAGCAGCGTCGCGACGATGAACTCGATGTTGGTACCCGGGGCGTGGTGCCCGGTGTCCACGACGACCTGCGCCTTCGGACCCAGCTTGAGGCAGTGGGCGTACGCGGTGCCCCAGTCCGGCACGTCCGTCGTGTAGAAGGCGGGCTCGAAGAACTTGTACTCCAGCAGCAGCCGCTGGTCGTCGCCGAGGCGTTCGTACACCGCGGCCAGCGCTTCGGCCAGCCGGTCCTGACGGCCCGCGATGTCGTCCTGGCCCGGGTAGTTGGTGCCGTCCGCGAACCAGAGCTTCAGATCCTTCGAGCCGGTCGCGTCCATGATGTCGACGCACTCCAGCAGGTGGCCCAGGGCCTTCGCGCGGACTTTCGCGTCCGGGTGGCAGACGCTGCCGAGCTTGTAGTCGTCGTCCTGGAAGGTGTTGGAGTTGATCGCACCCAGTTCCAGGTCGCGTTCCTCGGCGTACGCGGCCAGGGCGGCGAAGTCGTCGACCCGGTCCCAGGGGATGTGCAGGGACACCACGGGCGCGATCCCGGTGAACTCGTGGACCTTCGCCGCGTCGTCGAGCTTCTCGTACGGGTTCCGGGGCACGCCGGCCTGCGCGAACACCTTGAAGCGCGTACCTGAGTTGCCGTAGCCCCAGGACGGTGTCTCGATCCGCTGGCTGGTGAGTGCGGCCTTCACTGCGGCGATGTCAGGCATGTCCACCTCGGGATGTGCGGGCGGCCCGAGCAGCAGCCGCCGGGAAGAATTCAATGAATCGATTCATTGCGTGGGAGAAGTTAGTCGTCCGCGCAAGGGTCGTCAAGAGTTCCGGCGAGGTAGCCGGTGCGTTACCGGATCGTGTCTTCGCTCTGGCCACAACTGCCTCGCTGCTCCCGCATGCGCAGTTCAGGGCGGAGGGTTGGTGGATCCGCCGGGGGTGCCGGATGTTTCGCGGTGTTCGGTGCGGAACACCCCTTGACGTGTTCGACAGGGCGGGGCTAGCTTCCCGGCAACTCCACTGAAACATTTCATGTCGGGCCCTCCGTCCGACACAAGCACGGGAGAGATCCATGACGCACCCCGAACCGGAGACGACTCCGGTGCTCGCGCTGGAGGGGGTGAGCAAGTCCTTCGGTGCCGTCCGGGCCCTGCGTGGCGTGTCGCTGCGGCTGTACGCCGGAGAGGCACACGCCCTCGCCGGCGAGAACGGCGCCGGGAAGTCGACCCTGATCAAGGCACTCGCCGGCGTGCACCGCCCCGACACGGGCACCGTCCTGCTGGACGGCGAGCCCGTCGAGTTCCACGGCCCGGCCGACGCCCGCGACGCGGGAGTCGCGGTGATCTACCAGGAGCCGACTCTCTTCCCGGACCTGTCCGTCGCGGAGAACATCTTCGTGGGCCGTCAGCCCCGCCGCTCCCTCGGCCGGGTCGACCACCGTGCGGTCAAGCAGGCGGCGGCCGACCTCTTCGCACGCCTCGGAGTCGACCTCGACCCCGACCAGCCGGCCCGCGGCCTCTCCATCGCCGACCAGCAACTGGTCGAGATCGCCAAGGCGTTGTCCTTCGACGCCCGCGTGCTGATCATGGACGAGCCGACCGCCGCGCTCACCGGCAGCGAGGTCGCCCGGCTGTTCGGTGTCGTAGGGGCGCTCCGCGCGCAGGGTGCGGCGGTGCTGTTCATCTCGCACCGCCTCGAAGAGATCTTCGCGCTCTGCCAGCGCGTCACGACCCTTCGCGACGGCGCCTGGATCTCCAGCGAACCGCTCGACGGTCTGAGCGAGGACGACCTGGTCCGCCGCATGGTCGGCCGCGACCTGGACGAGCTGTACCCGAAGCAGGTCACCGAGATCGGCGAAGTCGCCCTCAGCGTGCGCCGGCTGACCCGCGAAGGCGTCTTCACCGACGTCTCCTTCGAGGTCCGCCGCGGCGAGATCGTCGGCCTCGCAGGACTGGTCGGCGCGGGCCGCAGCGAGGTCGCCCGCGCCGTGTTCGGCGTCGACCGCTTCGACGGCGGCGAGGTCGAGGTCCTCGGCAAGAAGCTGAACCCCGGAGCCCCGAGCGTGGCGATGGCCGCCGGCCTCGCCCTCGTACCCGAGGACCGCCGCGCCCAGGGCCTGGTGATGGACATGTCCATCGAACGCAACATCGGCCTCACCGGCTTCGCCGAGACCACCCGCGCCGGACTGATGAACCGTGGCGCCGAACGCGACCGGGCGGTCGACTGGGCGGTCAGGCTCCAGGTCAAGTACGCCCGCCTCGCCGACGTCGTCCAGACCCTCTCCGGCGGCAACCAGCAGAAGGTCGTCCTCGCCAAGTGGCTGGCGACCCGCCCGCAGGTGCTGATCGTGGACGAACCCACCCGCGGCATCGACGTCGGCACCAAGGCCGAGGTGCACCGGCTGCTCTCCTCCCTGGCGGCCGAGGGCGTGGCGGTACTGATGATCTCCTCCGACCTCCCGGAGATCCTCGGCATGGCCGACCGGGTGCTGGTGATGCACGAAGGACGGCTGACCGCCGAGATCCCCCGGTCCGAGGCGACCGAGGAGACCGTGATGGCGGCGGCGACCGGCCGTGCCGCCCGAGGAAGGAACGCGGCATGACCATGGCTGCAGAGCCGGTGCGGCACGAACCCGCACCCCAGTCCGTCGCCTCGCGACGACTTGTCGACAAGGTGTTCAAGGCCCGCGAACTGGCCGTCGTCCTCGTCCTCGTCGTGATGCTCGGCGTCACCCAGCTCTCCAACACCGAGTTCCTGTCCGAACAGGGCGTCAAGGACCTGATGCTGAACGCGACCATCCTGGTCCTCGTCGCGGTCGGCCAGGCGGTGGTGGTCATCACCCGCAACGTGGACCTCTCCGTCGGTTCGGTCCTCGGCATCTCCGCCTTCGGCGCCGGCGTGTACCTCCAGGACGGCGGGAGCCCCCTGGTCGCGGTCGTGATCGCGGTCGCCCTCGGTGTGCTCTTCGGCGTCCTCAACGGCGCCCTGGTCAGCCTCGGCAAGGTGCCCGCACTCGTCGTCACCCTCGGCACCCTCTACATCGTCCGCGGCATCGACTCCATCTGGGTCGGCTCCCGCCAGATCACCGCCGACGCCCTGCCCGACGGCTTCGTCGACTTCGGGCACGACGGGATCTGGGTGCTGCCCTACCTCGCCCTGCTCGCCATCGTCGTGCTGGTCGCCGTCGCCTACTACCTGCGCAGCTACCACAGCGGACGCGACCTCTACGCGCTCGGCTCCAGCCCCGAGGCCGCCAGGCTCGCCGGCATCCCCGTACGGGCCCGGATCATGACGGCGTACGTGCTCTGCGGCGCGCTCGCCGGACTCGCCGGCGCGCTCTACCTCGCGCGCTTCGGCAACGTCGACTCCGCCACCGGCAACGGGTACGAACTCACCGTCGTCAGCGCCGTCGTCGTCGGCGGCGTCGCCTTCACCGGAGGCTCCGGCACGGTCTACGGAGCCGCCCTCGGCGCCCTCCTGCTCACCTCCATCAACAGCGTGCTCCCGGCCATCGGCGTCAGCTCCGTCTGGGTCACCGCGATCAACGGCATCCTGCTGCTGCTCGCGATCGCCGCAGACCGGATCCTGGCCCTGCGGGTAGCCGCCGGGCTGCGCAAGAAGGCCGCACAGATGAGGAGCGCCCGCCATGTCTGACACCACCAAGAACGCCTCCGCCCAGCCCCCGGCCCTCGCCCGCCTCGGCCAGGCGGTCCGCTGGGACACCGCGGTCGGTGCGCTGCTGCTGACCCTGCTGATCTGCTCGTTCTCGTTCGTCGACAACTTCGGCAACGCGCTGAACCTGTCGTTCCTCATCGGCAACACCCTGCCGATCGCGCTCATCGCCCTGCCCATGACGATGCTGGTCGTCTCCGGCGAGGTCGACCTCTCCGTCGGCTCCACCGCCGGCCTCTCGGGTGCCGTCATGGGGGCGCTCTGGAACAACGGCATGGCGATCGAGACGATCATCCCGCTCTGCCTGGTGCTCGGCGTGGTCTGCGGCCTGGTCAACGGACTGCTCGTCACCCGGCTCGGACTGCCCTCGCTCGCCGTGACCATCGGCACCATGGCGGCCTACCGGGGCATCGCGCAGATCATCCTCGGCTCCGACTCGGTCACCGACTTCCCCACCCAGTACCTCGACTTCGGCGCCGGCCGGATCGGCTCCACCTTCATCCCGTACGCCGCCATCCCCTTCGTCGTCCTCCTCGTCGTGGCCGTACTCGTCCTGCACGCCACACCGATCGGCCGCTCGCTCTTCGCCACCGGCTCCAGCGAGGACGCGGCCCGGTTCGCGGGCATCCGCGTCAAGCGCCTCAAGCTCTCGATGTTCGTGACCACGGGCGTGATCTCCTCACTGACCGGCGTGTTCTGGGCCCTGCACTACGCCAGCGCCCGCTACGACAACGCCACCGGGCTCGAACTCTCCGTCATCGCCGCCGTGTTGCTCGGTGGCATCGACTTCGACGGCGGCAAGGGCACGCTCGGCGGCGCCATCGCCGGTGTGCTGCTGCTCGGCACCCTGCAGAACGTCATGAGCCTGGTCAACGTCTCCGCCCAGTCCCAGATCGTGGTCACCGGCGTCCTGCTGGTGATCTCCGTCCTGGCTCCCCGGGTCGGCCGCCAGGTCGCCCAGGCGCGGGCCCGCAGGAGAACGGCCTCCGCGACGGCCGTCGTGCCCTCGCCCGGCCCCTCCTGACCCTCCCGCACCTGCTCGTACTCCCAGCACCTCCACACGCCCGTACCGTCCCGGGCGCCGACCGCCCGGCGGGAATTGTCAGACACGGCCTAAGCCCTGCGCACCTCCTCACCGTTCGGGCAACCGCCCGGCAGTCCTCTGCCGCTCGCGGCAGCGAAAGGAAACCGCCATGTTCTCCGCCACCGCCAGAAGCGTCCGGCTGAGCGCCGCCCTCGCCACCGTCGCCGCCCTCGCCCTCGGCGCCACCGCCTGCTCGGGCACCACCAAGGACTCCGCGAGCAAGGAGGCCGGCCCGGCCGCCGCCACCGGCAAGGCCGACCCGAACAGCGCCACCAAGAAGGGCCTCACGGTCGCCTTCCTGCCCAAGCAGGTAAACAACCCCTACTTCACCACCTCCGACAACGGTGGCAAGAAGGCCCTGGAAGAGCTCGGCTCCACGTACAAGGAGGTCGGCACCAGCAGCGGCACCGACACCTCCGGCCAGGTGAGCTACGTCAACACCCTCACCCAGCAGCAGGTCAACGCCATCGCCGTGTCCGCCCAGGACCCGGGAGCCCTGTGCACCTCCCTCAAGCAGGCCATGAAGAACGGTGTCAGCGTCGTCACCTACGACTCCGACACCCAGACCGACTGCCGCCAGGTCTTCGTCTCCCAGGCCAGCGCCGAGGACCTCGGCCGCACCCAGATCCAGCTGCTGGCGAAGCAGATCGGCGGCAAGGGCGAGATCGCGATCCTCTCGGCGGCCCAGACGGCCACCAACCAGAACACCTGGATCGACTTCATGAAGGACGAGCTGAAGAAGCCGGAGTACAAGGACATCAAGCTCGTCAAGACCGCCTACGGGGACGACGACGCCCAGAAGTCCTTCCAGCAGACCCAGGGCCTCCTCCAGGAGCACCCGAACCTGAAGGGCATCGTCTCGCCCACCACCGTCGGCATCAAGGCCGCCGCCCAGTACCTGTCCGGCTCCAAGTACAAGGGCAAGGTCAAGCTGACCGGCCTGGGCACGCCCAACGACATGCGCGCGTACGTCAAGAACGGCACCGTCGAGGGCTTCGAGCTGTGGGACCCGGCCAAGCTCGGCGCGCTCGCCGCCCACACGGCCGTCGCCCTGCAGTCGGGCCAGATCACCGGCGCGGAGGGCGAGACCTTCAAGGCCGGCGACCTCGGGTCGTTCACCATCGGCAAGGACGGCGTCGTCTCGCTCGGCGTACCGACCGTCTTCACCAAGGACAACATCGACCAGTTCCAGTTCTGATCCCCGCTCCCCTCCGACCAGGAGAGACCGTGGGGCCGCGACCGGCCGCCGGGGCGGCCCCACCCCGTCCGAGAAAGGCGTCACCATGCAGCGCGTCTGCTTCCTGCTGAAGGTCCGGGCCGAGCGGATCGAGGAGTACCGCCAACGGCACCAGCCCGTCTGGGCCGAGATGCGGGCCGCACTCACCGAAGCGGGCTGGCGCAACTACTCGCTCTTCCTGCGTGAGGACGGGCTGCTGGTCGGCTACCTGGAGACCGCCGACTTCGAGAAGGCCCGCGCCGCCATGGACGCCACCGACGTGAACGCCCGCTGGCAGACGGAGATGGCGGACTTCTTCGAAGCACTCGACGGACAGGCACCTGACGCGGCCATGCGACCGCTCACGGAGGTCTTCCACCTCGTCTGAGGACCGGGTGGCCCTCCCGGCGGGACACCGCCGGGAGGGGAGAACGCGACACGAAGGATCGGGTGAGACCGGTGGCCGCAGGCGCAAGAGCGGTGAGCATCAAGGACGTGGCACGCGAGGCAGGCGTCTCGGTGGGCACCGTCTCCAACGTGATCAACAAGCCGGAACACGTGTCCGAGGAGACCCGGCGGCACGTGAAACGGGTCATCGCGGAGCTGGGATACGTACGCAGCGAGCACGCCCGTCAACTCCGGGCCGGACGAAGCCGCATCATGGCGCTGCTCGTCCTCGACATGGGCAACCCCTTCTTCGTCGACATCGCCCGGGGAGCCGAACGCGCGGCCCGGGCCGCCGGCCTGGGGGTCATGGTGTGCAACAGCGACCAGAACCCCCATGACGAGGCGGAGTACCTCGGCCTCTTCGCCCAACAGCGAGTCCGCGGAGTGCTGGTGACCCCGGCCGACTCCGACGGAAGCAACCTCCGGGAGTTCCGGCGCCACGGCATCCCCTTCGTCCTCGTGGACCGCGTGGCCGGGGACGACGACGGCTGCTCCGTCTCCGTCGACGACGTCGCCGGCGGCGCCCTGGCGGTCCGTCATCTGACGGCGGCGGGACACCGCTCCCTCGCCTACGTCAGCGGGCCGGACCACCTGAACCAGGTGCGGGACCGGCGCACCGGCGCCCGCACCGCGCTCGCCGAGGCCGGCCTCCCTCCCGAGGCGATGCGGGAGGTTCCCGCCGCGCGTCTCGACGTCGCGGCGGGACGCGACGCCGGAGCCCGGCTGCTGGGACTCGCCCAGCGCCCCACCGGTGTCTTCTGCGCCAACGACCTGCTGGCACTGGGGGTGTTGCAGTCCCTGTACACGGCCGGAGTCCGGGTCCCCGAAGACCTGGCGATCGTCGGGTACGACGACATCGAGTTCGCCGCGGCGGCGACGGTCCCCCTCACCTCGGTGCGCCAGCCCGCGCTCACCATCGGCGCGCGGGCCACCGAGCTGCTGCTCCTGGAGTCGGCCGAGGACGCGTTCGCCCACCAGCACGAACGCGTCGTCCTCCAGCCCGAGTTGGTCGTGCGCCAGTCCACCCTCATCCCGCGGTGATTCCGTCGGCGAGCCCACCGACGCGTGTTGAAACGATCCACCGCCACGACGATCCACGACCATGACGATCCACCCCCCCCGCCACGGTCCGCCCGGGGTGCGGCGACCGGTCCGCACCCCGGGCGCCGTACGACGGGGCGCGGCAGCAGGCTTCACGGTGGTGCCCGCCGCGTCCCCGGTCAGCGGCCGGGCTCCTGGCCGCCGATCCGCCGGGCGCAGGAGAGGACCACGACGAGGGGCCAGAACGACTGGGCGAACGTGATGACGCGCTCGGCCGCCCCCGCGATGTCGAGCACGAAGAGGGCGAGCAGGAACCACGCCCCGCCCAGCCACATCAAGGTGGTCGCACCGACGGAGGGACCGGGCCGCAGGCCCCACGGCACGGTCCCGCCGGAGACCGGGACCAGCCGCCCCGGCCGGCGCTGCGCCTCCCGTCGCGCCGCCAGCACCGGCCACAGCGCCAGCAGCGAGAACCCCACCGTCACCACGACCCCGTGCGCGAACGATCCGCCGCTGACCGGTGCCGGGAAGAGCGCCAGCAGCATCGCGGAGAGCCCGCCACCCGCCAGCGCCACCCGCCCGAACGGAGCGGCGGGACGCAGCCCGCAGGCGGTCACCACATGGCAGACGCCCAGGGCGACCAGGGCCGTCGTCATCACCCAGTACCCGCGTGTCCCGTCGGCGGCGAGGATGCTGATGGTGGTCGAGGCAGGGTCGTAACGGGGCCCCTCGAGCTCCGCCGACACCGACCAGCCACCGACGAGCAGGATCGGAGCGCACACCGAGGAGAAGAGGACCCACCAGGGGACATATCGCATCGGTGAACGGTAGAACGCGCACGGCCCGCGCTTCTCGCTGTACACGCAGGCGGCAGCGGTGATCAGCCGGGCGGAGGTCCGGAGTGGCCGTACCGGTTCCCGGGCGGTCGGCGGCAGGACCGGTTTCCGGGCGGAGACACGGTGGCCGTACCCGATTCCGGGCGACCGGCGACCGGCAGCCCTACCGGTTCCCGGGCGGATCCGCACCGGTCCGGGGGCGGCGACCGGGTGCCGCCCCCGGACACCGGCTAAGTGGGCGGCTCCGAAAATCCACGCACGCGAACGCGAACTCGGCACCGCCGCGGAACAGCTCCGCACGCAGATCGACGAGCTCGCCACGCGCCTGCGGGAACTCGACGAGGAGATCGAGAACCTGGCGGTGGCCCGCAAAACGCTCCTCGCCCTCCCGCCGACGACCCCGGAGCCAGCCGAGGAGTGGCCCGTCCTGCCGGCCCACCCGGCCTACCAGCAGATCCTCGACGTCTTCGCCGACGCTGCTGGACCGATGCGTGCCCGCGACCTGTGCCAGGCCCTGGACCTCTCGCCCAGGCCGAAGAACATCGAGAGCACTCGGCACAAGCTCAAGCGCCCGGTCGGCCTGGGTGTCCTCGCCGAGACCGAACCGGGCTTGTTCATCCAGCGCCGGCCGTAGCAGCCCACCGTTCCAGGCCACCCGTCCGTCACAGATGCCGCACTTGCCGTCCGGCTCACGTTGCGATCGCTAGTGACCCGTCATGCGGAGCCACTGCATCGTTGTGACGAGCTCTTCGCCGAAGTCCTCGCAGAGCGCGAGCAACTCGCGACCGGTGGACGAGTCGAGCAGCCCTGCTGAATCGGGGAGAACCCCGAGAGCACCGTGGCAGGCGGTCTCGACAGCGAAGTGGCGCGATGCGAAATAGCCCTCGCTCGCTCGGCCCGCCAGGTCGGCGAGGTACTGGCGGTGGGTTTCCTCCGAGGGGTGAGAGTAGAAGGAGCCCTCGACGAGACCGTCGAGGTAGTTCGCCAGGCCGGCCGAGGCTTCGACCACTCGCTCGACTTCTTCCACGCCAGGTTTGTCCAGCATTTCGCCGAAGGTCAGCAGGTTGCTGATGGTCTCCAACTGAAAGAGCTGGACCGTGTCCGGGTCAACTTCAGATGTGAAGAGCGGGGCGGTGCACAGTTCGGCGATTGCTCGCCGGTATGCGCGATCCGACTCTTCACCAGCGGGTGATGCTGCCAGTCGGAACAGCGACTCCAGCACAGACTGGTCGACGCCCCACTCCGCATCCAATCCGAACGCGAGTATCGGCGCGCGCCACCGCCACAGGGCCAGGACGGCAGCCTGACGCTGGTGGACGGGCCTCAGGTCCGCCAATCGCTCGATCCGCACCACGTTCTCGAGTCAGCCCTTCTGATCCACCGGCCTCTCAGAAGGTCACGGTGATCTTTCCTGCCAGGCTGCCCTGGAGGAAGCGTTCGTGTGCGGCTTGGATCTCGTGCAGGCCGAAGGTGGAGTGCACGCGCAGGCGCAAAGAGCCGCGGTCGACGAGCTTGGTGAGCTCGTTCAGTCCCGCGCCATCCTCCCGCACTTGGTTGACGGTGGTGCGGACACCCCGTGAGGACAGGTCGGGGACCGGCCCGGCTTGGGTGGCGATCGACGCATATCGGCCGCCGTCGGCCACCGCTTCGGTCACAAAAGCCCCAAAGGTGTCGAAGACTGCATCATAGCTGCGCTCTTGAAGATCGCGGCTGTCGGTAGTGACGAGGCCGGCGCCGTGGCCATGGGCGAACGCGACCTGCGCGTCCCTGGAGACCAGAGCGTCGACTTCGACGCCGCGTGCGCGAGCGATCTGCAGTGCCAGCCCTCCAACTGCACCTGCGGCACCGGCGACCAGCAGCCGCCCCCCAGCAGACACGGCAAGCCAGTCCAGGGTCTGCAAGGCCGTCAGCCCCGGAAGCGGCAGGGTTGCTGCCTCGACCAGGCTGACGGCCTCCGGAGCGGCGGCTACCGCCTGCGCCGGAAGGGCGACCAGATCCGCCCAGGTTCCCCGGCCGGAGCTGAGCTGGTGCGACATCGCGATGACGCGGTCCCCGGTGCGCAGCCCACTGCTGCCGCCGTCGACCACGATGCCTGACAGGTCCCATCCGAGCGTCATCGGCAGCGGCGGTGTTCCCTCACCGATGGCGCCCTCCCGCGTCTTGTCGTCGACCGGATTGATGCTGGTCGCGACGGTCCGGATCACCACCTCCTCAGGCCCTGGTTCAGGCTGGGGAGCATCGACGAGACTGAGAACGTCGGGTGTGCCGAAGCGATCGATCTGTATGGCACGCACGGGAGGGCCCTTCCACACGACTGCTGCTGACGGGCGGTGAAACACCTTTGGCGATCACGGGATTCCCACCCTGCCGCTGTTCAGCGCGCCCCAGAGCCGGTGTGGAGGCGTTTGAAACCCCAGTGGTGGCCGGCAACACGGATCAGGTCCCTGGCATGGGGACGAAAGCATCGCTGGAGATTTCCCAGCGGCGGCTTCGTCAGCACCCCGAAGGCATTCCGGACTGCGCCTACGACCTCCACCTCACCGCCCCCGGCACCTGACCGGCCAACACACACGACCGACTCCACAGTCAACCCCCGAAGAGCCTACGGAGCCGACCGCTAAGCCTCCAGGACGGCTCCGGCGACGGACGCTCCGGCGGTTCCCGCGCCCGGATCCAGGGCGGCGGACTCGTCGAGGAACCCGCCGGACTGGTGCTGCCACAGCTTGGCGTAGGCGCCCTCCGCGGTCAGCAACTGCTGGTGCGTGCCCTGTTCGACGATCCGGCCCCGGTCGAGGACCACCAGCCGGTCCATGGTGGCGACGGTGCTCAGGCGGTGCGCCACCACGAGAGCCGTCCGCCCCTCCATGAGCCGCCACAGGGCGTCCTGGACCAGGATCTCGCTCTCCGAGTCCAGGGCGCTGGTCGCCTCGTCGAGGAGCAGGACCGGCGCGTCACGGAGGATCGCCCGGGCGAGGGCGACCCGCTGGCGCTGGCCGCCCGAGAGCTTCACCCCGCGCTCGCCCACCATGGTGTCGAAACCGTCCGGGAGCGCGTCCGCGAACTCCGTGACGTGCGCCGCCTCGGCCGCCCGGCGGATCTCGGCGTCGGTGGCACCGGGCCGGGCGAAGGCGATGTTCTCCCGCAGCGTGCGGTGGAACATCGCCGGGTCCTGCGGGACGTACGCGATCTTGCTGCGCAGGTCGGCCCGGCGCAGCTTGCTGATGTCCTGACCGCCGATCAGGATGCGGCCCCCTTCGATGTCCGCCATCCGCAGCAGGAGCCGGGTGAGCGTGGTCTTGCCGCCGCCGGACCGGCCGACGAGACCGATCTTCGTCCCTCCGGCGACGTCCAGGTCGAGGTCGTCGAAGAGCGGCTTCCCGCCCGCGTGGGCGAAGGTGACCTTCTCGAAGCGGACGTCCGAACCCTCGCTCCGCAGCGGTTCGGGGGACGGTGGGTCGAGGACGGTCGGTGGCTGCAGCAGCAGCTCGGTGAATTGTGCGGCCTCCGTCATCGAGCTCTCCAGACGGCGGTAGATCTGGTTGAACTCGAACATGATCCGGGTGGCGTTGGCGTAGTAGGTGAAGGCGACGATGATCGCCTCCACCCCGAGGTCCCCGCCCGCGAGCGTGATCGCGAGCATCAGGCCCACCACGTTGGTGAGTACCGAGAGCGGCGCCACCAGGGTGTCGATGCGCAGGTTGCCGTAGTCCCAGGAACGCACCATGAGGTGGCGCAACTCGCCGACCCGGGAACGGTGTTCGGCGGCCTCGCGGTCCTCGGCCGCGAAGGACTGGACCGTCTCCATGTTCGACAGGCTGTCGGCGACGTGCCCCGACACCCGGGCGACCGCCTGTTCGCGCTTGGCCACGATCGCCTGCCGGCGCCGGATCAGGGGCGTCACGATCACCGCGGTGAGCGCGATGAGCGTCAGGAGGCCGACCACGAGCAGCGGGTCGTAACTCCACAGCACCACCGAGGCGAACGCCAGCGGCACGAGGTTGCCCATGATGGAGAACGTCAGCGTGTCGACGAACTCCTCGAAGCGGGAGGCGAAACTGAGGACCCGCTTGGTCAGCGATCCGGCGAAGTTGTCGTGGAAGAACGCGGAGTCCTTGACGAAGATCTCATCCATACCGGTGACGTAGAGGCGCGCGATGCCCCGGCCCTCGACGCGGTTCAGGCAGTGGAGTCCGATCCGCCACAGCGCCTCCGAGAACAGCAGGACCCCGCCGAACCCGAGGACGTACGGCAGCATCGGGCCGACACCGGTCGCGCCCCCGCCCTTCCCGACCACGTGGCCCACGAGCTTGGCGACGATCAGCGGGGCGATGTAGTAGAGGCCGATGTTGCCCAGGGCCGGCAGCAGCAGGGCGGGCGCGGCCACCCGGCGCAGCCGGGAGAGTTCCCGGGTGTAGTAGCGGAGGGCGAGGAGTACCGAGCCTTTGCTCGGTAGGCCTTCGCCCGATTCGATTGATCCCATCGCGACCCGTTTCGTCCTGTGGTGAATGAGCAGAGCGGAGTCTCCCGCAGCCACCGCCGCGGGGTCCAAGGGTTTTTGTCCAGTTCTGTCACATGCGGGGACCCGGTGGCTCGATCCGTCGAGGCTCCGAGGTGTTTCTCCGAGCCGGCGCGGAACCCGCTCGCCGGGGGCGGTGGCGGCGCTCGTCCCGTGCGGGGCCTCGGGCGGAACCGCGTCGGCCGCCGGAAAGCGCCGGGCGGCACGGGGGCGGTCGGGATGATCCGCCGGAGGGTCCGAGTCCGTTTCGGCCGAGGCTGTTTGTGGCCGAATGCCGTCGGTGGCGGCTGCTCCCCTGCCGGAGATCGCCCGCCGGGGAGCAGCCGTGCCGTGCCGGGCGACGGGCTGTCCCGCGATGCCCGGGGGCGGGCACGGGACAGCCCCCGGCTTCGCCGGTGAAGCCGTGACCACCACTCGGGCTGCGATGAGCACCACTCAGGCGGCGATCCCGCCGGTGTCTCCTGCGGTGGGGGTCGTCCCGGCGCGGCAGCCCGGCAGGTGGAGAGCGCGGCTCACGCGCGTGTCGCGTTCTTCCCGCCGTCGGCCTCGGCGGTGACCTGGTAGGACAGCAACTGCTGGAACAGGCCTGGCTGCTCTGCGAGTTCGGCGTAGCTGCCCTCCTGGACGATCCTGCCCTCGTCGAGGACCACGATCCGGTCGGCCACGGCCACGTTGGTGATGCGGTGGGTCACCAGCAGCACCACCCGGTCCCGGGCGAGGTCCCGCAGCCGCTGGAAGATCCCGTACTCGGCGCGGGGATCGAGGTTCGCGGTCGGCTCGTCGAGGACCAGCAGCCCCGCCTCGCGGAAGAAGGCCCGGGCGAGGGCGATGCGCTGCCACTGGCCGCCGCTCAGTTCCTCCCCGTTGAGCCACTCCCGTGCCAGGAGGGTGTCCAGGCCCGCGCCGAGCCTGTCGATGACCTCGTCGGCGCCGGCGGCCTCGCAGGCCTCGCGCACCGCCGCGTCGCCGCGTGCGGTGGGCTGCCCCTGGTTCACGTTCTCGCGCACGGTCAGCGGCCAGTGCGCGTAGTCCTGCGGCACCAGGGCCACCTGCTGCCACAGCGCCTGGGGATCGGCTTCGCCGGTGGGCGTACCGTCCCAGAGCACCTGCCCGTCGGTCGGCAGGTACAACCCGCTGACCAGCTTCGACAGCGTCGACTTTCCCGATCCGTTGAACCCCACCAGCGCGGTGACCTCGCCGCGCCGCAGAGTGAGGGAGACCTCGGACAGCGCGTCGCGGTCCTTGCCCGCGTAGCGGTGGGTGACCGACGAGATCTCGATCGTCTTCGGCGGTTCCGGGCGGTGGGAGCCCCGGCGCATGCGGTAGCCGCCCGCCTTGTCCAGGAAGCCGCTCCAGTCGTCCATGTACAGACCCGTGCGTACGGCACGCGCACCGACGGCCACCAGCCCCCGGACCGACTGGCCCACCGTCTGCAGGGCGAAGACGGCCGTCCCGGCGTGCCCGACGGTGATGCGGCCGCTCGTCAGCAGCCAGGCGACCGCCGCCCAGACGACCGCCGATCCGAGCCCGCCGCACACCGCGCCGACCAGGGACGTGACCGCACCCTGGTCGGCCGCCTTCCGGTCCTCGCGGTTGATCCGGGCCACCGTCTGCCGGTAACGGCCGGACAGGAAACCGCCCATGGTGCCGGCCCGGATCTGGTCGGCCGCGTCCTTGGTGTAGATGTGCCAGCGCAGCACCGACAGCATCCGCAGGTCGCCGTTGCTGCGGAGGTTGGCGAGGTAACGCACGCGGGCGGCGCTGACCTGGGCCAGGGCCTGGGGGAGGCTCGCCGCGACCAGCAGTGGCAGGAGGACCCAGTGCACCCCGGCCAGGACGATCGCCCCGGCGAGGAAGCTGGCGGCGGATGCGATGAGGTCCTGGCCTTCGTCGATCAGGTCGCCGGTGACCTGCGCGCCCCGGTCGGCGGCCTCACGGTCGCGGTTGAAGTCGGGGTCGTCGTAGGCGCGGAGCTCCACCTCGGCGCACCCGGTGAGCAGCATCTGTTCCGCCTCGCGCGACATGAGCGGGCCGAGGCGGGAGGACAGCCAGGCGACGGTGATCCCCAGGAGGGCGCGGGCTCCGGAGGTACCGGCCAGCAGGAGGACGGACGGCCACGCTTCGAGGAGCCGGTCGTAGACGTCACCGCCGGTGAGCAGCGCGGTGAGGGTGCCGCTGATGGCGACCAGGCCGAGGGCCTGGAGCACTCCGGCGGCGGCCTGGCAGAGCAGGAGGCCGGTGGTCGCCCGCCGGTCCACCCGCCAGGCGAGGGCCAGCGAGCGGCGCACCAGCTGGGGGAGGCGTCTGGCCATGTCGCGCATCCGGATGGAGCGCCCGGCCGCTTCCCGGCTGCCGGTGAGGTCGACGTACCGCATCTGCGGCTCCTCGGCCGCTCCGGGGCCGCCGGTCGGCGGGGCCGGCGGTACGGAAGGTGTCTCGTAGGCGGTACGCGGCCCCGGGACGCCGTTGTTCGACGGGTCGGTCGACTCGCTCATGCGGCCCACCCCGTGTCCACGCGTACGGAACCGGGGGCGCTGGTGGTGGTGCGGTGCGTGCCCTCGGCCGGACGCTGTTCGGGGTCGGCGGGGCGGGGTGCGGGGGCGGCGTGCGGGACGTGCTCGAAAGCCGGGGGCAGTGGGTGGCGATGCCGTGCGGTGATCATGAGAGTCCCCTTTGGTGGTCGTTCCGGCCGGGTTCGTGAGGCCTAACGACAGGGGTGGAACTTCGAACGCGTGTATTTCGGTCGGGCCCGGTTCCCGGGGTACCGGGGCCGCACGAGGATGCCGGTTACATCCACCCGTACGCCACAAGGGGCCGTGCAGGGAGCGGAGTTGGCCGAAACGCCGACGACCCGCCCACCGCTCGCCGACGACCCGCCGACGCGGGCCGAGGGCCCGGCCGCACACGGCGAACGGGCCGCCGCATCGGGGAGAACCCCGGACACGACGGCCCGCTCAGACTCGGACGGATGGACGTACGTACGGACGGACGGTCAGGCGGTGGCCACCGCGAAGATGTGGATGATGCCGCCGTTCGTGGTGGCGGGCAGCGTCACGCTCGCCAGCTGCTTGCCCGCCTGGAGCGCGATCGGCGCGGAGGAGAAGATCTCCGTGCCCACCGGGTCCTTGCCGCCGCCCTGGACGTCGCGGTACGTGGTGTGGACCGCGACCGTGTTGCCGTACGACGGCTGCTGGGAGCCACCGCCCAGCGTCCAGTCGCTGAAGCCGACGTCGGCCTGCTGCGTGGTGCCGTCGGTGTACGTCAGCGTCAGCTTGCCGGTGGCCGCGCCCTCGGCCGCGCTGCCCAGCAGGCTCAGCTTCGTGTCGCCCTCGGCGGAGGGGACGTTCAGCACCTGAGGGGTGGTACCGGTGACCTCGATGTTGTCGGGGTCACCGGCGCCCGCCGCGGGCCAGGTGAAGTCGAAGCCGCCGGACGAGACCGTGCCGCCCGGCGTCGTGCCCGCCGCGGCGAGCGCGGCGGCCGAGTAACTCCAGCCCTCACCGTCGAAGTTGGCCTGCGGGTTCGTGTCGTCGGTGGAGATGCCGGTGCTGTTGCGGTTCCACAGCATGCCGTTCTTCTCGGCGACGGTCACCGCGACCGAGGTCTTCGGGAGGGTGGCGCCGTCGGAGGACTTCAGCGTCACCGGGACCGTGTAGTGACCCTCGGTCGTGTCCGCCGTGGCCGACACGGTGAGCTTCGCGCTCACCGAGCCGCCCGCCGGGACGGTGAAGTCGCCCGCCGAGGGCGTGACGGTGACACCGGACGGAGCCGTGGCCGTCCAGTGGACCGTGGTGGCCTTGGTCTCCAGGGTCTGCACCTTGACGGTGGTCTCCGCGCTGCCCGAGCCGGGCTCGATCTTCACCTGCTCGGGAGTCGCGCCGGTGAAGTACTTCACGCCGCCGCCGGGGAAGGACGGCGGGGCGTCGGCCGCCGCGCTGCCCCAGGAGGTGTCCGGCGTGGCGCCGAGCGTGTAGTCCAGCGTGCCGCCACGGGTGACGAACGAGGCCGGGACCCAGGTCTTCTCGGTCTTCTTGCCGTCGACCTTCAGGCCGTGGATGTAGGTGTTGGCCGACGAGGCGGCCGGTGCCTTGATCGTGATGGTCTTCCCGTGGCCGGTGTGCACCACCGCGTGCGGGAAGAGCGGAGCGGTGAGGACCAGGTCGGCGCGGCTGGGGTTCTGCGGGTACATGCCCAGCGCCGAGAACACGTACCAGGACGACATGGTGCCGGCGTCGTCGTTGCCGGGGATGCCGCCCGGGGTGTCGGTCCACAGCTGGTCCACCTCGGCGCGGACCGTCTCCTGCGTCTTGTACGGAGCGCCGAGGTAGTTGTACAGGTACGGGGCGTTGATGTCGGGCTCGTTGGTCGGGTCGTACCGGGTGGCGTCCTTCGCCGTGAAGTCGAACTTCCCGTCCGGCGTGCGGAAGAAGGCGTCCAGCCGCTTCACCGTCGTGTCGTTCCCGCCCATCGCGGCGGAGAGACCCGCGATGTCCGAGTAGACCATCCAGGTGTACCGCGCGCTGGAACCCTCGACGAAGCCGGTGCCGGTGCCCGGGGTGAAGGTGCCGGCCCAGGTGCCGTCGGCCTTGCGGTCGCGGACGTAGCCGCCCTCGGGGGTGGCGTTGGCGTCGAAGACGTAGGACCAGCTGCCCGAGCGCGCCAGGAACTTCTTCGCGTCAGCGTTCTTCCCGGTCTGCCGGGACAGCTCGGACAGGCCGTAGTCGGCCGCCGCGTCCTCCAGCGTCTCGGCGGCGCCGCCCCAGCAGTGGCAGCCGTCCGCCGGTACGTAACCGAGCTCCAGGTACTTGTCGAGCGCGGGCCGCTGGCCGACGCACTCGACGTTGCAGCCCGAGCTGTCGGAGTCGTTCGCCGTCGGCACGGTGGCCGCCGTCACCAGCGACTTCAGCGCCCCCTCGACGTCGAAGTCGTGGCCGCCGAAGGCGTAGATCCCGGCGACCGCCGCGGCGGAGGGGTCACCCGACATCACGCTGGTCTTGCCGTTCTCCAGCAGCCAGCGGTCCCACTCACCCCCGCGCTGACTCGCGTAGTTGTAGAGGGACTGGGCGTAGTCGCTGCCCGCCCGCGGGTTGATCAGCGTCATCAGCTGCACCTGCGCGCGGTACTGGTCCCAGCCGGAGAAGGTGCCGTACTGCGCCTTCTGCCCCTTGGCGAGCTTGTGCGGCTTGAGGTCGGCGCCGAGGTAGCGGCCGTCCACGTCGCTGGTCAGGGTGGGTTCCAGCATCGAGTGGTAGAGCGCGGTGTAGAAGGTGGACCGCTGGGCGTCGGTGCCGCCGCCCACCTCGATCGTCTTCAGCGCCTTGTTCCAGTTCTTGGCGGCCTGCTTCCTGACGGAGTCGAACGTCGCGTGGCGCCCGTTCTCCGCACGGAGGTTGTCCTCCGCGTTCTGCGCACTGACGTAGGAGACGGCGACCTTGGCCTGCGCCGCGGTGGTCCCGTCGGCGAAGGTGACGTACGCGCCGGAGCCCTTGCCCGCCACCGGGTTGCCGGAGGAGCTGTACCCCGTACCGCCGGACGCCGAGGTGGACCCGGGCCGGACGGTGTCGTCCGTCCAGGTGCCGACCTTCGCGAAGTCCTTGTCGAAGTGTGCGGTGAAGTAGAGCGTGTAGAGGTCCTTGCGGTTGTTCGCGCTCTGCGGGCCGCAGAAGTTGCCCGCGGTGACGGAGCCCGTCACCGTCCGCCCGGCCTTGTCGATCTTCACCGTGGCGGCGGTGCTGCCGCTCTCCGAGTTCGAGGTGCGGAAGAGCATGGTGGCGGGCTTGTCCGCGGGGAAGCCGAACTGCCCCGTGCCGGTACGGGCGGTCGTGGTGAGCGCCGCCGAAGCGCCGCTGGCCAGGCCCACCTTGTAGTAGCCGGGGGTGGACGTCTCGTCCGCGTGCGCGAAGTCGCTCGCGTACTTCGCGTCGGTGGCGTCCGAGGTGGGCGAGGTGTCGACGTCACCCACGTACGGCATGATCGGGATGTCGCCGTTCGCCCCGGAGCACCCGACGCCGTTCAGATGGGTCAGGCTGAAGCCGCGGATCTTCGTCGCGTCGTACTGGTAGCCGCCGGGAGCGGGTGTCGAGACCTGCTTGCCCCGCGAGTTCTGCGGGCTCCAGGCCAGCATGCCGAACGGCTGAACGGCGCCCGGGTAGGTGTTGCCCGCGTTCGCGGTGCCGATCAGCGGGTGGACGTACGACACCGGGTCCTTGACGGTGTCGTACGAGGACGCCGCCGATGCGGGGGCGGCTGTGGCGGCCAGCCCCAGAGCGGCCATGGCGGTCACCGCGACGCAGCTGACGGCTCTGAGCCCGGGGTGCGTCCGACGGTTGTGCGTGTCTGACACCGATCCTGCCCTTCGTGTGTGACGGACGGTCAACGGGCGGGAGCGGAAACGCCGTTGCCTGCCCGGGCGAACCTGTCCCGACAACGTTGTCAACGACGGGAGGATGCTCCTCCTGCCGAGCCGGGGTGTCAAGGTCCCGCGGAGCCTTTGATCGTTTCGCGTACGCGGGGCACCCGGGTGTGGGCCGTCACCCCGGAGTCCGTACGCAAGGGCCGCCCCAAGGACGAGGTCGGCAGCACGGTCCCGCCCGGCGGCACCGTGGAGCAGTGCACCGTCCACCTGGCGGCGGACGGTGACGAACCGTTCGCGGTCGGCTTCGAGGACGCGGACGAAGGCGACCTCACCGGCTGGCGGGCGGACGTTTCCTGACGGCGGCTGCCGTTCGCCGAGCCCGGCACGGGGCTCGGCCGCTCCGCAGGGTGGGTGATGTCGAGGAGCTGTGTGCGGCGGATGAAGGCGGCCTTCTCCCGTGCGGCGAGTGTTAGCCTGCCTGCGGTCATAATCGAACGCATACGGGGGAGACGTGGTGGGGTTCGACGGCTACCAGGTCAAGGCGGGGCTGACCGGCCAGGCGCAGCAACTCGACGAAGCCGGTACGGACATGGACGGCGTCAGCTCGGCCGTCAAGGCCCGCACGACGTACGCGTACGACGACGCGGGCGGCAACGACGCCGCGTCGGCGCTCAACGCGTTCGCCAAGGCGTGGGAGGCGGAGTCCAGGAACCTGGCGTCGGCGCTGCACGAGCTCGGTGGCAAGGTGCAGTTGGCCAAGGGGGCCTACGACGGCGCCGAAGGCCTGGTGCAGACGCGCATGGACAGCGTCCCCGCCGGCGGCACGAGCGGCACCACCGGTCCGTCGAGGCAGGGCGGTCACGCCTCGTCCCTGTCGAGCTACTGAGGTCGGGCCGGTGTCTCTCTTCCCCTCTCCTTTCGATGCCCCTTCGGTCCGCCTCGCGACGCTGGCCGGCCTTTCCGAGAAGTTGCTCGGTGCCGGGAGCAAGAACGAGGTCCTCGACCTGATCGGCCAAGCCCTCGCGGTGCCCGAACCGGGCGGCGACCCGGGCGTCCTGGAGGGGCTGGCGAACCTCTACCGCGGCCAAGTGGGCCCCCTCAGCAGTGTGTTCGACCAGGTCGACCGGGTGGGCCGCAAAGGTATTCCGGAGGCATGGGTCGGCGACACGAGCGTCCTCGCCTCCGACGTGGTGAAGGCCGCCGGGCGGTCCGTGACCCAGATGAGCGAGGCGTTCCACGGCAGCGCGACGGTGCTGCTGACGCTGGCCGACGCGATCGGCGCCGCGCAGCGCAAGGACGAGCAGGGCCGCGGACAGTTGCTGGAGCAGAAGCAGATGCTCGGCGGCAAGGACGGGTTCTTCGACAACCTGCACGAGAACGACGACGAGGAGTGGGACCGCAAGAACGCCGCCCACTTCGGTTCCACCGCGGTCGACCTGATGCACGCCGCCGTCTCCGAGGCGCAGGAGGCCACCCGCGTCGCGGCCCGGGACCTGAACAAGTGGGCCGCCGAGGCACGGGCCGGGAAGATGGGGACCAGCGAACTCACCGCCGTCGACAAGCTGATGCTCGCCGACACCGGTGTCGCGGGCGCCGACACCGAGCTGAACGAGATTCTCACGGCCGGCGATCTGGAGCGCGCGTCGACCCGTATGGACCAGCTCAGCCTCGACGACGAGACCGCCATGGAACGGATGCTGGCGAACTCCGACAGTCCGCAGGAACGGGCCTATCTGATGAAGGCGCTGGCCGCGGGCCACAGCGTCGACGAGATCGGGAGGTTCCAGGACAAGATCCACGGCAAGGACCCCGACTGGCTGCGCCGGCACCTCACTCCGGTGGTCACCGCCGGGGACAGCATGAACGACGAGGGCCTGGCGTCGGACGGTTCGAACAACAACAAGGACTTCGTGACGTTCGACGGCCAGCGGTGGATCCAGGGCGGCGACGGCTCCGAGGGCACCTGCGTGGCCTCGTCCACCGTCACCTCCCGCGCCATGGTCGACCCGCTGTACGCGCTCGAACTCACCGGCGGCCCCGACGGGCAGCAGGACGATCCCGACGCCTTCCGGCAGCGGCTGGTGGAGGAACAGCACCGGCTGCACACCGAGGGCGACGGCGGCGAGAACTGGGGCGGCATGGGCCCCGAGGGGCAGGAGCGGATCAACGACTCCACCATCGGCCGTGCCACCGGCAGTGACTACCAGCGCCAGGACCTGGACAACGCCGCCGACCGCAGGGCTGTCCTCACCGAGGTCGAGCGCTCGGTGGCGGAGGGCCGGCCGGTGCCGGTCGACGTCTCGGGCAAGGAGGGCGCCCACGCGATGACCATCATCGCCCAGGAAGGTGACATGCTCCAGGTGTACAACCCTTGGGGCGAGACCACTTGGGTCAGCGAGGACGACTTCATCAACGGCCACATGGGCAAGGCTTCCAACAGTGATCTCCCCAATGCGTACAGCGTCTATCTTCCGCGGTGACCGGGGCGGTGCCGCGGTCGCGGCCGTCGCACTCCTCGCCTTCGCCGCCGCCGGGTGCGACTCGGGCGGCGACGATTCGGGCGGCGGCTCCTCGGGCGTCACCAGCCATTCGGTGAAGGACACCAGCATCACGGCCGAGCCGGGCGAGCGCTTCTCGCTCACCGTCGACCAGAACGCCTCCACCCGCGAGTACTGGTACCTGGTCGATCCCGGGCCCGACAGCGCGGTGCTCGCCGACCGCGGCAAGGAGTACGCGTCGGACTCCGGCGACGAACCGACGCCCGGTGCCGGTGGCAAGCTCACCTTCACCTTCGAGGCCAAGGGCAAGGGGACCACCCGGTTCACGCTGCTGCACTGCACCTTCACCACGTGCCAGGGCAACACCTCCACGCAACCCCCCGAGTCGACCGGACCCTCCGCCACCCCGACCGCGGGGACGGCCTCCTCCGCGGGGACGGCGTCCTCTTCCCCGTCCCCCTCGCCGGCTCCCGAGCGCATCACCTACACCGTCACCGTCAACTGACCGCAGCGCACCAGCCAGCTGGGACGAGATAGCCGAGGCCCGCCATGAACGACGCCCCGTACCCGCCGCACCGCACGGACGACGAGCTGGCCCGGCTCGACATCACCGTCCTGCTGCGTTACGGCCTCACCGCCGGACCCGGCCCCCGGCGCACCGCCCTGACCGGCGACGGTGCCGCGGCCGCGGCCGTCGTCCTGGACCGCCTCGGCACCGAGCCGCGCTCGGTCGCCTTCCTCGCCGACACCGTGCGCGCCGGCGGACTCGCCCGCGCCGCGGAGCTGCCCGAGCCCGTGCCCGGCCGGGAGGCGGCCGTCCTCGTACACGAGTGGCTGCGCACCGGCGCCGAACTCGTGGGCGGGATCGCCGCCGACGACACCGCGGCAACCTGGCTGCGCGCCGTCGCGACCATCATCGAACTGAAGCAGCTGACCCGGGCGCGCGGCTGAAGCGTGTTGCGAAAGCAGCGCTGTCCGCCCGGAGGGCGGGTCCGGCGGCGTCCGGGCCCGAGAGGCTCCCCGGATCCGGGCCGTACCCGCGAAGATCGTCACCGGACGGCAACAGGCCGCGACCGATCAGTCACCCAGCACTTTCTCAGTCGCGGGTGCGAAGGGTCGCCGCGGGGGTCGTGCCGTAGAGCTCACGGTACGCAGCCGCGAAGCGACCGACGTGCGGGAATCCCCAACGCGCGGCTACCTGGGTCACCGTGGACGTGCTGGGGTCGGCGCTCTTCAGTTCGTGGTGGGCGCGGACGACACGCACCTGGCGCAGGTAGCCGAGCGGGCTCGTGTCGGCGTGCCGGCTGAAGGCGTACTGCACGGCGCGCGGGGTGACGAACGCGGCAGCGGCGATGTCGGCCAGGCCTATGGCGCGATGGGCGTTCTCCTCGATGAAGGTCCTGGCCCGGCGCAGGGTGTCGGTGTGGGCGTCGCGGCTGTCGACGCGATGGAAATCGTCCCGGTACGCGGTGCTGGGGAGCGCGGCCAGGGCGACAGCGGCCAGATGCTGGGTGGCGGTGGCGACGACGAGGGGGTCCGGAGGGGTGGGCCCGGTCAGAACCTGGTCGCGGAGGAAGGCCACGGTACTGCCCAACCGACGGTTGGCTCCGACGTCGTGCGCGCGCTGACCCGTGAGACGGACCGGTCCCGGGGCGGAGTGAGCACCTGCGGCGGCCACCTGGCCGAGCACCGCCGGGTCGAACATCGAGATGGTGTAGCGCGCGGAGTGCAGGGCGCCGGTGTAGGGGCGGTCGGGAGGGGCGATGAGGAAGGTTTCGCCTGCGCCGTAGACCTCGTGGCGTCCCTCGGTGGTGTCCACCATGCTGCCGCTGTGCACGGTGATCAGACAGACCTGGCCCAGCGGGTTGGCGGTGTAGGACATGGTGTAGCCGAAGGTGAGGCGGTCGACGGTCAGGCCTTCGGCAGCGGTCCGTACGATGCGCGTCTGCGTGTCGCTGGGCCGGCCGCCGATCCGCATCGGCGTGTAGGCGCGCGACAGGAACTCCTCCGTCGCCTCCAGGCTTCCGCTGTCGAAACGCTCCGTCTTCATCTGTGCCTCCCCATGCGCGCTTCGGCGCGTCATTCCCGCCTCAGCGTACGACGCCGCCGCACGCGGCTCGCGGGCGCCGCGGGGTTGGCGCGGGGTCCAGCGGTGACCGCTCGGGAACATCGGCCCGTGACCGGCGATCCCTCCACAGGCCGGCCCGTGGTTCCGACGGGTGAGCGGCAACAGCTACGGCACCTCGCCGCGCTGTCCGAACGTCCGCGTACATCCCGTGTGCGAACGCCCCTCCGCCGTGCGGAGCACCGCATCCGACGCCGCACACCGGCCCGTCAGGAACCACGGGACGGCCTTCAGGGTCGGAAAACGAAGTGCCAAAGCCTCTGCCGCGAAACACCGGTCACCAAGCGCGGACACGTGGGTGTGCGGCGGGAGGGCGAGGGCATCCGTCGGGGCGGACGGCCCACCACGGCAGGGCCGGCCGTGGCATCCACGCACCGAGAGAGGTTTGCAGTGCTCACAGCTCACACCGCCCGGCACAGCAGTGGGCGGGCCGAGGTCACGGCGTACCAGGATGTACAGGGTGGTCGATGCGTGCTGTATGCGCGGGGGGTTTTCGACATGGCGACCACTGGCGTCCTCGACGAAGCCGTGGGCCGGGCGCGGGTTCCCGACATCGTGATCGATTGCTCCGCCGTCACCTTCGCCGATCTCGCCTTTCTGCGCGCGCTGTCCGGCAGCGGATCCGAGGGCACGCGCATAGAGGTGGTCGCACCGTCCCTGGCCGTACGGCGCCTCCTCGACGTCACGGAAACCACCAGCCGCTTCCTCGCGGCGGGACATCCTCGTTCGGTGTCATGGAGTGCTCCCGTGCGGACCCCGCGCGCACCGGCGAACTGAACGCCCGACATTCCGGGGCCCGTGCCGGGAGGACGACATCGGATTCCTCCCGCAGGGGAGAGGACGGACGCAGGCGATGCGACGACCGGTTCGAGCCGCCGGATCCACGGCGGAGAGCCTCAGGAGAGAGGAAGGACGGCTTCGATGCTCTTTCCGGTGGCGGTCGGGGTCACCGACAGGCTCTTCGACAGGCGGGCGACCATGGGCCAGCCGTAACCACCCACGGTGTACCGGCCGGGGGTGCGTGAGCGGGTGACGGGAAGCGCGGTACTTCCATCGCTGACCGACAGGAACAGTTCGTCGCCCGCGATCCACGCGGAGAACGCGGTGAGCCCTCCGCCGTGCAGGTACGCGTTGGTGACCAGCTCGGAGGTCACCAGGAGGGCATCGGCCCACACGACGCCGTCCCTGCGGCCGTCGCCGGGAACACACTGCTCACCGAGCAGTACCTCGACCTGCTCGCGGGCGTCAGCCGCGCTCGCCGGAAGGGCGGTGCAGGTATCCAGGACGCTTGCGAGTTCTTCGTTCACACCGCCTCCACTGTCCGTCTGTAACGTCTCGCCGCTCCCACATGCCCGCCGATCCTGGAAGTACGCAGTTCGGCGTTCATCTCGTGACCGGGATTTCCCGAGCGGTGATCCCTGCCGGGTACCCCGGGGGTGGCGAGGCGCGGCCGATGGCGCCGCCGACTGCCGAACCAGGGACTGCCCGCCCACCGGCCCCGGGGCCGCCGGTATCACTGAACGTGGGGGCCCGGCAGCCGGGGCCCCACGCTCACGGGAATCACGCCACCGCTCCGCAGCGCCGCTCCTGCCCGCTCGGCGGTGTGAGGCCCTGTGTCGAAAGTCCCGCCTGTCCGGCGACGCCCGGCACGCACGCTCGCCCTGTTGTCTGGATCGCCCCGATACATCCAGTATCGGGGTGACCATCCGCCGTGCGATCGCACGCACCGGACGCCGCCGGACCCGCCCTCCGGGCGGACGGCGCCACTTTCGACACACGCCCTACGCGAGGCCGGGCACCAACTCCGACGGAACGAATCCCGATTCGCCCAGCCGCAGCCACAGCGCGTCCGGGACGGGGAACCGCGCCGCCGCCGCGTTCGCCGTGACCTCGGCGGCCGACCGGCAGCCGACGACGACCGACGCGACGGCCGGATGCAGGGAGGGGAACTGGATCGCCGCCGCGGCGAGCGGCACTCCGTACTCCGCGCACAGGTCCCGGCACCGGCGCGCGCGGGCCAGGGCCTGCTCGGGAACGGGACGGTAGTTGAACATCGCGCCGGGGGAAGGGTCCGCGAGGAGACCGGTGTTGAAGACCCCGCCGACGACGACCGAGGTGCCGGTCCGCACGCACAGCGGCAGCAGCGTTCCCAGCGCGTCGTGGTCCAGGAGCGAGAACCGGCCCGCGATGAGGACGACGTCCACGTCGAACTCCGCCACGTACGCGGCGAGCGGGGCACTGTTGTTCATGCCGAAGCCGATCGCCCGCACCAGTCCTTCGTCCCGCAGCCGGCGCAGTGCCGGGTAGGCCGTGCGCCGGACCTCCTCCGGAAAGGCGTCCGCGTCGTGCAGATAGAGGATGTCGACCGACGACCGGCCCAGGCGGTCCAGGCTCGACTCCAGGGACGCGCGGATGCCGGACTCCGTCCAGTCCGTGACGACCTCGCCCGGCGAACCGTCGGGCTTCGGCCGCAGCAACCAGCCCGTCTTCGTGGAGATCAGCGGCGCCGTGACGCCCGCCGGAGCCAGCAGGCGGCCGAGCCTGTCCTCGGCCTGACCGTGCCCGTAGCGCGGTGCCGTGTCGAAGTACGTGATCCCCTCGCGGGCCGCGGCCTCCAGCGTGGCCGCCGCGGCCGCCTCGGTCACCTCCTCGAACAGGCCTCCCAGCGGGGCGGTTCCGATGCCCAGGCGGGGCAGGTCGAAGGGCAGTCGGCCGGTCATCGCGCCTCCTCGCGGAACGGGGTGCCGCAGGTGGGCCGGGTGCCGCGCAGGGTCATCGTCAGGGTCAGCCGCAGCTGGGTGCCTCCGGGCAGTTCCACGCGGCAGTAGGGGCCGCCCACGTCCTCGACGGGGCCGTCGTCGACCTGCGCGGTGTGCACCGCGTGTTCGGCGAACGAGCCCGCCTGCACCACCAGCGAGCGCGCGGTGCCACCGAGGTTGACCAGTTCCACGACGGTGCGCTCGGGACGGATGTCGGAGACGAGCGCCGCGACGTCCGCGGGCAGTCCCGGCCGCTGCCCGGCGGCGTCGTAGTAGCGCAGATGCATGTGGGTGAGGCCCCCGTTGTAGAGCACCTGCGGCGAGCCGGTGGTCAGCTGCAGCAGCGCCTCCGTGACCACGGGGTTGAGGTTCTGCCAGTGGTGGATGTCGAGAACGCCGGGGCCCGCCGCCGGGTCCACCGTGTCGTTCTCGATGGCGTCGACGCGCTCGGCGCAGGAGTCGAGGGCGCTGCGCAGCATGCGCTCGGGGAAGCCAGGGTTGCGGCCCTGGAGGAACTCGTACCACGGCTCCTCGTGGCCGGCCTCGTCCTTGATGCGCTGGGTGTGCACCGTCGTCCAGTCCCAGTTGGCGCCCGCACGCAGCCGCTCGATCCGTTCCTGGTCCTGGTCCTCTCGGCTGAAGTGCCACAGCGAGAGCGGAAGTTGACCTGGCATCACGGTGAAGTCGAACCAGCCGGAGTCGTTGTGCCGCTGCGGGACCATCAGCGTCCGGTCGGCATCCATCGCGCGCAGATGCGGATTCCAGCGCTCGCCCAGGGTGCCCCGGCCGTCGGCGCCGCGCTGCTCGCCCTGGCGCAGTACGGCGTCGAGCGGGTTGCGGGCCAGGTCGAGGTAGGCCGAATCCCCGCTCAGCAGGGCCGCGTTCGAGGCTCCGACCAGGGTGGCGCTGCCCACGGGGGAGAGGCCGTGCGGCCAGGACCAGCCGTAGTGCGCGCCGTACCACCGGCCGCCCAGGTACTCGCCGACCTTGCCGCTGAGGCCCGCGTTGTCGGGGACGACGTCGTGTCCGTCGAGCCGCTCGTGCCAAGCGCCCACGTACTCGGTCACCCAGTCCGCGTAGCGCTGCTCACCGCTGAGGAGGAAGGCGTTCGTGGCCAGTCCCGTCGCGGCCAGATTGACGATCGTGTCACCGCGCCCCATCCGGTCCCACATCGCACGGCCGTAGGAGCGGGCGCGCTCGGGGTCGGCCGCGAGCTGGTCGAAGGAGGTGACGTCGCCCATCGCGTCGAGCGGCAGCCCGTACGGGCGCAGGGCGAGGCTCCACGGGAAGTACGGCTCCTCGTCGCTGAATCCCTCGCGCGGCCCCGCCGATCCGTTGTGCGGTGCGCGCACGACCCGGTGATCCGGATCGTAGTTCGGGCCGCCAGGAAGATAGAAGTCGGCGAAACCGCTGGCCAGTTCGCGCAGTCGACGGTCATGGGGGTCGGCCAGGCACAGGCCGTAGAAGAGCAGCAGGCCCTCGCCCTGGTGGAACCAGTCGTATCCGCGCTCCAGCCCGCCCCGGAGCATGCCCATCTCGGTGAGCTGCGCGGACACGCCGCTCCAGTGCCGCCGCGCCGCCGTCAGGAGATCCGCGCTGCCGCCGAGGACGTACAGCGTGGGCCAGTTGAAGAACGGCTCGTAGAAGTCGTCCACGCCGTCACGGCCGTCCGGGCCGACGCCGAGCGTGTCCCGGAAGACGAGGCGGCCGTCACCTTCGGTGTAACGGTCGGAGAAGAGCCGCCAGGCTCTGTCCTGAAAGGCGAACAACTCCCGCTGGAGCACGGCCCAGCGAGGCACTTCGGTCAGGGTGCGGGTCGCCCGGAGACGGGGACCGGGCACGGCGCCGGCCGTCATATCCCCACCCCTGTCACCGTGTTCGAGCCACTGGTCCGTCGGTCCCTGGACATCAAGAACATCCGCCCTTCACAATCGACCATCGATAGCCGATGGTTAGACTCACCGGCGCGAGTCGGCCTGTCAATACTCGGGAACGGCACCTCAGGAGGATCCCGACCGTGATCGACTGCCATGTGCACCTGTGGGACCCGGCGCTGGGATTCCCATGGATCCACCCGGGAAGCGTCCATGACCGGGCGTTTCGCATCGAGGACCTGGAGGCGTCGACGGGGGACGCCGCCCCGACCGGCGCGATCCTGGTCGAGGGGTCCCGCGGCGACGCCGGCGAGACGCTTGACCTGCGCGCATGGCGGACCAGCCGCCCCGACCTCGTCGCGGGGTACGTGGGAAATCTGCACGTCCACAGCGACGGCGGCCCCCGGCGCTTCCGCGCCCTGCTGCACGATCTGGGCGACACCCGCCCGAACGGCATGCGCCTGGGCGGTGCGAGCTGGGCGGACTGCCCGGAGTCCGCCCGTGCGCTGGTGCCGGAACTCGCCTCCGCAGGGTTGGTGTTGGAGCTCAACCTGGGATCCGGGGCGCTCCGGTCGGCGGCCCGGGTGGCCGCCCGGCATCCGGAACTCACCGTGGTCGTCGACCATCTCGGCAACCCGCCGAACCTCCGCCTCGACCCCGGGGAGTGGTACCGGGACCTGGAGCGGGCCGCCTCGGCGCCGAACGTCGTCGTCAAGATCTCCGGCCTGCTCACCCAACAGCACGGCGTGCCGCCGGAACGGATCGCGGAGCTGGTCAGGCACGTGGTGGGTGCGCTCGGCCCCGACCGGTGCCTCGTCGGTTCCGACTGGCCGATCTGCCTGCCGCGCGGCAGCCGCGCCGACTCCCTGGAGCTCTCCTGCCTCGGGCTCGACCACCTCCCGGACGACGAGCGCCGGCGGATCCTGCACACCAACGCCGTCCGGGTGTACGGACTTCGAGGCTGACACCCGGTCTTCGTGGTTGACACCCGGGCCTTCGCGGTGACGCCGTCCTTCGTGGTTGACACCCGTCGGACCACCTTGATTCGATTCCCTCGATGATCGATAGACGATGAAAAACTCCTCGGGCCGGCCGGCCCGACTTCGACGATGCGGAGATGCGACATGGCCTTGTTCGACCTGCCCCTGGAGGAGCTGGAGCGGTACCGCCCGGTTCTGGACGAGCCCGACGACTTCGACGCGTTCTGGCGCGAAACCCTGTACGAACAGCGGGACTTCGCTCCCACCGTGACGTTCGAACCGGTCCACAACGGTCTCGCCACCATCGACACGTACGACGTGACGTTCGCCGGATACGGCGGGCACCCCGTACGCGCCTGGCTGCACCTGCCCGTCACCCGCTCCGGGCCGCTGCCCGCCGTCGTGGAGTACCTGGGATACGGCAGCGGACGCGGGGCCCCGCACGAGAAGCGGCTGTGGGCCTGCGCGGGGTACGCGCACTTCGTGATGGACACCCGGGGACAGGGCGCCGAGACGCCCGACCCCGACCCGGCCTCCGGCGACATCGCCGCGCCCGGCTTCCTGACCCGCGGGGTGCTCGACCCGCGGCGCTACTTCTACCGACGGCTCTACACCGACGCCGTCCGGGCGGTGGCCGCCGTACGCACGCATCCCTCGGTCGACCCCACGCGCGTCACGGTCACCGGAACCAGCCAGGGCGGCGGCATCGCACTGGCCGCGGCGGGCCTGGTCCCGGACCTCGTGGCCGTCATGCCGGACGTGCCGTTCCTGTGCCACTTCCCGCGCGCCACCACGATCACCGACAAACCGCCGTACGCCGAGGTCACGCAGTTCGTGAAGCTGCACAGGGAGCACGCGGGCACGGTCGCCCGCACGCTGGCGTACTTCGACGGCGTCATCCTGGCCCGCAGGGCGAACGCGCCGACCCTGTTCTCGGTCGGGCTCATGGACCACATCTGCCCGCCCTCGACGGGGTACGCGGCGTTCAACCACTACGGCGCCGAAGCCGGGGTCGACCAGGCCGACAAGCACATACGCGCCTACCCGTTCAACGACCACGAAGGCGGAGGTCCCACGCACGAGGTCGTGAAACTCGACTGGCTGGCCAAGCAGCTGGACGGCCCGGCCCGGTGATTTCCGGGGACCGTACCCCCGTGCATACCCCATCTAGATTCCATCGATAGACGATGAGCGCGTACCATGACACAACTGGTTCGCCCGTCGCAGGATTGGGAATTCATGGCATCGACCGCGTCGGCTGGATTCGTCTCCACGCTGGCCACGAACAAGGACCGGTTCCGCAAGACCCTGATCTCGGATCAGGTCTACGAGCTGCTCCGCCAGGCCGTCGTCGACGGCGATCTCGGACCGAACGAGCGCGTGGTCGAGTCGGAGATCGCCCGGCGTCTGGGGGTGAGCCAGGCTCCGGTGCGCGAGGCGGTCAAGCGCCTGGCCCGTGAGGGCCTGCTCATGCACGTCCCGCGCCGCGGCCACTTCGTCGTCGAGATCTCCGCACAGGACGCCGAGTACGCCCGGCAGGTGCGCGAACCGCTGGAGCGGCTCGCCGCGCGGCTCGCCACCGAACACCTCACCGACGACCACCTCCGCGAACTCGACGCGCTGGTCGAACGGATGCGGGACGCCGTCGCCGCGAGCGACGTGAGCCTGTTCCGCGACGCCGACATCGAGTTCCACACCCTGGTCAGCCGGATCGCGGGCAACCCGTTCCTGGCCCGGATGTGGGAGGTCATCGAGCCGAGCCTGCGGACCCTGCGAGCCATCTCCGACCCCCTCTTCGAGGGTGACTGGAGCGCCATGGCGGAGGAGCACGGCCGGCTCGTCGGACTGTTGCGGTCCCGCGACGCCGAGCTGGCGGCCGAGGCGTTCGCCGACCACGCGGCCGGCCGCGGACCGGTCCCGGACGCGCGTGAGGTGAAGCGGAAACCGCGCAGGGCCGTAGCCAGGAAGTAGCTGCAACCCCAGCGCCAGGAGGGCCCGAGCCGGACATCCGGCTCGGGCCCTCCTGCGTCGGGGCGTGGTCCCGGGACTACGGGAGCGCACTCAACGGACCGCCCCCGCAACCCACTTCGGCGCCCCGTACTGGTAGGCGCCGAGGCTCGGCACCGTATCCGTCGAGCCGTCGTTGATGCCCGGCAGCGCGATCGCCTGGCCCCGGGCAGGGGAGTCGGCGGTCAGCCGGAAGTCGTGCCCGGCCGCGTCGACGAAGAGCGGATCGGTCTCCGCGGGGAGGTTGTTCGAGAGCACGAGCCCGCCGTCGGTGGCACCCGTCAGCCCGCGAATGGCGCCGACGTTGTTGTAGATCTTCGTTCCGGTCGACTGCCCCGGCTCCTTGACGTAGAAGAGGGTCATCCCGCCGGTGTTGTTGTACACCCCGTTGTCGTGCGAGCCGGTGCCCAGACCGTTGAGCATCACCGTGCCCTCCCGGTTGCCCCAGCCCACGTTGTTCGCGATCACCAGGTCGCTCTGCCCGTTGTCGGCGTAGATGCCCGAGACCCCGAAGGTGGTGAGCGTCGTGGCCGGCTCCGGATCGTGCAGCACGTTGTGGTCGATGGACGTCCCCATCATGTAGGCGCTGCAACAGGTGTAGATCGCGGCGACGTCCAGGCTGAGGCGGGCGTACCCCGAGATGTCGTTGTACGCGATCAGGTCCTTGCCCGGGGTGAGGCCCTCCACCGTGTTCCACTGGAGGTTGATGCCGCTCCGGCCGACCCGGCTGATCGTGTTGTGGGTGACCGTCTGGCTGTTGCCCTGCACGGCGATGCCCGCCGCGTACGTCCCCATGTAGTCGACGTCGTGGATCACGTTGTTCGTGGCGGTGTTGTTCTGCCCGCGCAGGGCGATGCCGTTGCCCGCGCTCAGCGACAGATCACTGTTCGCGATCGTGTTGTACGTCCCGTCGAGGACGATGCCCGTGTCGCCGACGCCGCGCGTCACCGTGCTGCCGCAGTCCGTCGCGCCGCGCGTGATGTCGGTGTAGTGCGACAGATACGTGCCGTTGATCGCGTCCAGCGTCACGCCCGTGCTGGTCGGTCCCGTCCTGATGGTGGAGGCGAACAGCCCGACGCCTTCCACGGTCGTGTGACTCGCGGCCGTCAGGTCGAAGGCCAGGGTGCGGGTCTTCGCCTCGACGGTGTGCGCGGCCGGGTCGTCCTCGCTGTAGAGGTACAGACGCTTGGCGGTGGGGTCGTAGAACCACTCGCCCGGGCGGGAGAGCTCACCGATCTTTCCGGCGAGGGCGTACCGCGTCTCCTTCGGCACGACCTTGTGCACGCACGGGGGCGCCACGTCGAGCGTCACCGAGCCGACGGCCGAGCTCTGCACCGTGCCGGTCGCCGAGATGTACCAGTAGCCGGTCAGGGCCCGCGCACCGTCCCAGTACCCGGCGGGCCGGGTCAGGGCCGGGTCGGTGATCGTCGCGTCCGCGCTCCCCGTGTCGGCGTACTGCAGCGTGGGATCGAGCAGGTCGAGCCCGGGGTAGGGCCACTGCGCCTCGACGCCCGCCTTCTTGTCGGTGAAGACCTGCACGGTCGTCACGTCGGAGCCCAGGTCGGCGGAGGTGCTGTAGACGTGTCCGGCCGCCACCGCGGCGCTGAACGCGGAGTTCTGGGCGTACGGATCGCTCTCGGCGATCTCCGCGACGTCCGCGCCGGTGACGGGCGAGAAGCCCTGCACCGGCGCGGTTCCGCTCAGCGTCACCGTCGCCCCCGGCGCCGCCCGGTAGGTGATCGGCAGCGCGGCGGTGCCCGACCGGGCCGGTACGACGGTCTCGGCGTACGTACCCGACTGGATCAGACAGGTGTCCCCGGGCTGCATGACGTCGGCGCACCGCTGGATGTGCTGGAACGCCTGGCCCGCGGTGGTGCCCGTGCGGGAGTCCTGGCCCGACGGAGCGACGTAGTAGACCGCGCCCGCCTGGGACTTGTGCGGATGCGGGTGCGCGGCGGCCGGAACTGCGGCCGTCACCACGGCGAGCGAAGCGAGCAGGGCTGCTGCGGACCACAGGCCCGTACCGGGGCGTGGCCACCTTCTCCTCGACACTGAATGGTCCTTTCTCCGGAGGGAAACGATGCGTGCGCTCATCCCTTCACCGCGCCCACCGTCAGACCGCTGATGATGTGGCGCTGCATGTAGATGAAGAAGATGATCACGGGTGCGACGGCGAGCAGAAGGTTGGGGAACACCTTCGTCAGATCGGTGGAGTACTGGCTGATGCCCGCGTAGATCGCCGTCGTCACCGTGTAGTGACCGGACGACGGGCTGAGCAGGATCTGCGGTGAGATGAAGTCGTTCCAGATCCCGATGGAGTTGAGGATCAGGACGGTGACGACCGCCGGACGCATCAGCGGGAAGATGATGGTCCAGAAGGTCCGGTAGCGGCCCGCGCCGTCGATCGTCGCCGCGTGGTCGATGTCCACCGGGATCGCGCGGATGAAGCCCACGAAGAGGAAGATGCTGACGGGCAGCGTCGAGGCCACGTCGTGCGCGACCAGGCCGGTCACGGTGTTGGCGAGGCCGACCTCGCGCAGTACGTAGATCACCGGGATGATCACGGCGGCCCCGGGGATGAAGGTGCCGGCCAGGAAGTACAGCAGCACCAGCTGCGTCCGCTTCTTGAGACTGCGGGCGATCGCGTACGCGGCCGGTCCCGCCAGCGCGATGCACAGGACGTCCACGGCCACGACGAGGAAGAGCGTGAAGCCGTAGCCGCCGATGACGTTGTACTGCGGATTGCTGATGGCGGCGGACATGTGCTCGAAGGTCAGACCGCTCAGCGGGATCGAGAACGGGCTGTCGAGGATGTCCTGTTGGGACTTGAAGGCGTTCACGACGAGCAGGTACACCGGCACGATCATGACGACGAACAGCAGGCCGAGGAGTACCCGGCGCAGGGGCGAGCCGGCTTCCCGCCGTTGTGCCGGAGAGACCTCGGGGGCGGAGACCGGTGAGGTCCGCGGCCTGTCGTGGACCCTTGGTTCAGTGACGACCACCATCGGCTCCTAACCGGTCGCAGCTTGGTCTTGGCGGTTGCGCAGCGCGGTCACGACGAGGGCGAGCGCGGCGGAGACGACCATCAGGAAGACCGCCTGGGCCGTCGCGTAGCCGACCTTGGTGCCCTCGAAGGACCGGGCGAGAATGAGATAGGTGAAGGTCTGCGTCGAACCGGCCGGACCGCCGCCGGTGAGGCTGACCACGATGTCGTACGCCCTCAGCAGGCCGACCAGGTTCAGCACGGTCGCCACGGTGACCACGGGCGCGATCATCGGGATCACGATGCGCAGATTGATCTGCCGTCTGTTGGCGCCGTCGATCGCCGCCGCCTCCAGGAGCTCGGCCGGAACGGTCTGCAGGGCGGCCACGAACAGGACGACGTTGAAGCCGAATCCGGCCCACACGATGACGCCGATCAGGGTGTACAGCGCGAACTTCTCGTCGAAGAGGAAGCCGATCGGCTCCATGCCGAACTTGGCCAGCGTGTTGTTGATCGCCCCGTTCGTGCCGAGGATCGCCGCCCACAGATAGCCGAGGATCAACGCGCTGATCACGTGCGGGAAGTAGGCGACGGCGCGGAAGAACGAGTTCGTACGGGACTTGGCCTTGAGGATCAACGCGTACACCAGGCCGGCGCCCACCATCAGGGCGGTGCCGATCGAGGTGATCAGCGCCGTCACGTACCAGGCCTGTGTCGAACTCGGGTCGTCGAAGAGGTGCTTGTAGTTCTCCCACCCGATGAGCTTCGCGGTGGAGAAGCCGTCCCAGTCCGTGAAGCTGAGGTAGACCGCCACGCCCACGGGAACGATCGTCAGCACCGTGTACAGGAGCACGGCCGGGCCCATCATGCCCAACGTGACGGCGGCCTCGCGGAAGCGGGCCCGTCTGCGGCCGGAGTCCGCGCGCGGGGACGCGGCGACGGAGCGCCGTGCCCGCGGCGTCAGTTCTGCGAGTTCCACCACTTGTCCAATCCGCGCGCGGCATCCTTCGCGGAGGTGCCCGTGTACAAGGACTGGATCTGCGTGTTGAGCTCGCCGCTGAACCCGGCGAGCGGCTTGTTCTCACCGGCCTTCACCAGCACCGACGGCGTCGCGTCGAGGATCTTCTGCACCGCGGTTCCGAGGCTGGACATCGGATAGCTGAAGCCCGCGCGCAGATTGCCGTCCGCGGCGAGCTGGCTGCGGATCGCCTCCTTGTCGGTGACCAGCCACTTCACGAACTCGATCGCCTCGGCCTTGTGGTGCGACTGGTTGACCACCGCGTAGGGGTTCGAGACGTTGCCGAACTGGCCGGACGGGTAGGCGCCGTCGGTCGGCATCGTGAAGACACCGATCCCGTCGCTCTTCTTCGCCGCGTCCGCCGCGGGCACGAAGAAGGAACCCATCATGTACATCGCCGACTTGCCGTTGAGGAAGGCTGTCTGCCCGTCGGCGTACGTCAGCCCCAGCGCGCTCTTCTTGAGGTACCCCTTGTCGATCCACTCCTCGTAGTGCTTCAGGTACGGCACATAGCCGCTGTCGGCGAAGGAGACCTTGCCGTCGTTGCGCTGACTGGTCCACTGCGGGTTCTCGGTGAGCACGCCGGCGTCGGCCATCATCGAGAACTGACCGCCCGTCACCCACTGGCCGGCGGTCTGCAGCGGCTCGTAGCCCGCCGACTTCAGACGGCCCATGGCGGCGGTGAACTGGTCCAGCGTCCGGATCTCCGTCGCGTCCACGCCGGCCTTCGCGAAGGCCGCCTTGTTGTAGAAGACCAGCGACTGGATCTGCTCGCCCACGCCGACCATGTACGTCTTGCCGTCGACGGCGTACTGGTCGGCCAGCGGAGTGCTCTTCGCCCACGGCTGGTCGGACAGGTCGGCGAAGAGCTTGGCCGTCTCGGGGGCCAGGTCGATCTGCTGGGCGATGTCGGGCGGGTCGCCGGCCGCGAGGTCCTGGGTGAGCTTGGCGTTGGCCGTAATGGTGCCCGTCAGCTCCAGCTTCACGTGCACGCCGGGGTGGCTCTTCTCGTAGGTGGCGAAGAGGCCCTTCCAGTACTGCTCCGTCAGGTTCGGCGAGATGTTGACGATGATGCGGAGGGTGGTGCCCCCCGCGGCCTCGTCGGACCCGCTCCCGCCGCAGGCGACGGCGGTTGCCATCACCAGCGGAGCCACGGCGAGTGCGGAGGCTCGGTGCCACTTGGTTCTCATCGGACACGCTCCATTGCGTAGTCATGAATAATCGATAGCCGACGTGCAGCGCAGGCGTTCGTTCGGATTCGGCAGGAAGGAGAGGGGGATGCGGGGCCCGAACGGTGCGGGCGGCTCCTGGTAGGCGTCGTTCCAATCGCCTATCGATAGCTGATGCTAGGGGCGGCATCCCGCATGTTCAAGGGTGCTGCCGAAACCGCTTGCTCCGGTCGTCCTGCGGCCCGATCGCGCACCTGCGGTCCGTCATCAGTTCAACTCCTCTTCCTCCAGGAAGAGTTCGATCACCGGCAGCAGCACGTCGGGCCGCGCGACGGGCAGGGTCAGGGTCAGGGTGCCCGGCGGCTGGCTCGGCGGAGCGAGGTTGTTGTGCTCGTGACGGGCGCCGTCGACCTCGTGGAAGGCGATCTCCGAACCGTCGTGCAGCAGTTGGGCATAGCGCACCCGCCCGGCCAGGCCGGGAAGGTGGAGGTGCCGGAGCGGCCAGGCGAGCAGGTGCAGATACAGGCGGCGGCCTGCCTGCGTGTACAGGGCGTTCGCCGGCGGCCGGAAGGAGGAGGGCCCCGCACCGTGCACGGCGCGGGCGTGCGGGGCGCTCCACTCCGCGATGGCCCGCAGGGTGTCCCGCGCCCGCCGGTCGAGCGAACCCCTGCCGTCGGGACCGACGTTGAGGATCAGATTGCCGCCGCAGGAGACCGACTGGACCAGCATGCGCACCAGCTGGGACGGGTCCTTGTAGTCGTGGTTGTCGCGGTCGTAGCCCCAGGACCCGTTGAGGGTGTGGCACGCCTCCCACGGCACCGGTACGCCGTCGCGCTCCAGCGGCCGGTCGGGCTGGTACTGCTCGGGCGTCACGTAGTCGCCGGGTATGCCCAGCCGGTCGTTCACGAGGATGCCGGGCCGCAGCTCGCGGACCGTCTCCATGAGCTCCTTCGCCCCCCACTGCTCGGGCCCCATGCCGGGGTACGTGAAGTCGAAGAAGAGCAGGTCGACATCGCCGTAGTTGGTGAGCAACTCGCTTACCTGGCCCCGCATGTAGGCCCGGTAGCCCGCCAGGTCCGCCGTCTTTGCTCCGTCCGCCGAGCCGCGCAGCGGATGGTGCTCGTCGACCGGGAAGCCGGGGTGGTGCCAGTCGAGCAGCGAGTAGTAGAGGCCGACCCGCAGGCCCTCGGCGCGCATCGCCTCGGCGAACTCGGCCACCAGGTCCCGGCCGGCCGCGCGCACCGAGGTGTAGTCGGTCAGCGACGAGTCGAAGAGACAGAACCCGTCGTGGTGCTTGGCGGTGAGCACGGCATAGCGCATCCCCGCTTCCCTTGCCTCCCGGGCGAGTTCGCGCGCATCGAAGCGGTCCGGGTCGAAGCGCTCCAGGTAACGGTCGTACGTGGCCTGGGACATGGCCTCCCGGCTGCGTACCCATTCGTGCCGCGCGGCGAGGCTGTACAGGCCGAAGTGGACGAACAGGCCGAAGCGCGCGGTCTCGAACCAGCCGCCGGACGCAGTGGGCACGGAGGTCTCCTGACGGATTGACAGCACTAATCGATAGGAGGTTATCTACCATCGATAGGCGATGATGTCACTGGTGTTGCGCGCGGAGAACGCGCGCGGAGAGGCACGGACATGAACCCGAGCAGCAACCAAGGAACGTCCGCAGCGGGGGAGACCCTGATCTACGAATCGATGCGGTCACCGGTCCACACCTCGTCCTTCCGGAGACCGACACGGCGGATGGTGGACGCACTCGCGGACGTGAGCGCGGCGACCGCCTGCGCGAAGCTGCACCAGATGGGCATCACCCGGACCTTCATCGACGGGCCCGTTCCGCTGCACCGGGAGCCGGACGTCAAGGTCACCGGAGGTGCGGTGACCCTCCAGTTCCTTCCGCAGCGGGAGGACGTCTTCAACGGTGCCGAACAGGAGGACATCGAGCGCAAGACCCCGCTGTGGGGCGTGCTGGAGTCGATCCGCCCCGGCGACGTGCTGGTGATCGCGGCGCAGGGGAGCCACTTCACCGGCTGCCTCGGCGACATGCTGGTGCGCTACTTCAAACTGCGCGGCGGCGCCGGGATCGTCGTGGACGGACGGGTGCGGGACGCGGCCCGGATCAGGGCCCTCGGCGTGCCGGTCTGGTGCACCGGAGTCACTCCGCACTACGCCTCGCAGACCGAGCTCTTCCCCTCCGCGTTCAACGTGCCGGTGGGCGTCGGCGGCACCCTGGTCACCCCCGGGGACCTGATCGTGGCCGACGAGGACGGCGCCGTGGTCGTACCGCAGGACCGGGCGGTCCCGCTGGCCGAGGACTCGCTGCTGCACCAGGACCGCGAGGCGTTCGCACGCCGCCGCCTCGACGAGGGCGGCCTCCTCTCCGACTACTACCCGCTCACCGGTGAGGGGCTGGACGAGTACCTGGCGAGCAGGGCGGCGACCTGACCGACCGCGCCGTCCGTACGGGGGGACGAAGAGGCCCCGTACGGACGGCGCGGTCGGCACGGTCCTACCTCAACGGAGGCCGTAGTAGAGGGAGTTGTGCGCGGTGTCCGGAAGGTAGAGCACGTCGTGACCGTCCGAGTCGCGTCGCACCGCGAGCCGGTCCGCGCTCACGCCCGGCGCGGCGGACTGCGCGGTCCAGGCCCCGTCCGCCGACTGCGTCGCGGAGTAGACCCGGTCGGTGCCCGAGGTGGTCACGTAGTAGACCCGCTTGGTGTCCGTCTCGTCCCAGGTGATGCCGAGGGCGGCCGCGGTCTGCCCGCCGGCGTACACGATCTTCTCGACCCAGTCGCTGCCGCTCGGATAGGCGTAGTACACGCGGAAGTTGCCGCCGCTGTCGGCCGAGCGGTAGCGGTAGGCGACCTTCGGGGTGGAGCCGTCGAGGGTGAGCTTGGCGCTCTGCACCGCCGGACCGGTGTAGGCGTTGTCGATGCTCCACTCCTCGCCCGCGGTGAGGTCCTGGATCACGTCGGAGGTGGCGGGCGTGACCGGGGTCGTGACGGTCGCGCCCGTACTGTCCGCGAAGGCGCCGGTCGACGGGTCGTAGGTCAGGTACGAGAGCTGGTGGCGGAACGCGGTCGCCGGCGCCTTCGCCCACTCGAAGAGGATGTGGACGCGTCCGGAGGCGTCCACCGTGATGTCGTCGGGGTACACCGAGCGGTTCAGCGCGCCGGCGAAGGTCGCGACGGTGCTCCAGCTGGAGTTGGCGTTGTCCCAGCGGTACAGCTTGCCGGGGCGCTGGTCGGAGCCCGCACCGACCCGGGCCGCCAGATACAGGTCGCCGTTGGGCGCGGTGGTGATGACCGGGTAGGTGATACCCACGCCCTGGTCGGGCAGTTCGGACGCGTGGTCGGTGACGTCGCCGCCGGGGGCCTCGGTGCGGAAGTAGCGCCAGGCGTTGGCGTGCATGGAGGTGAAGACGTGCAGCCGTCCGCTGCCGTCCCGTGCGATCGACGGCTGGTTGTGCCCGTTGTCGTCGGCGAACTCGGCCTGCTGCCCGTCGCTGTTCAGCAGCGGCAGCCTGCTCCAGACCCCGTCCGGGTCGCGCCGTGCGATGGCGGGCCGGTGCGTCGCGGCCGTCGATCCCGGCTCGTCGAAGGCGAAGTACGTGTACTGGCCGCGGCCCTTGTACGTGGCCACCGGCGTCCACCAGGCGGCCTGGTTCGACGAGTCCATCGTGTACGGGACCTTCTCGATCACCGTCGCCGCGGCTGCCGTGCCCTGCGCGGTGTCGGCCCCGGCGGCCGGTACGGGCAGGAGGAGGGCGGCCAGGGCCGTGGCCGAGGCGGTGTACGTGCGTGCCGTGGGACGTCGCATGATGAGCTCCTTTGCTCTTCGCGGATGCGGGCGTGCAGATGACGCGGACGGAGGCGGCCCGAAGGCCGGCCGGCCGCGGCCGTCGTACGGGGTGGGGTACGGGGCGGGACCCGGCGCAAGCGTGCGGTGTTCGCCGGGCCCGGAATCCGGCGCCATGGCCTCTCGCGCGGACCGGGTGGGCGCGCGGGGCCTCAGTGCCTGCGGACAGGGTGCGCGCGGGGCCTCAGCGCTTGATGAACGCGGCGACCTCCTCGCCGGCCTGCTTCATCGCGTCCTTCGGCTTCGCCGTGCCGACGAGGACGGCCTGCACCTGCTTGGCGACGGCCTCCTCGATCTGGGAGTTCTGCGCGAACTGCCAGAACGGGCTGCCGGTCGCCGTCTTGGTGATCTTGCTCGTCCACTCCATGGAGAAGGTGTCCTTGGCGACCTCGGGGGCGGCGAGACCCGCGGTGGTGGACGGCGGCAGCGCGCGCTCGGTGAAGTACCGGGAGGTGGTGGCCAGGTCGGTGGTGGTGTGCAGCGCGAACTCCGTCGCCGCGTCCTGGCCCTTGCCCTTCACGATCGCGATCACGCCGCCCCACAGCAGCGCCTGCGGTGTGTCCCCGGCCTTGAGCACGGGGCGTTCCATCGGCTGCATGGCGTCGGCCAGCGTCTTGTCCTTCGACTGGGCGGAGGTCACACCCTTGCCGATGATCGCGTCGTCGTAGAAGGCGGCCTTGCCCTGCCCGAACAGGGCGCGCGCGTCGAAGCGGTCGACGTCGGCGGCGATCAGCTTGTCGTCGTGCAGCTTCTTGTACCAGGTGACCGCGTCGATCGAGGCGTCGTCGCCTATGGTGACCTTCCCGTTGTCGAGCAGCTTGCAGCCGAAGGTCTGCATCCACGGGAAGATGTCCTTGAGCTGCGCGACCTTGGTGGCGGCGGCGTACGGCACGACACCGCCGCCGAGCCCCTTCAGCTCCCGCAGCGCGGCCTCGAACTCCTCGATGGTGGTGGGGTGCTCCTTGATCCCGGCCTTCGCCAGGAGCTTGGAGTTGGCGATCACACCGATCGATCCGGTGTTCCACGGCAGCCCGTACTGCGTTCCGTCGTACGTACCGCTGTTCAGCGCCACGTCCGTGTAGCCGCCCTTGCCGGCCACCGGGCCGAGGTCGGCCAGCTTGCCCATCTGCGCCATCGCGGCGAGCCAGGCGATGTCGAGGTGCACCGCGCCGGTCGTCTCCCCGCCGCCCAGCTTGAGGGTGAGCTGGCTGAGGTACTCGTTGTACGGGTACGACACCGCGCGGATCTTGGAGTTCTGGGACTTCTCCCATGCCGCGATGATCTTCTCGATCGACGGCTTGGCGGCTTCCTCGTTGAGCGACCAGGAGCTGAAGTCGAAGTCCTTGGACTTCGGGTCGCCGCCGTTGGTGGTGGAGCCCGCGCCGGACGGAGCGCAGGCGCTGAGCACACCGGCGCCCGCCAGACCGAGCGCGCCGATGCCGAACATGCGCAGCGCGCCGCGACGGCTGATGCCAGAGGTGGTCATGATCTCTCCATGGGGGAGTGTGCGGGAGGGGAGGTACGTGCGGGCGCGGGACGGCCCCGCGGGGTCAGCTCTTGACCGAACCGGCGGTCATGCCGCCGACGAGATAGCGCTGCAGGAACATGAAGGCGACGACCACCGGGATGGAGACCACGAGCGACGCCGCCATCAACTGGGGCCAGGAGGTCTGGAACTCGCCGATGTAGGTGGAGACGAGGCCGGGAGGCAGGGTCTGCTTCTCCTTGTCCGCCAGGGTCAGCGCGAAGATGAAGTCGTTCCAGCCGCGGACGAAGGCGAAGAGCCCGGCGGCGACCATCCCGGGCGCGGCCAGCGGCGCCACGATGGAGTGCAGCGTCCGCCACCGGGAGGCGCCGTCGATGGACGCCGCTTCCAGCAGGGCGTCCGGGATGGTGTCGAAGATGCCCTTCAGCATCCAGACGCACAGCGGCATGGTGAACGTGGTGAAGGAGAGCACCAGCGCGGTGTACGTGTTGAGCATGCCGAAGCTGGAGAAGACCGTGTACAGGGTCACCAGCAGCAGCGCCTGGGGGAACATCTGGGAGGCCAGCACCAGGTGCATCAGCGACCGCCGCCCCCGGTAGCGGAACTTGGAGAACGAGTAGCCCATGTACGTGGCGACCACCACGCTCAGCACGGCGGTGATCGAGGCCACGATGAGCGAGTTGACCATGTACTTGATCAACTGGTCGTTGTCGGCCAGGGCCGTGAAGTTGTCGAGCGTGAGGTCGGTGGGTATCAGCTTCGGCGGGAACTGGAAGGTCGACTCGGGGGTGCTCAGCGCGGTGGCGAGCAGCCAGTAGACCGGCAGCAGACCGAAGGCGCCGATGACGACGACCGCACTCCAGGCGGCGATCCGCGAGCGCAGCAGGTCCTTGCGCATGCGGCGCCGGGTGCTGCCCCCGGCCCGGGTGGCGGACGATCGGGGCCGGTCCACGGCGGACAGCGGGGTGGAGGTGGTGGAGGTCATCAGGCGTCGCCCTTCCGCTCGGTGATTCTGAGGTAGACGACGACGAGGAGCAGCAGGAGCAGCATCCACAGTCCGCCCAGTGCGGTGGCCCGGCCGATGTCGAAGCCCTTGAACGCGGTCTGGTAGACGGCGGTCGCGAAGGTCTCGGTGGTGCCGGCCGGTCCGCCGCCGGTGAGCACGTAGATGGTGTCGAAGTGCTGGAAGTTCCAGATGAACTCCAGCAGGAGCACGATCGAGGCGACACCGCGGATCTGCGGCCAGGTGACGTTGAAGAAGCGCCGGACCGAGCCCGCGCCGTCCATCGAAGCCGCCTCGTGCAGCTCCTTGGGCACGGTCTGCAGACCGGCCAGCAGCATCACCATCATCCAGGGGAAGCTGGCCCAGGTCTTGGTGACGATGACGGCGAGCATCGCGGTGCCGGGCTGACCGAGCCAGGCCACCGACTCCTCGATGATCCCGGCCTTCATGAGGACGCCGTTGAGCACCCCGTAGTTCGCGTTGAAGATCCACATCCAGAGGAAGGAGACCACCACGCCCGGGATCACCCAGGGGAACAGGAACAGGCCGCGCAGGAAACCACTGCCCTTGAGCCCGGTGTTCAGCGCGAGCGCGAGCGCCAGGCCGAGCACGAAGGGGACGAGCGTGGCGCCGACGGTGAAGACCAGCGTCTGCTTGAGGATGGTGAGGAAGTCGCCGTCCAGCCAGTACGTGAAGTTGTCCAGGCCGACGAACTCCCGGCCCGGCAGCCGCAGATCCTGCTTGAAGAAGCCGGTGAACAGCGCCGACAGCAGCGGGTAGAAGATGATCGCCGCGAAGAGGGCGAGTCCCGGAGCGGTCAGCAGCAGGGCGAACGCACCGTTGGAGAGCCGTCCGCCGGTCCGTTGACGGGGCGGGGGCGCCTTCTGGGGAGGTGCGGCCGTACTCATGGGTCTGTCCTCTCAAACGGTGGCGGGAGCGCCGGGGCCCTGGGCGAACACCAACCCTGCTCCAGTGAATACAAGTTGCAGCATGCGGGATCGTTCTCCATATCGTGCGATGGAGTCAACCCTTTTGGTTGGTGAATCGCCGTTTCTGTGCGGGGCCGGCGAACTCGCGCCACCTGCTCCGAACGTGCACGTCGGCGCGCGGCCGGGTAGGCCGGCGGCCGCAACGGAACTTACAACGAATCCCACTGACTGAACAGTGGTTGCACAATATGGATGTGATGTACGTTCAAGGCCGCTCCGCTGCTGCGGGGAGTGTCCGAGCATCATCCTGAGGAGGCCGCACCGTGCGGGAAGAAGAGGTCCATTACGACATCGCCGTGATCGGCGGCGGACTGGCGGGGACCTGCGCGGCCATCGCTGCGGCCCGGCTCGGCCGGCGCGTCGCCCTGGTCAACAACCGGCCCGTGCTGGGCGGCAACGCCAGCAGCGAGATCCGCGTCTGGGTCTGCGGCGCCACCGCACACGGCGTGCACCGCTGGGCCCGCGAGACCGGCATCATGGGCGAGCTGTACACCGAGAACCAGTACCGCAACCCCGAGGGCAACCCCTACTACTGGGACCAGGTCGTCCTCGACGCCGTCCGCGCGGAACCCAACATCGACCTCTACCTCAACACCGACGTGCGCGAGGTCGACGCGAGCGGCCCCGACGACAGCCGCCAGGTGCACTCCTGCACCGGCTGGATGATGGGCTCCGAGCGCCGTATCACCTTCCACGCGCACCAGTTCCTCGACTGCACCGGAGACGGCCTGCTCGGCCACCTCGCCGGCGCCCACTACCGCATAGGCCGCGAGGCGCAGGCCGAGTTCGACGAGCCCTGGGCGCCGGTCGAGGCGGACCGGGCGCTGCTCGGTTCGACGATCCTCTTCCACAGCAGGGACACGGGAGCGCCGGCGAAGTTCGTACCGCCCGCCTACGCCAAGGACCTGTCGACCACACCCATCCTGCGCAACCGCATCCTGCGCACCGGGGACAACGGCTGCGACTACTGGTGGGTCGAGTGGGGCGGCGAACTCGACACCGTCCACGACAACGAGCGCATCCGCGACGAGCTCCAGTCCGTGATCATGGGCATCTGGGACCACATCAAGAACTCCGGCGAGTTCCCGGACGCGGCGAACCTCACCCTGGAATGGGTCGGCAGCCTCCCCGGCAAGCGCGAATACCGCCGCTTCCTCGGCGACCACGTCCTCACCCAGCAGGACATCCTCCAGCAACGCCAGTTCTCCGACCGGATCGCCTTCGGCGGCTGGTCCGTGGACCTCCACCCCGTCCAGGGCATGTACGCCGACGAGCCCGGGGCGCGCCAGCGGTACGCGGACGGCATCTTCCACATCCCGCTGCGCTCCCTGTACTCGGCGAACGTCACCAACCTGCACTTCGCCGGACGCAACATCTCCGCCACCCACATCGCCTTCGGGGCCACCCGCGTCATGGCCACCTGCGCGACCCTCGGCGAGGCCGCGGGCACCGCTGCGGCCCTGTGCGTCACCGAGGGCCTCACCCCGCGCGAACTCGCCACGAAACAGCCGGAACTGGTGCGCCGCACCCTGCTGCGTCAGGACGCCTCCGTGATCGGCGTCGCCGACGACGACCCCGGCAACCTGGCGCGCACGGCCCGCGTCAGCGCCTCCTCCCACCTGGCCCGCCTGGCTGCCGAGCCCACCGAGGGTGCGCCCGGCGCTCCGTACCCGCTCACCCGCGACCTCGCCCTCCTCCTGCCGGTGGACCCCGCACTCGACACGGTCGACCTCCTCGTCCACGGCGCCCCCGACGGCCGCGACCGCGAACTCACCGTGGAACTCTGGGGCACGGGCAACCCCGAGAACGCGGTTCCCGCCGACCCTCTCCTCACGACCACGGTCACCGTCCCGTCCGGCGGCCCGCACTGGGTCACGGCCCGCCTCGACCACCGCCCCGACACCCCCCGGAACGCGATCCTCATCGTCCGGGCCTGCCCGGACACGGCCCTGGTCCTGCTCCCCGAACGCACCGACGGCGTCCTCGCCCTGCGCAGGAAGGCCGAAGGGGACGCGGCCGTCGACCACGACATCCCGGAGGAGGACGGCCAGCTGGTCCTGGAATGGCAGGCCCGCGGCCTGCGCCGCCAGACCTTCGCCTTCCGGGCGGCCCCCGCCACCACGGCGTTCCACCCCGAACGGGCCGTGGGCGGATACCAACGACCCTACGGCGGACCGAACCTGTGGTCCTCCGCGCCGGCGGGCACCGAGGAGTGGCTCCGTCTCGACTGGCAGGAAGAGCAGGAACTCACCGAGACACGCGTGGTGTTCGACGACGACGTCGACGAGTACCTCAACAACCTGCACCGCCACCGCACCCCGTACGAGGTCATGCCGGAACTCGTGCGCGACTACCGCGTCCAGAGCCAGGACGCCGAGGGGCTGTGGCACACACTCCTGACGGTGACGGACAACCGGCGCCGCCACCGCGTGCACGCGCTGAAGGACGCGGACGGCGGCCCCGTACGCACCCGGGCGCTGAGGCTCGTGGTCGACGCGACGCACGGGGCACGGCACGCCCACGTGATCGCCTTCAAGGCGTACGGCGCGTAACGGCACGCGAAGGGTCCGGTGGAAGCCGATCGGCTTCCACCGGACCCTTCGCCATGGGCGTCAGAGTGCCCCGAGTGCCTGACTGATGGCGTCGGCGGCCTCGATGACCTCGCGGACGAGGGCGAGACGTTGCCCCTCGGTCCGCTGCCCGTCGGTCCGCTGCCCGTCGGTCCGCTGTCCCTCGGTGTCGGAGCGCTCCCCGAGCAGCGAGGTCGGACCCCACAGGGAGATGGCGGCGACCACCTCCCCCGAAGCGTCACGGACGGGCGCGGCCAGGGACGCGCGGCCCAGGGCGCGCTCCTCGGCCTCGACGGCGTACCCGGTGCGCCGGACGGTCTCGATCTCGGTGTCGAGGAGGTCGTGACTGGTGGTCGTGTACTCGGTGTGCGCGTCGAGGGGATCGCCCAGCAGCTTGCGACGCTCCCTCGGGGAGAGTCCGGTGAGCAGGCACTTGCCGATGCTCGTGGCGTGCAGTGGGGCGGTGTGCCCGGCCTGCGTATAGGACTTGGGCGCGCGCGGGCCCTCGAAGTTGCCCAGGAACATCAGCTCGCCACCGCGGCGCACGGCCACGTTGGCACCAAGCCCGGTACGGGTGGCGAGGCCCTGGAGCACCATGCGGGCGGCCCGGTGCACGGGGTGGCGGTTGGTGGCGGTGGCGGCGAGGGGGAGGAGGCCGAGGCTGAGCCGGTACAGGTTGCTGACCGGATCGCGTTCGACCATGTCGAGGCGTTCCAGGGTGGACAGCAGTCGAGAGGTGGTCGACGAGCCCAGTCCGGTCAGCTCGGCGACGTCGGAGACACGGAGTTCGGGCCGACCGGAGTCGAGTGCGCGCAGCACCGAGACCGCTCGTTCGACACTCTGGTTCGTCCCGGCATCAGTCCCCCGCGTAGCCATGACCCTCCTTGTTTTGCAAACGGCTTGCACTATCTGCATCAGCATATCGCGCATGATCGTCGCCCGTCCCTGGAATCAGCGACCGCGGCAGCTCCGCGACGGCACGCGGGGGAGGCCGCGGTGGCGCCGCGGAACTGCCAGGTCACGGGGCGAAGACGGCCGATCGCCGAACCCGGTGGGCGTCGCGTGGCAGGCGGCCAGGCGGCCAGGCGGCCAGGCGGTCGGGCGGTCGGGCGGTCAGGCGGTGGGGTGCGGCGCCTCCGCCCGGCACGCCGCCGACAGGAAGCGTCGCTGGGCCTCTTCCACGGCCGCAGTCTCGGCCCGCTCGTCCGGGTGGTCGAAGTGGCCCGCCCGCAGAACGAGGAGCTCGCGCGGTCCGGCCAGTGCGTTGTGGATCGCGAACTGCCCCGGCGGAGGTACCGACGGATCGAACAGGGCGGCGGCCACATGGACCGGGATGCGCAGGTGGCGGGCGGCGGTCGCGGCGTCGAAGTACGCCAGGACGTCGAGCACCGTCGGGTCCTCGGCGAGCCGCTTGCGCACCGACTCCCCGCTGCCCGTGCACGGCAGTGTCACCCGCAGCGGATGGTTGCCAAAGGTCGGCACCGTGAGGCCGGCGGCATGGAAACGGTCGTCCCAGGGAAGCGCCAACGCCCCGATGCCGCCGCCGAAACTCGTGCCCAGATAGGTCAGCCGCCCCGCGGCCTCGGGCACCAGCCGCTGCAGAGCGGTGGCCGCGCACCAGACGTCCGCCACGCACCCGCCGATGAGGTACGACTCCCGGGCGCCGATGCCCTGCAACACGTGCCCGGCCGAATTCGGGGGCACGCCCGGCAGCAGGCTCCGCGTTCCGAGCCCGCGCAGACACGGCCAGATGGTCGCGGTCCTTGCCGGGGCCTGCCAGGGGTCCGGCGCTTCCCGGCCTCCGTAACCGTGGGTCGCCACACAGCCCTGCGTGACGCGTCCGTCGGCCGGGACGGTCAACCAGCCCCCGATCCGGACACCGTCGGTCGACGTGTACGAGATGTCGGCGACCCGCACGCCGTCCACGGTGGTCCAAGGCCCCTCGATCCGCGGCTCCGGGTCGACGCTCATCGCACGCGCCCAGCGCTCCTGCCAGAAGTCGGCGAAGTCGTCCGGGCCTTGAGGGGCCTCCACGGCGAGGAGGCGCGGCAGGTCGTACCCGTGAGTGGGGTCGAACGGGAAGTCATGCGGCAGCGGGCTGAGTTCACTGCCGTCCGAGGTGAGTGGGTGGGTGAGCACGATCTCTCCTGGTTCGGTGTGCGCGGTGGTCCCGCACGCCGTTCCGGAACGGCTCTCGACACGACGTGCCGTGTCCGGCGGACGCTGGGTCCCGGGTACGGGCCTGGCCTGCCGGCTGAGTGGTCACGGCAGTGGTTCCGACGAGGACGACGGCGATCCGGTGCTGGGGGGCTTCGGGGGAAGACCTCACGATCCCCGCCGGCACGATCCCCGTCGCGATCATCATCGCCCGCGCGACCATACGGTGGTTCACCCGCGCCCTGCAACAGGTCGTGGCTCGGCACTCCGGCCGGACTTCTTCGCCGGCGCTCATCGACGCGACGTCACACAGATGCCCGCCGGGACGTGCCCGCCGGGACGTGCCCGCCGGGACGTACCCGCCGTGCACGTACGCGCCGTGGACACGCCTGCCGTGGACGCGCCGGTGCGGGTGCGTCCCTCGCCACCGTCTCGCGCGCATACCCGAAAGACGTGTCGTTCCGGTAGGGCGCAGATCACCATCCCGGGACCATTGACGCCCCTGACTCAAACCGGTTTAGTGAGGGCCAGTTGATCGTCTAAACCGGTTTAGAGGCCGAATAGGTCGATCAAAACCATTTCAACCCCCTTTGCCCGGTTGTCGGCAAGGCGGAGAGCGGAAGGCGCGCCATGGCCCGCAGGCCCACCATCGACGACGTCGCACGGCGTGCGGGTGTCTCGCGCAGTTCCGTCTCGTTCGCCCTGAACGACCGGCCCGGGATCGCCGAGGAGACCAAGGCGCGCATCCTCGCCGCCGCGGCCGAACTCGGCTGGACGCCGAGCCGCCCCGCGCGGGCCCTCTCGCTCGGCAAGGCAGGCGCCTTCGGGCTCGTCCTCGCCCGGGAACCCGACCTCATCGGCGCCGACCTGTTCTTCCCCGCGTTCATCGCGGGCGTCGAGGTGGTCCTCGGGGAGCGCGGCGACGGGCTGATGGTGCACCTCACCACCCCCGAGCGGGAGCGGTCCGTGTACGAACGGCTGGCCGCCGACCGCCGGGTGGACGGGGTGCTCCTCACCGACCTGCGCCACGGCGACCCCCGCCCCGCCCTCGTGCACCGGCTCGGACTGCCGGCCGTCGTGGTCGGGCAGAGCGAGTGGAGCGACGGCCTCAGCTCGGTGAGCCTCGACGACCGGCCCGCCTACGTGGAAGCCGTACGGCGCCTGGCGGAGCTGGGACACCGGCGCATCGCCCACGTCGAAGGGCCCCAGGAGTTCCGCCACGCGCACCGGCGCCGGGCGGCCTGGCAGGAGACGCTGCACTCCCTCGGCCTGCCCGAAGGGCCCGTGCGGCCCGGCGGTTTCACGGCGGAAGGCGGAGCGCGGGCCACCCGCGAACTGCTGGCACTCGCCGAACCGCCCACCGCGATCGTCTACGGGAACGACCTGGCCGCCACGGCCGGGCTCTCCGTGGCCCAGGAACTGGGCGTTCCGGTACCGGACCGCCTCTCGGTCGTCGGCTACGACGACACCAGCCTCACCCGCTACACCCACCCGCCGCTCTCCTCCGCCCGCGCCGACGCGCGCGGCTGGGGCGAGGCGGCGGCCCGCGCCCTGGACCGGGTGCTGGCCGGCGGGGAGGTGGCGCACGTCGTGCTGCCGCCCGCCGAGTTCGTACCCCGCGCCTCGATGGGCCCGGCGCCCCGTGCCTGAGGGCCGGGCCGGCGGCCCGGTGGGGCGCGGCAAGGAATGTCCGTCCGGCGACGAGGCCGGGCGTGAACAGTTCGGAGAGTTTGCATGCTGAGGAGAACGGCGTACTCGCTGCTCGTACTCGCCGTCGCGAGTGCAGTGACCGCCTGCGGCCGGTCGGCCCCGGACGGGGTGACCGCGGCGAACGCGCGCGGCCCCATCACGGTCTGGCTGTCCAACAACGCCCAGGAGGTGGCCTGGGGCGAGAGCATGGTCGCCGCCTGGAACAAGAGCCACCCGGACCAGCACGTCACCGCCCAGCACATCCCGGCGGGCAAGACGTCCGAGGAGGCGATCAGCGCCTCGATCATCGCGGGCACCAGTGCCTGCCTGGTCTTCAACACCGCGCCGGCGTCGGTGCCGACCTTCCAGAAGCAGAACGGCCTCGTACCGCTCAGCGACTTCCCGGACGGCGACGCCTACATCCAGCAGCGCGGCGGCGCACTCACCGACCAGTACAAGTCGCAGGACGGCAAGTTCTACCAACTGCCGTGGAAGAGCAACCCGATCATGATCCTCTACAACAAGAAGATCTTCGAAAAGGCCGGTCTCGATCCTGAACACCCGCAACTGGCCACCTACAGCCAGTTCCTGAAGACCTCCCGCACCCTCGTGCACAGCGGCGCGGCCAAGGCCGCGATCTGGCCCGCGCCCAGCAGCGAGTTCTTCCAGTCCTGGAACGACTTCTACCCGGCCTTCGCCGCGCAGAGCGGTGGCAAGCAGCTGATCGAGGACGGCAAGCCGCAGTTCGACTCACCGGCCGGCCGCCAGGCCGCGGCCTTCTGGCGCACGATGTACGCCGAGAAACTGGCCCCCCAGGAGGCGTACCCCGGTGACGCCGTGAACGACGGGAAGGCCGCCATGGCCACCGTCGGGCCGTGGGCCGTGGCCGCGTACAAGGACAGCGTCGACATCGGCGTCGTCCCCGTACCGACCGCCGCGGGGACCTCGCCGGACGACACCTACTCCTTCAGCGACGAGAAGTCCGCCGCCATGTTCAGCGCCTGCCGCAACCGGGCCACCGCCTGGGACCTGCTGAAGTTCGCCACCTCCGCCCAGCAGGACGGCAAGTTCCTCGACGCGACCGGGCAGATGCCGATGCGCGAGGACCTGGCCTCCCGCTACCCGGACTTCTTCGCGAAGAAGCCCGTGTACACGGCGTTCGCACGGCAGGCCCAGCACGTCGTCGAGGTCCCCAACGTGCCGGGCTCCGTCGACATCTGGCAGGCGTTCCGCGACGAGTGGACGAAGTCCGTCGTCTTCGGTGAGGAATCCACCGGAACCGGACTGCGCAAGGCCTCGGACAAGATATCCAAGCTGCTCGACGAGTACGGAGACCCGTCATGACGAAGCTCCGTCCCACCGCGACCGTCACCGCCGGCTCCACCGCGACCGCCGCTTCTGGCGGCGCCACAGCGGGCGCCTCCGGCAAGGCGGCCGGAATCCGCCACCGGCGGGCACGCTCCAGGACCGGCGCGCTCTTCGTGACGCCGTACGTCCTCTTCCTGGCGCTGGTCTTCGCGGTCCCGATGGTCTACACCCTGTGGATCTCCGTCCACCGCTTCTACTTCACCGCCCCCGGAACACACGTCGACTCACCGTGGGTCGGGCTCTCCAACTACCGGGACGTCTTCACCGACCCGGTCGTGGGCCGCGCCTTCCTCAACATCGCCGTCTTCCTCGTGATCAACGTGCCGCTCACGGTGATCCTGTCGCTCGTCCTGGCCTCCGCGCTCAACGCGAAGATCCGCTTCCGCGCCTTCTTCCGCGCCGCCTACTACCTGCCGTACATCACGGCGAGCGTGGCGCTGGTCGCCGTGTGGCAGTTCCTGTTCGGCTCGGACGGTTTCGTCAACCACATCCTCGGCTCGCACGCGCCGGACCCCTCGTGGCTGGTCAACTCGCACCTCGCGATGCCGATGATCGCCTTCTTCGTCACCTGGAAGCAGCTCGGCTTCTTCGTGATGCTCTACCTCGCCGCCCTCCAGAACGTCGGCAAGGAGTTGTACGAGGCGTCCTCCGTCGACGGAGCGGGCCGGGTGCGGCAGTTCTTCGCGGTGACCGTGCCGGGAGTACGGCCCGCAACGACCCTCGTGCTGATCTACGCGATCATCACCGGCGCCAACCTGTTCAGCGAGCCCTACCTGCTGACCGGCGGCGGCGGCCCCGACCACGCCTCCACCTCGCCCGTCCTGCTGATGTACCAGAAGGGCATCGAACAGGGGCACCCCGACTTCGCCGCCGCACTGGGCGTGGTCCTGGTCGCCTTCGTCCTCGTCATCTCGCTGGTCGCACGCAAACTCTCCGAGAGGGGCAACTGACATGAGCGCCTCCCACCCCGCCACCGCCCGGGTCACCCCGGGGACGGACCGGCCCTCCTCGGACCTGCCGGACCACACCGGGCAGACCGGCAGGCGCCGCCCCTGGGGAACGGCCGCCAAGTACACCGTTCTCTCGATCGGTGCGGTCGCCTTCCTCTTCCCCTTCTACTACATGGTCGTCGGCTCCCTGCGGAAGACGACCACCGGTGAGCTGTCCTCCGCCGTGCCGAGCGGGCTCACCGGCAGCAGCTACACGGCGGTCGACGGAGCGATCTCGCTGGGCCGGTCCCTGCTCAACTCCGGGATCATGACGATCGGCGTGCTGCTCTGCACCCTCGTCTTCGGGGTGCTCGCCGGCTACGCGCTGGCCCAACTGCACTTCCGTGGCCGGGGCACGGTCTTCGCCTCACTGCTGCTCGTGCAGATGGTCCCGTTCCAGCTTCTCACCCTGCCTCTCTACGTCCTCGTGGTCCGCGACTACGGACTGGGCGACAACTACCTCGGGATGATCCTCCCGTTCGCGATCAACTCGACGGCCGTCTTCCTCTTCCGCCAGTTCTTCCTCCAGCTGCCGCAGTCCCTCTTCGAGGCCGCCCGCCTCGACGGCGCGGGAGAACTGCGCATCCTGTGGAAGATCGCACTGCCGATGGCGCGGCCCGCCGTGCTGTCGGCGATGCTGCTGACCTTCATCGGGCCGTGGAACGAGTTCCTGTGGCCGTTCCTGGTCACCAAGAACGCCGACATGCAACCCCTGGCGGTCTCCCTCGCCAGCTTCCTGTCCAACCTGCAGGGCACGGTCGCCAACCCGACCGGTGCCCTGCTGGCCGGCGCCTGTGTGCTGGCCGCCCCCGCAGTGGCCCTGTTCCTCCTGTTCCAGCGCCACTTCACCTCGACCGACATCGACTCCGGAGTAAAGGGCTGATCCCCGCATGAGCACCACCAGCACCACCTCGACCATCCCCTACCGCCTCGTCCGCAAGGGCCTGGTCATGTCCCCGCTGCCCGGCGAGGCCGACGAAGCAGAGGGAGTCCTCAACCCGGCGTCGGGACGCACCCCCGACGGCCGCCTGCACCTGCTGCCGCGCCTGGTGGCCGAGGGCAACGTCTCCCGCGTCGGCCTCGCCGAGGTCACCTTCACCGACGGCGTCCCCAGCGGCGTCGAGCGGCGCGGCGTCGTCCTCGCGCCCGACGAGGGCTGGGAGCGCGGCACCAACAACGCCGGCGTCGAGGACCCGCGCGTCACCTGGGTCCCCTCGCTCGGCAAGCACGTCATGTCGTACGTCGCCTACGGCCCCCTCGGCCCCAAGCCGGCCCTCGCCGTGTCCGAGAACCTCACCGAGTGGACCCGCCTCGGCCCGATCCAGTTCGCCTACCAGCCGGACCTCGACACCGACCTCAACCTCTTCCCGAACAAGGACGTCGTCCACTTCCCGGAGCCCGTGCCCGGCCCCGACGGCGAGCCCGCCTACGCGATGTTGCACCGCCCGATGTGGGACCTCGGCTGGTTCCGCCCCGGCGAGGGCGTGCACCTGCCGGCCGGGATCACCGACGAACGTCCCGGCATCTGGATCTCGTACGTGCCCGTCGCCGAGGTCGAGGCCGACATCCGGGCCCTGACCCGCCCGCGCGACCACCGGCTCGTCGCCCTGTCCGCGTACCCGTGGGAGGAGCTGAAGATCGGCGGCGGCCCCGCCCCGATCCGCGTGCCCGAGGGCTGGCTCCTCATCCACCACGGCGTCTCCGGCCACATCGAGGACCCCTTCGCCCAGAACCAGAAGGTGTCCTACGCGGCCGGCGCGATGATCCTCGACCCCGCCGACCCCGCGAAGGTCCTCGCCCGCTCCGAGGAGCCGCTGATGGCGCCCGAGACCGAGGAGGAGCGCTCCGGCACCGTCCCGAACGTCGTCTTCCCGACCGCGATCGAGGAGATCGACGGCGAGCTGTACGTCTTCTACGGCATGGCCGATGCCCACATCGGCGTCGCCCTCCTGGAGCGCACCGCATGACCTCCGCGCCGGCCTCCCTCGGCCTCGGACTGGTCGGCTGCGGCGGCTTCGGGACGTACGTCCTGGACGCCGTGGCCGGCCTGCCCGGGCTGCGCCCGACCGCCGTCGCCGACCCCGACCCCGTTCGGGCGAGGGCGCTCGGCGAGCGGCACGGCGTCCCCGCGTTCGGCTCCCTGGAAGAGCTGCTGGAACGCGCGGACGTGGCGGCCGTCGCCATCGCCACCCCGCCGGCCGCGCACGCCGCGATGGCCACCGCCGCGCTGCGCGCCGGCCGGCACGTGTTCTGCGAGAAGCCGCTCGCCACCACGGCGCGGGACGCCCGCGCCGTGGCCCGCGAGGCCGAACGCGCCGGGCGGGCCCTGGTCGTCGACCACGTCCTGCGCTACAACCCGCTGCTGCGCGCCCTGGAACGGCTCATGGCCGAGGGGCTGCTCGCCGCCCCGCGCCGGTTCATGTTCGAGAACGACGCCTCCGACCAGGACCTCGGCCCCGGCCACTGGTTCTGGGACCGCGAGCACAGCGGCGGGATCTTCGTCGAGCACGGCGTCCACTTCTTCGACGCGGCGCGCGCCCTGCTGGGCTCCGACCCGGTCAGCGTGCGCGCGACCGCCGTACGACGGCCCAGCGGACCCGTCGACATGGTCAGCGCCGACGTCCTCCACCCCGGCGGCGTCCTCGCCTCCCACCTGCACTCCTTCACCCACGCGCACCGCTGCGAACGCCAGACGATGCGCCTGGACCACGGATTCGCCGAGACCCGGGTCGAGGGCTGGATCCCGGTCCACGCCGAGATCTCGGCCTGGACCGACGAGGCGGGCGCCCGGGCCTGGGAACAACTCCCGGACCGGGCCGCCGCCCTGCTGCACGTGGACGGCTTCCGCCCCCACGGCGCCGAACGCGTCACCGTCACCGTCGAACGCGACGCCGGGAGCTCCGCCCCCGCGAGCGGACGCGGAGAGGTGCGCACCGTGCCGCACCACGTCCGGGCCGTCCTCGACCTCGGCGGCGAGGCCCGCAAACCGCACGCCTACCGCGAGAGCGTCCGCGCCGCCGTCGCCGATCTGGTCCGCGTCGCACGCGACGGCGGCACTCCGGTCGCCGACGCGCTCGCCGGGCTCACCGCCGTCGCCGTCGCCGAGGCCGCGACCCTCGCCGCCGACACCGGCACCGAACAGCCCGTACCCGCCCCCGGCATCGCCCCACGACCCACCGCACCACCGCACCTCCAGGAGTCCTCATGAGCTGGTGGCAGGACGCCGTCTGCTACGAGTTGTACCCGCGCGCCTTCGCCGACTCCGACGGCGACGGCACCGGCGACCTCGCCGGAGCCACGGCACGGCTCGACCACATCGCCGAACTCGGCGCCGACGCCGTCTGGATCACGCCGTTCTACCCCTCGCCGCTCGCCGACGGCGGATACGACATCGCCGACCACACCGGCGTCGCCGCCGACCTCGGCACCCCCGAGGACTTCGACGAACTCACCGCCCGCGCCCACCACCTGGGCCTGAAGCTCATCGTCGACCTCGTGCCCAACCACACCTCCGACCAGCACCCCTGGTTCCAGGAGGCGCTGACGGCAGCACCCGGCTCCGCCGCGCGCGACCGCTACCTCTTTCGCCCGGGCCGCGGTCCGGCCGGCGAACTCCCGCCCAACGACTGGCAGTCGGCCTTCGGCGGCCCCGCCTGGACCCGCGTACCGGACGGCGAGTGGTACTGCCACCTCCACGCACCCGAGCAGCCCGACCTGAACTGGCGTTCCCCCGAGGTGCGTCACGCCTTCACCGGCATCCTGACGTACTGGCTGGACCGGGGCGTGGACGGCTTCCGCGTCGACGTCGCCCACGCCCTGTTCAAGGCCGAGGACTTTCCCGACGCCGGGCCCGGACAGCACCAGGACCCGCTGCGCAACCACCTCATGCCCTACTACGACCAGGAGGAACTGCACCCGCTCTACCGCGAGTGGCGCGCCCTCCTCGACACCCACCCGGCGCCGCCCGGCGCGGTACCCCCGCGCGAGCGGGTCATGGTCGCCGAGTCCGCCGTCTTCGACCCGGCCAGGCTCGCCCGCTACACCCGGCCCGACGAGATGCACCAGGCCTTCAACTTCGCCTTCCTGGAAGCCGCCTGGGAACCGGGCGAGCTGCGCCGCGTCATCGACGCCTCGCTCTCCGCCCCCGGCGGCGGGGCCGTCACCTGGCTGCTCTCCAGCCACGACGCGGTCCGCCCGGTCACCCGCCTCGGCTGCGCCGGCCGCGCCAGGGCCGCCGCCCTGCTCATGCTCGCCCTGCCCGGCTCCGCCTACCTCTACCAGGGCGAGGAACTCGGCCTGCCGCAGGCCCACATCCCCGACGACCGCATCCTCGACCCGCTGTGGGAGCGCTCCGGCCACACCGACCGGGGCCGCGACGGCTCCCGCGTCCCGCTGCCGTGGTCCGGCGACCACGCCCCGTACGGCTTCACCACCGCGGACCCCGACCGCACCTGGCTGCCGCAGCCGGACGACTGGGCGCACCACACCGTCGCCGCCCAGGAACACGACCTCGACTCCACGCTCACCCTGTACCGCCGGGCCCTGCGCCTGCGCCGCGCCCACCCCGCGTCCGACCCGACGGCCCCGCCCCACTGGTACTCGGCACCCCACGACCCGTACCTCGCCTTCCGCCGCTCCGGCCTGACCTGCGTCGTCAACCTCGCGGACCAGCCCCTGACCTGGACCACCCTCGGCGTGACCGGCCGCCCGGTCCTGGCCAGCGGCCCGCTCGACGGCGACGCGATCCCGCCCGACACCGCCCTGTGGCTCCTCGACACCCTCGATCCGCAGTCCCCCGAAGGAGACGGCCATGGCCGCGCCCACTGAACCCGCCCGCCGCACCGACCTCTCCGGACTCGTCACCGACCTCTCCGGACTCGTCAAGGCGTACGACGTGCGCGGTGTCGTACCCGACCAGTGGGACGAAACCACGGCCGAGCTCTTCGGCGCCGCTTTCGTCCAGGTCACGGGGGCACGCGCCCTGGTGACCGGCCACGACATGCGCGCCACCTCACCGGGCCTCGCCCGCGCCTTCGCACGCGGAGCCACGGCCCAGGGCGCCGACGTCACCGAGACCGGCCTCTGCTCGACCGACCAGCTGTACTACGCCTCCGGGGCGCTCGGTCTGCCCGGCGCCATGTTCACCGCCTCGCACAACCCGGCCCAGTACAACGGCATCAAGATGTGCCGGGCCGGAGCCGCGCCGATCGGCCAGGACAGCGGCCTCGCCGAGATCCGCGCCCTGGTGGAAGGGTGGACCGACACCGGCGCGCCCGCGCCGTCGCCCGGCGGCCCCGGCACCCTCACGCACCACGACACCCTGCGGGAGTACGCCGCCCACCTGCTCGGCCTCGTGGACCTGACGGCGATCCGGCCGCTCAAGGTCGTGGTGGACGCGGGCAACGGCATGGGCGGCCACACCGTGCCCACCGTGCTCGCGGGGCTGCCGCTCGACGTCGTACCGATGTACTTCGAGCTCGACGGCACCTTCCCGAACCACGAGGCGAACCCCCTCGACCCGGCCAACATCGTCGACCTCCAGGCCCGGGTCCTCGCCGAGAGCGCCGACCTCGGGCTCGCCTTCGACGGGGACGCCGACCGCTGCTTCGTCGTGGACGAACGCGGCGCGGGCGTCTCGCCGTCCGCCATCACCGCGCTCGTCGCCTCCCGCGAACTCGCGCGCAGGCCCGGTGCGACCGTGCTGCACAACCTGATCACCTCGTGGTCCGTCCCCGAGGTCATCCGCGAGAACGGCGGCACCCCCGTCCGCACCCGCGTCGGCCACTCCTTCATCAAGGCCGAAATGGCCCGCACCGGCGCCGTCTTCGGCGGCGAGCACTCCGCGCACTACTACTTCGCCGACTTCTGGAACGCGGACACCGGCATGCTCGCCGCCCTCCACGTACTCGCCGCCCTCGGCGGACAGGACGGCACCCTCTCCGCCCTCACCCGCCGCTTCGAGCGGTACGCCGCCTCCGGCGAGATCAACTCCACCGTCGCCGACCAGTCGGAGCGCCTCGCCGCCGTCCGTACCGCCTGGCGCGACCGCGACGGGGTCACCCTCGACGAACTCGACGGCCTCACCGTGAGTGGCCCGGACTGGTGGTTCAACCTCCGCCCCTCCAACACCGAACCGCTCCTGCGCCTCAACGCCGAGGCCCGCGACCCGCACACCATGCGGACCCTGTGCGACGAGGTCCTGGCCCTCGTCCGCCGCTGAGGCGGGCTGACACCGCCGGTTCGATGCGTCGGGTGCCGGGTGCCGGGTGCCGGGTGCTGGGCGTCGGGTGTCGGGTGTCGGGTGTCGGGAGGCGGCCGGTGGTGTCCCCGCCGCCCCGTCGGCGATCCTCGGCCGGCGTCGCCGATGGCCCGTGCCTGATCCGTCACCGCATCCAGTGCCCGCCGGTACTCCATCCCGTGAAGCGCCGGGCGCGTCCGGCACCCGCCGTTCCGTCCTCGCCGAAGATGCCGCCCTCGGCGACCAGGGCCAGCCCCGCCAGAGCGGGGGCGAGCCGGGGCGCGACGTGGGCCGGGTGGTGGGCGACCTCCTCCGTCAGGCCCGCGACGACCTGCCGCTGCTCCTCGGGCGGGCAGAGGGACAGGTGGAACACCATCTGGCGCCACGCGTACGCGGCGTCCTTGATCGTGCCCAACGGCCGCGGGTTGCGGTGCACGCGGGCGGTCAGCCGGCACACGGTCACGAAGCAGCGGCGCGCCAGATCGGCCCACCCGCTCCGGGGGGCGATGCCCACCCGGTTCACCAGCGTGGCCAGGTTGTGCGTGGTGAGGATCTGCGCCTGCTCGATCACCGTCCCGTTCGCCGCGACCGACCCGGACCGCGAGGCCGACCCGGCTCGCTCGGCACACAGCCGCGCGAAACCGGGAGAGGTGCGTGCGCCGTGCGCGCGGACCCGGGCCTCATCGGCCTCGGCGATCGCCAGATCGCGAAGGGCGGGGTAGTCGATGCAGTAGTAGCGCTCGTACAACGTGCCGCCGAGCAACTCGCCCGCCACCTGTGCGGCTTCGAGGAACTTCCGGCTGAACACGCCCATGAAGATGTCGGCGGCCAGCTCCTCCACGAACGGGGCGCCGAGGCCGCAACTGCGGTCCAGCACGCCGAACTCGCGGACCAGCGGGTTGGGCAGGAGCGTACCCGGGAAGGCCTGCACGGCCACCTCACCCAGGGTGCGCAGCACAAGGAGCGCACCCTCACCGTCCGCCGTGCCCGGTACAACAGATCGCTGCCCCGACACCGCCCGCACCCAGGGCAGTTCCTCGACGCGCACCTGCTGTTCCAGTTTGAGCAGGAGCAGGGAACGGCGATTGCGGAACGCCCGGTAGTGCGCGGCCATCACCGCTCGCAGCGTCTCGTCGCCGTACGCGTGCGCTGTGGTGGCCGCGACCAACTGCGGCACCAGTTCGGCCATGACCTCGGCGGATGGGACGATGCCCCGATCCACGAGCGTGCCGAGCGGGGCGCTCAGCGCGGACTCGACCACCCGCACGACCGTGGCCGGTACGACGGCCCCGGCGGGCAGTCCGGTCTCCCGGTTCTCCTCCTCCGTCACCCGGCCCAGGAGAGGTGCCACGTCGGTGATGCCCGTCTCCTGTGGATGTACGGAGAGCCGGCGCAGCATCAGCTGGGCCAGGGCGTGATGGGACGGCAGCGCCGCCTGCTCGGCCTGGCGTCGGCGCAAGACCACGTGGGTGCCCGAGCCGGGCAGACCGCGCCGTCGCACCATGGATTCCACCGCGTGCCGCAGCAGGCCGGTCCGGCGCGCCTGCAGCGGCCGGCCGGCGACGACCTCCTCCAGCGCGCCGCGCAGAATGCCCAGGTTCTCCTTGGGACTGCGGTGCTTGCCGCACAGGGTGTGTTCCGCAGCGAGACGCCGGTAGCGGTCGAGCAGCTCGCCTCCCCGCGCCAGCCACTCGGCGTCCGGGGCGAACGCGAGGACCTGGCCGTCCCGCGCCGTCCGCAGCCAGTGAGCGAGCAGCTCGTCGCCGAACGGCTGCCAGACGGCGAGCGCCTCGCGCTGCGCCTCGACGGCCGCGTCGGGCTGCCGCCGCATCAGCTTGCCGCGGGCCTGGGAGACGGTGTGCCGATGGACAGCCGCAGCGGTCTCGACCGCGGCTCCGTCCCCAGGGCGTGGCAGGAACCGAAGCCGGTCGGCGAACGGCTCCAACTCCGCCACGAGGTCGAGCGCCGCGCCGCTCTCCCCACGGCGTACCAACCAGGCCAGGGTGAGCAGGGCGGCCTCCTCGGGCACACCGATCTCGTAGGCACCGCTGTCCAACCGGGCCCACAACCAGACGAGCCCAGGCTCGGTGAGACAGTAGGAGAAGAGAGCGCGCCGCTCGGCGGGAACCCCGAAACTCCGCGCGGCCTCGGCCTCATGGGCCTGGAGCGGGCCACCCGCTCTCGCGCTCCCGGTTGCGAAACCTCCCCGCATGACCTCGGGCGTCACCCAGAGCGGAAACTCGACCACGGGCGTACGCGAACCAACCGCCAGCCGGCCCGCGGACATGGCCGCCAGAACCTCCCGCCAGCGCTGCCCACGTACTCCGGCGCGACGCCGGGTGCCGGCATCCGCATGGGTCAACGCGGTAACGAAGGCCCTGGCCAGCTCGCCCTCGGGATAGGACTGGGCCACGGTGAGAGGCTGCTGCTCAGCGTTGTCGTTCATAAGCCGGCGTGGCAGGTTCCGCCCCTGCGCCCTCCGGGTTGAGAGCCCGGTGCTCTCCTGCTGAGCTACACGCCGATGACGGTAGATATTAGACAAAGGAGTGATCACCCGACAACTTGTTTTTCTTCGGATTCCGTCAGGTTCCGTCGGGTTCCCTCGGTGTCATCGGGTTCCCCGGGTTGGCAAGCCATGACAACCCGCCAGGGGCTCCTTACTCCACCGTCGGACATGCGGGACACGGTTCCCGAAGGCCCTCGATCCTTGGCCGGTGGTGCCTCCCGGTGGTGCCTTCTGGTGGTGCCTCCTGGTGGTGGTTCAGTGTGAGCGCGGAGATGGGCGTATCCACCGACCCGCAACGGCTCTGAACAGCCCAGCCGGGCACCTATGCGAGAGGCGGACCTTACACTCGCTGTGCGAGGGCGATGGGACGGGGAACGTGCGCGACGAAGCTCGGCAAAGAGACTGCAAAGCGGTTGAGTAAGGGCAGGTCGCGAAGGGTGCTCTCCGCGCGAGCGGAGGTGAACCGGAGGCACGTCATGTCCAGTGCAGAACTGCCGGGTGCTCTCCGCGCGAGCGGAGGTGAACCTTCGCCCACCAGGTCCTCGCGGCAGCCGACAACGTGCTCTCCGCGCGAGCGGAGGTGAACCGGAGACCAGCGCATGAGCGCCGACATGTGGGAAGTGCTCTCCGCGCGAGCGGAGGTGAACCGATGACAACGGACTCCACGGCCGCCCGGCCCGGGTGCTCTCCGCGCGAGCGGAGGTGAACCGGGTTCCGACCCCTTCACGAGAGACCCACCGGGGTGCTCTCCGCGCGAGCGGAGGTGAACCGTGAGCGCGCCCACGACTCCGCCCCCGAGCCGGGTGCTCTCCGCGCGAGCGGAGGTGAACCGGCTCCTGGTCCTCAAAGAGCCGCCGTTCACGCGTGCTCTCCGCGCGAGCGGAGGTGAACCGTCGTCGCTGGTCGTGTGGACCGGCAGCGCCTGGTGCTCTCCGCGCTAGGGCGCGTATCGAGTCGCGATCAATCGGCGGGACTCGCCCGCGTTGCGGAGCCTGATGAGGTAGATCGTGTTGGGTGACGCGTGTGCAACTGACGAATGAGGAGTGGGAGTTCATCGGGTCGCACCTGCCGGTCGGTGAGTACGGTCCGTATCCCGAGCGGCTGCGGCAGCAGTTCGAGGGTGTGATATGGCGGTTCAAGACCGGCGGGCAGCGGCGGGAGATGCCGCAGGAGTTCGGTGCCTGGTCGACGGTTTCCAACCGCTTCCGTCAGTGGCGTGACGTTGGCGTGTTCGAGGCCCTGCTGGAGAGCCTGATTGCGGAGGCCGCGAAGCGGGGTGAGGTGGACCTGTCGCTGGTCAGCATTGACTCCGCCACCGCGCGTGCCCGCCATGATGCCGCCGGGATGCACCTTGGCGAGGACATGCTCGCCGCCGTGGAGAAGGCAGCCGCCGAAGAGGAAAAGGCCAGGTCAAAAGGGGCGGTCTCGAAGAACAAAGCGGACACGACGTCGAAGCAGATCCTGACCGGGAGGAGCGACGGCGCGTACGGCGGCGCCGAAAGCTCCGGCTGAAAGCCGCTCTCCTCGGGCGTTCACGGGGCGGGCAGACCAGCAAGGTCCACCTCGCCGCCGACCGCAAGTGTCGTCCACTGGCGTTTGTCTTGACTGCCGGACAGGCGGCCGACAGCCCGCAGTTCATCCCTGTCCTGAGGAAGGTCCGGATCCGCGGACCCGTTGGCCGTCCCCGCACTCTCCCCGATGCTGTTGCGGGCGATAAGGCGTATTCGTCCCACGGAAACCGAGCCTACCTGCGCAGACGCGGCATCAAGGCCGCTATCCCGGAGAAGGTCGACCAAGCCGCCAACCGCAGGAGGAAGGGGTCCAGCGGTGGCCGGCCCATCAACCTCGACGACGACCTTTACAAAGAACGGAACACCGTCGAGCGGCTGATCAACAAGCTGAAAGCCTGGCGCGGCATCGCCACCCGGTACGACAAGACCCCCGAGAGTTACCTCGCCGGACTACACCTCCGTGCCTCGGTAATCTGGATCAAAGACCCCACAAGGGGAGCCCGGTAATCACGACTCGTTCGGCACCCTAGCTCCGTCGCCCGCGTCCGCCCTGGTCCCTGCTGGGTCGTCTGCCCGCGGCCTTCCCCTTGCGCGCGCCGGGAGCCTGCACCCGGCGCCCCTGCCAGTCGATGCTGTCGTCCTCCGACAGCGTCGCCGCGTGTGAGAGCGCATGCCGGATCAACAGCGACAGCTGGGCCTGGGACTCCGCCGAGTGAAGCTCACTCTGCCAGGGGCAGACCGAGTACCAACCTTGGCCGGGATCCGTCAGCGGCGGGCATGGTTCCGCGAGCTCCAGGGCCTCGGTCGGTGCTTCGGGAAGGCGCACCAGCAGGATGCCCATGCCCCACGCAACGACCGCGGCGATGCCCTTGGCTGCAAGCACCGGCATCCCGAACGTCGCTAGGACAGGCCACTGGGGAGCAAGGTCCTCCAGCCTCTCGACCAGATCAGGGTGGGTATGCAGTTCCCACCCTTCGTAGGCGTAGGCACCACGCTCTTCCGGAACCCCCTGCAGCCGCAGCAGGTCAAGCAGGGCACTGTTTTGAGGCAGTTCCGGCAGCGTCATGTCGCGACACGCTACACGCCACTCAGCAGCGGAGACAGTGGTGGTGCTCCTGTCCCAGCGGGCCTACCGGACCCGCCCGATTCGGTGGCCTTGGTGTGGCCTGGTGATGTTGGGGCCGCACACGCCACCCCACCAACAAGCCGAGTCCCACCGATTGATCGCGACTCGATACGCGACCTAGCGGAGGTGAACCGAATACCCGTAATTTCAGTTGGAACGCAATGGTGTGCTCTCCGCGCGAGCGGAGACGAACCGTACATGGTGCGGATGGGCACTCGCCCCGGCACGTGCTCTCCGCGCGAGCGGAGGCGAGCCGTGACCCGTAGGCCCCACGATCAGCCCGAAGGCGGCGCTCTCCCCCAAGCCGCGCGCGAGCCGGTGCGGCCCCAACGCGCCCGTCCCGTCCCAGGGGTGATTCCGAGGGGTTGGCGCCCGGCCGACCGCCGCCCGGGAGCGGCGGATCGGCCAGGCGGCCGTTTCAGTGGGCGGGGGTCTCCTCGGGACGGGCGTGGCGGGGGAGCAGGAAGGCGAGGAGGAAGGTGAGTACGAGCATGCCGTCCACGATCCACAGCACGGTTTTCATTGCTGAGCCGAAGCCTCCGCGGAAGGCGGAGGACGCGGTGTCTTGGAGGGTGGCGGGTACCTTGGCGGCGGCTTCGGGTGAAGTGGCGGCGGAGCGGGCGTCCTTCTCCAGGCGGGTGCAGGAGGAGGGGGTCAAGGCGGGGTCCTTGGCGACGGCGCGGTCCGCGGCGCAGTGGCGCAGGTCCGCGACGACACGGTCCTGGGCCGCGGGCGTGACGTGGACGGCGCTGAGCCGGTCGCGCAGACCGTCCGCGTGGTGGTCGACGGAACTGGCGATCGAGCCACCCAGCAGGCCGAAGAAGGCCGTGCCGAGGATGGCCACGCCGAAGGCGCCCCCGAGCTGCTGGACGGCGGTCATCGTGCCGGATGCCGAGCCCGTCTCGTGCTGCTCGACGCTGGCGAGCACCATGTCGAAGAACGGGGCCATCAGCAGGCCCATGCCGGTGCCGGTCACCAGCAGGGCGGGCAGGAGCTGCCACGGGCCGACGTCGCCGCCCGCGGTGTCGAGCGTCAGCCAGACACCGAACACTCCGAGTCCCATGACCAGCGCGCCCGCCTGCAACACGGTCCGGCCGAACCGTGCCACGGCCTGGGCCAGCCCGAAGCCGACGATCATGCCGCCGGACCAGGGCACCATCACCAGGCCCGCCTTGAGCGGTGAGTAGCCCAGTCCGATCTGGGTGTAGAGGTTGAAGACGAGCATGAAGCCCTGCATGGCCGAGAAGAAGACCAGCCCGAGGGTCATGCCGCCGCTGAATCCGCGTTTGCGGAAGAGGCTGGGGACGATCAGTGGGTCCAGCCCGGCCCTGCTGCGGCGCACCTCGTACAGGGCGAAGGCGACGAAGACGGCGACCGAGGCGGCCAGCATCGCGAACGTCCAGGCGGGCCAGTCGTACTCGCGTCCCTGCACCAGCGGGAAGATGACGAGCAGCGCGGCGAGCGAGACCAGGAGCATGCCGGGGATGTCCAGGCGCGGCTTGTCTCCGGCTTGGGTCCTGGGCAGGTAGCGCAGGGCGCCGAGGAAGGCCGCGGCGCCGAGCGGCAGGTTGATCAGGAAGATCATCCGCCATCCGGTGCCGAAATAGTCGGCGTCCACGAGCCAGCCCGCGAGGATCGGCCCGCACACCGCGGACAGCCCCATGACCGGGCCGAACAGGCCGAAGGCCTTCTGCGACTCCTTCGGCGGGAACATCTCCTTGATCATGCCGAGGCCCTGAGGCAGCATCACGGCACCGAACAGTCCCTGGACCACGCGAGCCGTGATCAGCATGCCGGGCGAGACGGCTATCGCGCACAGCAGCGAACCCGCCGTGAAGCCGGCGGCGCCGACCAGGAACATCCGGCGGCGGCCGTGTATGTCTCCGAGCCGGCCGCCGGTGACCAGTCCGACAGCCATCGAGAGGGTGTACGCGGCGGCGAGCCATTGCAGCGTGGACGCGCCGCCGCCCAGGTCGGCCCGCATGGAGGGGCCTGCGATGTTGGTGACTACGGCGTCCAGGAGATCCATCACCTCGGCGGCGAGGATCACGAAGAGCGCGACCCAGCGCCACCGGTAGGGCGCCGGGGAGTCGGTGGGCGTCAGGGATGACGCAACACCGGTGGTGGACATCGGATCTCCTCGTGGAAGGGCAGCGCCGCCCACGGTCGGACGGAGCTCGATGGACGGACTGGTTGCATGCCGCAGCGAAGAACACTGTTCGTAGGAGAACAGTGTTCAGTAAGAGAACGGCGTTCATGAAGATATAGCGCAATGACCTTGGCTGGACAAGATATATCGCGTCTTGCGCAGGGATTGGCCTCGGCGGGGTGCCGTACGGACCTGCCCGGCCGTCACGCATCACGCATCGCGCATCGCGCATCGCGCATCACGCGACCGGTCCGGTCCCCCGCGGGCACCCCCCGTTCCGACGCTCCCGGTGCCTAGGCTGTGTCCATGACCGACCCGGCCACCGGTACTCCCGCGCCTCCTCCGCCCTCTCCCTGGGAGCGCGAGCGTCCCGCGCGCGCCCAAGGGGCTCCCGCACGCCTGCCGCTGTCGCGCGACCGGGTCGTCGACGCCGCTTTCACCGTGCTCGACCGCGCGGGACTCGACGGCCTGTCCATGCGCCAGGTCGCGGCCGAACTGGGAGTCTCGGCCTCGGCCCTCTACGCCTACGTCAGCTCCAAGGACGACCTCCTGGAGCTGATGTACGCCCGCCTCTTCGACGGTTTCGCGATCCCCCGGCCCGACCCCGACCGATGGCAGGAGCAGGTGCGCGACTACGCCCGCTCCGCGCGGCAACGCCTCCTGGCTCACCGGGACATGGCCAGGCTTTCCATGGCCCACGCCCCCTTCACCGCCGAACTGCTGCCGCACGTCGAAGCCGTGCTGGCCGTCTTCCGCGCCGCGGGCCTGCCCGACCACGTCGCGGCCAGGGCGGGCGACATCATCTCCACCTACATCGACGGCTTCGTCCTCGAAGAGAGCATGTGGCGGGACCGGCGCGCGGGCCACGGCAGTGGCGACCCTGCTCCGGCCCTGCCCGACCCGGGTGAGATGGCGGGGGAGATGCAGACCTACTTCGCCTCTCTGCCGGCGGCGGACTTCCCTCATCTGCGCGCTCTGTCCGGACTGTTGGTCACGGACTCCTCCGAGGAGAGGTTCGACGTCGGCCTGGAGATCATCCTGAGGGGCCTCGCGAGTTACCTGCCGGACCGGATGGGGAGTCAGGACTCCTGAGCGGCGGATCGCTCCGTGGTGGAAGCGGCGGATCGCTCCGTGGTGGAGGCGAATCGTCCCCACCGGCCGGTGCCGGTGCGGCCTGCGGCATGTCCGGTGCCGCAGCCACCTCGTGGGCGTCGTCTCGCCGGGGGCGGCCTGGCCGGTCAGCCTGCCTGATCGGCAGCACGGCGCCAAGCCCAGTAGTCGGAGTTCGCCGATGCGGGTCTTGGTCCACGGATGTGGGGTGCCGAGGCTCCGGGTGCGAACGCGGGGTCGTGTTGTCGTCCACAGGAGTCGCCGTCAGGGGCTTCGCCTCCATGGGGCACGAGGTGGGCGAGGCTGCTGGGGGCGTCCACGGGCCCGCCGCCGGCATCGACTGGCCGAGGCTGCAACCCCGTGGTCCAGGGAACGGGGTTGGTTCGGTGCGGCGCCTCGGTCGGTGGTCACCGCGCAGGTCGGCGCGGCGGCGCGGCGCGCGTCATGGGGGCAGGGCGGGGGTCACATGGTGCAGTGATCAACTACCTACTTTGCCTTACTCGGAGTAACGAAATGATCATCGGCGTGGGCGGTCCCGGACGGCTTTCCGGGCCGCCGTATCCGTTCGCCCCGTGCCCCGACGCCCGTCCGCCCGGTTCCGCCCGATCCGTTCAGAACGTGCGAGATGCGGAAGAGGCGCGCACGCGGGGCGCCCCCACGCCGCAAGGAGTCACCATGCAGCAGTCCGGCCGGCCTTCGGCCGCTTTCGACGAAGCGCGCGAGGCGTACGAGGCGCACCGCCGTTCGTGCCGTCAGTGCCGGGTGGACGGCCTGCCCTGCCCCGCGGCCAAGCATCTGCGTCGCGCGCACAACAACGCGCTCCGCGAAGCCCGTTCGGGTCCGGCCGGCCGGTCGCCGTCCTCCTCGTCCTGAGACGTCCGGGTCCGGCGTCCTGACTGCCTTCCCTCGAACTTGCCCTGAGTGAATACGGGTTGGGCGGAATCCGCCTGCCCTCGCCGTCCTCTCCGACAGGTCCACCGGCGCCGGGCGGAGGCTTGCGCCGACGCCCGCGGCCCATGGTTGTCCGACAGTGCACTGCTTCTGCTTGATCGTGCATGGACCATCGGGTTGGGCGGGGCTGATGCCCCGTGAGCTGTGATGATCGGAATCGAGAGAAGAGAGCGCGTACTCCACGACTCCGTCGGTCCGGCACACCGGGCGGACCTGCCCGATCGGCAAAGGTGCAGATTCCGGGCCGTCACGGGATCTGTGCGCTCCTTCCGCGCGGTATCGCGCCCTCGACAAGGAGTCCCATGGCTGATCACACCGACGAAGCGCGCGCCGTCCCGGGGGTCGTCGTACAGGCCGACGATCTCCTCACCCGCGACGGGACGGCCGCTTTTCTGGGCGCGGACAGCCGGGTCACGCTGCTGGAGGCCGACCGGATCGCCGACGCCGACATCCTGGTCGTCCTCACGGCAGTGGTGAGCGGCAAGACCCTTTCCACGATGAGCCGGGCCAGCCAGGCCACGGAGGGACGGATCCGGATCGTGCTCGTCGCCGACCACATCTCGGAACAGCAGCTCGCCCTGGCGGTCAACCACGGCCTGGTGAGCTTCCTGGTGCGGCCCTTCACCAGTTTCAGCCGGATCCTCTCGGCGGCCGTCGAGGCGCATCGGGGACGCGCCGCCCTGCCTCCGATCCTCATGAACATGCTGCTGGACCGTATGCGCACCATGCAGAAGGACGAGTGCCCCACCGGTCTGCTGCCGGTCGAACTGTCGCAGCGCGAGCTCGATGTGCTCCAGCTCCTGGCGGAGGGGATGGACACCGTGGAGATAGCCAACAAGCTCAGTTACTCGGAGCGCCTGATCAAGAGCGTCATCCAGGCGGTGATCAAGCGGCTCGACCTGCGCAACCGCACCCACGCCGTCGCCTACGCCATCCGTATGGGCATTCTCTGACCGAGGCTGTTCTCCGACCGAGGGTGCTCCCTGGCCGACTGGCCGAGGGTCTTCTCCGGCCGAGGACATTCTCCGACCGACGGCGCGTTCTCCGGCCGAAGGTGTCGAGAAGGGTACGGGTGATGTGCGTCCGTGCAGGCCCGCCCCGTACCGGTCCCTGTGGACACCCGCCCTCCCTAGGCTTCCCGGAGAGTCGTCGACGTGTGAGCGGCTGGGCCGATGACCTCACCACCTGGACCGGGAAGGCATGGAGATGAACCACCGCGAGCCGCAAGCCGGAAACTCCGACGAGTTCGCCGGAGCGGCGGACGGGCAGGCGGTATGGGAGAGCGAACTGCCCTGGCAACTCCCGCATCCGGACCAGGCGGGGGAGGAGAGCCCGCTCTTCGCGCCCCCCGAGGTACGCGCGGCAACCGAGGCCCCGGCAACGCCCCCCGACACCGACTCGACCGCCGATCGCCCCGTCGCGCACGGTCCGGTCTCCGGCGCCTCCGCCGGTGCTTTCCCCGAAGCCGAGGGCGCGTCGACGGACCGCCGTACGGCCAGCCCCGCGGCCTCCCCGCAGCCGGCGGGCGGAGGCGGACGCCGACGACGGTCGGGGAACGCCGGAGGCCGGCGGCCGGGCTCGCGTGGACACCTCGCCAAGCCGATCCTGGCCGGCGCCGGCCTGCTCAGCGCGCTGCTGCTGCTCGCCCCGCACCTCTTCGGCGACGACGCGCCCCTGCAGACGGTCAAGGCCGGGCGGGAGGACAGAGAACCGGAATCCGACACCGCACCCGACCCGGGACACCCGGGCACCGCGAAGGCGTCACCGCGCCCGGAAGCTTCCGCGACGCAGCACGGCAAGGACACCGGAAGCGGCGCGCACGACGCCATCGTCGAGGTGGCGGCGACCGTGCCCACCGAGTCCGCGAAACCCGTCACCAAACCCACGGTCGCCCCGCGCGCGACCAGGAGCGCTGCACCCACCAAGGCCCCCGCGCCGACCGTGACGGCTGAACAGTGGACGACCACCGTGGTGAACGGCACCCGTGTGCTGGATCCGGGCCAGTTGTGGTCCACCAACCGCATCGGCCTGACCTTCCAGGGCGACGGCAACCTGGTGCTCTACGACACCAAGGGCACCCCACTGTGGTGGTCCGGGACGGTCGGACACGGCGGAGTCAGGGCCGTCTTCCAGGCCGACGGCAACCTCGCCGTCTACAGCCAGGACTCACAGACCGTCTGGTCCTCGCACACCGAAGGCCACGACGGTGCCCGACTGGTGCTCCGGTCCGACGGGAACATGGTCATCGAACAGGGCGGCACGGTGCTGTGGTCCACCAACACCGCGATGTGAAAAATTCACTGACGTCGCATCAGGCCCGGCCGAGGATCCTCCAGGGGCGGACGTACCGTCATGTCCCGTCACGGGCAAGCCTGTAGGACGTCACACGCCGCCGGAGCCCGCCCGCGTACAGGACGATCCCGGCGAGTGCGGCGGGGACTGCACGAAGGTGCACGATCCGTGCCCGCCCCCTGCGACATGCCTGGTCACGCGGCACGCGCGGACAGTCGCGGTGGACTGCGGGACGAACGTGTTCCTAGAGTTGGCCGTCTGTCCCCGCGTGGTGCCGGTCGATCGCGCCGCTCACCGGCAGGGAGACCCGCCTGCACGGAGAAGCCGGCCATGAGTGGCAATCACACAGGAGTTCCCGCCCCCGGTGGAGGGGTGGCCGCGCCGCCCACACCGGGGCCACGCCGGGAACCGGGCCCGGCGGCCCCGGGCGGGCCGTCCGGCGGCGGTGTTCCCGCCCGCGCCCCCGGGCGCCATGGTGTCGGCGGCCCCCGCTTCACGGCCCACCGCGCGGGCAAAGCCTGGCTGGTGTCCCCGGTGGGCCCCGTGGATCCGCGCGCCCTCGCCTTCACGGCCGGGCTCGCCCCGGACGCCGAGTGCACCGTCGTCGTGGCGGACCTGCCCGACGGTTCGGACGACGCGACCCTGGACCGGCTCGTCCGGGCGATCCCCGCCGGGGCGGACGACCTGAGGCTGGTGTTCGGCAGGCCCCTGCGGCGGGACGCCATGACGGTCGCCCGGCGCCTCGCCGAACGACTGGGCCGGACGGTGATCGCCGCGGCGGGCGCCCCGCTGCCCACCCCCGGCGGAGGCCTCTGGGTGGGGCCGGACAGCGGACCGGGATGGATGCGCTGCGCCCCCGGGGCCCCGGAGGTGCCGGACTCCAGGGCTTTCCCGAAGCCCTCGTGGGAACCCGCCGTCCCGCCGCGCCCCTGGTCGCTCGGCAGAAGCGTGGGGGAGCCCTTGCCCGCCGGCGTCTGGCTGCGGCCCGCGACGGAGGACCCCGACCGCTCCGCCCACTGGACGCGACTCGCCGGGGGGCCGACGGTGTCCACCGAGCTGATGACCGTGGCGGTCGGCGCCCCGGGGGCCCCGGCGCTGCCGGTGGCGGACGTCGCCCGCTTCTGGGAGGACCTCCCCCCGTGGCTTCGCCCGGCGGTGCGCTTCCTCTGCTACGGCCCCGCCCGGCTGAGCGGCGGACGGCACCTCGGCGACGTCCTCGCCCAGGTCGTCGGCGAGCCGGTGCGCTTCCTCAGCGGCATGCCGCAGGGCACGGGCGGCGGGGGAGAGATGCTGCTGACGGGAGCCGACGGCACGCCGGGCCGCCCGCTGTGGGCCCACGAGTTCGTCCACCTGCCCCCGGCCGGATTCCCCGGCCCGCCACCCTCCCCGATCGCGTCGGCCCACCGATGGCCGCTGGGCGAGCTCCCGGAGATCCGTCCCGGCACCCACCGCCTCGCCGACGACGTCGTCGTCGAAGTGGTCCGCAGCGGCCTGTGGGTGCGGCCGACACCGGCCCCCGCGCACGCCCCGCAGATGCGGGACGCCGACCCCGACCCCGCACACGAACGCGTGCTCTGCGACGCGGGGTCGGAGGAGAACCTTCCCCGGCTCCGCCGTCTCGCGCAGGACCTGGTGCGCTCCTTTCCCCCCGGACTGCGCGGCGCGGTACGCCTGGGTACCGGCCGCCCCACGGCCCCGGCCGTCCGTGCGCCCTCGCGGGCCCCGAGGGCCCCTCTCCCCGGCACGCCCCCCGAGGCCCGCCCGCCCGCCACCCCGTACCCCGGGCCCATGGGCCGTACGTCCCTCGCGACCGAGGCGCTGCGCCGAAATCCCGCACTGACCGACGGCGCTCCGGACCCCGCTGCCGCCCTCGCGGCGGTCCTGCGCCGACTGGAGGGAGAGGGTGCGCCGGAAGCCGCGGTGACCTCCACGGACGGGCGCCCGCCCGGCCCCGCCGAGGACGTCCTGCTGGGCAGGGGGCTGCGGATGCTTCCCGTCCTTTCCGGGCCGACCGGTCTGCGGACCACTCTCGACGAGCCGATGCGCCGCTGGTACGCCGAGCAGCCCGTGGTGACCGACCCGTACGCCTGCGAGGCGTCGACGCTGGGCCCCGCCGAGGCGCCCGGCAACACCGTCTTCCTGATCCTGTCCGTGAACGGCCGGCGCACGGATCCGCTCGACCCGCTCCGTCCGGACCGGGTGCTGTTCCTGCCGGGCTCCCGGTTCCGGGTGCTGGAAGCCGCAACCGGGGCCACGGGGGTGGTCATGATGCGGGAGATGGCGCCCGAGGAGTCGTCCATCGACCGCGTGCTCGACAGGACGGCGGTACGGGACCTCTCTCGCGCCTGGCAGGACTGGCGGGCGGGGCGGCCCGGCGCCTGACCGACTCTCGTCCATCGAGGCCATCGAGGTCATCGAGGCCATGGATGGCACGGCGGGTACAACCAGTCCGCGGACGGTCCTCCGCCTTGCGATGCACCGCACCGGACATCCCCCCGGCTGATCCGACACGAATGGTCCGACACGGCCGCATGGGAGCGATCCGCGCAGCCGGCGAGGTGCTCAGCCGGTGGTTCGAGAGGTGTCCAGGGAACTGGCGAAGTCGACGAGCGTGTGGAAGTCGTTCTCCCGTAGGCCGATCCGCGGGTTGACGTGGTGCAGGAGCCCTGGCCCTTGATGGTGGTTGGTCACGTACGTCTGGTCCAGCTCGCTCTGCTCGTCGTCCACCCAGGCAAACGGACGGCCGTTGGCGTAGTCCACCAGTGGTCCGGTCTTCCAGTGAACTCCGTCAGGGCGTTCTCGGAGCAGGAGGTCACCGAAGTCGACGAAGGGAAGGTCCGGGAGGCCGAGGACCGGTGCGATCCACCGATTGGCGTTGTCCATCCACGTGGTGGCCCAGCACAGCTCAAAGCCGAGCTGGAGCAGAATGCGCCCGTGCCCCGGGTTGAGCCAGACCCGCAGCAGGCGTCGTCGGGAAGAGAGGTCCCTTTCGTCCTCATGGGCGCCGAACCGGGGAACCCTGAGAGTGGTGTAGCCGGCGGGACGTCTCTCCGGCTGGGCCGCATAAGGGTTGAGCGGCCCGTCCACGTCGAGGAACAACAGCGGTCGGTTCATGGATTCCCCCGGTCTCGTGTGTGAAGATCCTTCGCGACTGCGCCCAAGGCGAGAGACGGTGTCCACCTCGCCGGCTGGAGTGTCCCCGCACCTTCCGCAGAGCGCGGGCTGCAACAAGCGGCTCCGGGCCGCGCTCGGGCTGGCCAAGCCGCTGATCCGGGCACTGGTGGGGCAGCGACTTCTGGTTCGACGATTACTGGATCAACGACTCGACACCCGTGCCGTGCGGGATGCCGCGCCCCGACAGTGCGGCGCTCCGGCCTGGCCAGGCTGGGCCGGCGCTGCAACTGCGCAGACCCGCACCGCTCGGTTCGGCGGTGCGGGACTGCGGAGTGCAGCGGTCGGGTGGACGCGGTGAACTACGTGAAGTGGATGACGATGCGACCGGCGTTGGCCGGGTCCTTCTTCACCTGACGGTAGAAGCGCCGCATGTGTCGCTGGCCCAGGTAGGCCAGGACGTGTGTCATGAGTCGCTGGCTTCCCTTCCCGGTGATGATCTCCGCCACGGTCTCACCCGAGCTGTGCGCGTTGAAGACGAAGGAGCGTACGGCCTGGTCGATGTCCCGGTTGTTGCGGAAAATGGGGTGGAGGTCGAGTGATCGCAAAGGGCTGTCCCGTAATCCGTGTGGATCAGTGTGCGGCGTCGGAGGCGGTGCATCGCAGGGCGGAGGAGTGTCCGCACACTGGATGTATGCGGACGTGCCGACAACGCGGCGAGGTGTCGTTGTTGTCGTCGCACACCCACCAGGGATTACGGGACAGCCTAGTAGGCCGTGTCCGAGGCGTCGGCTCCTTCTGCTCGAAGTTCAGTCGTCGTAGGTGGTGGTGCACTTGTCGTTGCTGAAGAGTGCGCCTTCGGTGACGGGGAGGTCGTCGGCGGGGTCCTGGATGACGGTGGTCAGTCCGGTCAGCCGGTCCGCGCAGTCGTGTGCGGCGGAGTCGCTGTCGCCGTTGCCGCCGCCGAGGTACATGTCGAGCCAGGTCGTGGCTCCTTCGGGAGCGGTGTCCAGGCTGTGGCAGGGACCGTTCTGCGGACTGCCGCCGTCACCGCAGGCGTCCTCGACGATGAAGTAGCGGCGTACCTTGGGCATGTAGAAACGTGTGCCCGCCGGGTAGTCCAGGGTGTCTTTGCCGCCCTCGTCGGTGTGCCCGACCGCGAGGGTGATCGGGTCTTCCCACGTGCCCGTACCGCCGGCCTGGTCGTGGATCACCGGTGCGGAGATCTGCGCACTGCCCCGGGGCGTGTTGTCGAACCACGTGTACCCCGTCGTGAACGCGTTGCTGATCGTCTTCCCCGAACCACCCGAAGCCACCGCACCCGTACGGCCCGAGGGCGGGACGGTGGACGCCGGCTCGGCGGGAACCCGACGGGCCAGCGGCTCCTTCGACGACGACGGCGACGGGCCCGCCGTCGACGAGACCGCCGGGAGCGGGTCGACCATGCCCTCCGGCAGCGTCGCGGGAACCGTCTCCCGGTCGGTGGTGTTCACGGCGTTGAAGGTCTTCAGGAACTGGTGCTCGCTCTGTTCGGTGCCGCTGCAGTCTTCGGAGAGGGTCCCCGCGGCCGGGCAGGCCTTGTCCCGGCCCAGCGACCAGAACGCCAGCTCCTGGATGCCCTTCTCCACCGCGAAGTCCGCCAGCCGGGACGCGTCATCGGTGGTGAACACCTCGCCCTCGGTGTCGTTCACCCCGACCATCGGCGTGTTTCCCTCCATCGCCCACAGCTCCGCGTCCGACTTCGACGGCCAGATCTGCCCCAACTGCCCATGCAACGCCGTCGCCGCGTCGATCGCGGCCTGTCCCATGTCCGCCACCGCGGACCCGTAGTCCATCGTCATGACGTTCACCAACGACACCCGCACCCCCGCACGCTCCGCGTCCCGGAGCATCTCCACCCCGTCCGCCTCCAGCCCGGCCACACCCGACGGCAACGTGAACTGCACGTCCAACCGCCCGCCCGCGCCCTCGACATCCCTCTGCAACGCCGCCAACGCCTCGTCACGACGCCCGTTCACCGCCGTGTCCGCCAACGCCGCACCCTCAAGGTCGAAGTCCAGCCGCGACACCCCCAACGCGTCCACGACCGACCGGTACTGAGTCTCCAACGCGTCCACCGAGTCACACCCCGAGGCGAGTTCCGTCCCCGACGCACCACCGAACGACGCGATCACCTCACCCCCCGAACCACGCAACCCCTCGATCGCCGACAACCAGCCCTCGTCCGTCACCGGCATGTCCCCGTTGAACATCGCCTCACACTCCCCACCGTCCAGCACGAACCCCAACGTCGCGTACCGCAGCCCCGCGGCACGCGCCTCCTCCAACACCGACGGCGACCCCCACGTCTCCACGTACGGCGCCGCGAACCGCGACGGGAAGGCCGAACCCGTCGCGAGCGGGGGGTTCCCCGGGGCGAGGCCGGGGGAGGACGAGGTCGCAGAGGACGGGCGAGTGATCTCCCTGCCGTCGTCGGTGACGAACTTCCAGGTGATGCCCTGGACGAGGCCCTTTTCGAGCGGTGCGAGCTGCTCGAACGCCGTCTGGCTGAGGTCGAGATGGTCGGCGGCGCAGGAGGGGCACTGATCCCTGACGGGCACGGTGATGGACTTGCCCCCGTAGGACACCTCGACGGAGACGCCGTCGCAGATCGGGTCCTCGTTGGGGTCGTCGGTCGTCCACCACTCGTGGGACACCGCCACGAGGTCCTCGGTCGCGGCGTCGACGACGTCTCCGCAGGCTCCGTAGCCGCCGGCGTTGTAGTACGTCATCTGGCCGGTCATCTCCTGGTTGCCGGCCGGGTCGTCGGCCAGGGCCAGGGACACACCGCCCAAGGTGACGGCCAGCAGCGCGACCGCGCCGCCCGCGATGATCCGATTCCGGAGGGACACGGTTTCTCCTGTCGGGGTGGTGAGTCGTCTCTCGGCCTCCGCTCGGCCCCGGGGAGCCGGGCAGACGCGGAAGCCGTTCGGAGGCCCGTCGGGCACACAGGGCGGGCCGGGAGTGCGCGGCCGGAGGTGAACGCAGCGCCGGGCCGATCATGGGAGATCGGGGCAGGGCGCGACGAGGAAGCCTCGGTCGTCTGCCCGGCGAGCCACTGACTGCGCCTCTTCGGCCACCGTGTCGCCGTGCCCGTGCCGGGCGGGATCGCGGTGTCGTCGTCGACGGCGTGACCACTCGTGCACGACCGGCCCGCAAAAGGGCAGTACGCCGCCACCGGCCTTGTGGGGCTCCGGGGATCACTGCTGCGATGGGCCGGGTCGGGTGCGGCTTCCCGTTACCGGGGGACGCGCACACAGGACGGCGAAGACAGCGAGCGGTGAGAAGGCATGAGCGAGACTCCTGGCCGGCTCACCGGCCGTCGGCGCACCGGGGGACCGCTCCCGCACCGCGCCGGTACGGCCACCGGCGCCGACTCCGGCCCCTCGCCCGCCCCATGCCCCCGGCCGTTCTCGTCCGCGTGCGGCCGGCGCGGTGAGGGCACGACGTACGGGGGCGGTACGCCGTGCGCCGGCTGAACGGAGGGCTGGGCCCCCTGCGGACGCTCGCCGCGAGACTCGGGGGCGCGCCAGGGGCGGCTGACGCCGGGCCCGTCGTGCTGCTCGCCTCCGACACCGACGAGTCGGCCGGTCTCACGGCGACCGTCGATGCGCTGCGGCACGAAGACCCGGACCATGCGACCGTGGTGGTCGCCGCGGGCCTGGAGGGATCCAGGGCCCTCTGGCGTCAACTCGACCCGGTGCTCGACGGTTTCAGGAAGTCCGGCATCACCGCCGTACGGCTGGTGTGGGCGGGTGCGGGCGCGGACGAGCCCGGGCGGCCCGCCCCCGCGCGGCGGATCCGTGACAACTGGCGGCTGGAAGTCGTCGCTCCCGCCGGTCCGGTGGTGGTCGCGCCGGGCGGATCGCTGTTCGCACCGTCCGGAGCCGGTGGTACCGGCGGGTGGTGGCGCTTCGCCCCCGGTCTGGGGCCGCAGCCCCTGGGCCTGCGCCATCCCGTACCGAGCTGGGAGGACGCCGCGGCGCACCTCGCGTCCGACTCCGTCGACGGCCATGTGGTCGAATCCGTCCCCGCCGGCGTGCTGATCCGCCGGGCCGAACCGCTGCCCCCGGCCGCGCTGTCGGTCGGCGCCTCCATTCCCGTGGACGGGCACCGGCTCGCGGTCGTGGTCGGCATCCCCGGCGCGTCCCCGGTGACCGCCCGGGCGGTCACCGAACTCCTGACCCGGCTGCCCCCGCGGGCCCGGTCAGCCGCCCGGCTGATACCCGGAGACGGGCGCGACCTGCTCGCCGCCGGTCAGGAAGCCGCCGATCTCCTGGGCACCGAGGTGGAGATCGTCAGTGGCGTGCCCGCCCTGCTGGAATCGGCGGACGGCACGGAGACCGAACCGGCCGTGGTGCTCATCGGACCGGACGGCGAACCGTCGTGGCGGCCCTACGCGGAGGCGGTCGCCTGCCTGCCCGCCCAGGACGGTCGCACCCCCGCACCGCGCATCGTGCGCCGGCGGTCTCCCGTCGCCGGATCGGCCCCCCTGCCCGAGGGCGGGGCGCTGCCCTTGGGCGACCGGTGGGGGGTCGTCGTCACCCGCGCAGGGCTGTGGGTGGGGCCCCGCGAAGACTCCCCGCCCGAGGCCCTCGGCCTGCTGCTCGACCCGGACACCATGGTCGTCGACATCGGCGCCCCCGGACGACCGGTGGACGACGGGCTCTGGCCGGTGCTCGACACCTTCCTCGACGAGCTGGAACCGGCCGTGGTCGAGCGGACGACGCTGCACGTGAGGGGTGCGTGTACCGCGCAGGGCGGGCGGCAGGCCCGACGCCTCGCCGACCGGCGCGGGCTGTCCCTGGAGTACGACGAGGATCCGTCCGCCGAGCACGGTACGACGGGCACGCCGGAGACGAGGGAGGGGGGCGCCTCGGCGCGGGAAGCGGCCCGAAAGGAAGCGGCGCGGAGGGAAGCTGCTCCCGAAGTTCCCTGGCACGCCGCGCCGATGAGCGTACGCATCCGGCACGTGGCCGTGCACCCCCCGGCCGCGACCGGCGATCGGCCCGCCTCCGTCGCCGGGGCGGCCGGCGGGCGCGCGGTGCGCCTCACGTCGACGGCCGACAGCGGAAGTGGTGAGTCGTCCTCCCTGTCCGCAGACGGCCCGGTGATCCCTTCCCCGGCCCCTTCCCCGGCACGGGTGGGGGGCCCGACCGCGCTCGGAGTGGGGATGCCCGCCGGCCGGATCGCGTTCACGGCGCCGGCCACGGCGGCCCTGGCCTCGGCGGCACCGGCACCGGCTCCCGTACCGGCACCGGCTCCCGTACCGGCACCGGCTCCCGTACCGGCACCGGTTCCCGTACCGGCACCCGCGAGCGCGGCCGGCACCTCGGGCGCTCCCCCCGCTCCTCCCGCGTACGGTGCCGGAGCCCCGCTGCCGCCGGGGTTCGCCGAGGCGTTCGCCGCCAGTCGGCCCGGCGGAGGCCGGCCCGGCGGCGGGCCGACCGGAGGCGCCGTGCCGTACGGGGCACCGGCCGCCGCCCGGGAAACCCCCCGAGCCGCCTTTCCGGCGGCCACCCCGGTCGCGCCCACGGCACCGAACCCGCCCCCCGCTCCCACGCGTTCGGCCGCCCTCCCCGTGCCGGTCGGCCCCCTCCACCGGAGCGGTCCCGCCGAGCATCAGGCGCTGCGCGCGCTGGCCGGGGAGCAGTGGTGGCAGCAACAGGCCTCGGTCGCGCGCACGCTGACGGTGATGCCGGGGCTGCGCGGGCAGGACCAGGACGACGCCGTACTCGCCGACCTGATCGCCGTACGTTCCTTCCTCACGCTCGACGACTCCCCGCTCGGCCGGCGTTGGCTGGAACGGCAACTGGCGTCCGGGTCCGCCGACGCCTACCCCAGTCTGGCCGGTCTGGCATCCGGTCTGCGCAGGCTTCCGTCGTACCGGGGGATCGTCGTACGCGACGTGGCGGCGTTCTCCCCGGAGGCGCGGGCACTGAGGGCCGGTACGGAACTGTGCCACCCGGGGCCGGTCGGCGCGTACGTGCTGGAGGGGGCACCGGCGTCCGCGGGCGACCGGTATCTGGTCTGGTCGACGACCGGACGCAGGGTGCGCAGTCTGACCGGGTCCGCCGCGCGGCCGGAACAGGGCGAAGAGGTCGTCTTCGCTCCCGGCACCCGCTTCCGGGTCCTCGGTACGCAGGGTGGGCACGGCGCCTCGACGGTGCTGCTGCGCGAGGTGGCCCCCGGCGATCCGGTCGCCCGCCCCGGCGAACAGGACGCCTCGGACCGAGGCGTACGCGAGCAACTGTCGGGGGCCGCGGACCGCCACCCCCCGACCGAGGGCGCTGTCCCCTGGCCCGAGCGGTTCTCCGGGCCACTCCCCGAACGGGCCCCGCACCGCGACAACCACGTCTGATTCCGCGGACCGGCCCCGCTGCGCCGGTCGCACCCATCGCAGAGGAGAACACCATGTCCGCCGATCGCAGGACGCCGCGGCGCGGCACACCGCCGGAGGCCACCGACCAAATGCGGATGCGGCGGGCCGTCGTGCTGTCCGCCCCCTCCGCCGACCCCTCCTCCGGCAACGAGGCGGATACCGGGAACCGGGGGACCGAAGGCGCGCGCCGCGAGGGCCGGAGTCAGGGGCGGCCGGACGGACGCGGGCGCGGAAGGCCCGACGGGCCGAGCGGCGGTGCGGAGGAAGGCACGCCCGCGCCCGCCAAGGGCAACCACCGGCCGATGCTCGCCGCCGCCGCGGTGGCCGGTGCCGTCCTGGTCGCGCTGCCGCTGGCCCTGAGCGGCAACGACAAGAACGACCACGAACTCGACTACGAGGCCTCGGGCCGGGAGACCGCCTCCCCGCCGGGCAGTGGCCCGAACTTCACCCTCGACGTGATGACGCCCCTGCCCTCGGAGGGGACACGCGTCCACGAGGGCGACGAGCGCGACCACTCTCCCGGGTCGTCCCCGCACTCCTCGACGTCCGCCCCGTCGGCGTCCCCCTCTCCCGCCGCGTCGTCGTCCGCCCCCGCCATCCCGGTCTCGCCCCGGAAGGCGTACCGGGGCCCCGGTATACGCGCCCCGCATGCCTCCGTACGGGAGAGCACACCCCCGTCCACCGGAACGGCCCGGCCCACGACACCGCGGACCGAGCCCTCCCGGGTCCAGGCCGCCCGCATCGAGGCCGAGAAGCCGGACACCGCGGCGACCGCCGAGCCCAGCCGGGAGCCGACCACCGGGCCGAGCACGAAACCGGGCTCCGAGCCCACGACGGGGCCCGCCACCCCGGTGACCACTCCGGTGCTGCTGTCCGCACGAACGGCGGAACCCGAGACGACCCCGGACCTGACGGCCGATCAGCAGCACGCGGAAGAAAGGCGCGTGGAGGAAGGGGGCGTGGAGGAAAGGCATGCGGAGGAGGCGCATGCGCAGGTGGTGGCCGCGCCGGAGGTGCAGAGGGCGACGGTGCCCGAGGGCGGGCCCACCGGGCCTGTCGGGCCGAACGCGCTGACCACGTCCACGTCCACCGGTCCGAGCACGGCAGCCGACCCCAGCGCGCCGACGGACCCCCACGTTCCGACCGATCCCGGCACGCCGATGGACCCCTCCACGGTGACCGACCCCGTCACACCGACCGTGCAGACCCCGCCGACCGGCCCCGCCACGCCCACCGTGCAGACCCCACCGACCGTCCAGACCACGGAGCCCCTTCCCGGTGGTCCGGTCGCGGGGGCCACGGCCCCGGAGGGCGCGGGCGACACGGTCGTACAGGCGACCCGGGTGCTGGAGGCCGGTCAGACGATCGAGTCGGAGCGGGCCGCCCTCTCCATGGGCGAGGACGGCAACCTGGTCGTCACCGACGAGAACGGCCTCGTCCGCTGGTCCTCGCACACCGAAGGCCAGGGCCACAAGGCGGTGTTCCAGGCGGACGGCCACCTCGTCGTCTACACGAGCGACGACCGGACGGCCTGGTCATCCGGCACGGCGGGTCACGACGGTGCCGAGCTGGTGCTGCAGGACGACGGCGACGTGGTGATCGAGCAGGACGGCACCGTCCTGTGGGTCAGCGGAACCGCCCACTGAGCGCGACCGGCCGGCCACCCGCGACCGGCCGGTCCGACACGGCAGCGGGACCCACCGGAGCGACGGAACCGGGCGCACCGGTGGGTCTGGCCGGACCTGCCCGGCCGCCCGCACCACCCTGACCGTCCGCGCCGCTCGCACCGCTCGGATCCCCCGAGCCGTCCGGCGCGGGTGGCGTCGCGAACGGGTCCCGGACCGGACCACGCACCATGCCGCTCTCCTCGTCCTGGCGCCAGATCCGCAGCGCCGCCACGAGTTCGCGCAGGGTGGCCTCCCCGGTGGCGCCGGCCCCGCGGAAGCCCGCGGGCGGGAGTTCGCCCATCAGCACCACCGCGCGCTCACCCGGCCGGGAACGCACCTGGAGGACCTCGAACCGGGTGCCGGGCGGGAACAGCACCCGGTCCGGCTGCTCGGGCTCCAGAAGGGCGGTCCGGCGACCGGTGGTGGAGCGGATGAGGATGTCGGTGTTGCCGGGGCGGCCCGGCGTGCCCGTGAGGGACGCGGCGCACACGTCGTACGCGGTGGCGAACCCGTGCTCCCGGTACCGCTGGACCGCCTCCGGGGCCAGGTCGGCACGCAGGGCCACCACCCCTGCGTAGACGGGGAGCAGGGCCAGGGCCGCCAGCGCGGGCGGGTCGGCCGTCGGCGGGGCGGAGGCGTGGGCGCGCCCGGAGTCATCACCGCCCGGCCGGGCGCGGACGGTGAACCGCAGTCGTACGGCGGTGAGTCCGGCGCGCACGGTCTCGGGCGGCAGCACTCCGCCCAGCCCGGGTTCGCGGCGCAGCGCCAGGTCGACGACCTCGGCGTCCGCGGGCGACCCCAGGGCAGGGCCGGGGCGCACGGCGGGAGGGGCGGCGAGAAGCCCGGGGCCCTGACCGGCCGCAGACGGAGCAGGCGCGGCCGGGGCGGGCGCGCCGGCCGGGACGCGCGGCCGGGGGATGCCGGCCGCCGGCCGCCAGGGCCGGCCGGCGGTCACCACGCGCACCGGCGGCCCGCCCCGGGAGGACAGCCGCCCGAGGACGTCGTCGGCCAACTGCCGCAGCCGGGGCAGGAGGTGGGGGACACCGTCGTCGCAGAGGATCAGCTCGTGACCGGGATGGGCGGGAGCCCCGCGTACCTCGTCGGCGTCGGCGGGTTCGGTCGACGGGCGGATCCACAGACCCCAGGGCAGCACTTCCAGGACCGCGCCGGACCCGCCGTGGTGGAGACCCTGGCGGAGCATCGGCAGATGGTCCAGGGGCCAGCGGTGGTCCGTCGCGAACGCGGGATGCGGCGGTCCCTCCGGCTCCGGGGGCAGGTGGAGGAACTCCCGGGCCCGGACGGGGCGTCCGGGTGTTCCGTCCGGCGCGAGGAACAGGACCTCGTCCGACAACCCCCGGCCGACCAGCGGATCACCGGCCGGGAAACCGTTGTAGACGAGCACGGCTTCCCCGGTGAGGGCGGCCAGGCGCCGGCCGAGGGGCGGCGTCCCGAGGCCGCGGCCGGAGCCGTACGCCAGCACGCGCGGCGCGATGCCCTCGGGCAGGTTCCGCCAGAAGCGGGCGAGGTCCTCCGCCGCCGGTTCGGGTGCGCCGGGGGCGCCGATCACGACGGTGGGCGCGTCGGCCCGGCACCGCAGCCGTGCGGCGAGCAGGCCGCGGTACCGGTTCTGGGCGGCGTCCTCCCGCACCGGACGCAGCCACACCCCGGCCGCCACCGGCTCGGCGACGGCGGCCGGTCCCACCGGGAGCGGGCGGCCCGGCAGGCCGGCGTCCCACGCGGGCCGGGGGAACCGGCGGGAGACCTGGTGGACCTGGCCCTCGGGTGTGCACAGCACCCAGCCCCGGCCCCGGTCCGCCCCGATGAAGAGGGTGCCCCCGGCGGAAGGGCGCAGGACCCCGTCGGGAACGACCACGTGCCGTCTCAGGCTCCTCGCCAGCCGTCGGCCCGCGGGCGCGGCGCCCCGGGCCGGTGTCCGGCCGAACACCACCCGCAGACCGTGCGGACCGGCGGGCACCGCCCGGGCCAGCGCCTCCTCGACCGCGTCGAGCGGCGCCCCGGTCGGGAGGTCCACCACGACCAGGGCGTACTCGGGGTCGGGGGCCAGACCGGCGGCGAAGAGCAGGGACTGGCGGTCCGGGCCGGCGGCCGGGTGCACCAGCCAGGCGTTGCCCACCCGACGCACTCCGAGGTGCGGGGCGGGCGCTGCGGGCGTCGCGACCGCTCCGACCGCTGCCGGAGTCCGGGCTGCCGACGTCTGCGCGGACGGTGCCTCGACCGGTGGTGCCGAGCGGGCTCTCGACGGCAGCCAGGGGCGTCTTCTGCCGCCCGCGCCGCCGTCATGGTTCTGTGCGGTCAAGTGCCGGTCCGGCAGGGTGCGGAACCGTGGGAGGCGTACCGTCCGGCGGCGACCCGGGAGCCGGGTGTGCCGTCACCGGCGAGGGGGGACGAGGGTCCGGGTCCGACGGTCCTCGTCACCTGACTGCGTTTCATCCGCGGCGTCTCCGTGGTCGTGCTGAGGCCTCGCGGCCGTGCGGGGAGCTGTCGGCTCCGGCGCGCGATGCCCTGGAACCGATGATAGGGAAATCGGCTGCCGTCGACGGGGCCGGTGCCCTTCCGGGAAGTGTCCGTGCCCCTCGGAACAGAGTGAGGTCACACGGGCTTGCGGCTACCTGGACGCACTGGCACTGCGGGATGTGCTGCGGTCGGCAGCAGACCCCTGCGGTCTTCTGCGGTCGTACCGCCGCCGCACGGGCGCCCTGACCTGTCCCTGCTGGCCGCCGACCGGGCCCGTCGGGCGGCGGAGGGCGCGGACGACCCGATCCGGATCGCCGCAGCGGACTGGAGTCTCGGCCCCTGTCCGCTCTCGCGTCCGGACGGGGCGCGGGAAGCGGCTGAGGTCGCCCGCGCAGCCGGGGATGAGCTGGACGTGCTTCCGGCGAGCAGGGAGTCGGCCGCGATGCAGGGGGCGCTCCAGCTGGTGCGGGTCGTGGCGGAAGCACAGACCCTGCGGTGGCCGGAAGCCCGCGAGCGGCTTCCCCGTGAAGCGCTTCCCCTGGTCCGGCGCTCACTGGTGCTGCAGCGTGCGGGGCTGGAAGTCGCGGGGGACTGGCGGATCGAGGAGGTACTGCCGCCCGGAGCAGCTTGGCGACCGGTCGTCTCGGGCGGCGCCAAGCCGATCGTGGAATGCAGGTCTGGCTGCCACCCTTTCCCTGAACCGACCACTCCGCCCACGGGGTCGGCCTCGTGCGGGTCCACTCCCGATCACGTCCGGTCAGAGAGCTGCGTCGGCAACCTTCGCCGTGCATCGCAACCATGCTTGCGCGAGGCACCGGCAAGACCCTGGAAGCGTTTCGTACCGCCGAGTCGACCGCAGGCACACTGTGTGGGCGGTGCCTCCGAGGACTGCGGTGACTTTCAAGATTTCAGGTGCCATGATGCGCATCATGATCATCGCTGCGGCTTCCGACACCCCCACTCCGACCAACCTTCTCGTCTTCATCGCCCTGATAGGTGTCGCCGGCGTTTGGTTCGGCGCGCGACTCGTTTTCAACGTGCGGGGTGCCGTGGATGTCGCGCTGGCGCGCCGTCGGGTTGCCCTGGAGCTACGGGCGCAGCAGTCCGGCAACCTGAGCAGTATTGAGACCCAGGGTCTCGAGCCCTCGTACTTCAGGACCGTCGGCATTGTCATTTCGGGGGCAGGGGTTCTTCTGTTGCTGGTGGACGCCATCATCGCGACGCACTAGCCTCGATCTTTCGTGACGGCTCATCAGGTCAACTGGTGGGCCATTTCGCTTTGTTGTGTCGGGTGCGGGCAGGGTGACGGCCCGGCAGCCGCGTCGGGTGGGCGCCGAATTCCACAGCTCCGGTCGGGGTAGTGCTGGTCGTCGGGGCGCAAGGCTGCTGGTCGGTCGCGGTTCGGGAGCGCGTCGAGCTTGGCCAGGGCGCTGGTGATCACGTCGGTCCAGGGCCAGTGGTCGGCGCATCTGAGGAGTCGGCGGTGCCGCGGTTCCAGGGCCTCGATTTTCTCGCCGGCGGTGTTGGTGGCGAAGCAGGTCAGCCGCAGCCCGTCGGCGTCGGTGAACGGCAACGGGGCTCCCAGGCAGGGCCGTTCCCTGCGGACGATCAGCCGCATGGCTTGGGGCCGGCCCTTGAGCACGTCACCGTCGAGCTCGGCGACCCAGGTGCCGTCACCGATGGCTCCGCCGGGTTCGACGGCCACTGTCCAGGCGGAGGCGGGAACCTTCACAACGGCCTGGTGGATGGCGTCGGTGATGGTCATTCCGACCGAGTAGGACAGCCGGCGGCCGCGCTTGGTGAGCCAGGCCATGAATTCATGGGTGCCGCCACCGGAATCGGTACGGATCAGCGTCTGGCGTCCGCGCCGGTACTTCTTCGGCACGTGAGCCAGGGCGAGTTCAGCGGTTCTTATGTCATCGGTGGCGGTGTTGGAGCCCGCGCTCCCGGGGCGCAGCAGGGCGGCGACCGGCTCCCCGCTGCCGTCCGGGCCGTGGTCGACGAAGCCCGTCAGCAGGTGCTGGGCGACGCGGTCCCGGGCCGTGGTGGAGGACGTTCGGCCCGCTCCCGGGCGGCGGCACGGGCCGCCTCATGCTCGGCCTCCCGGACGCGCGCCTCTTCGCGGCGCCGCACGAAGCGCTCCGCGTCGACGGCCGTCCGGGCGCGCAGCCGCTCTCGGCGACCTGGCGGTGGGCAACTTCATCGAGCCCGGGCAGCTCCTGGCCGACCTCGGCCGTGACCAGGATCCGGGTGGCCCGCCGCACGTGGAGCACGTTGGAGCAGTTCTCGCAGGCGGCAAGAGCCACAGAGCGCGCGTCCTCCGGAGTCACGCGGGCGACGCGGGCGCGGCGCGCAGGGGGAGCCAGATCTCGAAGTGGCCCGCGCCGACCGAGGTGCGGTAGATCAGGGCGGTGGCCAGCCGGTACCGGCCGCTGGACCGCATCTCGTCGCGGATCAACGCCTGGATCTCACCCGGCTGATCGGACCAGTCCAGTACGACACCGTCGAACCAGCCGTCGTCGATCGCGGCCCGGTAGCCTTCCGGCCCGCCGAGGTGCCGGCCGCCCCGCCCGGTGTAGTCGATGTAGTAGATCGACGTCCACAGGGTGTAGTCCGTCAGCCCCCGGCCGGTGAGGTAGTAGACCGGCCCTTCGTGCGGCTGGCCCAGCCACTTCTGGCCGGGTCGCACGTTCTTCGCGAGCTCCGGGACGAGACGGCTGGTGTCGGGCCAGACGCCGTAGTTCTGGGCGGACTGCGACATGCCGAAGGTCAGCGCCAGCACCCCGACGGCGATGACCACCTGCGGGAAACGGAAGTGCGCCCCCATCAGGCGGTTCAGGCCGACCCCCGCCATGGGGGCGGCGAACAGCAGACCGTAACCGATGTGCTTGTGCAGCGAGATGCTGGTCTGGAGGTGGATCTGGTAGGCGGGCGCGAGCAGCGCGGTACCGGTCAGGAGGATCCCCAGGGCCAGCCGCCACCGGCGCGGCGGCGCGGCCCACACCCGGCCGGGCACCTCGCCGAGTCCCGCCCGGCGCGTGTACAGCACTGTGCCGAGGCCGGCCAGGGCGAAGAGCAGCCCGCCCCACCGGGCGCAGTCCCACAGCAACTGCCCGAGCGAGGCGGTGCCGTGGGCGCGCTCGGTCGTGGTGCTGCGGATCGCCTCCAGGTAGTCCGTGGTCAGCAGGCCGGCACCGAGCAGGAGACACACGCCGGCGGTGAACACCGCGCAGCGCCGCAGCGCCTCGCGCCCTCCGAGCCTCTCGTGGGCGACGAGCACCAACAACAGGGCGACGGTGGGCAGATACAGCGCGGACGCGTACTTCACCCCCACCGTGAGGGCCGCCACCGGGGCCGCGGCGAGCGGCAGCGCCCAGTGGCCCGGGGCGACCCGGACGAGGATCCACGCCGTCAGCGCGAGCAGGAAGAGGGCCATCGCGTCGTACGTCGCGAAGTTGCCCAGGAACAGCGTCGACTGGGTGACCGCGAAGACGCCCGCCGCGAGCAGCGCGGTGCGTTCGTTGAAGAGCCTGCGGGTGAACGAGTGGAGCAGGCCCGTGGAGCCCAGCATGAACGCCAGGCTCATCAGCCGTACCCCGGTCAGTCCCGCCGCCGAGTCCACCCAGGCGGCCAGCACCGGGTACAGGGCGGGCGATCCGGAGAAGTAGCTCGCGAAACCGCCGTATTCGGGCATGCCGTGGAAGAGGTGACCGATCATGGCGTGCCCGGCGTAGACGTAGAGCGCCTCGTCCTCGAAGGCGCTGTTGTGCAGGCGCAGCGACAACAGGGCCTGCACCAGCAGCAGACACGCCAGCAGGGCGCGGCTCACCCAGGTCCGACGGCGCCCGGGCTCCGGGGACCACCCTCGGTCGGGCACCCGGCCCAGCACCCAGTCCGCCCGGGTGATCTCGTCGAAGGTGTACCCGGGGGCCGGCTGCGGGCCGCGCACGACCGGCACTCGTATCTGCAGGGTCGACTCGGGGTCGTACCACCCGGCGGCGTCCCCGGGAGTCTCGGTGGTCGTCACGGGCGCCTCACGTCGAAGCCGAACCGCGGGTCGGCGACACCGCGGCGGAAGGCGGCGAGCGCCCCGGGACCGCTGTCGATCCGCCAGTCCGTCCCGCCCGGAGCGTCGTTCGCGTCGAGCCAGACGAAACCCACGACGTCGCCGCGGGTGGTCACGGCGCGCACCAGGTCCGCGACGTCCGCGGGCCTGCGGTCACCGGCCGGGGCGGCCGTCCCGGCGACGAGCACGGGGATACGCGTGAAGGCCCGGGCCTCCGCCACGGAGGGGCCGAACAGGGAGTCGTACGTGTGGGGGCCACGTTCGGTGTAACGGCCCACCGGGCCCAGCCAGTCGGCGTAGGCGTCACCCGGGTAGTACGGCTTCAGCCGCACCGACGGCTTCCCGGCCACCGTGGGGCTCCAGACCCACACGACGTTCGACACCCCCATGTCCTGGAAGAGGTCGTGGACGTGCCGCCACGCACCGACGAACTCCTCGGCGCTCGCCCGGCCCGCCCCCCACGGCCGACCGCCGTCGTTCATCCCGGGGGCGAACGCGAGGGCGACCGGCACATTGAGGTCGCGGAGCGCCTCCGCGACGTGCCGGACGTAGCCGTCCTTCGCGCCCGCGGCGATCTCCCTGAGCGTCGTCCCGAAGGGCTCCCAGGAGAGGTACGGCAGCACCCGCTGCTCCCAGACGGTCAGGACCCGGTCCCGGGGGAACTCCTCGTCCCAGGTGAAGCTCTGGGCGAGCAGTGTGGGCGCTTTGCCGGTCCTCCCCGACCACAGGGCGAGGTAGCCCGGCGTCACCGGCTTCCCGGCGAAGGAGACCCCGAGGTACTTGTGGTCCCCCCGGGGCCGGATCAGCCAGGTGACGTCGAACGGCACGTACGGCGCGGTCCGTTCGTCGGCCCCCTCCCCGCCGGCCCCGATCGGTGCCGTACGGCTCGGCGCACACCCCGCGGTCGCCGCCACCGCCGCGCCCGCCGCCCAGCGCAGCAGGCCCCTGCGGCCCACCGGGCTCACGCCGGGACCGACTCTGCGAGGCGGCCGGGCACGGACGACGTGTCCGGCCCGGCGGAGGCGATCGCGCCGGGCCCTTCGTCCTCCTCGGGACGCGGCAGGACCAGGACCCGCACCACGGCCGCCGCGTAGAAGAGCCCCGAGGCGAGCGGCAGGGCGAAGTCCTCCGGCACCATCGTGTCCATCCGCCACAACGCCGCCCCGATCCACACCGCGGTCGACGGCACGGTCCACGCCCAGACGCCGATCCACAGACGCCGGGTGTTGTTGCGGCGGGCCCCTCCCGAACCGGTCGGCTGCCAGCCCATGGGCCGCCGGCGCAGCACGTCCCAGATCGCGAAGACGTGCGACCAGCTGTAGAGGACCCGCGCCGCCCACGCCTCCAGCCGGTACGGAGTGCGGTGCCACAGCGGGTACACGACGACGAGGTAGAGCACCCCCGGCAGCACGAGGCGCATGTCGGTGAACTTCACCTGCTCGGGGAAGAACAGCAGCAGCACGGAGACGATCAGCGGCCCGGTGAACAGGATCAGGGCGGACTCGACGTAGTACACGAACCCGGACACGTAGCAGAGGCGGCTGGCGAACCGCATCCGTACCCTCCAGAAGTCCTGGACGCTGCCCAGCATGCTCATGGACGCCATGCACCAGCGGTACTGCTGGTTGTAGTACGCCCCGATGGTGTCCGGGCACAGCCCGGTCGCCAGCGCCAGCGGCACGTACCGCAGGTCCCAGCCCCGCGCCCGCAGGTCGAACCCGGTGTGCATGTCCTCGGAGTGCTCGATCAGGCTGGTGCCGCCGACCTCGGCGAGCGCGGTACGCCGGTAGACAGCGCAGGAACCGACACAGATGGAGCCGTCGCTGCTCTGCCGGGACACCTGCACCGAACGGTAGAACAACTCCTGCACCGCACCGGCGCCCCGCTCGATCCAGTTCTGCTGGTCGAGTACCCGGAAGTACTGCGGGGACTGCACGATCCCGAGGTCCGGGTCGGCGTCCATGTACGGCAGCAACTCGTCGAGCAGGTCCGTGCGCGGGACGAAGTCGGCGTCCAGGATCAGGATGAACTCGGCCTCCGAGTGCGCGAATCCGTACCGCAGGTTCCCCGCCTTCTTGTACCAGCCGCGATCGGGCCGCACGAGGTAGCGGAAACCGAAGTCGTCCGCCATGGACGCGACCTCCTCGCTGTCGGAGTCGTCGAGGACGAGCGGAACGACCTCCCCGGGGTACGACTCCACCAGCCGCCGGAGGTGGGTCCAGGTGTTGTGCAGCACCTCCAGCGGTTCCCCGCACACCGGCAGGAACACGTCGACCGACGGATACTCCCGCGGCGACCACGCCCGCACCAGCGCACGGTGCGCGCCGATGTCGAAACTCGGGCTGAACAGCTCCAGCCGCAGCGAGATGAGCACCCCCAGCACCGACAGCAGCAGGACCGGCGCGAAGAACCAGATCCACGGCCCGTGCCGGGCGGAGTCGACCTGGCTGTAGAGCACGCACGCGAAGCCCAGGAACGACGTGGTCGTCAGCAGCCAGGTCCGGCGCACCACGTACGCGTACTTCTCCCGCTCGTCGGGCGGGGTCGGCAGGAGCCCGCCGGAAGCCGGTGGACGCACCGGCCTCCCGCGCCCGGGGCGGCGCGCCCGGCGGACGGGCCGTGCGGCACCGGTGGCGTGGACAACTCGGACGGCAGCCATGATGTCGGGCTCCAAGGGCGGCTGATGTGGTCGCTGCCGGACACGCTAAGGAGCGAAGCGGGCCGGTTTGCGCACTCGGGCCGAACAGGGCCCTTTGGTGCACGACTTGTGTACGGAGTGCCGCCGGCCGGTACGCCCCACGCGCTGTCGGCGCCGCCACCGGCAGTCGCGCGCACGTCCCTTCGGACAGAGTCGGCGTTCAAGCGGGCACGGGCGCCCGCCCGCTGTTCTCCCCGCCGCCCGCCTCGTGTTCCTTGGGAGCTGTGCGGTGGCGGTACCCGCCCCGCCCCGGATCGCTCCGGGAAGAACGCCGGGCCGGAGGAGGAGTGAGCGGGTGTCCACGCCGTTCGACGAACAGATCGAGCAACTGCAGGAGACCTACCGGACGCAGTTGGCGCAGATCGACGACATGCAGCGCCGGATGCGCGAGGTGTCCGGCACGGCGACCGCCAAGGCGCAGGCGATGAAGGCGACCGTCGGCCCGCAGGGCGAGCTGACGGCCGTCGAGTTCCCCACCAGCGCCTACCGGCGGCTCACGCCGAAGGAACTGGCGGACCTGGTGCTCTCCACCGTCCAGGAGGCGCGGGCGAAGGCCACCACCGAACTGGCGCAGGTCATGGCACCGCATCTGCCCGAGGGGCTGGACGCCGAGCATCTGCTGCGGGGCACCGCCGACGTGAAACAGCTGATGCCGCCGGAGCCCGCCATGTCCGAAGCGGTACGGCAGTACGTCGAGCAGGGCCGCATCGCCCAGGACACCGCGGACGGGCCGAAGATCGCGCACAGCTGACCCGGATCCCGCCCCGCCCCTGCCCCCGCACCGCACCGCCCGACGGACGCGGTGCCCGTACCGACCCCGCCCGAGGAGTGAGCGCACATGCCGCAGGTCACCCGTGTCGACACCGAGGGACTGCAGAGGGGCGCGGACCTGCTGGGGCCCCTCGGGGAACGCCTCCGGGTGTTCGTCCAGGGGACGATCCGTGAGCTGAACTCCACGTCCCCGGAAGGGAACGACAAGTTCGGCCGGCAGTTCGCCGGGAAGCGCGACCCGCTGGCGGCCGAGCTCGGAGAAGGGCTGGAATCCCTGAGCAGGGTGATCACCTCCATCGGGGACGGCCTGAACTCCATGGTCGCCGTATTCGACGGCGCCGAGCGGAACGCCTCCACCCTGACCTCCCGCCTGAACTCCCAGCTGAACGAGGGCGGCGGCAACGGCGGCGGAGGTCGCCGGTAGTGGCTGGGGCCCCCGAGGCGCTCCGCTGGGCGGCTTATCTCACCGGCACGGAACTGCCCGAGGCGGATCCCGCCGGGCTGCGCCGCCAGGGCGAGATCTGGGGCGATCTGGGGCGAAAGGTCCAGAGCATGGTGAGCGAGGTCAACGCCGCCAACGCCCAGGTCCAGGGGCACATCACCGGTGATCCCGCCGAGGCGTTCACCGACTACATGCGGCAGTTGAACAGCACCCTGCCCGGGTTGGCACAGGCCGCGGAGAACATGCAGATCATGCATGACGACTTCGCCCTGCAGGTGGAGCACGCCACCAATCTGGTGATCGCGATGCTCTCGTGGATGCTGGTGGAGCTCGCGTTCCTGGCGAACTCGCTGTTCGGCCTGGCCGCCGTACCGGCGCTGATCACCGGCGTACGCGCGGTGATCATGGCGATTCTTCGGCGCCTGCTGCTCTCGACGGCGGTCGGCGCCGGGATGATGACCGGCCTGGAGACGCTGCTCCAGGCGATCGAGATCCTGGAGGGGCACCGCAAGAAGCTGGACCCGAAGGCCATCACGGACATGGCGGTCGGCGGCGCGATCGGCGGAGCGGCCTTCGGCGCCCTGTCGGGCCTCGGCAGAGTGGTTGCGCCCCGCGCGTCGAACTCACTGATCGGCAGAACCCTGATCGGCGGCACGGCGGGCGTCGTCGGCGGCGCGGCGGCGAACGCCGCGATCGGCGGGGAGATGGACCTGGGACTGGCGTTCCTCGGCGGTGCGGCGGGAGCCGCACTGGGCATGCCGGGCACCGGCGGCGGGACCCGGGGCAAGGACCCGGGCAGCGCCGTCCCCGACGTGGCGAACCTCGTCAAGGCCCCGGACGACTCGACGTTCACGGGGCCCGGGGGACCGAAGGGCCAGTCGGCGGTCGACCCCTTGACGGTGGCCACCAGCGGGGCCCCCGGGCCCGGAACCACGGGCGCCGGAGCCGGAGGCACGACCGGTGCCCCTCGGAGCGGGGCGGGGGCGGATGCGGCCGCCCCCGGCCCCGCGCCCGTTCGCGCTACGACAGGCGGGAGCACGGGCGCGCCTGACGGGGCGGCGCGTACGAGCACGGGTGCGGGTGCGGGTGCGGAGGCGGACGCGATCTTCGGTACGGGCGGACGTACGGGTACGGAGGCGGGCTCGGACGCGGACGCCGACGCGGCCTTCGGTACGGGCTCGGGTACGGGCGGACGTACGGGTACGGCGTCGGGTACGGCCGAGAGCGCGGGGAGGCGAACCCCGTTCGTGACGGCGGCCGGTGACGGTATACCCGTCGGAACGTCCGGGACGCGCCCCGGCGTGGTGACGGCAGGCGGCAGCGGTGCAGGGACCGCACGGCCGGCGGGCGACGGACTGCCGGGCTTCGACGAGGCGCCCCGCGCTTCCGCCGGACCGGAGAACGCGACCGTCGCGGGGGGCAGGGGGGCCGCGACGGGGACCCCCGACAGTACGCAGCCCACCACGGTGGTCCGGAGCCCGGAGGCCGGGCCCGCCACGGTCCGGGCGCCGGAGTCCGGACCCACCATGACCAGGGGCCCGGGAGACGCGACCGTCCCGGCGGGGCCCACGGAGACCGGGGCCACCGTGAACCGCGGCGCGGAAGCGGCAGCGGACCGCGGCCGGGAAGCGGCGCCGAACCGTGGCGCGGAAGCGACGCCGTCCGCCGCCACTTCCGCGCGCCCCACCACCTCCGCGCACCCCGACTCCTTCGCACCCGCCACCACCTCCGCACACCCCGTCGGGGCCGACGCGGCGCCCGTCCGGTCCGTCAGCCAGGACCCCGCGGTGGCGGCGACGCGCGAGAACACGGCCGCACCGGCGGTCGCACCCGGAGCAGGCACGGCCGGCGGCGGGCGCCCCGACGCACTGGCCGTCACCGGACGGCAGGACGCCACGGCCACCGCGACGGCGCCCGACACCGCCCCGCCCCGGCAGGCAGGTGCGGCCCAGCCGGGCCCGTCCGCCGCCACGCCCAGCCGGGGCGAGCCGGCACCGGTATCCACGGGGACCTCCTCGGCCCAGCCGGGCCCGTCCGCCGCCACGCCCACCCGCGCGGGCGAGCCCGCACCCGTACCCACGGGCACCTCGGCCCAGGCGACTGCCGGCGGAGCCCCCGGCCCCGTACGCCCGGCGACCGTCGACGGCACGGGGACACCCGACGCACGCACCGGGCTTTCCGCGTCGGCGCAGAGCACGGGCGACCGCACCGGGACGGCCGCCACTCCCTCGACCGGCACCGCACAGGGCCGCGCCGACGTGGGTGCACGCACCCCGGTGGCCGGCGGGCCGGGGACCCCGGCCGGTGGGCGCACGCCGGACACCGTGACCGGCTCGGAGCGTCGAGGGGGCGCGCCGACCGGGACCCGTACCGAGTCACCGGCCCCCCGGGACACCACCTCCGCCGACCGTGCCCCCGAGACGGCGCGCGGCACGGCACGCGGCGACGGGGGAGCACCGGAGAGCCGAACACCGCCCACGGGAGCGCCGGCGGGCGCGTCGCCGCGCCGGACCGAGACCGCCGTGGCCGCCGCGGACGGTGCGCCCCCGCGTACCCCCGACGACACCCCGCCCGGGCGAGCGGACGACGGAAACGCGAGCGACCGGCCCACCCACGACGAGGGCGCACGCTCCCGCGACGGCGCCCTCTCACCGAGCAGCAGGCCCGAGGCCGCCGAGCCGTCCGGGCCGACTCCCCCCGGGGCAGCGGCCGCTCCCACCGGCGCGTACGTCTTCCGGGACGAGGACCCGCTGCTCGGCACGGCCTGGCGCCGGGCGCAGGGCGAGGTGACGGACCACTACCGCTTCCGGTTCGAGGTCGAGGAGATGGCCGAGCGGCGGGTGGCGGAGGCCTTCGCCGCGTACCTGGACGACCCGAACCCCGTGCACCGCCTTCCCGAGCGGGTGCTCCCGGACGAGGAACCGACCGAGGGCCTCGGGACGCCGCGGACCCCCTCGGCGCTGCCCCGCGTGGAGCGGACCTCCGAGGGCGGCCCCTTCGCACTGGCCGATCCCACCGGTGCGCGGTTCCGTCTGGTGCAGTCCGAGACCCGGGACGCGTTCCTGGTGCTCGGAAACGACCGTGAACTTCCGCCCGCTGTACGGGCGGAGGCGGAGGGGCGGCGTCAGGAGGTCAAGAGCTGGTTCGACGCGCGCTGGGAACCCGACGCGGAGGCGTACCAGCGGGGTGACATCTCCCTGGCGGAGTTCCGCTCGCGGTTCGACGAACTGTCCGCCGGGCTGCGCGACGACTTCGAGATCAAGTCCGCCGCGCACCTGGCGCGGGAGTCCGCCCGGGAGACGTTCGAGGAGTTCGAGACGCGGCTGCGGGACGAGGGCATGTCGGCGCCCCCCGGCAGGCTCCGGGCCGCGCGGTATCTGACGGACCTGTCGGAGCTGCCGAGGTCCGCGGTGGCGCGCGCCCGTGAGGCGTTCGCCGAGGACGTGGTGGCGGAGGTGAACCGGCTCGCCGAGGAACAGCGGTCCACCGGCGACGGCACCCGTGCCGAGCCGCTCGACTGGCCGCGGCTGCACGACGATCTGCGCGCCGAAACACGGGACCTGGCACGGGGCCTGCGGGCCCGTCTGGAGCTGGAAGTCACCGCCGAACGCATCTTCGACCGAGCCGTCGAGGCGGCGCGGGTGGAGGAGCGTCTGACGCGGGGCGCCGAGGACGGGATCGCCACGGTCGAGCGGATCGGCCTGTGGACGGACCGGGCCCGTACCGACTTCCGTACCGACTTCGAGACCCTCACCCGCGTACTGCCGGGCGGTGACGGCCCACCCACCCGGCGGACGCCCTTCGGGCAGTGGGTGGAGCGGCGCGAGGCCTTCGCACCGGGGATGGACGACCTGGCCGCTCGCTGGGAGGCGCGGCTGCGGGCCACGGCGACCGAGGAGTCCCAGCGCGCACAGGCCGACAGGAGGGTCGAGGCCGCCCACACCAAGTGGGTGCGGTCCACCGGACGGGAGCGGATCGAGGCCGAGACGGTGGACACCGCCGCGGTGGCCGCCGCCCACGGCGCGGAGCTGACCGCCAGGGGCGAGGAACTCCTGGCCGGCCGGGAGCGGCGGGATCTCACCCCCGACGACTGGAAGTCGTACACCTACCGGATGCGGCGGGCTCACGCCCGGCTCCTCGACGACCTGCCGACGCGCTTCGAGTACCACGTCGGCCTGGAGCGCGCTCTGCAGGGGGCGGAGGTGCGCTTCGACCGGCTGGGCGTCGACGGGGTGCACGCCGAGCGCGCCCGCGAGCAGCTGCGGCAGGACGTCACCCGCGACTTCGGCGAGCTGGCGGGCCGGGCGGAGAACGGCACCTGGAAACCGAAGCGGGTGGCGGCCGGTGAGGCCGCCTTCTTCCACCGGTATCTGCCGTCGCTGGAACAGTCGATGCCGCACCGGCTGCGGCTGGAGTACGGCCTGGAAAGGGCGCTGACCGAGGGCGGCGAGCAGTTCGCCCGGCTGACCACCCGGCGCGGTGAGCTGACCGAGCGGGCCGAGTACCGGTACGACGTCGAGGAGGCCACCCGGGACCGGCTGGGCGAAGGGTTCCGCGGGGACTGGGTGCGCCGCTACCACGACGTCTACGGCCCTGACGCGCGTGACATGGACGGCTGGCTGGCGCGCGAACGGGAGGACGGCGACACCTTCGGCAGCACGGTCCGATCCGAGTGGGACGCCCTGCGCGAGGAGATCGAGCAGGAGGACCGGCGGCGCGGGGAGGCGGTGGCAGCCGCCGAACGCGAACGCGCCGAGCAGGAGGGGAGGGAGCGGCGGCAGCAGATGGCCGCCAACTTCGACTCCCTGCTCAACAGGGAAGCCTCGCTGCGGGAGTTCGTGAGGGATGCCGGGGCGGCTCCCGGTGAGATCCGCACCGCGCGCGTGCGCACGGAGTACGAACAGGACGTGGAGGCACTCCGGTCGAGCTTCGCCCGGGAGTGGGCCGACGTCTCGCGCTCCACCCCCCGGGAGGATCTGCCCGCGGCGCGCGCCCGGTTGATCGACAAGGCGCGGCAGGAATGGAACGACCTCGCCGACGCGGCCCGCGAGGAGGACAGCGCGTACCGGGCCTGGGAGAGCGACCCGGCCCGGGTCCTGGACCTGTCGCGGTGGGAGATCGACCGCACCCCCTTCCAGGAGACCGCGCGCCGCGGCGACCTCCCGGGCCTCCCGGACCGGAGCGCGGAGGGTGCCACGCAGCTCCAGGTCCAGGAGTTGGCGGCCCGCCCGGAGCAGGCACCGGCGGACCTGCGGGCCGCCGTCGAGAGCAGGGACCGGGCCTACACCGTTTTCGGCGAACGGCTCTTTGCCGTGCGCGGGTTGGACGGCTCCGGGGCGGACGAGCGGGTCGCGGCCGTGCGGGAGAGGTTCGCCGACGCCTGGGCACAGGACCGTGCCGCCGCGGCACCGGCCGAGCTGACGCCCGCCCGCGTCGACGCCCTCCGGGAGCTGGACGCCGGTCTCGTCTCCGCCCGGGAGATCCTCACCGCACGGGAGGCGGCCCGCGAGGTGTTCCACCGCGAGGTCGCCACCGTGGTGCCCGGCGTTCTCGCGCGTGTCACGGGCTTCACCACCTCGGCGCCGGCGGCCGAACTGACCGCCCTGTTCCAGGACATGGTGGCCGACGGAGCGACGGCCGAGGCGCAGGAGGCCCGTACGGAAACGGTGCGGGAGTTCCGGCAGCGGTACGCCGAGGCCCACGCGGCCTGGACGGCGGACCGCGAGGCGCACGCCGCCTTCGACCGCGCGCTCCACGCCCGAACCGCCGAGAACCCGCACGACCGATTCGCGTACCAGCAGCGACTGGGCACTCACGCGGAGCAGAACTGGTACGACCGGCAGCTCGACGCCCTGCGGCAGGGGTACGCCACCGAGCGGGCCCGGGCGCTGTCCGTCGAGGACGCCGAGGAGCGTCAGGAGCAGGTGCGGCAGCTGGACGAGAACATCCGCCGGGCCGCGGCGCACCAGCGCCGGCTGGCCCCGGAGGCCGCCGAGCGGACGCGCCGGTTCGCCGAACACACCGACCGGTTCCGCGCCGACCGCACCTGGGGCGAGGAGGTGCGCGGCTGGTACGAGCAGCAGCGCCTGACCCTCCAGGCACCGGTGGTCGAACGGCTCGGCCGGTACGGTCCCGAGGCACACGAAGCCGCCGTGGCGAGGTACGACGCGCAGGTCCAGGCACTGCGGGAGGTGGCACAGGCCCGGCACCGCGGCGAACTCGACCGCGTCGCGCTGCTCGCGGACGAGCCCCCTGGCACCGTACGGATGGAGAACGCGGAGACCGTCCGCTGGGCCCGGACCCATGTCGAGCACCTGCGCGAGGAGTACGTCCGCACCGTCGAAACCGCTCGGGTCGCCGCCTCGGCGGCCGGGCTCGTCGCGCCCCCGGCGTACGCCGACGCCGACGACTGGCGGGCCCCTGCCTGGCAGGACGCCCAGCGGACCCTGCACCAGCGGTACGCCGAAATCCTGGCACGGCCCGACACGGCCGACGCCGACGCCGACGCCGAAACCGGAGACGGAGCCGCAGCCGGAACGCGGGTGGAGAGCGGCCCCGGGACGCCCGTCGGCGACGTCATCGACGACGGCACCTTCGACGAGGCCTTCCGCGTGTGGGCGGGGGACAAGGCCTCCGTACTGACCGAGGAACAGCTGACCGCCGTCCGCGAGCAGGTCCGCACGGAGCACGCCCGGCTCTCCGCCATAACCTCCGACACCGGGGCGGCCGTCCGGACGGTCCAGGACGCCTTCACCGTGGCGGCGGTCCGGCAACGGGGACTCGCCCACGCGGAGGCCGCGTTCGAGCGCACGTTCCACACCTGGTGGCAGGAGACGCTCGCCGCCTCCTCGCGCGGGCTGACGGACGGGACCGGGGCATCCTTCGAGCCGGCCGGGGAGACGGCCGGAGCGGTCCACGACCGCCTCGCCGCCGAGTTCCACGACCGGGTGGACCGGTTGGTGGACCGCTCCTTCACGGGCATCGACCCGGAACGCGCCCTCGACGGAACGGTGCGGCAGGCAGTCCGCGACCTCCGCGACATGATCGCGCCGCTGCCGAACGAGTTCGACCGCCGGCTCCATCTCCTCCTGCTCGACCCGGCCTTCGAGGCGGCGGTCGCCTCGTTCCCCGGTCACCGGGGCGCCGGGTCCGGGGCCCTGACCGCGGCGGAACACACCCCGGTCTCCGCCCACGAACACCTGCTGTCCGCGTTCGCGGCCGAAGGCACCCCGGTCTCCGGTCCGGGGCGGGCCCGGGTGCTCGACGACGCCCGGCGTGCCCTGGACGACGTCTTCGACAGGTTCGAGCGCCCCGGCGCGGGCACCGACGACCGGGCCGCGTCGATCGACAGGCAGACCAGGCTGGACGCGGTGGTGGGCGGTCTGCACCTCCGGCTGGCGGAGCAGGCGGTCCGCGAACACCAGATCGTCCGTGTCCAGGAGGCCGTTCAGGCGGCAGCGGCCTCCTGGGCGGAAACCGGCCCCCGCACGGACGCGGCGTTCCTCGACCGCTTCCCGGTGGACTTCGGCAGCCCCGGCAAGGAGCTCGTCGCCGAACTCGGGGTGACGATGGCCGTCGTCGTCAACCAGCGACTCGACCAGGTGCTGGCCGAGACGGAGCGGCTCGGGCCGCAGGAGCGGGCGGAGCGCTGGCAGGACGCCTACCGGCGACTGACGGACCCCGAGCGGCTGCACACCTGGCTGACCGTGCGGCACGCCCGCGACCGGATCGGCGAGCTCGCCGAAGAGCTCCTCGCCGCGCACCTCACCCAGTGGCGCGACGCCCACGGCGACCGGCCCCTCGGCGAAGCCGACACCGCTCGCGTCCGGGCCGGCCTGGAGGAGCGACTGCGGTCGGCGTTCGACGTCCTCCACCCCCGCCACACGTTCGTCCTCGACGACGTGGACGCCCTCGGGCGCAGATGGGACGCCGTCCTGGCCGCGGAGGCGCAGGCCCTCCCCGCGCACTTGGCCTTCGAGTCCACCGTCGGCACCGCCCTGCACGGAGCCGCGCGTTCGTTCGAGGCGCTGCGGGGCGACCGCGAGACCGAGGACGACCGGTTCGCGGCGCTCGGCGGCGACTTCCGCCGCGACTTCCTCGACGCCTACGAGACCCTGTGGGCGCCGCAGAAACTCTCCTCCGCGTGGGCCACCCACGAAGCGGCCCACGCCGACTCCTTCACCACCGGCCTCACCGCCGCCCGCCTGCACGCCCTCGACCCCGAGGGGAGCCGCGACGCCCGGCGGACGGCGGACGAGATGGAGTCCCGGCTCCGCCGCACGTACGACGAGCCGGACTTCCAGGAGCTCTGGGACCGGGCGAACGAACTGCTCGGCCCCCGACTGCTCATCGGCCGCGACCCGGAGACGGTCGCCCTCCGCGAAGCGCAGCATCGGGCGCTGTTCCGCCTCATGGGCCACCTCGGCCGGGAAGGGGACGAGCGGCGGGCGCGCGACCTGGCGCGGGCGCTGGTGGAACGGATACCGGGGATCGGCTCCCTGCGGCCCGGGGTCCGCGGTGGAGCGGGGCCCCGTGCGGAGGAGCGTGCGGAGGAGCGCGGTCCGGGCCGGGGCCGGCCGGGGCCCGGTGTGCCGGAAACGGCCATGGGCGACCCGTATCCGGACTGGCCGGACCTGGTGATGGACGAAGCAGGGGCGTACCGGCCGGATCCGGCTACGGCCGAAGAGGGGCCGCACCCGCTGAACCTGCCCTCGGACGACGTCCTGCTGGATCTGCCCGACCCGCTGTGGTTCCCACCCGAGCATGTCGGCGGGGCTTTCGACGGCGCCGGCACCTGGTCGACGGTGGGTCTCGACGCCTCCGGCGCATGGCTGGGCGGGTTCACCGATCCCGGTCTCACCGACCTGAGTCTCCTCACCGACCTGAGCTTTCTCACCGATCCGCAGCTCGCGCCGGATCCGGACTTGGACTTCCAGCCGCACCTGGACCTCCTGCTCGACCTGGGGCCGCTGCCGGACCTGAGCTCGCTGCCGGACCACGCCCCGGGAATGGTCCAGGAGCCGACTGGCCAGCAGGAGCCGGTCCAGGAGTCGACGGGGGAGATGCAGCGGCGTCTCCGGTCGAGGTTCGGTCCGCTCTTCCAGGACCTGTGGGAACAGGCCACAGGCCTGCTCCGCCCCGTGGTGGAGCTCGGCCCGGAAGCGGGGGCCTTCGCCCTGCGGCAGGCGCAGATGCGGGCGTTGGGCCTGATCGTGGAGGTGCTCGGCGGGAACACCGACGATCCGCGGGGAGACGCCCGGACGCTGGCGGACACGCTCGCGACGCAGACGCCCGGAATGCGCTCCGAGGACCCGCGGGACGTCTGGTCGCACCGTGCGCGGCATGCCGAACCGTCGCAGTCGCAGCCGGAGCTTGGGCCGCAGCCGCAGCCGCAGCCGGAACCGCAGCCTGCGCAGCCCGGGGCGGTCGTGCCGGAACCGCTCGGCGACACCTGGGAGCAGCGGGTGTGGCGGGCGAGGCCGTGGCGGACCGAGCCCACCGCGCGGCAGGACGGCGGACCGCACGCGGGAGTACCGCTGACGGAGGCGCAGCAGACCCGTCTCTTCACGATGCTGAACACGCGTGAGCGGGTTCTCGACGAGATCCTGACGTTCGGAGCGGTCGCCGACTGGGCCTCCCGTTCCGTGCGCGTACCGCTCGACGAGGCGGAGGTGGAGCGACTGCACCGGGAGTACATCGGCTCCTGGCCGGAGCCTCCGGTGCGCCGCGGTGTCCTCGGGCTGTCGGCGCCCCTGACGGTCGCGGCGTGGGAACACTTCCGGGTGAGCGGTCATCTGGAGGTGGGCGGCGGCCACCGGACGGTGTTCCGCGGGAAGACGGTGAGGCTGGGCCGGTACGTCCGCGACACACTGCGGCGGAAGGACACGTTCGCCCGGCTCTCGCAAGCCCGCGTGGACTGGTGGGAATCGGTCGGCATGCGGTGGCCGACCGACGCCATGCTCGACGCGGTGCGGGTCTACCTCGACGGCCGGACGCTGACCGCGCCGCCGCCGGACGAGGAGATCCGTGCCGTGCGGGTGCCCGGATGGCAGGCCACGGTCGACCTGGTGCACTGGCGCGAGACGCTCCGGCACCTGTTGGTGCTGAAGGACGAGGCCCGTATCCGCGAGGCGCTCGGCGAGGCGTGGGCGGAGGCGTTCTTCGCGGGACGGCCCCCGCACACGGTCGAGGAGACCGCCCTCGGCGTAACGGCGCCCGGCGAGCCGAGCGTGCACCTCACCCGGCCGGCGACGCCACCCCCGGCGTCGATGGAGGACCTGTTCGGCCCGAGCCCCGAGCCGACCCCGGAGTTCGAGCCCGTGCGGCCGGCGACGCCACCCCCGGCGTCGACGGAGGACCTGTTCGGCCCGAGCCCCGAGCCGACCCCGGAGCCGGCCCCGGAGCCCGCGCGGCTCACGCCCGGTGGGCCGGGGGCGCCGATCGACGTGGACGCATTCGAACCGCCCGGCGCGGAGGGGCTTCAGGCGTGGCGGGCACGGCCGTGGCGGTCCCAGGCGAGCCCGCAGCCCTTCGCGCGCCCTGCCTGGCGCACGTATCCGACGCCGACACAGCGTGAGGAGCTCTTCCATCATCTGCGGAAAGCCGGGCGGAACGCGACCTTCGGGACCGTCGCCGACTGGATGCACCGCACCTTCCGCCTCCGGCTGGACGAGGAGCAGTTGGAGCGGCTCCAGTGGGAGCACCGGCTCGCGCAGGCGGAGCGGGCCGCCTCCCGGCCCGGACGGTCCCGCAGGGCCCCCAGGATCTCCGCCCCGGGTCCCGTTCCCGACACCTCGCAGGAAGCGGGCCCGTCGACGGCCGGTGCAGGCCGGAGCGGCACGGGTGAGCACCTCGGACCGGAGAGGGACTGGGACCCGGCACCGAGCTCCGCGTTCGCGCCGGGCGTGGGCGGGGACCTGGTGGACCGTTTGCGGGCCGCGTCCGACACGGAGACCCTGAAGAGCCGGTGGGCGCGGGCCATGGTCCTGCTCCGGCCGGCCGTGCTGATCGGTACGGAACCGGAGACGGTCGCGCTGCGGGAGGCCCAGCGGCACGCGGGGCTCCGGATCATGGAGGTGCTCGGCCGGTCCGACGGTCCGCCGTGGACCAGGGCCCTGGTGGAGAAGGACGCCGAGGAGCTGGCGAACGAGCTCGCCGCGGCGACCCCCGGCATCCGCTCCGGCCAGCCGACGCTGCGCGCGGGCGCTCCGCACGAGGCTGCGGACTCCGCGGCCCGGACGGCTCCCGACGCCCAGATCCTCGCCGACGCGGCCCGGCAAGCGGTCCGGGCGGTCTCCCGGGGCGGGGAGCGGTCCGCGGTTCCGGCGGACGCCCTGGTCGCCTTCCTGAACAGAGCCGCCGCCCGCACCTGGCACGAGGACTGGCCGGCCGGGGACCTCGCGCGCATGGCCGCCGCCGACGCGACCTGGGTGGCCCCCGGGCACGCCGAGCTCGTCGACGCGCTCATGCACCCCGCCCATCTGCACGTGGTGAAGGCGATCGTCCGCCGGCCGGAGCTCGGAACGATCCTGCAGGCGCGCCCCCAGCACCTGGACGTGCTGTCCGGCTCCGGTGAGCTGCTGCGGAGACTGAGCGCACTGGACTCCATGACGCTCGCCGCGTACGCGCTCGGCCCGAGCCATCTGGACGCCAAGCTGGCCCCCTCGGCGGACGGGAAGCGCGAGCTGGTGGAGGCGATCGAGAACAGGTCACCCGACGCGGCGCATCTGCTCGACGCCGTCGAAGTGGCGACCGTCCTCAACGGCCGGACCGCCCACATCCTCGCCGTGTCGTCCTCCGAGACCGTCGCCGACCTCGTGGCCCTCCTGCCCGGTCTGGCCTCCGCGGTACTGGCCGGCACGCCCGAGAGCGCACGGTCCTTCGCCCGCGAGGAAGTGCTCACCTCCGCCGTCTTCGCCCGGGTGGAGGCCGACGCGGAGATCGATGTCGCCGCCCTGTACGCCGACCGGGAGCTGCGCGCCCGTCTGCAGACCCACGCCGACCAGACGGACCTCCTGCTGCGGGCACCGGACCTCCTGGCGGCCGTGGCCCGCGACCCCGGTCTGCTGGACGTCCTGGGGCGCGACGCCCGGCTGATCGACGTGCTCGCCGACGCGCCGGACTTCGCCAACCGTCTCGGCGCCGACGCACGCCTGGTGACCGCCGCGGTGGACAACCCCGCCGTCGCCGGCCTCCTCTCCCGTGACCCCGCCCACTTCGACGCCGTACCCGCACCCGCCCTGCTGGACGCGCTGCGGCAGGCGGCACCCGTGGCACGCGCCGAGCAGGGCGACCCCGCCGCCCGGAGCCTGAAACCGCCGGCCGCGGACCCGGTCCCGCTGCGGGACCTGCGGGCCGCGCTGCCCGCGCTGGACGCCGCCCTCACGGTCGATCCCCTCCTCGCCCTGGAGCTGCGGGCCGACGCCGGCCTCCGGCGGGCGCTGCTGCTCCACCCGGACCTGCTGACCGACCCCCACGAGTACCGTCGCCTGCTGGGGCCCGACGCCGAGACACTGCGCCCCCTCGTACGGGAGAACTCGCCGCTGCTCGCCCCGTACGTCCTCAAGGCCGCCCTGCGCCACCCCGTCCTGCGGTTCTGGCTCGGCCACTCCCCGAGCCTGCTGGAGGCCGGCCCCGGCGACCCGCGGATCGCGTTCACGGACGCCGCCGAGGCCGACCCGCTCGTGGGCTGGATGGCCTGGGTCAACCCCGCCGTGGGACTGCTCCTCGACCACCAGTCCCCGGGCTCACCCGACTTCGGCAACCTGCGCGCGTACTGGGAGCTGGGACCCGCCGACGAGCGGATCTTCACCCACTACGCGCTCGAAGGCTTCCACGACCTGCTGTACGTCGAGGACCGGCAGCGGCTGCTCGACGTACTGTTCCGCAGCGACGCGCTGCTCCGCCTCGCCCGGTACGACCGGCGCGTGCTGGACGCCGTCGACACCGAGGCGGTGGCGGGACTCCACGCCCATCCGCGGGTGCTGACCGAGCTGGCGTCCCGGCCCGGTTTCCAGCTGCCCGTCGCCCATTGGCGCGCCCTCTTCCACTCGCCCGGACTGCTGCGCGGGCTGGACGGTGACAGCGGCCTGCTGAGCCTGCTGGCCTCCGCACCCGAGGTCTTCCGCGAGGCCGTCGCACGCCCCGCACTCGTCGACGTGCTCGGCACCGAGCCCTTCCGGGCCGGGGTCACGGCCGTCGTGGAGGCCCGCAGGGCGGAGAACGCCAAGAAGAGCAAGAAGAAGACGAAGGCGTGGACGAACACCCTGGCGAACCTCGTCACGTCACACGGCGGCGACGCCGTCCTGTCCCCCGAAGGCGTCCGCCTGCACGCCGACGACGCGCGCTGGTCCGGACTGTGGCACCTGGCGCCGGAAACGGCACGCGCGGAACTCGGGCGCATGGCCGACGGGCCCGGCAGCGAGGAACGGCTCGCCGCCCTCCACGCCGTCGACGACCTCGTCCGCGGCAACGGGACGCTGCTCGACGCCGCCCGCGGCAGCCGCGCCGCCGGAGCCATGCTCTTCCAGGACCCGGATCTGGCCGAGATGCTGGTGGCGCGGCCGAGACTCCTCGCCACCGTCCACGACCCCAACGCCTCGGTGCTCGTCCTCCTCCGCGACAACCCGGCGCTGACCGCCGCACTGCGGACGAACGACTCCCTCTACGCGTACACGCTGCTGCGCGGCACCGTCAGTCAGCTCGCGGGCAATCCGGACCTTGTCCGGCAGCTCGTCGCCGTGCCCGACCTGGTCCGCTTCATGCTGCAGCGCCCGCACGAACACGCCATCGCGGCCGGCGACCCCCACCTGAGGCAGCTGATGGGGGAGCGGAACGACGTGGCGCGGGCCCTCGCCGACGACGGCCGCGTCGCCGAACTGCTGCTGTCGACCCCCTCCCTCGCCGCCGAGCTGATCACCTTCCACACGGGCAGGGACGAGGACACCGCGGTCGTACGGGCCGTGCTGAGCGGCGTCCCGGCGGCCCGGTCGGTCGCGGCCACGCCGGCGTTCGCACAGGTCCTGCGCCGCTACCCGGCCGTCAGCGAGTCCATCGCAGCCCACCCCGAGGCGTTCACCGACACCGCGCACTTCCGACGTTTCCTGTCGGACGAGGAGCCCCTGCGCGCCCTCCAGCGGCACCCCGACCACATCGGGCGGGTTCTGGCCTCCGCCGAGCTGCTGGAGACGACGCTGCGGGCCCCCGCCGTCGTGGACGCGCTGGCCGCCGACCCAGGACTGGCACGCCTGCTGGAGCGCCGCCCGCAAGGCGAGTCGCTCCACCAACTACTGCGTACACAGCCGGAGGTGACGCGTGCTCTCGCCGTCGTGGAGGGCGGCCTCGGGCACACCCTGGTCACCGCGCTCGGTGCGGTACGGGGCCTGACCGATGCGATGGCCGCCGACCCGAGGATCGGACGCGACCTGAGGGACGCCCCCTGGCTCGCCGGCACCCTGCTGCGCAGCCACGGTCTGGTGGAACACGCGGTGGACGAGAGCCCGTTGTGGCGCGCGGCCCGTGCGTCCCGACCGCTCGCCGACGCCCTCGCCCCGAGCCTGGTGCGCCGGCTCGCCCCGCGCGAGACGCTGCTCCAACGGCTCGCCGAGCACCCCTCGGCGCTGACCGGCACCGACCCCCATGAGCTGCGGCGGCTGCTCACCGACGCCGACCTCACCCGCTTCCTGGACGACACCCCGCGGTTCGCCGACCGGTTCTTCGCCACCGCCGCACTGCGCGACCGGGCGCTCCAGTCGCCGGGAACCGCCGGAGATCTGCGGCAACTGGCCCGGAACCGTGCGGCGTTCGACCGGCTCGCCGAAGACCTGACCGGGCGGCGCCTGCTGGCCGCGCTGCCCCGCGTCGCCGCCCCCGCCCCCGCCCCCGTCTCCGACACCGCCTCGGCGCGGCTCCAGGAGACCGCGCGCCCGGGAGTGGGGACGGCGGCGCGCCGCGGCCGGAAGAACGGCAGGGGAGCGGCGAGGGTGGCGGTCACCGTACGCGAGCCGGCGACCGAACAGCCGTCGGTGTGGGCGCAGGCGCTGGCCTCGGTGCCCGAGGCCGCAGGACTGCTGCTCGCACCCAAGGGCGCCGACCTCGCCGCCGAACTCGGCCGCAACCCGGAACTGCTCCCCCTGATGCTGGGAGCGCCCGCGGTTCTGGAAGACCTGACCCTGAACCCCGCCGACTGGCAGGACTACGTCTTCGCCCCCTACCTCGCCTCCGGCGAAGCCGCGCTGACGGCCCTCGACACCGACTTCTCGGCCTGGCTGGACCGGCTGGGCGCGGTGGTGGAGGGAGACTTCCACCAGCGGGTCCGGGACACGGCGCAGGGCGCCTGGGACCGGGAAGTCGCCTCCCGCGCCGCCCGGGTGGCACGGGAGAGAGAACGCGTCGCCGAACGGCTGGCGGCGTTCCAGCCGCACCGCCCCGAAACCTGGGACCAGCGCGCGGGACGGCTCCTGCACACCCGGCAGGCACGCGCGGAAGCGCTGACCCCCGCGCAACTGGCGCTGCTCGAAGAGGTCGCCGAAGGACACAGGAGCCCGAGGGAGGTACAGAACCGGCAACGCCCCGTCGCCGTCCATCAGGCCCTCCACATCCACCTGGACGGCGGCAGCGGCGGCGCCTCGTTCGCGTACGTCCTCGCCGAGGACGGACACGTCGACACCCTGGTGTACGCCATCAGCCGGTCCCGGCAGAACAACGACTACACGTGGGACGGATACGGCGGCCACTCCACGGCCGGCCCGATGGACATCGGCGCGATACGCAACGAGCCCGCGCTGCGCGCCTCGGTGGAACGGGTGGAACGGGCGACGGCGCAAGCGGCCGAGAACCGCGACGACCAGGTGAAGGCCACGGGCAGGAAGGGCAAGGGCAAGGAGAGGGGGCCCGCTGCCGCCGCGGTGGCGCGGCCGGACACCGAGACGTACGCGCGCGCGGTCGACCCCGACCTGATGCGGCTGGCGGAGGCGCTCACGGCGTACCACTCGGCCGTCGCCGACCACGCCGCCGCACCGCAGGCGCGGGACAAGAAGGCCCCGGCCCGCGAGACGGCCCTGACCGCGGCCCGCCGGCGCCTGCGCGCGCTGGGCCTGGACCCCGAGGCGCGTACCGGACCCGACGACGAGGCCGTCCCGGAGCAAGGCGGTACCGGGAGGTTCGCCGCGGACGGGGCGAGGGGGCTGGGAGCGCGGCTCGGCATCACCACCCGCGCCGCGGAGGCTCTGCTCACCGCGGCGGGCGGACTCCTGCGGGCGCCCGTGCTGATCGGAACGGACCCCGAGACGGAGGCGGCACGCCGGGGCCACCACGAGCACCTGATCGACGTCGCCGAGGTCCTGCACACCCGGGGCGCCGAAGCCGCCCGCACCAGGGCCCTGGAGCTGGGCGGGCCGCAGACGCGCGGCAAACTGCCCGGAGCCGGAGCGCAACAGAGCAGGCCGATGGAAGTGGAGATGGAGGTCCTGGGTTCCGAGGCCGGGCCGAGCAACCAGGCCGGGCCGAGCGACCAGGCGGGCCCGGACGTCCAGCCGGTGACGGACCGGGAGGCGGAGGAGCTGGAGCAGCTCCTGCTGGAGCCGCGTCCGCGGCGGCGGGGTGAACCCATGGCGAGCCTGGACCGGGTGCTCGCCGGCCGGGAGACCGGCGTTGACGCGACACAGGACGACCAGCGGATCCCGATGGGGCGGCGGGCCGGGACCGAGGATCAGGCCGATCCCGCGCCCGAACCTGAGCAGCAGACGGCGCCCGAGGAGCAGCAGGCTGTTCCCGTACAGCAGGCCGAGGAGCAGCAGGCCGAGGTGGTCGAGCACCCCGAGCCCGCCCCCGAACGGCAGGCCGAGGTGGCCGAGCACCCCGAGCCCGAGCCGGAGCGGCAACGGCCGGACGACGCCGAGCAGCAGGCTGCCCCCGAGCCCGAGCCCGCCCACGTGCCGGAGGCCCCCGCAGCGGAGGCGCTCGCACCCGAGACCCCCGCCCCCGCCCCGGAAACCCTCGAACCGGCCACGGCTCACGTGACGGACGTCGCCGCCCCCGTGACCGGGGCGGCCGGCCCCGCCCTGGACGCTCCCGCACCGATCAGTGACTCGGTGCGCGCGTACGGGGCGGAATTCGACGGCGTGCAGGGCACGGTGAGTCTTGGCCGGGTGCCCGAGAGCACGGTCGACTGGCTGCGGGACCGGCTGAGCAGGCAACTGGAGGGGAGCCTGGGGGAGGACGAGAACCTGCGTGACCAGATCCGCGTCCGGCTGACCCCCTCCTACCTCGTCAACGAGTGGTCCGAGGTGCGCGGGGAGAACGGGCTGGTTCTGCACCTGCGCCACCGGGGGACCGTACGGACGGTCCGGGTGCGGTTGCGCCTCGGCGACCCCCGGCCGGCACCCGAACTGCTCGACGGGCTGGCCGAAGGGGTGCCGAACCGGGTCCAGCGCTGGGGCGCCGGGTACTCGGACACGGGGAACACCGCCGGCACGGCGGACCTGCGCACCTTCCAGTTGGCGGGCAGCCATGTCTGGCAGCCCTCGCTGGGCGTGCTGAGCCAGATCGCGATTCAGCCCCAAGTGACCCTCGTGCACAACCAGTTGTCGACCCAGGTGAGCGTCGTCAGCGCGGCGCAGGCGCTGTCGTTGGTCACCGTCTCGGGCGGGGCGGTGCCGTACGCGTACCGCATGCGGTGGCAGCTGCGGGTGGACACCGGAGCGGCCCCGGCCGACTGGACCACGGACCAGGAGGGTCCGGCCGGGGAACGGATGGCCGTCTGGTTCCCGGAGCACCTCACCCGCACCGATCCGCCCGGTGCGACGGACACCGCCGTCCCGGACACCGCGGCGGACGGATCCGACCAGGCGGCCGCGGCGCGGGCGGCGGCCGAGCGGGAACACGCCCCGCTCCGGACGGCGGTGCACGAGGTCCCGCTGTACGGGGTGGAGACGGTACTGAACCCGGAACGCGTCCTGCACGCCGCGGAGCAGGCGTTCGCGGATCATCTGGGCGCGATGTCGGGGGCCTCCCGCGAGGACCTGCAACGCTTCTTCGGTTCCCGCAGCATGCGGGACGCCCTGCCGAGGATGCTGAACGGCTGGCACGCCTCCCCCCTGCTGCTGGCGGCCGACGGCTCCGCGCTGGGCTTCATCCGGGTACGGGCCGACCTCGCGGACGACGGCCGGCAGACGGGCCCGACCGCCCCGGCCGCGGACCTGCAACACCAGGTGGTGCGTACCGTCCGGGTCGTCGGGCAGTCGACCGTCACCAACGCGGTGGGTGCCGACCTCCGCCTCACGGTCGGTTTCTCCGCTCCGCACGGTGACGCGGTGACCGCCCCCATCGGCGGCGCCTTGACGGTGAACGCCGGTGCCCGCCAGCAGGTGTCGTACGTCCTGGGCTCCGGCGGCGACCTCACCAGATCGCTGACCCTGCAGTCGGGCGGCCCGATGTTCCAGGTCGAGGGCCGGGTCACCTTCGAGATGCAGTTGGTCCTGCCCAAGGGCGGTGTCGCCCTGCCGTCCACGACCAGCCCCCTGCACGCGGGCGCCGACGGCGAGGGCCGGACGGCCTACCCCGTGGTGTTCCGGGTGCCGTCCCGGGCGGTGCTGGAGGGCGTGGTGGAGGCCGTTCCGCGCTCGCTGCCGCCCGAGATGGTGCGGCTGCGGTCCCTCGGGATCTCGACCACGACCCTGCGCGTCGACGGCGCGGAGCCGCTGTACGACATGGCCGGGCGGTGGCTGCGCGAGCACGGGTTCCTGCCGTCCGGAACGAGCGGCCGGTGGACCGGCGTTGCCACCCGCGCCCGATGGCTGGCCAACGCCCGTGCCCTGGACCACGCCCGCTCCGCCCAGACCCTGCGGGGCGCCGCGGACGAGCTGGTCGAGGGCGGCCACACGATATGGCTGGAAGTACCCGGCACCGGGGACGTGCAGCGGGTCCAGGTGCGGCTGACCGCCGAACGGATCGACGACGCGCCGGTCACCGCCGCCCGGTCACTGCCCGGTCTGCAGACCAACAACTGGTCCGGCTACAACCGCCCCGGCCAGGAAGGGCGCAAGGTCACCCCGATGGGCTGGTCGCTGACCGGCATGGGAGAGGTGAGCAACCCCCTGGAGTTCCACGGCCAGCTGCCGCTGCAGGGAGTGCGGCCGGAGTACACCGCCAGCGGCTCGAACGCCGAGGCCACCGCCACCACGTCGCTGGTCGGCCAGGAGAAGTACCTGTCCACCGCGGCCGGCGACGGGTTGCAGCTCTTCGAGATCCCGGTGCGGCTGCGACTGGACCTGCTGTGGAGCCACGGCCCGGCGCCCCGCCCGCTCGTCGCCGAAGGCACCCTCGCCGTGGCCGTACCCACGTACCGGACCGTGAGCGCGCCTCCGCGGGCCGAGTCCGCGTCGGACGCGCCGGTGGCGGTGGTGCAGGAACCCGTCGCGCCCGAGCCATCGATCCGCTCGGACGAGGCCGCGCACGGGTCGGAGGACGCCAGGTCGGGGCATCCCGGGGCGGAGGATTCGGAGTCGGAGACGTCCGACACGGAGTCGGTCGATTCGGTGATCACCGACGAGCCGCACATCGCCGTCCGGGTCACGGAGGAGGAACTGACGCGGCTGGCGGGCGACGGAGCGCCCGAGGTGCTGCGACGGCTGCCGGAGTCGGCCTTCGTGGACCGGGTGCTGGGCAGTGACACCCTGGTCCAGGTCGTGAGCCGACTGCTGGGCGCGCCCCGTACGGAGACGGAGGACGAGGACCTCTTCGACCTCACCGCCCTCCACCGGCAGGAGGAGACGGCGGACGAGGATGCCGAGGCGGTTGCCGCACCTTCGGCCGAGCGGACCGGCGATCTCGTGGCAGAGACCGCTGCCACGCCTCCGGCCGAGGCGACGGCCGGCCACGTGCCCGAGACCGCCGTCGCGCCGCCCGCCGCGACCGAGACCGCCGCCGCGCCTCCCGTCAAAACCCCCGCCGAGATCTGGGCCTCCGCCGGTGCCGGAGGGCCGCTGGGGTGGGCCCAGCGCCTGGCGGACGGGGCGTGGAGGTGGACGACGCGGACGACGGTGGGCGGCTCGCTCGCCGACCAGGACAGCATGGCCCAGCAGGTCCTGCGGTCCGCGCTCTCCTTCCACCAGCTGACCGCCAACGCCCTGACCGTCTTCGGCGACGGCCTGGTTCTGGAGGGCGCGGGCAGCTTCGGACTGGTCTCGGGCACGGACGTCTCGGTCGAGATCACCGGCTACCTGAGCGGTGTGCGCCGGCAGGAGGCCCCCGGCCCCATGAGCATGGAGAGCTGGCTGTACGCGTCGGACACCGTCACCTCCACCCGGTCGGTCGGCGGCGGAGGACAGACCGGAGTGACCGTCAGCGGCGCCTACACCCCTGGCGTCTCCCTCTTCCCGAGCGGGCGCTACGTGGACACCTCGGCCACCACCGTCAGTACGACCCACTCGGACAACGCTTCGGACGCCCGGGTCACCGCCCACAGCAGCACCCGGATGCAGCGGTTCACCGCAGACGCCACCTACCGGGTGACGGTCGGTCAGGGCAGGCGCAACGTCGTCTCGGGGACCCTGGCCGCCCGCCCCCACACGGTGCGGACCGTGGGCTTCCTGGTGCCGGACGCGGTGGAGTTCCTGCTCCCCGAGAGCGACCTGGCCAAGCACCCCGAGCTGGCGGCGCTCGCCGAGTTCACCCCGCCCGCCCAGGACCGGACGCTGATGCTGCCCCAGTGGTACCGGGACACCGGCCAGCTCGGTCAGGGCGCCGTCATCGGCGTCGCACTGGAGGGCCCGCGCGGACAGTTCCGGCAGAACCTCCTCGACACCATCGAGAAGGCCGCCCCCGGGGCGACCCGGCCGGGGGACGCCGGATACCTGCCCGGCCTCGCGTCCTGGGTCAGTGACCATTCCTCCTCGGTGGGGCTGCGCGTACCGATCGGCGCGGGCCCCCGGGGGACCGGCTCGATGCACTTCGTGCACCGGGGCTGGCTGGGTCTGGGCCCGCGCCTGGTGACGGTGGAGGTGAACGCCCGCCCGAGGCCGGGAACCGACCTCGACCAGATACGGGGCAGCGGCGTCGACGACACCGCGCAGCTGACCCACAGCGCCGCCCACGGCGGCGGACGGAACGCCGGCCTGGCCGAGCCGGGCGTCCAGACGCAGAGCGTCTCGTACAACAGGGCCCGCCAGCTGGAGGCCAGGCCGGTGCTGCAGTCCGGGGGCCAGCGCCTGCAGACCACCCTCACCGGGGCCCTCGAACGCGCGATCGGCACCTCCGCCACGTCCCAGCGTGAGACCAGGGCCTGGCAGCGCTCCGGCGAACTGGCCGAGTTCCAGGTGCCGTACCGGTACCGGGTCACCGTGCGCAGCAGCCCGATGTCCGGGGCCGCCGACGGGCCGGTCGCGGGTCTGGTCGCCGCGACCCTGGGCGGATTCGGGACGCGTGAGTTCCACGCCACGGCCGATGCCACGGCGACCCTGTGGTTCGACCGCGACGACCTGCCGACCGAGGCGGACCGGGCGGTTCCTCTCGTGCGGCCCGCCGTCTTCGAGCGGGACCCCGCCGACCGGACCGCCCCGCCGCCCGGCGCCCTCGTCATCGGTCTGGACGGGCTGACCGACGACGTGCGCGACGCCCTGGACGGCCAGGACTGGATGCCCGACCGGCCGTTCGCGCTCTACTCCTTCGACGCCGGCGTGGAGCTGGCGCGGGCCCTGCGTGAAGTCGACCCCGCGCTGTCGGGTCCCGACCGGATGCACACCTCGTTCTCGGACGAGAGCCTCATGATCCGGCTCTCCCGGCTGGTGCGCCCGGGGGACGGCGACGCGGGCAGGCGGCTCGACTCCGTCGCGGTGGGCCGCCTGATGGGACGTACCGGGGCCCATCCCGCCACCTCCGTACGGCTGCGGCTGCTGCCCCAGCAGATCCTCGCCACCGGCGACACCGCCCTGGACGACGTCCGGACGTCCGGCGACGCGTACACGACGACCGCCACGACCACGGTGACCCCCTCGGTCGCCTCCCTGTACACCGCCCGGGTGACCTCCGACGACACCAACCGGGTCCTCGTCTCGGCGCCGTTCGCCCAGAACGCGGGGGCGCAGGGGCAGTCGGGCGGCGGCAACAACTACCGGCGCGACTACCTGAAGTACGGACTGCCCGCGCGGGCCGGCAAGCCCGGACCCACGACCGGCCACCTGATCCGGGCACTGGCCGTCCTGCACGTCACCGGCCCGAAGGAGAACCGCTGGGTGCTCGGCACCATGGTCCTGCGCGCCATGGACACCCCGCCCCTGCGGACGATTCCGGCGGCCACTGGGACCCCGGCGGCGACGAAGACTCAGGCGGCCACTGAGACTCCGGCGGCGACGGACGGGAAGGCTCCCGGCAGCACCGCCGCTTCCGCCGAGCAGCGGGGCAAGGGCAAGGCGGCCGAGCGGAGCGCCGACCACCCGGAGCGCGTCCAGGACACCGAACCGGGCACCGAACCGGACACCGCCGAGCGGCCCACCACGGAACGGGGTACGACAGAACCGGGTACGACAGAACCGGATGCGGCCGAACTGGACACGGAGGACGTACGCCGGCTGGCCGAGCGGCTCGGCGTGCCCGACGACACGGTGCGGGCGTTGGCCGGCTCCGCGTGGCGCCATCTGGCCGCCCCCCTGGAGATCGGCCGGGAACCGGAGGTGCAGGCGCGGCTGGAGGCACGGCGGGCCGCCGTGGCGCGGATCGTCGAAACCCTGTACGCCCAGGGCCCCGAGGCCGCCCGTGATCTCGCCGACCGGCTGGCCGCGGACAACCCCGGGCTGCGTGCCGTGGGGGTGAAGCTGCGGGGCGGGGCGAGGAGCGGGCCGACGACCGGGACCACCGATGAGAACGGCGCCGGGGGCAGCGGGAGTACGAGCAACCCCCAGCAAGCCGTGGATCCGCACCCCGCACCGCCGGTCGCCCAGCCGCTCGACACGGTGTGGCGGCCGCCGTCGCCCGAACCGGAGTCGCCCCTCGGCACCGTCGTCCGGGAGCCGCGCCCGCCGCGCCCGTTGCCCGACCTCGCCGGCGTGTTCGCCGAGGACGGTGCGTGGACGGAGGCCGGGGGAGGGGACGGGCGCGAGGCCGGCCCGGTGTTCGCGCCGCCGGAGTACGCGGGGCGGCAGGGCGCCGGCCGGGAGCGCTACGCCTTCGCCGACGACCGGCTGCAGAACGCCGTCCGCGACGGCGTGCTCGGGCTCCTGCCGCGGGTAGCGCGAGCGGAGACCGAGCCGCTGCTCGACACCTACCTCGCCGCCGTCGACCCCGGCTCCGTCCTGCGCGAGGCGGTCGCCGGCGGACACACCGCCGTACTGCGGCCGCCCGGCGGCCCGCTCGCCGTCACGGTGCGGCTACGGCTCGCCGACTGGACCCAGCTCACGGGGCCGCGCGGTGAGCCCGTGGGCGACGCCGGGATACACGCGCTCCCGGACGACGGACCGCGGCAGACCGCCCGGCAGGTCAGGGCGTGGGGGGAGAGCACCTCGGCCGGCCGGACCGTCGACCACGCTCTGAACGTCTCGCTGCCGCAGCCGATCACCCAGGCACTCTCCTCCGTTTCCTCGCTGTCGGGGATCATCTCCGGCACGCAGTCGGTCTTCGGCGGCTATGCGAAGAAGACCGCCTACAGCGCTTCCACCACGCGGAGCTCCACGCGTACCGTCCGGCCGGCGTCCGACCCCGGGGAGGTGCGCTTCCTCCACGACGTGGAAGTGGGCCTGGAGGTCCGGCGTACCGGGCAGGACGATCCGCAGCGCGCCCGCACGGTCCTCGAACGGGCCCTCGTCGGTACCTATCCGCGCGGGGCCGTGCGCGCCCTGCCCAGGCCCGCCGGCACGGACCACGCCACCTCGGCGCTCCGGACCGAGCTGTCCGGCGAGCCCCGGACGAGCACCGCACACCTGTTCCAGGCCGCCGTCCCCGACGGGACGGACACCGTCTTCCGCACGTCCGGTCCCGCCACCGTGGGCCCTGCGGTCGCCTTTCCCGCGCTGTCCTGGGTGGACTCGGTGACCGGGGCCGAGGCGTACCGGGCCGCGGTGTTCGCCGCGGCCGGCCCTTCCCCGGCCGATCCGTTCTCGCCCTCCTTCGAGGCGCTGAACGACTTCGCCGGCGTCCACACCCTGCTGTCGGGTCTGCTCGACGCCACCGCCGGAGGTCTCCACTCGGCACGGCTGGAATCCGCCGACGGACGGTCCGACGCGGTCCGGGTCGACGCCACCTTCCACAACCCCCGGGCCGTGGCGGACACCACGGAGCCGTCCCGGATCGACGTCGAGGACGTCCACTCCGCCGCGGCGGGGGCGGCCTCCGTCCAGGGCGACGCCGCCAGTGCCGGAACCGGCTTCCTGCTGCCCCTGGTGAGGAGCGCTCTGGGCGTACCGGCCCTGGTGCCGCTGCCCAAGGCCACGTACAAGCGCTCGGTGCAGTACACCCGGCCGGGGCAGCAGGCCGACCACCTGGAGGTCCGGCGGCTCAGGCACACCGACGAGCCGACCACCGTCGTCGAGTACGACGTGCGCGTGGAGACCGGTTCGCTGAACGGGCGCCCCGGCACGCACACCTGGATCACCGCGCGGGTGCGGATGCTCACCGCAGACGCGGCACGCCTCGGACAACTCCCCCCGGCCGCCGACGCCCACCTCCCGGCACCGTCCGCGGACCCGGAGACCCTGGCCCGTACCGCTCCCGGCCGGGTGCTGACGCTGCCGCCCTCCACCGACGGATGGCTGCCGCCCACCAGCCGCATCGCCGAGATCGACCCGCGCGGCGCCGGGGAAGCGCTGACCCGCGCTCTCGACCTCGTCCGCGACCGCTTCCCCGCCTACCTGGCACCCCGCGCCCCCTGGCAGAACGCGCGGGACGCGCAGGACGCGCAGGACGCGCAGGGCGTGCTGGAGGCGCAAGGCCCGCAGGGCGCGAACGCCGGACCCCCGCCCGACGTGGCCACCGGGCGCCGCCCGCTCCACCGGACGCAGCCGCACCACATCGCCAACCACCTCGCCCTGGCCGAGGCGTTGAGCCCCGCCGCCCTGGCCGGGCGGGCGCACCCGCTGACGGGGCCCGGCCACACCCTCGTGCTCACGAGCCCCGTACCCGGCCGCCCGGGCGCGGAACAGCGCCTCCTGGTCACCGTCCGGGCGAGCCTGGAGCAGGCGGACTTCACCTACGCACGGACCCGGCGCGGCCAGACCGAGGTCGTCCAGGGCGCCTCCTTCCACCTGCTCACCTCCGCCCTGCGGAACTGGAAGGTCGCGGCGGGCCTCGGTATCAAGGTCGGCGGCACGTCGGAGGACTCCGCCGCCACGGAACCGAGCGGTCGCCTCACCCCCGGGGTGAGCTGGAGCGGCTCCGTCGACGAGACCGGTGGATTCTCGGCGGCCGGCGCCTTCGGCGGAGGATCGCTGTGGCTCGCCGAATTCGACGGCCCGGTCGTCCTCCACCTCTCCGCCACTCCGGTGCCGGCCGCAGGAGAGGCCGCCGCAGTCCCTGTGGAGGCCGCGCCGGTGACGGCCCGCGCGACGCTCGTGACGCCCGAGGACCTGGCCCTGGAACGGGACGAGGCCGGCCGGTCGCGCCCCACCCTGGACTTCGAGTCCCGGACCGACGGCAGCGGAGCGGTGACGCGGGTGCCGCGCACCGCCGAACCCGCGCCGCGCCGCTCCTGGACCCCGGCCGTGGGGGAGCGGCTGCCCCGGGACACCCTGCACCTGGTCCGCACCGACCACCTGTTCCCCGAGGCGGCAACCCTCCTCCGCGAGATCGGCGTGCCGCCGCTGGACCCCGCGGACGAGGCCGCCCTGCGCACCGCTCTGACCGGCCTGGCCCCCCGCGTCCGGGACCTCGGCGGCGCGCCCCGCCCGGTGTGGAGCCGCCCCGTCCCGGCCGGCACCCTCCGGACGGTGGGACGGGTGGAGGTCTCGGTCCGGGCCACCACCGCCGGACTGACCGCGGTCGGAGAGAGCACCCACGCCTTCCACTACGACCACTCCCTGGCCACCGCAGAGGTCCGCGACACCGAAACCCGCGACCGCATGGCCTGGGACGCGACCGCGGAGGGATCCCTCACCGGCACCCAGCGGGCCGGAACCGATCTGCCCGACTCCGACGACGCCACCCGGCTCGGCCTCGGCTACGGACGCAGCGCCCCGGTCTCCACCGGACGCACCGTCAGCGGGCGCGGCGACCGGACGCACACCACCGTGGACGACCACGTGTGGGCCCAGGCGCCCACCGACTTCGTGGTCACCGTGCGCCGGTGGGAGGAACTGCGGGTGAGCTTCGGGGACTACGGCTCGCGCCGGTACGGGGAGCGCGAGGTCACCGGCCGGCCGGTGCGCTCTCCCGGCCTGGCCCTGCTGCCCTCCCGGTCCGCCCGCACCCTCGGCCTGGTGGAGCGCCGGGACGGATCGCCCGACCGGGCCCCCGATCCCGCCGGTGCCACCGCTCCGGCGCCCGCCAACGTGCTGCGCGGCGACGGATTCGACCACGCCGTCCTGCTCGACGCCCCCGATCTCGGCCCGTTCGTCGACCAGGTGATGCCGCGCCTGCGGGACCTGGGGCTGCTCTCCCGGGAGCACGCCGAGGCGGTGGAGAGCGAGTTGTGGAAGGTGGCCGGACGGCAGGGCACGGCGGCCCTGCTGGAGACCATGCTCACCGGTCTGCCGATCCTGGTGCCCGACCGCAACGCGTACAGCACCTCGATGGCACGGCTCGTCCTCACCGCGGAACTGCTCGACCCGCGCGCGGCCGGCCGGGAGCCGGGCGAACACGTCCTGGAGAGCGCGAACGGGCGCGCGTGGGAGAACAGCCGCGCCGAGAGCACGGAAACCAGCCACCAGGGACATGCCGCGCTCGCCGCGACCTCCGACCAGTACGACCTGATCGCGTCCGGAGCCACGAACCGCCTCAAGCCGACGGTCACCCGGTCCGACAGCCTGCGTACCCGCACCTCGGACCAGCGGGACACCGCCGTGGTGACCGTCCTCCACCCGCACGTCACCGCCTTCGACGTACGGCTCACCGCCGAACTGGAGGTGCACCGCGCGGTCGCCACCGCCCCCACGCCGCTCGGCGGGCTGATGCCGCTGATCGGACGGGAGGAGCGGCACGTGCTGGGAGTCCGGGTCTTCCCCGGCGCGCTGCGGCTGGGGCACCCGGAGCAGGTGACCCGGCACGACCCGGTTCCGGCGCCACGCCCCGCGACGGCGCACGAACCCGCCGACGTGGAGCGGCCGCGTCCGGAGCCGCTCCTCTCCGCGGAGGCGCTCCGGGAAGCCTTCGTCGGCACCGTCGCCGATCTGCCCGGTCTGCGGCGAGCGGCCGAGTCGCTGTTCACCGGCCGTGACCTGTGGACCAGCCCCTCACGCGCCCCCCACTCCTGGCAGGGCGGCCTCTTCCTGGTGCGCTCCAAGATCGCGGCCGTCTTCAGCCCGCCCTACATGAACCAGTGGTTCCTCACCCTGGCGGCGGGAGGCACCCTCGACGAACCGGTGACGCTGCCGAGAACCGCCAACACGGACCTGCCCGCCCGGCTGCGGATCAGCGCGGACGTCCGAGGCCTGCGGGTGGTGCCGTCGGGTCCCGACGGGGCGCTCCCCGACACTGTCGCCAAGGACCCGACGCGCTCCGTGCTGCTCCCGGCCGGCCGTTCCGGCACGGACGCCGTGCGCCTCGGCGGCCCGCTGAGCGGCGACTCCTCCGCCTCGGCCGTCCGCCCCCGGACCGACGCCGCGACGATCCGGCTCACCGGCCCGGACCGCCGGATCGGCCGGTCCTACGCGCGAGTGGAGGCGGACTCGGTCACCTGGCACCTCGTCCTCCGGCCGACGACGGGTGACCCCCGGGCGGTACGGGCGACCGTGACCGACCGGGCGGCCGTCTTCTACGTACCCACCGAGAGCCTGTCCGAGCTGCCGGCCCGGACGGACGCCACCCCCGCGGCGAGGGCCGACGGCCCGGGGACGTCCGATGCCGACCACTCCCAGGACGCTCCGGCAACGGGCGAGGGCCGGCGCGCGGGCACGGGCCAGGGCCGCCGCGCGGGCAAGGGCAAGGCGACCGAGTCCGAGCAGGGCGAGTCCGGGCAGGCCGACTCCGCGCGGGCCGACTCGGAGCCGGCCGACGCCGCGCGGGGGCCCGTGGCCGAGACCTTGACGCCCGATCAAGTGAGCCGCGCGGCACAGGAGTTCACCGGGGCGATGCTCGCCCTCGATCGTGCGCGAGAGGCACTGGCGGCTCTGGAGGAACGGGAGGCGCACACCAGCGCGGGCAGGTCCGACGACACCGTCCGCGCGACCGAGGCGGCGCGGCGGGAGGTGGAAGCGGCCGGACGGCGGGCCGCGGCGGCCGACCGCGTCATGGGCCTGGTGGACAGCGTGGAACCTGCCACCTTCCCGATGCCCACCGAGGCCGAACTGCGCGCGAACCCGCGCGCGTTGGGCGCGGGCCCGCTGGACCGCTTCCGCAGGTGGCTGGACGGGGCCGCCTCCGCCCGCCAGGACGACACGACGGGCGTGACGCCCCGTACGGAGGCGCAGGAACCGGCCCCGGACCGCGCCGAAGCCACCGGCCCGCACTTTCTGGAGCCCCTCCCGGAGTGGGCCGCCGCCCCGGACGACGAGTCCGCCGCGCTGACGGAAACCCGCCCGGCCGAGTCCCGCCCGGCCGAGGTGGCGAACACCGTGGCCGAGGCACCGGCCCTGCCGGCCCCGCCCGCCCGCCTCACCGGGGGCATCCTCGGCGCCGGGGACGTGGTGCACCGCCTCGGCGCGGGGCCGCAGGACTTCACCCTCAGGATGGCGGACGCGCTCGCCGAGCCGCTGGGCACCGACAACGCCGACCTCGCGCGGGACCAGATCGCCGAGCATCTGCAGACCGAGCACCTCGGGTCGTGGCTGTTCGGACTCAGCAACGGCGAGACGCGGAACCTGACCATCGACACCCCCGGCTGGCAGGGCCGTATCCCGCTGCGCGCGACACTGCGCAACGCCCGGACGACGGGCACCGTCGCCAAGTTCGAGTTCGAGCCCGGTGTCGAGTCCGGGACGGGCACGGCCGTGGGGTACGACGCCAACCGCGGCTGGAACGCGGGTGTCGCGGCGCGCGGCACCTTCCCGTTCGTCCGCCTGGACCTCGGTGCCACGTACGCGCGCGAGAGCGGCCAGGGCACGATCTACCAGGACATGAGCCGGATGACCGCCCGGGGCAAGACGGTCTCCAAGGCTCTGGCGGTCACGGTGGACGTGCGCTTCGAGCTGGACCTGTCGCATCTGGTCCGGGGCGACGGCACCGCCCCGCCCGAACCGCTGACCCGTAAGACGGTCACACTCCCGGCCACGCTGTCCACGCCGTACGCGGACTCGCCCTCCGTCCCGCCGGCCGGCACCGCCCGTTCGGTGCCGTCGTACATGAGCCGGATGCGGGCGCCGGGCCCCTTCGACCTGTTGGTGGACTCGTATCCGGTGAACGCGGACGGCGCTCGCCGCGACGGAGGGCTGAACGCGATCCTGCGGCAGCCCCTGCCGCGCGTATCCGACCGCTCTCCCCGCGACGCGGCCGTGGAGGTGTTCGGCAGCGCCCGGGACGCGGACGAGGTACTGGCCGCCCTCGAACAACTGGTGCCGTTCACCGCGCTGCATCAGCAACTGCGGACCCTGATGTGGGCCGGTCCGCTGATCGTCGACCTGCCGGACGGTCTCGGACGGGTCGAGCTGGAGGCCGAACTGGGCGCGGCGAGGTTCGCCCACCACACGGAGAACGGCACCGAGTTCAACGTCGGCACGAGCACCGGCCAGTCCGTCCTGACCAGCTCCGCGCACTCCCGGTCGACCAACCTCGCCGGAACCCTGCAGGGCAATCAGCTGGGCGACACCACGTCCTGGATCCTCCCGGGCATGGCGGAGCCGTCCGGCCTCAAGGCCCTGGTGGGGGCGAACCGTACGGCCGCGAAGGAGGCCAACACGCTCCAGGAGGAGTCCGCCACCACCGGCGCCACCGTCAAGGCGAAGGTGCCGAGCTCCGTGTTCGACACCACCGTGGTCCTCACCGCGCGGTTCCGGAACGCCGACGGCCGTACCGCGGAGGGGCGGGCTCCGATGGGCGCCAGGTTCATCGTGCGGACGTCGGACACCGACGAGGCCGCGGACGGGTCGGGGACATGGGCCTCCTCGTGGATCGAGCGGGGAACGGCACCGGCCGAGCCCCGCAGCTTCGTCCTGCCGGTCTTCCGGGCCGGTGACGTCGTGCACCGCCCGGAACTCGAACTCTCCGACGACTCCGTGGTCCTCGCGCTGCTCGCCGGCGGCGGCGTGGCCATCCCGGAGCTGACCCCCGTCCCGGTCTCCTCCGCGCCGCAGACACGGGTACGGGCCCCGGGGGGCAACCTCGTACGGGCCCGGTTGCAGGCTCTGGGCTCGGTGGTGGACGAGAGCTGGAGCCGGCACGAGGCCGCGATCCAGAACGCCTTCAGCTCGGAGCGGCTGGCGGCGAACCTCGCCCTGATGAGCCGGGGCGTGCTGCGCGGGCCTTCCTTCGACAGCAGCGCGGCCCACGACAGGGCCCGCATCGTCTCGTCGGCACGGGTGCGGAGCCTGGCCTACCTGAAGGTCGTCCCGGGCTCCGAGCTGAACGTCGTCAACGAGGTCGGTTCCTCCTCCGCGGTGCGCAGCGGCTTCTCCACCCTGAACCAGGGCCAGGCCGCCGGAGGCGCGTCCTTCGGCTTCACGGCCGGCACGTCGTGGCAGCCGACGGCGGGCTGGGGGCGGGGGAAGCGCGAGCGCGAGTTCTTCCGTACGGCGCAATCGGCCAAGGAACTCGCCAACAGCAAGTTCAAGGAGGAGATGGCCCTCTACGCGGGCGAGGCGGTGTTCCGCTTCGGGGTGATCGGCGGCCAGGGGCGGCAGACGCGCGGTACGGCCACGAACGAGGGCGACGACGTCGTCGTGCCGTTCTTCGTGGCGATCCCGACCCGGCTGACCCGGCCCCACACGGTGGAGCGGGCCGGAGCGCAGATCTTCCGTGCGCAGGCCGCCGCGCCCGCCGAGGCGTCCGGACCCGCCGAGGCGTCCGGACCCGCTGAGGCGTCCGGACCCGCTGAGGTTGCCGTACCGGCGGGGGAGTCCGCGCTGATTCCCGTACCTGCGGCGGAGTCCGCGCAGGTGCCCGTACCCACGACGGATCCCGGCCCCCCGCCGTCCGTGCGTGACCGGTCCGTGCTGCCCGTGGACACGCAGATCCTCTCCCTGGGAAACAAGGGACAGAACGTCTCCACGAGGGTGTTCCGCTCGCTCCGCGTCCGGTTGGGGGAGAGGGAGCTGGCCGAGGAGGAGGCGGCGTACGAGATGCTGCTCAGCCCCGGCTTCCTGCGGCCCCGGCTCGCCTCCCTCTCCTCCGCCTCGGCACGCAATCTGCGTACGCCCGAGCCCCGGAACCCGATTCCCGTGCACACCGTCACCGGCCGCCACTCACGGGTCGTTTTCACGAGCGTCGGGGCCCACGATTTCGCCTTCGAGCGGACCGTGAAGTCGTTCGAGGCGGAGACGGGGACGGAGGAGAGCGCTGTCACCGGACACGCCGAAGACCGGATGCAGCGCACCACGCGCATCCTCGACAGCGTGGTGACCGCGCCGTACACCACCATCCAGAACACCGTCACAGCCAACCAGGACACCAGTCGCAGCACGGTCACCGATGCGGGCACGACCCTCGGGAGGAAGACCAAGGCCACCGAGTCCTACGGGGTGTTCAACGGCACCGTGCGGCTGCGGGGACGCGTCGAGTACCGGCGCGGGGACACCTGGGCCGCCCCGGCCGACCCGTTCACGGTGGACGTGCCCGTCCGCGCCGCCTTCCCCACCGCCCACCTGGTGCGGCCCGGCGGCAGCCCGGTGCTGAACACCGGAGGAGGAACCCGGCGGCCGTCGCGGAGCACGCTGTTCAGCCGTCGGCTCCGGGAGAGCGACGTCACCGGCCGGGTCCAGGTGCTGTTGCCCGACGACGCTCCCGGTGGCCCGCTGGGCGACCTGGAGGCCCACGGCGTCGCGCTCTTCGGCCGCGAACAGTGGGCCAGGAGCAGCCAGGTGCTGGCCCACAAGGTGCGGTCCACCGACCTGACCGCCGCCGCCCGGGGCGCCTTCGACGGCCAGCCCGTCGTCCTCACCTTCCCCGGCGGCCACGCGGAGGTGACGTTGATGCTGCGCGGCACGACGGTGCCGGAACACGACCGGCAGGTCGACACCGTCGAGTTCAACATCGGCAACTCCCGCGAGCACAACGAGGACAGCGTCGACGGTGACAACACGCAGTCCCGCGCCACCTCCACCTCCCAGCGCATGAGCGTGACCGGCAGGGCCGAAGCGGTGCCCGGCGTCGCACCGTTGGGCACCCTCGCCCACCAATGGACCAAGGCCCAGGAGAACTCCGAGTCCCGGCTGACCAACGTCGGCGCCGGGGGCGGGACCAAGAGTAAGACCGAGGGGTCCGTCTTCCGCGACGAGGTCGACCTCCTCCTCACGGTGCACCGCGACTTCGCCGGTTCCCGGGCCAGGTTCGCCGCGATGAAGCTGTTCGTCGCGGACAACTGGCAGGCCCGTGCCATGCGGAAGAGGGTCGAGCGCCAGCAGGAACTGCTCGCTGCCCTGACGGCCGTCGCCGCGGAGGAACAGCAAGCGGTACCGGGCCGTGCGGAAGACGCCCGTGCGGAAGACGCCCGGGACGCCCGTACGGAAGCCGGCCCCGCTCCTGCGGACGTGGGCGCGGACGTCGCCGGGCCGGTCCCGGGCGCTGCCGGGCCCGGGAGGGTCACGGCGGCGGCCACCCCGGCCGCCGCCAGGACGAAGCCCGCACCGACCGACGTCGAGAAGTGGGCGATCCAGCGGGCCGGCCAGTTCAGGGCCACGCTGCCGGCCCGGATGACCCACACCTCCCCCACCCGCACGACCGGGATCGTCGGACCCGCAGCGGCTTCCGTATCCGCGCAGCAGACGGAGCAGAACCCCCCGCCCCGGCGGATCACGGCACCGATGCTCCATGGGACCACGGTCCAGATGCGCTCACTGTCGTCCATGGAGAGCGTCCGCAGCCTCGTCGCCGGCCGGGGCGCGGAGCTCTACGGCTCCTGGAACTCCCGTCACGGCGCCTCCTCACGGACCCACGGCCAGTACGTGGTGGACAGGCTCAGCCGGCCCGCGCTGATGGCGTGGCTCAGCGACCGGCTGACCAACCCGGAGCGCACGGACGCGCTCGTCGTCCGGGTGGGGGGCGTGCCGGGCGGGGCCATCACCGTCCGCGTCGACACCCACTTCAAGGACGCGCTGACGTACGCCGGACTCGACAAGGAGGCGGAGACGGTCACCACGTCGATCACGGGCAACCGCATCGACCTCTCGGGGAGCACCTCCTCGGCGCACGCGGGAATGGCGGAGTTCGGCGCCGAGTTCGGGTACAGGCCGGCGCTCGCCCGGGTATCCGCGCGCGCCGGAGGAGGGTCCCGCACACGCGGCACCGACCGCAGCAGGGAAGCCGGACGCACCATCCTCAACAGCAAGACCCCGGTGCCCCACGTGCTCTACGAGGGGCATGTGCTGCTGCAGTTCACCTTTCTGCGCGACAACAGCCCCCTGGAGAGAAGCAGTTACGGAGCCATCCCCTTCGAGCTGGCCGTGCCGCGTGACGAACTCCGTGCTCTGCCGGCCATCACGGAGGAGGAGACGCGCCCTCAGGAGCGGCAGCCGTCCCCGGAAGACCGAGGCGGCCAGGAGCACGCCGGCCGGGAGCACGCCGACCGGGAGCAAGCCGGCCGGGAGCAACCCCTGCCGGAGAAGCCGGGCGACATACCGCTCGACGACCTCGCGGGACGGTCCCGGCACGACGGCGCGGTGCCGCGCACGCAGGAGGCTCAGCCCCAGCCCGAGCCGCCCCCGACGCCGCCGCCCGCGCCCTCTGCACCCCCTGCGTCCCCTCCCGCTCCGACCCCTGCCCCGGCTCCCCTGCCGGACCGGGGGCCGACGGTCACCAGTGGCTCTCCGCCGCCTCCGCCCGGGGCCCGGCCCCGCCGCTCGTCCCTCCCGACCACCGGGACCCGGGACCGCGGCCACCTCCGACCGCGGCCCTCGCTGAGCGGGCTGCACCGCTTCGGGCAGGGCGACAGGGACAAGGGCAGGGACAGGGACAGGGACAGAGGGGCGGACGGAAGCACGGAAAAAGGGAAGTGATCCCGTGCGTCCGGGCACGGTGCCGACGCGGGGCGGTGTGCCCGTCGCGGTTCTCCTACGATCACGCCCGGGTCCCGTCACCCACCGCCGGTCGACGGCCGCCGTCCGCGCTCCCCGACCGAGAGGCTCGCACGTGGCACAGCAGGAAACGGGCACCGGGCGTACCTCCCGGCCCTCCCGGGATCCGGCGGGCGAGGACGACCGTGCCCCCCGCGCGCACCTCACCCGGCACCTGCTGACGGGAGCCGTGGGGCTCTGCCTCCTGGTGCTGGTGACACCGGCGTTGTTGCTGGACGACTCCGACCGGTCGGGGCGCCCCGAAGCGGCCGCCCCCACCGAGGACCACGAGCCGAGGCGCCCCAGCCCCTTCGCCCGCACCGGCGCGACACCCTCGCCCCGCTCCCGGCCCGAACCGGCCCCCAACGCCCCGTCCGCCTCCGGCCCCCCGGGCGCCCCTCCCGCACGGAGTGCGCCCGAGCCCGTCGTCGAGGCGTCCCCGGCACACGCGGCGGGAGACCCGACCGACTCCGAGGCCCCCGCCGGAACCTCCGACGTCAGCGGCGCCCGAACCGGGACGCGGCGCGGGACGGACGGAGTGGTGCGGGGCACCAGCGTCCTGGAACCCGGGCAGAACTGGTCCACCCTCCTGGTCGTCCTCGCCTTCCAGAGCGACGGGAACCTGGTGCTCTACGACCGGGAGAGCCGCCCGCTGTGGGCGTCCGGGACCGTGGGGCAGGGCGCCAGGACCGTCTTCCAGGCCGACGGCAACCTGGTCGTCTACACGCGGGACATGCGGACCGCCTGGTCCTCCCGGACCGACGGCCACGACGGCGCCGAACTGGTGCTGGGGGACGACGGCAACCTCCTCGTCCGCCAGGGCGGCACGCGGCTGTGGGCGACGGACACCGCCGTGCGACAGCCGTGACCCGGACAGCCGTGACCCGGACACCCGCGACCCCCACTGCCGTACGCACCCGACCGCACGCCCCACCGCCCCACCGGCCGCCAGGACCAGGAGGACCAGGAGGACCAGGAGAATCGGGAGGACCGGGAGGACCGGGACCGGGAGGACCGCACGCCGCGCCCGCCACCCGGCCGGGCGGCCGGCACGCCCCGCCACCCCGCCGGGAGTTCGGGCAGTACCCGTGCCCGACCAGGCAGGACGCCCCCTGCGCGCTGGCCGCCCCGGGGCCGTCTTCCTATGTTTTCCCTACCTGGGGTCGTGCCCGCCGAACCCGCCGCGCGGACGGCACCCGGCACGGCACCTCACGGCGTTGCCGGACCACCCGAGTGCATCCGGTCTTCACCCGCTGATCCGACGCGAATCGTTCGGACACGACACAGATGCCTGCCACCGGGCTGGAGATGGACCAGATGAACACCGTGGTTGTGAAACGCCCACCGCGCGTGTCGGGGCCCGAAGTACCGGAGGACCGCATCGAACTGGCCGAGCCGCCCGTGCTCGGCGAACCCGCGGCGGCCGATCTCGGGTCCGTCATGGTCGTCCTGCCGATGGGCATCGGCTTCGGGGCGATGGCGCTGATGTTCACCGTCGGCGGCTCCACCTCCACGTACATGATGTCCGGGATGATGGGCGTCGGCATGATCTCCATGGGCATGGGGCAGATCGGTCGCGCCGGGCTCGACCGCAAGCGCCGGATGCGCGCCGAACGCCGCGACTACCTGCGCTACCTCGCCCAGCTCCGGGTCCGGGCCAGACAGGCCGCCCGGGACCAACTGGCCGCGGCCGTGTGGGAGAACCCGCCGCCCGACCGGCTGTGGTCGTTCGTGCGCTCGGCGCGGGTGTGGGAGCGCCGGGCGGCCCACGACGACTTCGCGAAGGTACGCATCGGGCTCGGCACCCGCCGCGCCGCCCTCGAACTCGTCCCCCCGGAGACCAAGCCCGTCGAGGACCTCGACCCGCTCGCCGCGATCTCGCTCCGCCGGTTCACCGCCGCCTTCCAGACCGTGCAGGGCATGCCGTTCCCGGTCGGCCTGCGCAGCTTCAGCAGCGTGGAATGGGCCGGTGACGTCGAGGACGCGCTCGACCTGGTGCGCGCCGTGCTGGGGCAGCTCGTCACCCTGCACTCGCCCGACGAACTGCGGGTCGCCGTGCTGACCGACGAGGCGGGCCGGGAGGAGTGGGAGTGGGTGAAGTGGCTGCCCCACAACGCCCACCCGCGCGAGCACGACGAGGCCGGCCCGCTGCGGCTCATCGCCACCGACCACGCGGAGTTCACCGATCTCCTCGGGCCGGACGTCTTCGACCGGCCCGACCACGATCCGCAGGCCACCCCCAGCGCCGCCGAACCGTTCCTCGTCGTCGTCGCCCACCGCACCGCGATCCCCCCGGGCTCCCGGCTGCTCGGCGCCGGCCTGCGCAACACCGTCCTGCTCGACGTCACCGGCGCCATGCACGGCGGCAGCGGCGTCCTGCGGCTGACCACCGAGAACGGCAGGGTCTCCTTCCCTGTCGCCGACACCACGGCCGAGGCCGACGCCGACGTGCTGAGCCGCCCCGAGGCCGAGAACCTGGCCCGGCTGCTGGCCCCGATGCGTACCAGCGGCACCATCGACCTGACCGACAACCCCTTCGAGTCCGACTTCGAACTCACCACCCTGCTCGGCATCCGCGACCCGCGCACCTACGACGTGGCCGCCCACTGGCGCCGCCGCCTCGACCAGAGCACCCGGCTCCGGGTGCCCATCGGAGTCACCGAGGACGGCGAGGTCGTCGAACTCGACCTGAAGGAGTCCGCCCAGACCGGCATGGGACCGCACGGGCTGCTCATCGGCGCCACCGGCTCCGGCAAGAGCGAGCTGCTGCGCACCCTCGTGATCGGGCTCGCCGTCACCCACTCCTCCGAGGTCCTCAACTTCGTACTGGTGGACTTCAAGGGCGGCGCCACCTTCATGAACATGGAGCGGCTGCCCCACACCTCCGCGGTGATCACCAACCTCGCGGACGAACTGCCCCTGGTCGACCGCATGCAGGACTCCATCGACGGTGAACTCATCCGCCGCCAGGAGCTGTTGCGCGCGAGCGGCCACGCCTCCCTGTACGAGTACGAGAAGGCCCGGCTGGGCGGCGCCCCGCTGGCTCCGCTGCCCTCGCTGCTCGTCATCGTCGACGAGTTCTCCGAACTGCTCGCCGGGAAACCCGAGTTCACCGATCTCTTCGTGACCATCGGACGGGTCGGCCGCAGTCTCGGCGTCCACCTCCTGCTCGCCTCCCAGCGGCTGGACGAAGGGCGCATCCACCGCGTCGAAGGACACCTCTCGTACCGGATCGCCCTGCGCACCTTCTCCTCCATGGAGTCGCGCAGCGTGATCGGTGTGGCCGGGGCCTACGAGCTGCCCTCCGTGCCCGGCAACGGTTTCCTCCGGGTGGACACCACCAACCTGGTGCGGTTCAAGGCCGCCTACGTCTCCGGTCCGTGCCCCCAGAGCCCCACCGGCGAGGACGCCGAACGGCCGGACCTGGCGGCGGCCGGGGAGATCGTGCCGTTCGGACTCGACCAGCGGCCGGCCGCGGCGGGTCCGCCCGAGGAGCAGGAAGAGACCGCCCCGCGGCCCCCCGCCGAGCCGGACCGGCCGGCCGAGAGCGACGGGACCCTGCTGGACGTCCTCATCGAACGGCTGGCGGAAGCCGGCCCTTCGGCCCGGCAGGTCTGGCTCCCGCCGCTCGCCGACCCGCCCAGCCTCGACCAACTGCTGCCCGGCATCGTCCCCGACCCCGTCCGCGGCATGACCGCCGCCGAATCCTCGCTCCTGGGCCGCCTGCGCGTACCGCTCGGCATGGTCGACCGGCCCCACGAGCAGGTACGCGAACTGCTGGTGGCCGACCTCTCCGGGGCCGGCGGACACGTCGGCGTGGCCGGCGCGCCGCAGACCGGCAAGTCCGCGCTGCTGCGCACCCTGATGATGTCGCTGGCCCTCACCCACACCCCGGAAGAAGTCCAGTTCTACTGCCTGGACTTCGGCGGCGGCGGCCTGGTCTCGATCGCCGGGCTTCCGCACGCAGGCTCCGTCGCCACCCGCCTGGAACGCGACAAGGTACTGCGCACCGTCGAGGAGATCACCCAACTCCTGGAGCGCCGCGAGCAGACCTTCACCAGCCGCGGTGTGGAGTCCATGGCCGCCTACCGGCACCTGCGCCGCACGGGCGAGATCGACGACCCCTACGGCGACGTCTTCCTCGTGGTCGACGGGTGGGGGACCCTGCGCCAGGACTACGACGAGCTCGACGACCGCATCACGGCGCTCGCGGCACGCGGCCTGTCGTTCGGCATCCACCTGGCGGTCTCCGCCGTGCGCTGGTCGGAGATCCGGCCCCGCCTGCGCGACCTGCTCGGCACCCGGCTCGAACTCCGGCTCGGCGACTCGATGGAGTCCGAACTCGGCGCCCGCCAGGCGGCGGGCGTCCCGCAGCACCCCGGCCGCGGACTCACCAGCTCCGGACACCACTTCCTGTCGGCGCTGCCCCGCCTGGACAGCTCCTCCGCCACGGACGACCTCACCGCGGCCACCAAGATCGCCGCGGCCGAGATCGGAACCTTCTGGACCGGCCGCACCGCGCCCGGCGTCCGGCTGCTGCCCAGCAGACTGCCCGTCGGCCGGCTGCCCGCCGCCGAGGGCGACCTGCGGGTCGGCATCGGCTGGGACGAACAGCGCCTGCAGCCGGTGTGGCACGACTTCTCGGCCACCTCCCACCTGATGGTCTTCGGCGACGGCGAGACCGGCAAGACCAACCTGCTGCGGCTGATGGCCCGCGCCATCACCTCCCGGTTCCGGCCGGAGGAGGCGCGCATCCTGCTCGGCGACCCCGACCGGGGACTCCTGTCGGCGGTCCCCGAGGAGTACCGCGTCGGCTACGCCGTCGACAGCCAGGGGCTGAAGGAACTCGCCGCCAGCACCGTGGTGTCGATGAGCAAACGGCTGCCCGGCAGCGACGTCACCCCGGAACAACTGGCCCGGCGGGACTGGTGGCAGGGACCGCGGCTCTTCCTCCTCCTCGACGACTACGACATGTTCGTCAGCAGCTCCCTCGACAGCCCGACCGCACCCCTGGTGCCCCTGCTCGCCCAGGGCGCCAACATCGGGATGCACCTGGTCCTCGCCCGGTCCACCAGCGGCGCGATGCGCGCCATGATGGACCCGGTGCTGCGCAGGCTGTGGGAGCTGGGCAACCCGGCGCTGCTGCTCTCCTACCCGAAGGAAGAGGGCAAGTTCATCGGCGAGGCCAAGCCCCGCACCCTCGTCCCCGGCCGCGCCCAACTGGTCACCCGACGCGGTGTCCGGCTCGTCCAGACCGGACTGGTGGACCAGGAGTGACCGGGCGGCGCCCCCCTTCCCCCGCACCCCGGCCGTCCCACACAGGAGCGCCATGAGCACCTCCGGCATCATGTCCGACCCCGACTCCACCACCGTCTGCCGGATCACCGTCGACGGACCCGGGCGCAGCGCCGACCTCGGCGTCCCGTTCACCGTCACGGTCGGCGCCCTGCTGCCCGTCCTGGTCGACCGGCTCCGCGCGGACGACGACCCCGACGGTGCGGGATACGTGCTGCAACGGCTGGGCGGCGAGCCGCTCGACCCGACCGCCACGGCCGGGTCGCTCGGCCTGCGCGACGGCGAGACCCTCTGTCTGCGCCGCGCCGACGACGTACTCCCGCCGATGTTCTTCGACGACCTGGCCGACGGGGTGGCCGCGGTCGTCGGAGCACGGCCCGACCGCTGGCGTCCCGAGCTGACGCGGCGTCTGTTCGTCGGGCTCGGCTGCCTGACCCTGGCCGTGCTCGCCGCCTTCGTGCTCCTTGCCGGGCCGGGCCGGGAGACCGCCGTCGAGTGCGGCGTGATCGCCGTGCTCCTGCTGGCGGGCTGCGCCCTCGTCAGCCGCTCCGCGGCGGCCGACCCGGCGACCGTCCTGGTCACCGGAGTGGCCGGCTGGATCTTCGCCGCCCTCGCCGGGTGCGCGGCCAGAAACGGTACGCCGGCGCTGTCCGTGCCCGGCCGGCACGAACTGCTGCTCGGCGGGGCCTGCGCCGTCGCCGCGTCGCTCGTCCTGTTCTTCGCCGGACGGGTGCCGGTCAAGGTCTTCGGGGCCCTGCTCGTCGCCGCGCTCGGCGCCGAGATCGGCTCCTGCCTCTCGATCAGCCTCGACTGGGACGCCACCACCTCCGCCACGGTGGTCGCGGTCACCCTGTTCGTGCTCAGCGCGATCGCCCCGCGCGTCGTGCTCCGCCTGGCCGGACTGCGCGTACCGCAACTGCCCCGCAACGCTGATGAACTGCAGGAGGACGTCGAGCCGCGCTCCCGGCAGGACGTGGAGCGGCGGGTCGCCGCCGCCGACACCTACCTCACCCTCTTCACCGTCGGAGCCTCGGCGGTCTACGCGGTGGACCTGGTCCTGCTGACCCGCCGCGACACCTGGTTCGAGTGGCTGCTCGCCCTCGCCCTGGCCGGCGCCGTGGCCCTGCGGTCCCGGGGCGTCACCGAGACCGGACAGCGGGTGGCGCTCGCCCTGGCCGGCACGCTGGGGCTGACCCTGGCCGTGATCCGGCTCCTCGACGACGGCGGGACCGTCGCGCGCGCGAGCCTCGGCGTCGTCCTGCTGGCCGCCGCGGCCCTGTTGCTCCTCGCCGCCCAACGGCTGCCCTCCGTACGCCTGCTGCCGACCTGGGGCCACACCGCCGACATCCTGGAGATGGTCACCGCGATCGCCCTGGTGCCTCTGCTGCTCCAACACCTCCACGTCTACTGGTACTTCCGGTCCCTGGCCGGCTGAGAGGAACTCGTGCAAAGCCGCCGCGACCACGTCCACGCGTACCAGTTCGCCACCGGCCGGCTCGCCGCAGCCCTGGTGACCGGAGAACCCGCGACCGGCGAGCCACCGGCCCGGCGCAGCGTCGTCGGTACGGTCATCGGGATGGTCCTCGCCCTGCTCGCCTGCGCCGGGTTCGCCGTCTACGGCCTGATCAAACCGGGCGGGAACACCGCCTGGGCCCAGCCGAACGCCATCGTCGTGGAGAAGGAGACCGGCACCCGCTTCCTCTACCTGGACGGCGTCCTGCACCCGGTGGCGAACTACGCCTCCGCGCTGCTCGGCGCGTCCGGCTCCCAAGCCGGCACCGACGTGCGGACCGTCTCCCGCAACTCCCTGGGCGGGACGCCGCGCGGGAGCGAGGTCGGAATCCCGGGGGCGCCGGACTCCGTACCCGCCGGCCCGGCGCTCCTCACCGGAGCGTGGTCCCGGTGCCTGACCCCCGGCCGGGCCGGCGGCGAGGCACTCGACTTCGCGCCCTCCGACGGCGCCGCCCCCGCCCGCGCCGCGGCCGGCCGCCGCATCCTGCTGACCGACGGCGACGGCGCCTCGTACCTGCTCTGGAACGGCACCCGGTACGCACTCGGCGGCCGTTCCGCGCTGGTGGCGATGGAACTCGACGGCCAGGACCCGCTCACCGTCCCCGACTCCTGGCTGCCGGCCCTGCCGTCGGGCCCCGTCCTCGACGCCGCCTCCGTCCCGGACCGCGGCAAGCCGGGCCCCAGCATCGGCGGTCAGGGCACCACGGTCGGCCAGGTGTTCACCACCGGCACCGACGGCACCGCCCCCGCCCAGTACTACGTCCTGCGCGGCGACGGACTGGCCCCGATGAACCGCACCGAATACCAGCTGATGGCCACCGGCTCCGGACAGGGCTCACCCCGCCGGGTGAGCCGCGCCGATGTCGCCGCGGCCCCCGGCTCCCCGGACCGCACCTTGCTGCACCGGCTGCCCGACTTCCTCTCCGGCCCCCTCGCCCGGCCGGGCGAGGGCACCGTCTGCCTGCGCCAACTGGCCGCCGGCGGCACGGTGCACACCACGGTGACCTGGGAGCGGACACCCCCCGCCGGGGCGGGACCGGTCACCGTCCCGGTCGGAGCCGGGCTGCTGGTGCAGGACCTCGCCGCCACGTCCCGGACCACCACGCCCCCGACCTACCTGGTGACCGACCTGGGCCTGAAGTACCCGATGACGGACACGGCCACCCTGTCCGCCCTCGGGTACGGCAGCGGCCAGGCGCGCCCCGTCCCCGGAGCCGTACTCGACCTGCTGCCCACCGGCCCGACGCTGTCCCGCGCAGCGGCCCTCACCGCCGTGACCACCGCGCCGGCACCCTCGGCACCCGCCGCCCCGAAGGGCCCCTGAGATGGCGCTCGGACCGAAGACCCGGCGGACCGGAGAGACACCGGACCTGGACAGCCACCGGACCGGCCACGTCCTGCTGATCCACGCCCGGGGCGCCCTGGACGAGCAGGCGCTCGCCTTCGCCGGCGGACTGCCCGAGGACCCCGAACACCACCTCGTGGTCCTGGACCTGCCCGCCGGCTTCACCGGCGCCGGGTGGCCGCGGCTCGCCCGCCTCCTCGGCCGTCGCGACGGCGACTACCGGCTCGTCTTCGGCCGCCGGCCGACCGGCGGTGTGCTGCCGCTCGGGCAGTATCTGGCCGACCGACTCGACCGCACGGTGCTGGTCGCCGACGGTGCGGTGACCCCGGCCGCCGGAGGCGTTCTCTACGTCCCCGTCGACAGCGGCTCCGGCTGGGTACGGCTCCGCCCGGGCCGGCCCGGGCGTCCGGTGTCCCGCCGCTTCCCCAAACCCGTCTGGGAGTTCTCGGTCGCCGACCAGCCCTGGCACACCAGCGACCACGCGGTGGCCGACCCGCTGCCGAGCGGCGTGTGGCTGCACCCGGTGGAACCGGACACCACGATCCCCGCCCACCGCGCCAGGCTGGAAGCCCGGCTGGCGTGCCGGCGCGAACTGCTCACCGTCGTCCTGGGCTGCCCCGGAACACCTGCACTGGAACTCGACGACGTCTCCCGCTTCTGGGCGTCGATACTGCCCGGCGCCCGCCCCCAGGTCCGGTTCTTCCCGTACGGGCCGCTGGCCGCGCCGGGGGAGGGCACGTCCGGCCAGGCACTGGCCGACCGCCTCGACTCCCCGGTGGTGCTCTACAACGGGATGCCGGTCGGCCGCGCCCTCTGGGAGACACCGCAGGTCCACGCCGTCGACATGGACGGGGCACTCGGCTTCGCCGCCTTCGCGAAGGAACTGCGCTACCTCCCGGCACGGATGACCGGGGGACAGCCGGCCGCACCCGCCGTGCTCAGCCACCGTCCGGTGGTGGACGGTATCCCGCAGGTCGCCCCCGGCGTCTACCGCTACGCCCCCGACGCGGTCCTGGAAGTGATACCCGGCGGCCTGTGGATGCGTCCCCCCGAGGAGCCGGACGAAGCCCCCGTCGTCCGCTCGGCCCCCGCCGACCCCCGTCACTTCCACCTCGTCCACGGCACCGTGGCCCGGGCCGGCGGACGCATGCGGGAACTCGCGGAGAACCTGCTCGACCGGATGGACCCGGTCACCCGGGGGCTCGCCCGCCTGATGCCGGCGACCCGGATGGTCCAGGAGAACAGCGCGCCCCGCCTGCCGACGGCGCTCACCGCCGCCCCGCCTACGGAGGCCGTGACCTCGGAGTCCTACAGCGCGGCGGAGTTGTACGCGACTGCCGTGCCGGGTCCCGGGACGCGCGTGGTCGTCCACGCCCCGGCCGCTCCGCCGGAGGGGGACGCGCCCGTCCCGTCCGTACCCGAGGTCTCCGCCACGACAGGCCAGGTGGCCTCCTCGGCCGGGACCGCCTCCGCCCTTCCGATCGGAACCGCCACTGCCACCGCCCCCGCGACCGGGACCGCCACCGCCCCCGTACCGGCGCCGCCGGCCGCCGCGCCCGGTGCGCTGTGGGAGACACCGGCAGCCACTTCCGCGGGAGCCCCGGCGCCGGAAACGTATGCCCCTGACGCTTTCCCGCCGCCCGGGGCAGCGGCCGAGCCGGTCGCTCGCAGCGCCGCGGCCCCGGCACCGGACGCCACGGACGCCCCGGCGCCGCCGCCCGGCAGTGCGCCCCCCGCCCCGTTCATGCCGTCGTTCAGGCTGGTCTCCGCTCCCGGAGGCGCGCCGGCCCCCGTACCGACGAGCCCGCCCGGACCCGCGGCCGACCCCACCGCCGGACCCCCCGCCCGCCGGCCGACCCCGCCCGCACCGGGGCCCGCGAGCGCCCCGGCGCCCGCCGGTCCCGTGCCGGCGGCCGGGGTCGGCCGCCCTCGTCCGCAACCGGCGCCGACGCCGGCCGCCTGCGCACTGCCACCGGCCAAGGGCCTCGCCCGGGAACGTGAGTGGCTGCGCGGAGCCTTCCGACAGCAGTACGACGACATCGGCGGCGCGGTCGCCCGGGTCCTCTCCCAGTCGCCCGGTCTGCGGGGCACCGACCGGACCTCCACCGAGGACGTCCTCACCGACCTGGTGGCGGCCCGGCTCTACCTGCGCGGCGACGGGGCCCTGCTCGACGACGCCGTCCGCGGCGCCACCGTCGGGCCCCACGTACCCCTGGCCCGCTGCGTCACTTCGGGGCTGCGCAGGCTGCCCTCCTACCGGGGCGCCACCCTGATGCGCGCCACCCTGGACGAGTCCGCATGGGCCTGGTACGCGGGACGCCGGCTGGTCACCGAATGGGGCTTCGGCTGGGCCCTGACCTCCGCCGCCCCCGGACTGCCGGGCGACACCGACGTCCTGGTCTGGTCGACGACCGCGCGCCGCACCGCCCTGCTCGACCCGGAACCCGCGGACCGGGTGCTCTTCCTCCCCGGCACCAGCTTCAAAGTCCTCACCGCCCGCGACGGGGAGCGCCGCGCCGTGCTGCTGCGCGAACTCTCCGCCTCCGAGATCGACGCCGACGGCCGGGTCGACATCGGACAAACCCCCCTGGACGAGATCGCCCTGTCCGGACTCGACCTGGCCGGCCAGGCATGGCGGGCCGCCGAAGCGGAGACCGCGCCGACGCTGCCGGACGCGGTCCGGGGCAGGTTCGGCGTCCCCCCGGGGCTACTCGTCGGCTCCGGCCCCACCGCCCCGCACCCACTCCCGGAAAGAGGATGACGACATGAGCCGGCAGATCCTGCTGGTCTCCCAGGACGGGACCGCTCCCTACCGCACGATCGGCGCCGCCCTGGCCGCGGCCGCCGACGGCGCGCTGATCACCATCTCGGCGGGCACCTACCGGGAGTCCCTCGTCGTGAACCGGGTCGTCACCCTCGCCGCCGGAGCCGCCGGCGTCCGGATCGACGGAGGCGGCGCCGGCGCCGTGGTGATCGACGCGGAGGCGGCCCGGCTGTCCGGCCTCGTCCTGGAAGGCGGCAGCGAGCAGACCCCGGTCGTGGAGGTGCGCCGCGGCGAGGCCGCCCTGGAGGAGTGCACGGTCTCCGGCAACGCCTGGGCGGGAATCCTGGTCTGGCACCAGGGCACCCTCATCGCCCGTTCCTGCCGGGTGACGGGCCCCGGCGGAGCCGGGATCGTGGTCACCTCGACCGGCGCCAACGTCATCGAGGGCACCATGGTCGGCCAGACGCTCTCGTCCGCGATCGTGGTCGCCGAACGCGGACGGCTGACGGTCCGTGACTGCCGCCTCGACCAGGCCGGAGGCAACGGCGTCTGCGTCAACGGGCAGGCCCACGGCATCGTCGAGGGCACCCGTATCACCGGCAGCGGCCAGCCGGCCGTGGTGGCCGAGCAGAACGGCCGCCTGGAACTCACCGGGGTCACCGTCTCCGGCAGCGCCGGACTCGACGCCTATCTGACGAGCGGCGCCGAAATCACCCTGACCGACTGTTCCTTCACCGGCTCCGGCGGCGAGTCCGTGCTCGTCGCCGGAGGAGCGGCACCCACCCTGCGCGGCTGCTCCCTGTCCGGCGCCGCCCGCGACGGGCTGCGGATCACCGAGAAGTCCAGTCCACTCCTGGAGGACTGCGAGATCTCCGCGACGCCGGTCGGCGTGCTGGTGGACGCGTCCAGCCGGCCGGTACTGCGCGGCCTGACGGTACGCGGAACGGAGCGCGGCCTGCTGGCCGTCGACGGCGCCGTCGTCCGGGGCGAGCGGCTGACGGTGGCCGCGCGCTCCACCGGCATTCTTGCCAAGGGCCGGGCGGAGCTCCACCTGCGCGAGTCGGAGGTGGCGACGGAAAGCCAGGGCGCCGCCGTCGAGCTGGCCGAAGGCGCCACGGGCCGCTTCCACGAGGTGCGGGTGCGCGCCGCGGACGGCCCCGGCCTCACGCTCACCGGGGCGTCCGCCGTCGCCGAGTCCTGCGTGGTGATGGACTCCGGGATGTCCGTCGGCGCCGACGCGCACCTCGAACTGAAGGACACCGAGGCCGGCGGATCGGACACGGACGGCATCCGGGTGGCGGGCGGAGGCAGCCTCACCGCCGTGGGCTGCCGGGTGCACGGGGCCCGCGGGCACGGGGTGCACCTCCAGTCGACCTCCCGCGCCGAGCTGGACCACTGCGTCGTGTTCGACAACGCGGGAGACGGCGTCCGCGTCAACACCGAGGAGCCGGTACGCATCCAGAGCTGCGAGATCCGGGACAACGGGGGGCAGGCGCTGCACCGGATGAGGTCCGACGCGCGGCTCACCGTCGTCGACGTGACCGGCACGGAGGACTTCTCCGACCCCGGCCCGGGGGACGCGGACGACACCGGGGCGCCGCCCGCGCGGGAACCGCGGGCGCCGGACGAAGGCGGCACCGGTGCGCAGCCGCGCGCCCGGCACACCGGTACCGGACCGCTGGCCGAGATGGACGCGCTGGTCGGACTGGAGAGCGTCAAACAGGAGGTCACCGGTCTCATCAACCTGAACAAGATGACCCGCCGCCGCGAGGAGATGGGCCTGCCCATGCCTCCGATGAGCCGCCACCTGGTGTTCGCCGGCCCCCCCGGCACCGGCAAGACGACCGTCGCCCGGCTGTACGGCGCGGTCCTCGCGGAGCTCGGCATCCTCAGCAAGGGCCACATCGTGGAGGTGTCCCGCGCCGACCTGGTCGCGCAGATCATCGGCGGCACCGCCATCAAGACCACCGAAGTCGTCAACCGGGCGCTCGGCGGAGTGCTGTTCATCGACGAGGCGTACACCCTGACCAACCAGTCCAGGGGCACCGGCCCGGACTTCGGACAGGAGGCCGTCGAAACCCTGATGAAGCTGATGGAGGACCACCGGGACGAGATCGTCGTCATCGTCGCGGGCTACTCCGCGCAGATGGACCAGTTCCTGGCCTCCAACCCGGGCATGGCGTCCCGTTTCTCCCGGACGGTGGAGTTCCCCAACTACACGGTGGACGAACTGGTCACCATCGTCCGCGGGTTGTGCGGCAAGCACTACTACGAGCTGACGGACGACGCACTGGCGGCGGTGGCCGGCTACTTCGAACGCACCCCCAAGGGGCCGACCTTCGGCAATGGGCGGGTCGCCCGCCAGCTCTTCGAGACGATGATCAGCAAACAGGCGTCGCGCCTGGCCATGTCTCCGCCGGGCAGGGACTCCGAGCTGAGCCGGCTCACCGGGGCGGACGTCGAAACGGTGCCCGAACCGGACCCGCCGGCCCAGGAGGAGGCCGACGCGGACGCCTCCGAGCAGGTTCCGGCGGGCGGGGCGGCGACGAGCACCGCGCTCACGAGGATCTCCGCCCTGATCGGTCTCGACGAGGTACGCCGGGCGCTGGAGCTCGGTCTCACCGCCCTGGCCACCGCACACCGGGCCGGCACGATGCCGGCCCAGGCGGCCAACCTGGTCCTCGCGGGAGCGGAGGGCAGCGGACGCGACGCCGTCGCGGTGCTCTACGCCAAGGCCCTCGCCGAACTCGGCGTCCTCCCGGCCGGCACCGTGCACCGGGCCCAGCTGTCCGCCATGCCCGCCCGCTGGCCCGGACAGGCCCAGGCGTACGTCTCGGGGCTGTTCGACGAGGCGGCCGGCGGACTGCTGCTGCTGGAGCTCGACCAGGACTTCTCCGAGCGGCCGGCCGAGGAACGTACCGCCCTCGTCACGGCGCTCGCCGCCGAGGTCGAGGACCGCCCCGGCACGGTGGTCTCTCTGTCCGCCGATCCGGAACAACTCGGCGGCGTGCTGGCCGGTCCGGAGGGGCGCCGGCTCGCGGCCCGTTTCGCCGGACGGCTGGATTTCACGCCGTATACGGCCGAGGAGCTGGCGCGGCTGGCGGCCCGGCGCCTGACGGCGCTCGGCTTCGACGTGGCGGACGAGGTGACAGGTGCCCTGGCGGAGCGATTCTCCCGAACTCCGCCCGCGGGCGGGGCGTTCGGTGCCCACCTGAGCGCCGAACAGGTGGCCGACGCCGCCATGTCCCGGACGATCGGCCCCGCGAGTCTCCCCGGCCCGCCGGAAGGCCCGCCGCCGGTCCCGGAGACGGACGGGGTGGACGGGGCGGTCGCGGTGGCTGTGGCGTAACCGGGTGTTCGCCTCCGGGTCACAGGGGCAGGGGGCGTGTCACACCGGGCAGGGCGGGGCGGTTGAGCTGTCACCACCTCAGAGGTGCGGGCAGGATAACCACCACGGAGTGAAAGCTCCATCAATCACACCAAATCGTGCGGAGGTTCCGTAATGGCCACAGGTTCCGGACTTGAGGCTTTTGACAGCGAGGGAATGCAGAAGTCGGGCCAGGTTCACCTCTCGACTCTGGAGAGCCACCGCGCGTCGTCCGACAGGATGCAGGCCCTGACGGCGGAGGCGGAGGCCGGCTGGACGGGAGAGGCCGGCACCAACTTCGCCAACGCGATGACCGCCTGGCTGGCGAACTACAAGATCGTGGGCAACGTGCTCGACCAGATGCACGAACGCATCGTGGCGAACCACTCGGCCCTGGCGAGCACGCACGAGACGACCACCCAGGCCACCGCACGCGTCGGCGCGACCATGGCGGAACCCGTCGGGCTCACCGGCTTCTAGACCGTGTCCGACCCTTCCCGCCGGGCGGACGCTCCTTCCGAAGCGCGACCGGGGCGCAGGCCGCACCTCACCACGCACTCACTCGAAAGTGGAGGAAAAGCATGTCGACTTACATGATCAACTGGGCTGCCGTCAACGAGGTGCTCGACCAGCTGACGACCGTCCAGACGGAGATCGAAAGTCTGAACGAGCAGTTCGCCTCGGGCAACACCGCGGCCCTCGCCGGCTGGGACAGCTCCGTCAAGGAACTGTTCGACGCGAACAAGGCCCAGTGGAACCAGGCCACCGCGAACATGGGGGCGCTGGCCAAGCAGGCCCAGAGCGCGGCCGCCTCCTGCCGTGACGACTACGTCTCCGCCGTCAACTACGGCACCCAGCTCTGGAGCAAGTAGCCATGCCTCCCGAACCGGCTTCGACGGATCCCCAGGCGTGGGACCCGACGAGCGTGCACAGCCCCGCCAGCGTCTCCGGGCCGACGACGGGCGGTACGCCGGATCCGCCGCTCGTGCCCAAGGGCGGCGGGAACTCGGGCCCGGAGGTCGTGAACACCGCGTCCCTGGACCTGTTCGCGAAGAACATCGAGCTCCTCGTACCGATGGTCATCGCGGCACGTGACCGCGTCCAGGCGATGGCCACGGTGCAGCCGGGCGCCTTCTTCGACGCCTACCAGCTGCGGACCGCGACCTCGGGGGCCAACGGCGGCGAGGGCCTGCAGGGGCGCTACTACAAGATCCTGTACGACCTGGCCGAGGGACTCGCGGACATCGCCAACGGCGCCAAGCTGATGAGCAAGAAATACACCTCCACCGAGGAACTCAACAAGATGAAGACGAAAGAGCTCAACGAGCTCTTCTCCGACGCGTCGTCGGACTTCAAGCAGCTGGCGGCCGACAGCGGTCTCACCGTCAACCAGCCCGATACGACGAAGACCCCGACCACCACCACGTAGAACCCGTCGGGCGATTCTCCGCCGGGCGGGCGCTCACGACCCACCGGCCACCCCTGAACAACAGCGGCATCACCGGAAGTCCGGTCGTGGACCGCACGGACGCCGGCTCCACCGGACACCCCGGGGGAGCCGGCGGCCGTGCGCACTCCGCGGGTTCGGCGTCCGGTACCCCAGCAACCGTCGAAGCGACGTCCCGGCGGTCGAGGCTTCGGACGAGAGCGCAGGCACATGCCCGACGACTACAACACCACCGGATTCCAGCAGGACGACAGCGGGATCTACGGCGACACCAAGAACCAGGGCTCCAGGTCCGACTACGACAGCTGGGACTGGAAGCAGATCATGGCCGCCGTCACCGGCGGCTCGAACATGACCCCGGGCGCCGGCGGGGAATCCCGGGCGTCCTCGGTGTCCAACCCGCAGACCCTGATGACGGCGGCGAACGAATTCCAGTACGTGCAGGAAGTCATGGAGATGGTCGGCAAGAGCCTCGCCGACCAGGCCAAGGCGTTGGCCGGAGGGAAGGGCGCGCCGTGGCAGGGCGCCGCGGCGGACGCCTTCGCGGACACCATGACGACCTTCTCCAAGGAGGTCCTCTCCAACGCGGCCGCCCTCGCGGGCGGTTCCACCGGCACCCCGGTCGGGCAGAGCCTCGTCGCCGGTTCCAACTCCCTGACCTTCGCCCAGGCCCAGATCCACGCCATCGACACCTGGTACGCCAACGAGGCGATCAAGGTGGGCGTCGTCCCCATGGCGAACGGCCTCATCCCGGTCAGCCAGCGTCCGGACATCGTCGAGATGATGACCAACGACATGCGGTCCGTGCTGAAGTCCCTGGCGAACAACTACTCGACCGTCACCCAGTCCCTGAACAACGTGAAGCCCAAGGCCGTCACCCCGCCCACCAGCGACCCCGCGAGCACCGGTGACGGCAAGAACAACGACCTCGACCAGTACAAGGGGTCCGGCGGCGGCCAGAACGGCATCAAGTCCCCCGATCTGAACACCGGCACCGGAGGCGGTTCCGGGGGAGGTACCGGCGGCGGCATCAACACTCCCGATCTCTCGACCCTCGGCGGCGGTGGCGGCGGTACGGGCGGCACCGCGAACCCGTACACCGGAGGCACCGCCTCCCCGGACCTGGCCACCGCTTCGGGGGGCGGGATCGGTACCCCGGACCTGGCGACGCTGGGGACCGGCGACGGAACGGGCATCGGCGGCACCGCGAACCCGTACACGGGCGGCCTGACCTCCCCGGACCTGGCCACCGGCGGAAGCGGGACCGGTTCGCCGGACCTGGCGACGCTGGGCACCGGGGACGGTACGGGCATCGGCGGCACCGCGAACCCGTTCACGGGCGGCACCGCCTCCCCGTACACAGGGGGCAGCGGACTGCCGGAGCTGGGCGAGGGATCGACCATCGCCCCCTACACCGGGACGTTGGACCCTGCCCTGGACGACGTACTCAATCCGTCGACCGGCACGGCGGGCACCGCCACCCCGGCCGCCTTCCCCCTCGGCGGGCTGGGCGGCATACCGTCGGCTTCGACCGGCACCCCGGGCTCCTCCGGCTCCGGCCAGAACCTGAGCGAGCTGCCGGACGCCTGGACGGGCGGCTCCACCACACCTGAGCTACCCGGAGTCACCCCTGCGGGCTTCCCGGAGACCGGCACAGGAGCGGCCGGACTGCCGGACAGCTTCTCCCCCTCCGCGATGCCGGCCTCCGGCCTCGTCTCCGCACCCGGTCTGTCGGGGGAGGGTGTGGATGGGTCGGGTATGCCGATGATGCCGATGTCTCCGGGTGCGGGTGCGGGTGCGGCCGGTGCGGGTTCGGGTGCGGAGCGTCCGGATGCGGCGGGTCTGTTGGGTGGTGCGGGTGTGGTGCCGTGGGCGTCTGCGGGTGGGGTGGACGATTTCTCGCCGGTGGCGGGTGTTGCTGCGGGTGGTGCGGAGTTGGGTGGTGTTCCGGCGGCGTTCGAGGGTGTTCCGGGTCCGGGTGCGGGTGTGCCGGTGTCGGGTGCGTCGGGTCTGTCGGGGGAGGGTGTGGGTGGGGCGGGTATGCCGATGATGCCGATGTCTCCGGGTGCGGGTGCGGCCGGTGCGGGTTCGGGTGCGGAGCGTCCGGACGCGGCGGGTCTGCTGGGTGGTGCGGGTGTGGTGCCGTGGACGGAGGAAGGCGCTCCGGGGGCGATGGAGGAACTCCCCGTCGCAGGTGCGCCGTCCGGCGGCGCGGGCCTCACCGGGCCCGGCGTCTCCGCGTCCGCCACGGAGGGCGCGTCCACCGCGGCGGCCACCGGGGCACCCTTGATGCCGATGATGCCCGGCGCGAGCCCCGCCGGCGCCGCGACGCGGGGCAACGCGGAAGACGAACGGCCCGACAGTGCCGGGCTGTTGGGTGGCCCGGCCACCTCGTGGCTGCCCCACCCCTCGGAACGGACCGGCGAGGCGGCCTCCGTGGGCGCGGCGGCCGGCGGGGCCGTACTGCACGGGCTGACGGAGCCGGGCGCCCACGCGCCCACCGACGCGACGGCCGATGGCGGCTCCCCGGCCGGGGCGCCCGCTCCGGCACCGGGTGCGCCCGCGCCTACGGGCGCGGCGGACGGTGGCCCCGAGGCATGGGGCGCGGCAGGCGGCCTGCCCATGCTCCCCGGCGTGCCCCTGGGCGCCCTGGGGAGCATGGGCGGCTCCGCCGGCACGTCCGCGACGCCGGGTACGGGACGCGGCGGCCACGGCCGGCCGGCCTCCGCCGGAGCTGCGGCGCCGGCGGTAGCGGCCACCGACAGCAGCGGCGGAGAGCCCGTGGCACCCGCCCATCTGCCGGACGACCTCCTGGCCACCGCCCCGCTGCCGGACGACCTCCTGGCACCCGCCCCCTTGCCGGACGACCGGATCGCCGTCGTCACACCCGAGGGGGACACCGACGACGTCTCTGCCTGGGACGTGGCCGCCGCCGGCTTCAGCCCGCTGCTGCTCGCGCTCGCAGGCCGCGGAGCGGCGGCCGACGGCGGCGATGAAGGCGGCACCTCCCGTTACACCGTCGCCGATCCGGCGATGTGGGACGCCGAGGGGAGCGCCGCACAGCGGGCCGAGCACGCGGTCGCACCGGCTCCGGACGCCTCGGCCACCGGGGACGACGGCCCGGAACTCACCACGTGGCGGCCGTCCCAGCGGCCCGCCCCCGCGTCGGGGACCGTCCAGTTCGCGGGTGCGGGAGAACCACCGCGGTCCGGGGACGGCGGCGACCCCGGGGACCGGCCCGCCGAACCCGACAAGGACCCCGAAGGTTCCGGCGAGGACCCGGAGGAAGAGGAGAACGAGGAGGCCGGCGCTGTCCAACTGCTGCGCCAGGACGCCTCCACCTGGGGCAACCGACCTCAGGTGATCCCGGATTCCCTCGGCTGACGAGGAGGAGCCCGGGGATCGAGTGCCCCGTCGCTCGGGCCCCCGTGGGGGCAGGGTCCCCGGACGGAGGGGCAGAGATCGGGCGGGAACCGTTTCCGGACGATGCGGCGGATGTGGAATGGCCACGCACGCGGACGACGGCCGGTGGCGAGAGCCGGTGACCACGAGGTTCGTCTCTCGGATCCACTTCTCCCGGCGCTCACAGGAACGACCGGCCGGTCCGCGGATGCCGCGTTCCCACTTCTCCGATGTACAGGAGCATTAGGTGCCCTCGCTCTTCCACAGACGTTCCCGCAGCGCTGCCGCCGTTCTCGGGCTGGCCGTCGCCCTGCCCCTGTGCGGTGCGGGGTCCGCGCACGCGCACGACGCGCACTCCTGCGACCGTATCGGCATCGAATACACCTCGGACCGTGGACAGCACTGGTTCAACGGCGGGGTCATCGCGGGGGAAGCCCCTGCGACCAGGGTCGACGTGCGGCTCAAGGGCGAGCCGGCGGAGGGATGCCAGTACGTCGTCTCGCTCGCCTCGTACAGCACCGAGGGCCCGAACTGGGCGTCCTCGGGCACCCAGAAGTTCCTCGGCTGGGACAGCGTGGTCCTCACGAAGGACCTGGCGCAGACGGTTCTGGACGTCTCCGCCTCCACTCCCGAGTGCTTCGGGCAGATCGACCTCTACAGCGGCGACCGCAAGTACGACGGCACGGACGCGCCGGTGCCGCACTACCCGGACTCCCAGATCGGTTCCCACCTCATCGCGCACTGGAACGGAGGCGCCGCCTGCACCCCCGCGTCCCCCGTCACTCCCACACCGGAGGCTCCGACGACGACGCCGCCGCCCGCCACCACCCCGCCGCCCGGCACACCGACTCCGTCCGCCGGGACGCCGTCACCGAGCGGGACGCCCACGGCCACCTCCCCGGTCCCCACGCCGAGCGAGACCCCCGCCGAGAGCACCCCGACGCCTTCCGCGTCCACGACGCCCCCCGCGGCGGCCACCCCGGACGAGCCCCCCACCGACTCGACGGTCCCCGGCACGCTGGCGAGCACCGGCAGCGACAGCACCGCCACCCTCGTGACGACCCTCGCGGCGACCGTCCTCGTGGCCGTGGGCGTGGGTCTGTACGTGTTCACCCGTCGCCGTCGCCAGGGACTCGCCGACTGACCTTCCCCGAGGTGAAGCCGTTCCGGCGTGCCGACGGCCGACCACGGAACGGACCGAGGGCCCGACGCCATCAGGCGTCGGGCCCTCGGGTCTCTCCGTGGTGGCCGGTCAGCCGTGCGAGACGTCCAGCGCGTAGAACGCGACCTTGGCGCCCTCCGTGCTGCTGCCCGACGCGGACTGGTTGTAGGCCCCCGCCTTGAAGTACTGCTGGTAGGACTTGAAGGAGTCGGCGACGGGGTAGTGGGTGGTGCTCCCGTCGACCGTGAGGTCGATGGTGTCGCCGCCCGACACGCCGATGGTGTAGCTCCACTTCTCGCCGATCGCCACATGCCCCACCGTGTGGGTGGTCTGGCCGCCCGAGGGGGAGTTCTCGGTGCCCAGGACGATGTCACCGTTGGCGTGGTAGTACAGCTCCAGAAGCGGCTTGGTGGACGAGCCCCCTTCACCCAGGTGGATCTGCCCCACGCACACGTTGGACGTCACGGACACGACGCGCAAGGTCGCGCTCATCCGGTGAGTGCCGTCGAGCGACCAGTTCGCACTGCCTCCGCCCGGGTCCATCTCCCGCAACTCCGACCGGGGTGACTTGGAGTTGGGCGTGGTGACGCCCTTCTCCGGTGACCAGAACGTCATGGCGCCGTCGTCGTCGGTGAAGAAGTACGCGTCCTGGTAACCACTCTGGAGCTGCGACGAGGAGATGGTGGTCGGAGACCCGGGGGAGCCCACCGGTTCCTGGAGCTGCCAGACCGACAGGTCGATGCCGCCGCCGGTGCCGGACGTCGGGGCCGCGTTGGTGCCGCCCTCGTCGAGCCGGCTGCCGTCGTCCGGGAGTTCCGCCGTGGCGGAGGCGGAGGGCGTCGGCGTGCCACTGCCCGCCACCGCCTGGCCGGTGACCGGCTTCGTGGCAGGCTGCACGCCGGGGCTGGTCGTGGTGACGGTTTCGAAGGTCTTCAGGAACTGGTAGTCGCTCTGCTCGGTGCCGCTGCACGCATCGGAGAGCGTCCCGGCTTCCGGACAGGCCTGGTCGCGTCCCACCGCCCAGAACGCCAGCTGCCGGATGCCCTTGTCCACGGCGAAGGCCGCCAGCCGCTCGGCGTCGTCCGTGGTGAACGTCTCACCAGGAGTGTCGTTCACCCCGATCATCGGCGTGTTGCCCTCCATCGCCCACAGTTCCTCGGACGACTTCGACGTCCAGATGCTGCCGAGCTGATCGTGCAGTGCCGTGGCGGCGTCGATGGCCGTCTGGCCCATGTCACCCACCGCGGACCCGTAGTCCATCGTCATGATGTTCACGAGCGACACCCGCAGGCCCGTACTCTCGGCGTCCTGCAGCATGGCCACACCGTCCGCCTCCAGGCCCTGCAACCCCGAAGGCAGCGTGAACTGCACGTCCAGCGGGTGACCCGCGGCCTCGGACTGCTGCTGCAACGCGGCCAGTGCCTGGTTACGACGGTGGTTCGCGGCGCTGTCGGCCAGCGCGGCGCCTTCGATGTCGAAGTCGAGCCGCGACAGGTCCAGCGCGTCCACGACGGTGGCGTACTGCTCCTGCAGGGCTGTCACGGAGTCGCACGCCTGCCCGAGCTCGGTCCCCGAGGCCCCGCCGAAGGACGCGATCACGTCGCCGCCCGCACCACGCAGCCCCTGCACGGCCGACAGCCAGCCCGCGTCGGTGACCGGTGTGTTGCCGTTGAAGGTGGCCTTGCAGCCACCGCCGTCCAGTACGAAGGCGAGCGTGGCGTGGCGGAGACCCGCCTGCCGCGCCCTGTCCAGGTCGGAGGGCGACCCCCACGTCTCCACGTACGGGGCCGCGTACCGGGAGGGCCACCCCGCCCCGCCGGACGCCGGCGCGGCACTCGCCTCCGGTTCGCCGGACGGGGACGGGAGCGCGATGGCCTCACCGCCGTCCGTGACGAACCTCCAGGAGATGCCCTTGACGAGGCCCTTCTCCAGCGGAGCGAGCTTCTCGAACGCGGTCTGGCTGAGGTCGAGATGGCCGGCGTCGCACGAGGGACACATGTCCTTGACCGGCACCGTGATCGTCTTGCCGTCGTAGGTCACCTCGACGTCCACGCCGTCGCAGAGCCGGTCCTCGTTGGGGTTGGCGGACGTCCACCACTCGTGGGACACGGCGACGAGATCCTCGGTGGCCGCGTCGACCTGACTCCCGCAGGCGCCGTATCCGCTGTCGTTGTAGTACGTCATCTGCCCGGAGACGGTCCGGGTACTGATCGGATCGTCGGCCAGTGCCAACGACACGCTTCCCAAGGTGACCGTCACCAGGGCGACAGCACCGCCCGCGATGATCCGGTTCCGGATGGACACGCAATCTCCTGGTCACTCTGATGGGGTGCGGATCGGCCTTCGGCTGAGCGCGCGACCGCCCCGGTACACCTGGTCCGGGCAGCACCGAGCCCGAACGGCCCTGGGCCGTGTCCAGAAGGCTGCCGCGTCGACCGATCATCGGAGACGCGTGCGGGTATCACAGCGGTCCGCCGGGCCGTCTGCCCGGCGAGCCACTCACTCCGCCTCTTCGGCCACTCGGGGCGCCGGCGGGCCGAGCGGCCCACCGCGCCGCGACCGGGAAACCACGTCGTCGGCGGGCCGGTGGGGTCGGTGGCACCCCGGGCGGTGCCCCGCGTTTCCGTGGGGCACCGCCCGAGCCGCTCTTGTACGTGGTCCGGGCGGGGGTAGCCCGCCCGCGGTGCTCGGTACGTGACCGAGCCGGCCGTGCCGCCCCGTCAGTGCTGCAGTGTCAGCAGACCCGGACGGTAGGGCAGGAGACCGTAGTCGCCGCCGGAGCTGGGGCTGCGGCCCTGGTAGAGCAACTGGAGGTTGCAGGGATCGACGGTCATGGTCTGATCGGCGCCGGTGCGGATCAGTTCGCCGTGGCTGATGTCGTTGGTCCAGGTGGCGCCACTGTTGGCCTTGCCGGCGAACGGATTGCTCTCGGTCGCGGCCTGGGGCGTCCACGACCCGTTCGGACTGGTGGCCGTGAACGAGCGGAAGTAGCGGCCCTGCGAACCGATCGCCTCGACGATCATGAGGTACCGGTTCTGCCCCTGCAGCTTGTAGACCTGCGGCGCTTCGAACAGGTTGTTCGTCGTGTCGCTCATGACCACGGTGGAGGACGTCCCGAAGCTGCCCGGGAAGTTCCCGATCGGCATGGCGGCCCGGTAGATCTTGCCGTTGTCACCGGCGAAGAACAGGTACATGTTCGTACCGTCACCGATGAGCGTCTGGTCGATGGGTCCGGTTCCGGAGTCGCTGATGCTCCCCGAGAAGAGCACCTGCGGGGCGGACCAGCCGTTCGCGTTGGTGGGGTCGCTCGACGTCCGGTAGGAGAAGGCGGTCCCGCCCCACTGGTAGGTGAGCACCCAGATGTTCTTCGGCGCGAAGTAGAAGAGCGTGGGTGCGACGGTCGCGGACGACATCGTGTTCTGGCCGGCCGATGCCATCTCCGACCAGTTGGTGAACGGGCTGAAGTTCATCGAACCCCAGCTCGACCCGGTGTCGTGCGTCGTCGCGTAGACGAGCTGCTTGCCGTTGTAGGGGACGACCGTGAAGTCCTTGAGCGAAGCCCATCCCTGCTTGGGCTGCGCCAGCGCGCCCGTCGACGACCAGCGGTAGGCCGACGGAAGGTCGCACGTGCCAGAGGTGTCGCCGCCACCGACCTTGACCAGCTTCCACTGCTGGTTGGTGCCGCCCCAGTCGTCGTACTGGACGACGTTCGCGTTGTCGGCGGTGGAGGCGCCCTGCACTTCGAGGGCCTTGTTGCTGTGCCGCGAGATGAGCCTCACGTAGCCGTCCGAGCTGTCGGCCAGCTTCCACTGCTGGTTGGTGGCATTCAGGTCGGTCCACTGGACGATCGAACCGCCGTTGGCGGTGGACCAGTTGTAGATGTCCAGCACCTTGCCCGAGTGGACGGACTTGACGCGGTAGTAGCCGTCCCCGGAGGCGATGAACTGCCACTGCTGCTGGTTCTGGTCGTTCCGGGTCCACTGGGTGACGCGGGCGCCGTCCTCGGTCGCCAGGTTGTAGTCGTCCAGGGCCTTGCCGCTGTTGCGGTTGACCAGTACGTACGAGGCGCCGGAATCGACGGTCGCCGCGGCGGCGGGCTGGGCGCCGAGGAAGCCGGCCACGAGCAACAGGGGCGCGAGGAGGGCGAGTAGGCGTTCCGGGCGGACCGGGAACGCGTGGCGGAACCACATCAAAGGACCTCCTGGGAGGGGAGCGGGGCGAGGTGACCCGACGGGCCGCAGTATGGGGGTGCGGGAAGGCCAAAGCTTTTTCGAAAAGTTGCGCAAAAGCTTCGTTCTCATGACGCCACAAGCTAGGAATGTGAGCGCTCGCAGTCAAGGTGTGCGGCAGATCTGTCTGCGATCGGGTTTGCTCCGAGGGTCGCAAAATGACGTCAGGCCGTACCGCTGAAGCAGGTTGACGTGCCTGATTCGGCAGTCGGTGGCCATGTCGGGCGTCCGTAGGCGGACTTGCCTGAGCTGCGAAATGTTTCGAGGTGTTAGCGCAAACAATTCCTGCGCGAAGTGTTGACGAGCCACCGTCAAAGCCTCGATCATCCCTGTTTGAGACACCGGACGTGGTTCAGGACGTCCCACCACGCCGGCTCCGGGCTCATCGGTGCCGCCCGGCAGATCGGCGCACAGTCGCACGAAAGTCCCACGCACAGCCGCACGACAGATCAGCGCACGCTCCGGCCTGCCCGTCCGTCGACCGAATGAGGGCGGACGACGCAGCTCCCGCGCTTCGGTCCTTCCGCGCTTTCCTACTTTTTGGAGGCACAGCCATGGGCTCCTACGCCCTCCCCAGATCCGCTCTCGGCCGGTCGCTCCGCGCTCTGCTGCCGGCGCTGCTCGTCGGCGTCCTGGGTGCGTCCGCCGCACTGGTCGCCCCGTCGGAGGCACACGCCGCCGAGACCACGCTCGGCGCCGCGGCGGCGCAGAGCGGCCGCTACTTCGGCACCGCCATCGCCTCGGGCAAGCTCGGGGACTCGGCGTACACCTCGATCGCGTCCCGTGAGTTCAACATGGTGACGGCCGAGAACGAGATGAAGATCGACGCCACCGAGCCGCAGCGGGGCCAGTTCAACTTCACCAACGCCGACCGCGTCTACAACTGGGCGGTGCAGAACGGCAAGCAGGTGCGTGGTCACACCCTGGCCTGGTACTCCCAGCAGCCCGGCTGGATGCAGAGCCTGAGCGGCAGCTCGCTGCGCCAGGCGATGAACGACCACATCAACGGCGTGATGGCCCACTACAAGGGCAAGATCGCCCAGTGGGACGTCGTGAACGAGGCTTTCGCCGACGGCAACTCGGGTGGCCGCCGCGACTCCAACCTGCAGCGCACCGGCAACGACTGGATCGAGGTCGCCTTCCGGACCGCGCGCGCCGCCGACCCGTCCGCCAAGCTCTGCTACAACGACTACAACATCGAGAACTGGAACTGGGCCAAGACCCAGGGCGTGTACAACATGGTCCGGGACTTCAAGTCGCGCGGCGTGCCGATCGACTGTGTGGGCTTCCAGTCGCACTTCAACAGCGGAAGCCCCTACGACAGCAACTTCCGCACCACCCTGCAGAACTTCGCCGCCCTCGGCGTCGATGTGGCCATCACCGAACTCGACATCCAGGGCGCTTCGGCCACGACCTACGCCAACGTGGTCAACGACTGCCTGGCCGTCCCGCGTTGCCTCGGCATCACCGTCTGGGGCGTGCGTGACTCCGACTCCTGGCGGTCGGGGGACACACCCCTGCTGTTCAACAGCGACGGCAGCAAGAAGTCCGCCTACAGCGCCGTCCTCAACGCCCTCAACAGCGGCTCGTCCGGCGGTGGCGACGACGGTGGCGGCGACGGCGGCGGCCAGAGCGGACAGCTCAAGGGCACCGGTTCGGGCCGCTGCGTGGACGTGCCCAACTCCGCCACCGCGGACGGCACCGCGGTCCAGTTGTACGACTGCCACAGCGCCGCCAACCAGCAGTGGCAGCTCACCTCCGCCGGTGAACTGCGGGTCTACGGCAACAAGTGCCTGGACGCCGCAGGCAGCGGCAACGGCGCCAAGATCCAGATCTACGGCTGCTGGGGCGCCGACAACCAGAAGTGGCGTCTCAACTCCGACGGGTCCATAGCCGGCGTCCAGTCCGGACTCTGCCTCGACGCCGTGGGCGCCGGCACCGCCAACGGCACCCAGCTCCAGCTCTACACCTGCTCGAACGGCAGCAACCAGCGCTGGACCCTGTCGTCCTGACACGGTCTGCCGCTGCTCTCCTCTCCTGACGAGAACCTCTCTCCGGACGAGAGCATCTCCCCTGACGAGAACACCGCTGACCGCCCGGAGGGCCGCCGCCGTCACGGTGGCGGCCCTTGCGGCGTGGACCGCCGCCCCGCCCGCCCCGTCGCCCCGGGGGGTGGCACGCGGAGCCCGGAACAGACGGATGAGCGAGAACCGAACCGCCGCCCGGAGTCGCTCCACGGCGCCCGGCGGGTTGAAGGGAAAAGTTTCCGTGCACAGGTACGACAACCCGGTGATCAGCGGGTTCCACCCCGATCCGAGCGTGTGCCGGGTCGGCGACGACTACTACCTGGTGTGCTCCAGCTTCGAGTATTTCCCCGGGCTGCCGCTCTTCCACAGCAAGGACCTGGTGCACTGGGAGCAGATCGGCAACGTGCTCGACCGGCCCGGGCAACTGCCGCTGCCCCTCCCCGGCGCCAAGGCGTCCGGGGGCCTCTACGCCCCCACGATCCGCCACCACGACGGCCGTTACTGGGTGATCAACACCAACATCGACGGCGGCGGCAACTTCCTCGTCTCGGCCGAGCGGCCCGAGGGGCCGTGGAGTGACCCCGTGTGGATCGACCTGACCGGGATCGACCCCGACCTGGCATGGGAGGAGGACGGCACCTGCTGGTGCGCCTTCTCCGGCCCCGCAGGGGGCATCAACATGGCCAGGATCGACCCGGTGGCGGGCGAGGTTCTGGAGGGACCCTTCCCCGCGTGGTCGGGGAGCGGCCTCAAGTTCCCCGAGGCGCCGCACCTCTACCGCATCGGCGACTGGTGGTACCTGCTGATCGCCGAAGGCGGTACGGAACGCGGCCACAGCGTCTCCCCCCGCCCGCGGCCGCTCGCCGCGCGGCCCCTGGGAGGGCGCACCCGGCAACCCCCTGCTGTCCCACAGCGGCACCGGCCGCTCCATCCAGAACACCGGCCACGCCGACCTGGTGCGGGCCCCCGACGGCAGCTGGTGGATGGTGCTGCTGGGCGTCCGCCCCCGCGGCTTCACACCCGACGTGCACGTGCTCGGCCGCGAGACGTTCCTGGCCGCCGTGGAGTGGCACGAGGACGACTGGCCCGTCGTGGCACCCGTTCCCGAGAGCCACACGGCCCCGGGCGGTGCCTGGCACCCCGTACCGGCCCCGCCCGCCCGCGACGACTTCGACGCGGGCGCCCTCGCGCCGCACTGGATCTCGCCGTTCGCCCGCCCGGAGGGCTCCTGGTCGCTCACCGAGCGACCCGGTCGGCTGGCCCTCCATGCCACCGGCGCCACCCTGGACAGCCCCGGATACACCTTCGTCGGCCGCCGCCAGCAGCACCACGACTGCCGCGTCAGCACCCTGATCGACCCGGGCACGGGACGCGGGGGACTCTGCGTGCGCCTGGACGAGGCCCACCACTACGAGCTGGAGGCCGAGGACGCGGAGGTCTTCGTCGTGGCCCGGATCGGGCCGCTGCGCCAGACCCTGGCCCGCAGGCCGGCCCCCGCCGGGCCGCTGCACCTCACCGTGACGATCCGGACGTCCGACCTCGTCCCCGCGTCGCCCCACCTCACCGACGGCGGCACCACGGGCCCCGACACCATCGCCTTCTGGCTCGGCGATCCCGACGCCCCCGGCGCCCGTCCGATCGCCGAACTGGACGGGCGCTACCTCTCCACCGAGATCGCCTGCGGCTTCACCGGCCGGGTGATCGGTATGTACGCCACACAGGGCTCGGTCGACTTCGACTGGTTCGAGTACGTCCCGGCCCCGACGCCGTCCGTGTGACACCCGGGTGCGGGCGGCCACCGCACCCCCGGGTCGTTGCGCCCGCCCATGGCCCTCCCAACCCCGTCCGAAGCGCTTCCCCGGCCCCCGGCAGGCCCCCTCGGCGGTTGGGCTAACCTTTCCCCATGCCGCCTCGACCAGCCGGATCGCGTCCCACACTGTCCCTGGTGGCCAAGACCGCCGGTACGAGCATCCCCACCGTGTCCAAGGTGCTGCGAGGCGGAACGGACGTCTCGGCGGAGACCCGCGCGAAGGTCATGGAAGCCGTGCAGGCCGTCGGCTACACCCGCCCGGCCGGGGCCAAGGGCGAGAACGCACGGGACGAGAGCGGCCTCTCCCACGCGCTGGACCTCGTGGTCACCCATTTCGAGGGATCGTGGGCGAACCTGCTGATAGCCGGGGTCGGACGTGAAGCGGCGGCGGCGGGAGTCGATGTCGTCCTGACGCTCGCGGAACCGCACAGCGACTGGGTGTCGCGGCTGCTGAGAAGGCGCACCCTCGGCGTGATCGGGACCTTGGTCGATCCCGCGTCCCGGCAGTTCGGCGCACTCTTCGCGGCGGGCGTCCCCGTGGTGCTCATCGACCCGATGAGCACACCCCCCTCGGGGGTGGCGAGCATCGGAGTGGCGAACTGGGAGGGCGGCCGCATGGCCGCCGAGCACCTCCTGTCCCTCGGCCATACGCGGATGGGGGTGGTCGCAGGTCATGCGCGCCACCTCTTCAGCAGGGCGCGCGTCGACGGTTTCCGTGCGGCGGCCGACACCACGACCGTCGGCAGCGCCACGGTGTCGGTGGCCCACGGCGGATGGAACCGCGCCAAGGCGGCGTCCGCGACCCACACCCTGCTCGACGGCGACCCCGGGATCACGGCCGTCTTCGCCTGCGCGGACTCCATGGCACTCGGCGTCTACGACGCGGTGGCGGCCCGGGGCCTGCGGATACCCGAGGACATCAGTGTCATCGGGTTCGACGACCTGCCCGAGGCGCAGTACATCACCCCCGGTCTGACGACCGTCAGACAGCCCAGCACCGAGCTGGGCGCCGTAGCCGTCAAACGTCTGATCGAGCTCTCCCGGGCCGAGAAAGCCGGCGTCCGGTCACCCGCCCGCATGGAGCTGGCCACGGAGTTGGTCCTCCGTGCCTCCACCGGATCGGCCCCGGCGTCCCACTGACGGGTGCCGTCGGATTCCCGCCCCCCAAACCGCGTCATCGCGGTGCCGGCGTCACGACGTGGAGGACGAGGCGGCTCGGACGGGCGGCGCCATGACGGATCGTGTATTCCGCCGTGGTGGGCTCCACCGGCTCCCCGCAGACGCACGACAACGTCCGCGTCCGTTCCGGTGGTCGCGAGGTGGACGACGGCGCGGACCGCGCCCATCACCGTGAGTTCCTCGGTGAGCGGCGCGGTGCGCCACGAGGCCACGTCCTGCCGCGCCTCGATCGCCGTCTGCTCGGCGGGGCCGGCCTCGAACGGTCCGAACAGGAGCACCGCACCGCCGCACGTCGGCACCGCCGACGCGGGATCGCTGGTGAGCAGCCGTTCGCCGGTCCCAGCCGGCCCCGGCGTCAGCGCGCCCCCCTGGTTCAGGTACAGATCCAGCGTCCGCGTGCCGGGCGGGGGGAACTCCTCCAGTGCGATCCACCGGTTCGCGCCCATCAGGAAAACGCGCACCGGCGGCATCTCCGCCGCGCCCCCGCGGAGGGTGGCGTCGAACCACCGAAGGTGCTGCGCGGTGAGGTCCCCGCCGTGGAGACCGTCGGCGGACGCGCGCGGTCCGAAGTCCACACCGGCCGTCCGGCCCGAGAGTTGTCGTGCGTCCAGGGGCCGACCAGGAGGCGAGGCACCGGCCCGCCGGTCTCCTTCGCACGGCGCACCAGCCGTCGGTGGAGTTCCAGGGTCGGCCCGAGAAAGACGTCGAACCACCCGCCGATCAGGAAGACCGGGACGTCGACCGCGTCGATCCGGTCGACGATCTTCCCCTCGCGGTGACGCGCCGACCCGAGCGGCTCCCGCAACCGGTCCAGCCCCCACCCGACGATCGCCTCGACGTCCGGTCCCGAGCGTGGAGTTCCGGCCCGGAACGCGTCGAGGCTCGCGAGCGCGCGCTCGGTCGCCTCCCACCGCTTCCGTCCGGCCTCCCGGTCGTGCGCGGAACCGATGCGGGCGATCATGTCCGGGGCGATCGCGTAGTGCGTCCACGCCAGAGTGCTGCCGATCTCCGGCACCCCGCCGCGGAACCGGAAACCGTCGAGCGCCGACATCGCCGGTGTCAGGGCGGGAGCGATCGCCCGCAGCGCCGGTGCGCCGCCCAGCAGGGCGCTGAACTGGGTGTCCGAAGCGTAGGAGGCACCCCACATTCCGACAGTGCCGTCGCATTCGGGAAGCGCCGCGAGCCACGCCACGGCGTCGGCGCCGAAGGCCACCTCCTGCGCACAGGGGTCGAAGTCGCCTTCGGAGCCGAAGCGGCCCCGTACGTCCTGGAGCGCGACGGGATAACCGGCGGCGACGAGGCGCCCGACGTCGAGCGTCCCCTCGTGCTCCTCACGGGCCACGTCGTAGGGATGACGGGTCAGCAGGGCCGGCCACGGCCCGGGCCCGTGCGGAAGAAGCAGGAGGGTGCGGAGGCGTACGCCGTCGCGCAACGCACAGGCCATCTCGCGGCGGTCGGCGACCGGGTCCGGCGGTTCACCTGCCGGATCCGTGCACCGGAGGGCGGCCGGCTCCTGAACGGGGCTCGTGCCCTCGCTCATCGCATGCCCTCGCTCATCGCAGCGCGACCGCCGTCCAGGACGTCGGTGGCAGTTCGATGGTCAGCAGGCCGTCGACGAGTGCCGCGCCGGTATTCGCGGCCGGGGTCACCCGGGCCTGGTGGGCGAGCGTGTTCCGGGCGTACACGTCGGAATCGGCGAGCGTGACCGCCTCCGTGATGCGCGAGGAGCCGAGGCTGCGTACGTCGATCGTGACCTGCGCGGCTTCCGCCAGGTCACGGTTGACGAGGAAGACCGCGGCCCGGTCCTCGTCGGCCGCCGCGACGGCGTCGACGACGGACGCCTCCCCGTAGCGCGCCGTCTCGTACGTCGGAGCCTCGATCCGTGGGCGGATCACCTCGCCGGAGGCCAGCCGACTCGTGATCGAGAACGGATAGAACGTCGTCTGGCGCCAGGCCGGGCCGCCGGGTTCGGTCATGATCGGGGCGATCACGTTGACCAGCTGGGCGAGGGACGCCGAGGTGACGCGGTCGCTGCGGCGCAGCAGCGTCATCAGCAGGTTGCCGACGACGACCGCGTCCGCCACCGTGTAGGCGTCCTCCAGGAGCCGGGGTGCGTGGCGCCACTCGTCGTGGGTCCTGTCGGACTCCTGGCGCTCCTTGAGGTACCAGACGTTCCACTCGTCGAAGGAGACGTCGATCTTCTTGGTGGAGCGCTTCTTGTGCCCCACGTGGTCGGCGGTCGCGACGACGGTGTCGATGAAGTAGTCCATGTCGGTCGCCGAGGCGAGGAAGGAGCCGAGGTCGCCGTCGTGCTCCTGGTAGTACGCGTGGCAGGAGACGTAGTCGACGTGGTCGTAACTGTGCTCCAGTACGGTGCGCTCCCAGTCGCCGAACGTCGGCATGGCGGACCCGGAGGAGCCGCAGACGACGAGTTCGAGGTCCTTGTCGGCCCTCTTCATCGCGGCGGCGGTGCGGGCGGCCAGCTTGCCGTAGTCGTCCGCCGTCATGAACCCGGTCTGCCAGGGCCCGTCCATCTCGTTGCCGAGGCACCACATGCGCACGTTGTGCGGTTCCGGTGTGCCGTTGGCGATGCGCAGGTCCGACAGGGCCGTGCCGGAAGGGTGGTTGGCGTACTCGAGCAGGTCCAGAGCGGGCAGGATGCCCCGGGTGGCCACGTTGACGGCCAGCATGAGTTCGGAGCCGGTGAGCCTGAGCCAACCGGCGAACTCGTCGAGGCCGACCTGGTTGGATTCGAGTGAACGCCAGGCGAGGTCGCGGCGCACCGGGTCTCCCGCGCGGGCCGACGGAGTCCTCCCAGCGGAACCCGGAGACGAAGTTGCCGCCCGGGTAGCGGATGGTGGTGCTGCCGAGCTCCCGGACGAGCTCGACGACGTCCATGCGGAACCCGTCCTCGTTCGCGCTCGGGTGACCGGGCTCGTAGAGACCGGTGTACACGCAGCGGCCGAGGTGTTCGACGAACGAGCCGAAGGTGCGGCGCCGGACAGGGGCGACGACGGCCTGCCTGTCGAGTTCGATGTGGGCGCGAGGCAAAGCGGCGGTCCTTTCACGGAGATGCTGCGGGGCTGGCGGATGGCGTCGGGCAGCGGCCCGCCCCCGCCGGGAGACGGGGCAGGGGCAGGCCTGGGGCGTGTCGTCGAAGTGCCGTCGCCCGCCCGCGGTCCGACGACACGCCCCAGGACGGTCCGGCGTGGGTCCTGGCGGTGGTGTCAGCCCTTCACGGCGCCGGTGAGGCCGCCGACGATGCGCTTCTCGAAGACCGAGAAGAAGATCAGGGCGGGCAGCATGGCGAGTGAGGTGAAGGCGAGAACCTTCGCGGTGTCCGTGGAGTACGGGGAGGAGAACACCTGGACGCCGAGCGGCAGGGTGTAGTTCGCCTGCGAGTTGAGGACGTACAGGGGCAGGAGGTAGTTGTTCCAGCTGCCGACGAATCCGAGGATGCCGACGGTGACCACGCCGGGCAGCGACAGCGGGAGCACCATGCGGAAGAAGAATCCGAGTCGGCTCATGCCGTCGATCGCGGCGGCCTCCTCGATCTCGTTCGGGATGGCTCTCAGGAACGGCACGAGGATGATCACGGTCGTCGGCAGGCCGAAGGCGATCTGCGGGACGATCACACCGAGCAGGTTGTCGACGAGACCGAGGTCCTTGATGACGAGGTACAGCGGAGTGATCGCGATGACCATGGGGAACATCAGGCCGGCGGCGAACAGGGAGTACATCGCGCCCTTGAGCTTGAAGTCGTAGCGCGCGATCACGAAGCTCACCATCAGACCGAGAGCGACGATGCCCACGGTGCTGGCGATCGCGACCACGAGGGAGTTGGCGAACTCGCCCCAGAACACCGATGACTTCAGGATGCCCGTGTAGTTGGCGACCACCCAGGGATGTGGCAGGGCCGCCGGATCGGTGGTGATCTGCGCGTTGGTGCGGAATCCGCCGAGCACGATGTAGAGCACGGGTGCGACGCAGACGGCGACGAAGAGCAGCGCGATGAAGTAGGTGACGGGGCTGCCCCACTTCTGCGGCGTGCGGACCGGCTGTTCGGCCTCGGCGGCGAGGACGCCGAGGCCGAAGGGCTCACCTCGCTGAGCGAAGGGGCATCATCATGACGGAGTGACGGAGGCTGGGGGGAGGCGTCCGCCGGGCAGTCATCAGGGACGCCGGCCCCCGGCACGCCGATCCGCCCGCGCGCGTATCCGCCCGCACATCGATCGGCCCGCGCGCGTATACGCTCGCACACCGATCAGCCCGCACACCGCGAGGAGACTCCATGACCGTGTCCGACCGCTACCGCACCGCGTGGGAAGGCTTCTGGGAGCAGAGCTCCGGCGAGCAGGGCGAACCTTTCTGGGACGCGGATCCGGCCCTGACGGCGCGGCGCGACCTCGAACACCTCACCCCGTACGCCGACCGCTCCCTGCCGGTCGCCGACCTCGGGTGCGGCAACGGCACCCAGACCCGCTTCCTCGCCACCCGCTTCGCCTCCGCCGTCGGCGTCGACCTCTCCGCCGCCGCCATCGCCCACGCCCGCCGGACCGATCCGAGCGGAGCCGCGACGTACGAGCAACTCAACCTCGCCGACCCGGCGCAGACCGGCGCGCTGCACGAGCGCCTCGGCGACAGCAACGTCTATATGCGGGCGGTCCTGCACCAGAGCGACCCGGAGGATCGCCCCGCGGTAGCCGCCGCCGTCGCCCGCCTGGTCGGCGCCCACGGCAGGGCCCTGGTCCTGGAACCGACAGGCCAGGCCAAGGCGGTCATCGCCGCCGTCGCGGCTCAGCCCGGCGGCCCATCACCCAAACTGCGCCGAGTCATTGAAAACGACCTGCGCCCCGGCGAAGTCGCCGAGGGCGAGGTCGCGGCCCTTCTGCGGGCGGCGGGGCTCACGCTCCTCGGCGAAGGCACCACCGCCCTCGCCATGAGCGAGACCCGCCCCACCGGCTCCCCGGTCGAACTCCCCGCCCGCTGGTTCGTCGCCGGCTGCCCCTGACCCGGATCCCTGTACGGGGATCCCCCTGACGCGAGAGGGATGGCACGGGGCGTACCTGGGCGCGTGAGTGCCGCATCCGGGGACGGACATTCCACGCGACCAGGTACAGGGGCATGCCCGTACGGACAGGTCAGTCAGCCGCCGTGCACCAGGGCTGTCCGGCAGTCGGTTTCGGGGCCGGGGCCTCGATCGCGAAGAACCGTCTGTCGGTTCCGGCGACCGTCCGCAGCTGGGGCGAGGCCTTGCGCCCGTCGTCCCAGGTGCACGTGACGGCGTGGACTCCGGGAGTCGTCCGCCCGAAGACGAACCAACCGGAACCGGTCCGGGCGAGCTTGCCCCAACTGGTCTCGACCGTGCGGTCCCCGGCTCCGGTCAGCGCTCCGTCATCCACGAACGAGCGCCGCTCTCCGACCTTCAGGTTGGCGAAGAACCATCCCGTGTGCACGAGTTCAGGTCCCCCTGCACCGCCCGCACGCTGTGGGTCCGGATATTCGGCCTCCTTCATCGCGTCCCACGCGCGGCCCGCCTCGTCGGCGTCGTCGGCGCGCTTCCACACGTCGACGCTGAGGGTCCAGGGTTTCCCGTCGAGCTGCCCACTCGCGATGACCTCCGTGGTGGGCCGGGGCACCGTGTCCGGTTCCGCGGCGACCGACGCCGTCCCGGATCCCTCGGGCAGGGAGACCGACGTCAGAATCCCGGCCGTGCACGCCACGGTCAGCGCGACGACGACCGCCCCGGCGGCCCGGCGCCTGTTCCTGCGCCGCCTGCCGCCCACGACGATCGCGTCGACGGGTGCGTGCTTGATCCGGACGCCTTGCGCGGCGTCGGCGAGCAGCCTGGAGATATCGGTGCCCGTATCCGTCATGACATCCGCCCTTCGTGCACCAGATGAGTTGTTTCCGTGCCGGTCCGGGCCGGCCCGACGGCCGACCGGAGCCGGGTGATCCCTCGGGCCGCGTTGCTCTTCACGGTGCCCACCGAGCACCCCATCGCGGCGGCCGTCTGCGTCTCGCTCAGGTCTTCCCAGTACCGCAGCACGACGGCTTCTCTTTGCCGCGGCGGCAGTTGGGACAGTGCGGCGACCAGGTCGGACCGCTCGACCGCCTGCGCCATGTCGTCGCCGCGCTCCGGCAGATCGTGCCCGAGCCCGGGGTCGTCGCCCCGTGACAGGTACTCCTTGAGCCCTCTGCGGTATCTGCGCGCGTGCGTGTTGACCATGATGCGCCGCACGTAGGCGTCCGGATCCCGGGCCTGCGACACCTTGCGCCAGGCGACGAATGTTCGTTCCAGACAGCCCTGTACGAGGTCCTCCGCCGCGTACTGCTCTCCTGTCAGGAGATAGGCGGTCCGCATCAGCCGGGACCACCGCCCGACAACGAACGCCTGGAAATCCTCGGAACGCTCCCCGGCGTCCGCCGCTGCTCCTACCGTGTCCCTCATGGCTCACCTCCTCGTACCACAAGAGTCCGCGGGCGCCGGAAACCGTTGCCTGAGGCTCTCGTGTTCTCGCGGAGGCGGGACAGGTGGAGCTTCCCCGGCACGGTCGCGATCCGCGACCACCAGCAGATCGCCTTCCCTCTCAGTACGGCCGATCGGGCACGACGGAAAGCGAGAACCACACGATGGGCGTCGTCCTGTTCTGCCTGGTCATACCGGCGGCCCTCTGCGCACTGTTCGGAGCCCTCGCCGTCCACTTCCTCCGCGGCCACCGGACCGCCCGGCGGCTCATCGCCTCGGGCGTCCGCACCGTGGGTGTGTGTGAGGGGCTCTCCCGGCACGACGACGAGGTGTCGGTGCGGTTCTCCTACACACTGCCCGACGGAACCACGCACGAGGCGGACTCCTACGCCACGCATTTCACGAGCGTCGCGCCGCGCGACAGCGTCACCGTCGTCCACGACCCCGAGGCCCCCGGTGTCGTCGAGCTGGAGGACCACCTGGAATCCGCACGCTCCGGGCGCCTGCGCGCGCTGGTCCTCCTGACTCCGGCACTCGCCTTCTTCGTCGCCTGGCTCGTCCTCGGGATGGGCGTCGTCGCCTTCTCCTGACCCGCAGGGTCGAGTCCCCGCCCCGTTTCCCTCGGTGCCCGACTCGCCCTTCCTCGGTGCCCAGCTCGCCGAACTGCCCCGACCCGCCGAACCGGGCGTCGGGCCGGCCCGCGTTACCGGGACCCTGCCCCCTCGCGGAAACCCGCCGCGTCGCCCGGAGCCGGCTCAGCCGGAGTCGGCTCAGCGGGAGCCCATCGACCGCGAGTGGAGCGCGTGCCGGTCCCGGGCGGGGCACCGCTCCGGGCGGTAGCCGATCCCGCCCCGGAGCAGTGCCCCGTGCGGGACCGGCCGTCGCGCGTTTCTACCGGGGGAGTACGGAGAGAGCCCTGAGACGCGCGTGGGCTCCGCTCCAGCCCGAGACGTCGAGCGCCACGTAGCGGGCCGTGACGCCCGCGGTCGAGGCCGTCGTGGCGGCGCGGCCCCCCAGGGTCCCGCCGGGACGGTAGGTGACGCCGTCGTCGCTGAACCCGAGCGTCGCCCGGGGCACGCGGTTCGACGTCCACTCGGCGACGACCCGCTCGACGGGGCGCACGGAACCGAGGTCCACGACCATCCGCGCCCGGTCGGATCCCGGGGTCCACGACGTCCGCCGGTCCCCGTCCACCGCGGCCGACGGGTCCGACATCCCGGCGGGGCGCGGTGCGTTCGGGAACGTGTCGCATCCCAGCGCGGCGTCGGCGAGCGGATACGGGACGGCGTCGCGCACCGACACCGTTTCGGTCCGGCCGCGGCGCAGCTCGACCTTCGTACGCCGCCCGTCGGGCGCCACCAGCAGCAGGTCGCACGACGGCCCGGTCAACCGGACGGTCGCCGCGTCGACCACCTCCGCCCGGACACCGGCCGGTACGGTCCGTCCCGCTGCCGGGAGCAGTGTGAAGCGGGCCGCGGCGACGACCGCGGTCGCGCCCGCCAGGTCGGCGGCGAACTCGGTGCCCGAGGCGGTCACCGTCTGCGAACCGGCGTAGAGCACGAGGGCGGTGCCCTGCCGCGGCAGGGCGACCTCGGTCCGTACCGCGTCGGGGGAGAGGTTGAACAGGCTGAGGTGTCCGCCGGCGGTGCTGGCGTGCACGGCGGGGTCGGTGGCGCGCGGCGCCTGCCGGGACGCTGCCGCCGCCAGCTCGGCCGGGTCTCCCGTCGGATGCCCTTCGACGGTGAGGGCCTCGGCCGGACCGTCCGACAGGACCACCGTGTCGCCGTAGACGGCGAGCGGGTTGGCGGCGCCGCGGACCACCAGCCCCGCCCTCCCGTCCACGGAGAGCCAGCCGCCGCGGCTGGTGAGCTCGGCCTCGGGGAAGCGCGTCAGCTCGGTCCAGGTCTCCCCGTCGTCCGATCCCTGCAGCAGGTACCTGGTGGCGGCCGCGGTCTCCCATTCCAGGGTGACGCGGTCGAAGGCGACCGTGCTGCCGAGGTCGACCGTCAGCCAGCTGTCCTGACGGTTGCGTTCGCCGACGGCGACGGCCCAGCGCGTGGTGCCGTCGCCGTCCAGGACGCGTGCGGCCTCGTTGCCCTTGGCCGCCGACGAGGCGCCGGCCGCGCCACCCCGGGCAAGGTCCGGGCCGTCCGCACCGTCCCGGACGGAGAACGTGTAGAGCGAGTATCCGTACTGCGGATGCCCCAAGACGCCCTGCATGCGGACATGACGGAAGGAAGACCGGGGGAGTACGAGGTCGTCCGTCCGGGGGCCGGGGCCGCCCGAGGTGTTGCCGCTGTCCTCCGACTTCACCTGGACCGACCCCTCGGCGGAGGTGTACGTGCGACTGCCGTCCAGGCCCGCCAGCCCCGGCATCGTCAGGTTGTGCACCTCCAGTCGCCCCTCCCCGGCACCCGTACCGCTTGTGGCGTACACCACTGCCCCCGACGGCAGAGTCGTGAACCCCGCGGTTCCGGTGTCCAGTTGGAGTACGGAGGCGGTGGCGTCGATTCCGTCCCGGACCTTCCGGTAGGTCGTGACCGAGCGGCGCTGCACCTTGCCGCCGGACGACGGGAGGAACATGGGGGTGCCGCCGCTCAGCGCGAACAGCCAGTCGTCGTGGGCCGGCTGCCAGGCGAACTTGACGAAACCGGGCTTGCTGACCGTGGCCGCCCAGGCGGCCGGGGTCTGCTGGACCACGAGACCGGGTCCCTCGGCGAAGTCCCGTACCCCGGAGGCGCGCGCGTAGAACTCCTCGTCGGACAGCGGGGCGACGATTCCCCCGTGGGCCTCCCTCCAGCCGTGCAGCAGGTAGCTGATGGCGATCTCCGCCCTCGCCTCCGGTTCGTACTTCGGCTCGCCCGAGAACTTGGCGAGCCGGTACTCCGGGGCGTACGCCTGGTAGGGCGCGAGCCGCTTCGCCATCGCGGCCTCCGCCCAGGCGGCCGCGCGGTCGCCGGTCACCTGGGCGAGGAAGGCGAGCGGGATCACGTCGCGTCCGTAGAGGTGTTCGCGGTCGGCCACCATCGGCATCAGCGGTTCGCCCGCGTCACTCATCACCATCAGGAGCGTGCGCCACAGCGGCCCCGCGTTCGGCTGTTCGGTGAGGACCTGCGGCAGGGGACGGCCCGCGGTGATGAAGTGCGCGGCGTTGCGGCCGGACGTACGCCACAACTCCTCCTGGTAGTGCGGGCCGAAGGAGTTGTGGTTCTCGACGATGAAGGTGTCGTAGAGGTTGGTCGCGGTGTTCTCCCGGACGGCGACTCCGTCGACCGTGGCCGGGTTGGCGAGGTCCGCCGCGGGCAGTCCCGCCTCGTTCCGGGTCCACCGGCCGAAGGCCGCCGTCCACTCGGAGTGCCGGGAGTCGGCGGGTGCCCAGGCGAGTCCCGGTGCCAGCGACTGGGCGTAGACGCCCATCTCCTCCAGCTTCGTGTCACCGACGAAGCCGCCCCGGAGCCCGTTCGGGGTCCAGCCCCCGGATGCCGGATCGCTGCCGCTGCCCAGGGCGGTGGTGTACTGCGCCTGCTCGCGGGCGATGGTGTCGACGTGCTGCCTGGTGACGGCGTCCAGACGGTCCCAGAGCAGCCGGGCGGCGAGTATGAAGTACAGCTGGAAGGTGGTGTCGAAGAACAACGTGCGGCCCCACTCCGTGCCGCCCGTGAGGCGGTTGGAGGCGGCGAAGTGCTTGATGGTGGCCACCGTGCGGGACAGCAGTTCGTCCTCGCCGATGCCCGCGCGGTCCGCGTCGTAGGTCCCCCGGGTCAGGAGTACCGCGTTGCCGAGCACGACCGCGAAGCCGAAGTCCTTGGCCGTGTGATGACCGAGAGCGGCATCCCACTGGGTCTCCGCCCAGCGGGTGTGCGTCAGGAGCACCTGGTAGTAGGTCTCCGCGATGTCGTCCCGCTGTGAGACGCCGTGGGGACGGTCTCCGGCGGCGGCCCCGGACCGCTCCGCGGCGGACGCGACACCCGGGAGCGATGTCGAGCCCAAGGCCAACAAGCCGGTGATTCCGGCGAGTTGGAGGAACCTGCGCCTGTCGTGGTGGGCGGGGCTGTCGGACATGAGTTCCTCCGGAGTATGACAACGTTGTCAAATCAAGGTCATCCTCTCCTCCGGTCCGACGTCCGTCAAGGGCTCCGTCCCGCCTGACCTGCCTCGACCGTCACACCCGCCTCGCCCTCGGGTGCGCGGAAGTTCAGGGCGCCTTACGCGGTCCGCTGCGGTGGTGTCCCTCCCCGAGGGGCCGCCCGTCGCGTCGAGGACGGCGTGACAGGGCCCCGCACGGGCGTCCCCTGCTGATCCACACGGCCCAGGCGGCCGATCAGGCCGACGTGGCCGCGACCCGGCCCGACCGGGTGGCCATCGCCGCGGTGGTACCGGAGTCCTCGTGCGCGGCGGCGTGGCGCAGGTGCAGAAGACCGTGAGCAAGGCTCAGCAGCTCATCTCCCGCGAGTTCCTCACCCATATCCACGACGCAGACGGCACTCCGACCGGCGTCGAACTGTCCGCCACCCGGCCCCGGCAGGTCGTGGTGATCGGGAACCTGCGCGGGTTCACCCGCAACGGCCGTGTGAACCCGGAGAAGATCGACTCCTTCGAGCTGCACCGGGCATCGATCCAGGACGTCGAAACCATGACGTTCGATGAGCTCTGCCGGCGGGCGTGCCTCATCGTCGAAGATCGATATGACTTCCGTCCACCTTGCGGAGCGTGTGAGGTACTTACTTGTAGAGGAGGGAGGCGGACGGTGCGGTGGATGCCTGGCGGTCGGGTGTGGTGTAGGCGAAGTTGAGCACCGTACGCCGCAGCCCCGGCCGGCCGAGCGGGGTGACGCGGTGGGCGGTGCGGTCGCTGCGCAGGAGGTATCCGTCACCGGGCCGGTGGTGCACGTGCTGGGTGCCGGGGGCATCGAGGGCGTCGAGGTCTCCGCGGCCGGGGTGGAACTCCAGCAGTCCGCCGTCAGCGGGGTTGGGCGGGGCTTCCAGGAAGAGGACGAGGGCGAGCGGGTAGTCGTCGGTGTGCGCGCCGTGGGTGTCACCGGGGCGGTGGAGGATGTTCAGAACGTGCCGCTCGACGGGGTCGCGCACGGCGACGACGGCCTCACCCAGCAAGCAGGAGAGCAGCCCAGTCAGTTCCCGGTCTGCGTAGAGGCGGGTGATGAGCGGTGAGGCGTCGGCGATCCGGTGCCCGCCGAGCGTGGTCATGTGCCGGGGGCTGTCGGCCATGCACTCCATGCGGAAGTCCCGCCGTACCGCCTCGGCCTCCAGCCGGCGTGCTTCCGCCCCGAGCTCGGTGAGTCCGGCGGGGCTGATGAGTCCGGGCAGGGCGAGGTAGCCGTCACGGGAGAACCGCCGCCGCAGCGATTCGCGGTGAGAGGGCAAAGGCATCGACAACACGGAGCATGCATCCCTCACGCCCCTGCCGGACAAACCCGCCGCGGCCCTGACCGCTCCGTACGAGACTGCCTCCGAGCAGGACGGACGGGCCTTGGTCGGCGGAGCACAGGGCCAGGCTGGGGGCGCTGGTTGCCGACCCGGGCCCGGGAGCGGTGCACGGTCTCCAGCCAGAGCTTCGGCCGGTGCGGCTTCCCTCTGACGCCGGGAGCACCAGCGCAGAGCTTCCGCTCCCGCCCGCCACCGGGCCGGCAGCCGACCGGGACGACCCCACCGAATCCTGGAGCCCCGCACCACCTCCGCCACCTGACGCGGCCATCTCCGGCGACACCCCCGCGACTCCGCCGGCGGACCCGGCCCCAGCACCAGCCCCGGACGACGCCGTCGTCGGACTCCGCGGAGCGTACGAGCGGCACCTGTCCCAGTCCGTCGCCAGCCTCAAGGCAATGCGCCGGGCCCGCCAGAACGACCCGGACTTCCCCGACCCGGTCGACCAGCGCGGCGCCGAACTCCTCTACCGCCTCGGCGACCTCAAGAAGTGGGCCCGCAATGAACTCGATCTGGCGGTCCCGGGGCGCAGGCTTGCTCAGTACGGCACCCCCTGGGGCGGCGAGGAAGCCTCCGAACGTGCGGGTTCCCCGGGGTGTCGTTGCGTTTGACGACCCGGACCGTGTCTTCGCCGTCCCGCAGGCCGTTGATCCTGTGCGTGGTGTCGTCGGGTGTGACGAGGGTGGCGACGGTGGCCCCGTCGACCTGGACGTCGTAGTCGGCGGCCGCGCAGTCGAGTACCACCCCGAGGCCGGTCCCGCGGAAGCGGCCCTCGAAGTACACCCCGGGCCACTGAACTGCACCTTTTTCCCAGGTCCTTGATCCGCCCTGCGGTGTGCACCTGCTCCGAGACGCTCTTTCGCGGGCAGAACATCTAGTCCATCGGTGCGGAGAAGATGAGCCGGGTCTCCGTGTTGCGGTATCCGGTGCGGGTGAACGCCGCCGCCATCGGCTGGTTGCCGAGGTCGGTCGTGGCGGTGATGCGTTCGGCGCCGTCCGCGGCCTGGAAGCGGGTGATGGCCGCGAGGATCTCGGACACGTGGCCGCGACCGCGTAGTTCGGGGACGACGCCGAGGTAGCCGACGTTGCGGTTGTACGGGGTGGCCGACGGGATCGCGAGGCCGGCCAGGGTGCCGTCCGGGGTGTGCGCGAGGCGCCACCATTCCCGCTTGCCGGGCCGGTCGAGATAGAACTGCAGGCTCTCGCGTGTGGTGGCCTCACGGCCGTTGGCCGCTTCGCCCTCCAGGGTGTGGGCGTCGAGTGTGCCCTCCGCCACCCGCAGCATCGCGGCGAGGAAGACGTCGTCGTCGGGTTCCGGGGAGAACACCAGCCGCTCGGGTTCGGCGGGCAGCGGCACCTCGGGCGTCCACTCGAATTGCAGGCGTTCCACCTCGATCGTCAGTCCGGCCCGGCGGGCGGCTTCCTGGCGCCAGGACACGGCGGCGACGTACTCGGGATCGTCCCGCCACGCGCCGGGCAGGCGCATGAGGTTGTACAGCGGCGGGGCCTGGGCGCCCGCCTCGCGGAAAGCCTGATGCCCCGCGTCCAGGAGCATGGCGCCCAGCGCGGCCCTTTCGGCAGTGGGGACGTCGTCGGCTATCGCGAGGCAGTCGAGTGCGATCGGGTGGGCGCTGTCGCTCTGCCCCCACCACAAGGCTCGGGCCAGCACCCGGCCGTCCGGGCCCCAGGCGGCCCAGGTCCACTCCGGACGGTACTGCTGCTGGGCGGCCTCCGCACGGTAGGCGTCGGCCGGCAGGCGCCACACGGGTTCACGAGAAGTGAGGGCAAGGACTTGATCCAGTTCCGAGCCGGAGCGCGAGACGGCGGACAAGCGAGGAACAGTACTGCTCGGAGAGGTCATTCACACAGCTTTCAGGGGCGAGGTACCGGTCGGCGGCGCGTTGGCGGGGCAACCGACGGGTCTGAGGGGGCGGCCGGGGCGCCAGGCACCGCCGGTCGCGCGTCATGGCCGGCGCACACGGTCACCGGCCCCGGATGATCTTGCCAAACGCGCACGGGCCAGGCAATGCCATGAGCTCACTGCTCACGCCGCCGACCCAGCCCGAGGCCACCCAGCCCGAGGCCACCCAGCGCGAGGCCAGCCAGCGCGATGCCCTGCCCGGGCCTGAGCCTTTCCCGGTGACTCCTGACGTTGCTCACGAACATGCCCAGCACGTCACCGGCTCGGTCCCACCCTCGACCACAACGGGCACCTGGTGCACGCGATACCGGCCTGGCCCCAACCCGCTGCACCCTCCGCGCGAGAGCCATCAGGCCGCGCTCGAACACCTGCTGTGCCCTGACCGGCTTCCACCGCAGGCGCGGCCGGCGGCTTCGGGGCGCGAGACGGCCCCTTGATGCCCAGCGCGGTGATTGCGGGGCAGGAGACGTCGCTGACCGCTCGGCAGTCCCCGAGGAGCGCGATCCGTTCCGGCCGCGCTCCTCGACCTTCCAGGTCGCTCACCGAGCCCTTGCTGCTGCTCGGAGCGTTCATCCCGACCCTGACCCTCCTGCTGGCCGTAGGCGCCCTCGCCCGCGTAGGCGACCTGAACCTGGTTCTGGTCATCGCCACCGCCACCGGCGCGGTCGTGGCCGGGGACGCCTTCGGCCACCGCACCGGACGCCTGCTCGGTAGCGAGCCATTGTCACAACCTGTGGATGGGAGCTGTGCCGACCCAGCGGTGGTAGGCGTCTACGTCGATGTTGCTGCCGCACACGATGGTGACAACGTGTCGGCCGGCGAAGCGGTCGCGGTCTTCGAGGATCGCTGCGATGCCGAGCGCGGCCGAAGGTTCGACGACGAGGCCGGCGTGGTCAAGGAGCATCCGCATACCGGCGATGATCGACGGCTCCTGAACCAGGACGGCGTCGTCAGCGACCAGGAGGAGATCGTCCAGGACGGCGGGGATGGGACGTCGGCCGGCGACGCCGTCAGCGATGGTGTCGGTCGAGTCGGTGGTGACGACGCGCCGCTGGCGCCACGAGTGTGTCATCGCCGGTGCGCCCAGCGGCTGGACGCATATCACCTCGACTTGGGGTGCCAGTGCCTTCACCACATGCCCCACGCCGGTGGCCAGCGCCCCGCCGCCGAGAGCAATCAGGACGGTGTCGAACGATGACGTGGTGTCCACCAGTTCCAGGCCGATGGTCGCCGCGCCCTCGCAGGTCTCGATGTCCAGGCTGTCTTCGACCAGCCGGATGCCGTCGTGCCGCGCGATGGCCGCCGCCCGCTCGCGAGCCATCTCGTGGTCGCCGTCCACCAGCTCCAATCCGGCGCCCAACGCGCGGATGCGATCAAGCTTGGCCCGAGTCGCAAAGCGGGATGCCACGACGGTCACGTCGAGCCCCCGGCCGCGACCGGACCACGCGAGGGCTTGGCCAAGGTTGCCCGCGCTCGCGCACACCACGGCGCGCGACGCATCGTCGGCCAGCAGGCTCGCGACTACCTCGGTGCCGCGGGCCTTGAAACTGCGGACCGGGTTCGCCGTTTCGAGCTTGATGCTCACCGTGCACCCGAGGCCGGGCTCCAGCGCCTCGCAGCGGTACAGCGGAGTGTCGAGAAAGACCGGGTCGATCACCCGGCGAGCCGCCCGGATCCGAGCAGTGTCGAGACGCGTCTCCTGCACGACACAGCAGCGTAGTGCCACCGGCGCTGGTTTCATGAGCAACTGCCAGAATGTGCAGGTCGGCTGAGGTGTGTCACGCTGCGGCGGGTTCCTCGGGGCGTTCGACGAGGTGACCGTTCTCGAAGCGGGCGCCGTTGCGGACGAGGGCGACGAGGTGGGGTGCGGTGATCGCGCGCCAGCGGGCCTGGGCGGACTCGACGAGCTTGAACACCATCGCCAGGGCCGCGGCCGGGCTGCCCGCACCGCGGGTGACCTTGGTCCTCAACTTCACGGTTCTGTACGTGCTCTCGATGGGATTTGTCGTGCGCAGGTCCCCAGTGCTTGGCGGGGAAGCCGTAGAACGCGAGGAGCTCGGCGGCCTCGCCTGTGACCCTCTGGACTACTTTCGGCCACTTTGCCCGGTAGGCGCGCTCGAAGTCCCTGATCGCCTTCTCGGCGTGGTCGCGGCCCTCGGCGTTGTAGATCTCCTGCAGGGCCTTCTTCGCGCCGGGCTGAGCCGACTTCGGGCGAGCGTTCATGACATTGCGGACCTTGTGAACCCAGCACCTCTGGTGCCTGGCCTGCGGAAACACCTCCGCGAGGCCCTTCACAGGCCCATCGCGCCGCCACCGACCACAAGTTCGGGACCGTGCATGCCGCGTCGGCGGCAGTCACGCAGCAGATCCGCCCACGACTCGGTCGATTCACGCAGCCCCTCGGCCAGCGCGACGAGTTCCTTGCGGCCGTCCGGGCGCACACCCATGAGGACCAGGACGCAGGAGTGGGCCTGACCGAGGCGGACCTTGGGGTGGACGCCGTCGGCCCACACGTAGACGTAGTCGGAATCCGACAGATCACGGGCCTGGAAAGCGGCGTGGTCGTCGGTCCACTGCTTCGCCAGCCGGGTCACCGTCGCCGGCGAGAGGCCGACCGAGGAACCCAGGAACTGCTCCATCGCGGGCACGAAGTCCCGGAGGACAGTCCGTGGAGGTGGAGCAGGGGCAGGACCTCGCTGATTTCCGGGGACTTGCGGCACCACGGCGCGGGGATCTTCGACGAGAACCGCTTGCGCTCCCCGGTTTCCACGTCGACGCGTTTGTCGTTCACGCGGGGAGCCTTCGCCACGAGCGGCCCGGCGGTGGTGGTCACCGTCCGTTCGCGATGATGGCCGTTGCGGACCACCAGACGGCGGCCGACCTCGTTCCGCTCACCGGCCAACTCAGCTATTTGCTGGTTGATTTCGGCCTCCAGGACCGCGGCGAGCATCCGCCGGGCACCGTCGCGGACAATGTCGTCCATCAGGGATCCGGCCTCGGTGGTTCCGTCGTTGTTGACTACGCTGAGCACGGGCGTGCCTTCCCAACCCGCGGTGCAACGAGGGTCTACTCGGTGACCATCAATCGATCACTCGGGAAGGTACGCCCTCCGCGTTCCGCGAGGCACCCCTCCCGAGGCCGATCCACAGGTCTTGAGCATTGCTCGGTAACGGATCGCGTCCAACATCTGGCGGTGGCAATAGCCCTCGGGCTGCCCGCCCTCGCCCTCCAGTCAGGCCGGCACTGGCAACAACGGCCGCACCTCCACCCACTCCGCGTCCGTCATATCCGACGGATACTGGCACACCCGGTCCGGGCGATCAGCCGCGTTCCCGTACACGTGCGCGAGACAATCACACGATCGAGCAGCCGAGTTGAACAATGCGGGAGCGGACGCGTAGAACTGCGACAACAGGGCCTCCTGGAACTGCTCGGTTCGGTTCGCACCTCCGAGCTACCAAGGGGCCCTGCCTTCATGCACCTACCTCCGGAAGATCACCCCGGTGGGAAACCTGTTCGACTCACACGTTCCATCATCGGTTGAGATACAGCCTCTAAGGCTGCCGGTGGTCTCTCATCGTCGGGAACGTGTTGTGCACCGTCAGGGAGCTGTACGACGAACGGTCGCTGTGCGCCTGCGTCCGCCGAGTCTGCTCGATGAGGAGGCCGTCGGCGTTCTCGGTGGCGCGGTTGCCCCGTCGGCCGAGCTTGACGATCAGGAAGACCACCAGCGCGGTCAGCAACCCGAACAGAACAGCCAATTCGATCATGAAGCCCCCCGGTCCCGTGCACGTACGTAGCCCATGAATTCTCCCGCACGGCCGCTCCTGCGTAAACCCGACCACGAGGGCATCGACGTCGGACAGCCCGGTCGTACGCCGCGGGGCGAGTGGAAGGCGGCCGCCCGGTACCGCGCGCACCAGGAACCCGTCGCTCTCTGCACATCGCCCCCGCCCCCCGCCGCATCGACCGGGAGCAGTTGCGCACGGTCAAGAAAGGGCGGCCGTCCCAGTCCTGGAATGCCTGGGGAACGCTGCCCGGACATGCGGCTCATTGTAGGATGGGGAGACAGCACTTGACCTGCAAAAACGCAGGCAGGGAGCCTAAGTTCAGGAGTTCATCGATGATCCGCACCATGTTCAAGTCCAAGATTCACCGTGCCACCGTGACCCAGGCCGACCTGCACTACGTGGGATCGGTCACGATCGACGCCGAGCTGATGGAAGCCGCCGATCTGCTCCCCGGTGAACTGGTGCACATCGTCGACATCACCAACGGTGCCCGCCTGGAGACCTACGTCATCGAGGGCGAGCGGGGTTCCGGCGTGATCGGGATCAACGGTGCCGCCGCGCATCTCGTGCACCCGGGTGACCTGGTCATCCTGATCAGCTACGCGCAGGTCGACGACGCGGAGGCGCGCACGCTCGTCCCCAGTGTGGTGCACGTCGACGCGGAGAACCGGATCGTCGCGCTGGGGAACGACGCCTCCGCGCCGGTACCGGGTACCCCCACCGAGCGCAGTCCGCACGCGGTCCCGTCGGCCCGCTGACACCGCAGGGACGGCCGGACGGGCCTCGGACGGACGGGCCGGCCGGGGTGCGGTCCGGGCGTGTGAGGTGTGGTCCCGGCAGGCGCGGGCAGCCGCAGCGGGAGACGGTGGGGATGAGCCCCACTCGTACCGTTCGCACCATGGGAGGGTCGCGATGACCCAGCCGTACCCCGATCCCGTCCATCCGTCGCCCGTGCCGAGCCCGACGCCCGTGCCCGGGCCGCCGACGCCGGTGCCGACTCCGCCGCCGGTGCCGCCGGGGCCCGGGCCGGTACCGCCCGGGCCGGCTCCGGACCCGATTCCGCAGCCTCCGGCGCCGGGCCCCGAACCGGTACCGGACCCCGAGCCGTCCCCGCAGCCCGCGGGCTGATCCCGGGCGGCGGGCCCGTCCGGCGGCGCGACATGCCGGACGGGCCCGCCCGGGGGCGGGTTCCGTGGGCGCCCGCCGTCACACGAGGGCGCTGCCCACGCCTCTGCCCGATCCGCCGTTCACGCCGCTGTTGACACCGCCGAGGCCCACCAGCGCGTCGGCGTGGACGAGCCCGCTCTCCGCCGCGATCGATTCCAGGGTCTGGGCGTCGCGCACCGGCGCGAAACGCACCCGGTCGCACCCGTCGCCCCCGTCCGTCGTACGGAAGCCGTACACCGCCGGCCTCGGCAGGCTGTTGTACGCCCACGGCGCCGAGAAGTAGTAGGCGCCCGTGTCGTAGAGCACCACGAAGTCGCCCTCGCGCAGCTCCGGCAGCTCCTGGCCGTGCGCGACCACGTCCCCGGCGAAGCAGCAGGGACCGGCGACGTCCTGCACGAGCGGAGGCCCGCCCTTGGGCAGACCGTCCGGCCCGAAGGCCCCCACCCGCAGCGGCCAGGACCCGGGCATCAGGACGGTACGGGTCGCCGTCTGCGCGCCCGCGTGGGTCAGGGCGATGCGCCGGCCGCCCGCGTCCTTCGTGTACTCGACCAACGCCCCGATGAACCCGTTCTTCGCCAGCAGCGACCGGCCGAACTCCGTCACCAGCGCGTACCGCCCGTCGAAGAGGTCCGGTACGGCGGTACGCAGCGCGGTCACGTAGTCGCCGTGGGTGGGCCGCACCTCGTCGTCCGCGAAGTTCACCGGCAGCCCGCCCCCGATGTCGAGGCTGGTGATCCGGCGCTCGCCGAGGTGCGCGTTGATCTCCTCGGCCAGCCGGTACGTCTCCACGACCCCGGCCGCGAGCAACTCCAGCGGGCAGCCCTGGGAGCCCACGTGGGCGTGCAGCCGGGTCAGCCAGGGGCGTTCCGCGAAGGCGCGCACCACCGCCGCACGGGCCCCGGGGTCCCGCAGCGGCACGCCGAACTTCGAGGTGGCGGTGGCCGTGCTCATCGCTCCGATCGCACCGGCCCCGACCTGCGGGTTCACCCGCAGTCCGAGCACCGAGGGGGAGGTGGACCAGCGCAGTGCGTCGATGCGGCGCAGCTCGTCGAGGCTGTCGGCATTGACGGCGATCCCGAGCGCCAGCGCCAGCCGGATCTCCTCACGGGTCTTGGCGGGGGAGTCCAGCACGATCATCGAGGGCGCGAAACCGGCGTCCATGGCCAGCCGGAGCTCCCCGGGGCTCGCCACCTCGCACCCCATGCCGTACGAGGCGAGCAGGCGCAGCACCGGGACGAGCGAGCAGGCCTTCGCGGCGAAGGTGTGCAGTACCTGCGGGGCCCCGGCGAACGCCTCGCGCAGGGCCTCGACCGAGCCCCGCACCCCCTCGGTGTCGATGAATCCGACGACGGGCTGCGTCTCGCCGAGCAGACCGTCGGCGACCGCGCGCCGCACGACGGGGGCGAACTTCGGGGCGGGCCGGGCGCCGGTGAAGGAAATCGTCTGAGTCATACGGCGAGAATGGCCGATCGACCGGTCTCCCGTCATCGGCGCCGGGCCGGACCGGAGGTGAACCCTCGTGGTGCCGGTGGTGCTCGACCCGGCCGCCGTCGGCCCTACTGCCCGGCGCCCCCGAGGATCGGGCGCGGGCTCACCGGTGCGGGGCCCAGGGTGGTGGAACCGGGGGCCGCCCGGTGGCCGAGCCCGGTCCGGTACGCGTCCAGGGCGGCCTCCGTGCGCCCCGCCCGGCGCAGCAGGTCGCCGAGGAGCCGGCAGATGTCCGCGAGGTCCCCGGCCGCCCCGGCGCGCTCCAGCAGGGCCAGCGCCTTGACGTAGTGCTCCTCGGCGGTGTCGGTCTCCCCGTCCTCCTCGTGGATCAGCCCGAGGAGCCGGTGCGCCCCGGCCGCGTGCACCGCGCCCCGGTCCGGCTGGAGCTCGCCCAGCAGCCGGTGCAGCAGGTCCTCGGCCTGGCGCGCCTTGCCCTGCCGGCGCAGGACGTCCGCGAGCTCCACCTCGACCTGCGCCGTGTAGAGGGCCGCCCGCTTCGAGGCCAGCATGTCCCGGGCGGCGAGCAGCTCGTTCTCGGCTCCGGAGAGGTCACCGCCCTGGGCCCGTACGTAGCCGCGCATCCAGTGGCAGTGCGCCATCTCCGTACGGATCTGGAGCTGCTGGTAGATCTCCGCCGCCCGGGCCAGCGAGGCGTCGGCCTCGGCGGTGCGCCCGGCGGCGATGAGGGACCTGGCCACCCCGCGGTGCATGCCCGCCACCAGTTCCGGATCGTCGACCCGGGGAGCCAGCGCGAGCGCCAGCTCGCCCGCCTGCGCCGCCCGTGCGTGGGCGCCCATGTCCATGTACGGCGCGATCGACGCCGTGTACAGCAGCAGGAGCGCGCCGGGGTCCGGGAGACCGGAGGAGTTCAGCTCCTCGATGGCGCTCTCCAACAGGTAGCAGGCGTAACGGAGTTCGCCCGCCAGCAGGTGCGCGACGGCCCGGCCCCGGACGGCCCGCGCCCGCTGGGAGAGCGGGGCGTCCGCGAGCAGGCGCTCGGCCGCCTCGAAGTGCCGCCGGGCGGTGGGGAGATCACCGGTCTCCAGGGCGCATTCGCCGAGCCCCAGGGCTGCCGAGGCGCTCTCCTGGTCGAGTCCGAGCCGGTCGGCCTCGGCGAGCAGCTCGGTGAAGTCGGCCACCGCGTCCTCGGCGGCGCCGGTCGCCAGGGTGCGCTGGGCTTCTACCAGGCGCAGCCGCAACTCGGTCGCGAGGTGGGCGGGGCGCCCGGTGGCGATCTCCTCGTAACTCACGCCGAGCCGCTCGGCGAGGTGCCGGACGGCCGCCTCGGAGGGCCGGACCCGGCCCGCCTCCAGCGTGGATATGTAGGCGGGTGTGTACGAGGGTTCGGCGAGCTCGCGCTGGGTGAGACCGCGCTCCGCGCGCAGCCGGTGGACGCGCCGGCCGATCGTGGCGGGGTCGTCCACCGGTCCGCGTTCCGCCCGACGCCCGGTCGCGCTCTTCTCCGCCACGTGGCCCCTCATTTCGCCTCGGTACACACCCCGACCGCGACAGGTACGGGAGATGAGTATCGACCAGATCGTCCCGGGGCGTGGGCGAGGGGTGCGTCCTCGGGGCAATTGCCCGGTGAGGACGGTTGTGTCACCGCGTACGGAGGCGGCGTGGCCGCTGCCGGGAGGGATCAGGCGATGAGCGGGACCACGGCCTCCGGAGTCAGCAGCCGGAAGGTGAAGGCCTGCTGGAAGTAGAGGTGCACGGAGGTGGCGTCATGGCTCTGGTAGCCGATGGACAGGTCCTGGCCGAGCCGCAGTTCGAAGTCCCCGCCCCGGGTGGAGAGCAGCACTCCGCCCTTGATCGCGGGCGCCCACAGGATGGGGTCGTCCAGCTGGCGGCCGATGTGGGTGGCCACCGGATACCCGTGGTCGGAGGTCTCGGTCGCCTCGGTGAAGGCGTCGGCGCCGAGCAGCAGCCGGTACGGGCCGTCGACACCGGCGAGCCGCAGCCGGGTCAGCGCCTGACTGACGGCCGCCGGGTAGTCTCGCGCGTCGGCGGGCAGCGGCAGCGGATCGTGCGAGGAGCCGTCACGCAGACCGGTGATCCCGGCCGCCGGGTACCCGTCGATGATCGCCATGTCCTCGGCGAACGCGCAGGTGCGCGCCGCGTCCTTGACGGGCTGCCAGTCACTGTCGTCGGAACCGCGCTCGACGTCGTCCACGGCCTGCCGGGTCACCGTGAACGGCACCCGCCACTCGATCACCGGCATCGACGTACGGGCCCGCGCCAGCACGTCCGGGGTGGGCGGGTCGATGGGCCGCAGGTGGCCGTCGCCGACCGCCGCCAGGGTGGGGCCCTCCGGGTCCGTGACGTCGACGACCCTGCGGCCCGCGACATGGCGGCTGAACGTCCGCCGCGCCTCCTCCTCGATCTGCTGCCAGGCGGCTTCGGTGACGGGGGCGAGTTCTCGGTGCAGATTGTTCATCACTGGGCGCTTTCTTGCAGGCTGCCGATGCGCAGCGAACCGTCGCCCGCGAGGGCGGGGAGTACGGAGTCGTCCTGGAGCGCCGCCGTGGACAGGACCGGCGGGGCCGCCGTCTCCGGCAGCGGCCGGGTGCCCGCGGCGGCGGGGGGCGGGGGCGGGGCGTCGAGGAAGCCGGCGTCGGGGGCGTAGAAGAGCGTGCCGGTGACCGCCGTGGAGAAGTCCAGGATGCGGTCGTGCGTACCGGGCGGGTCGCCGAGGAACATGTTGCGGAGCATCCGCTCCGTGACGCCGGGGTCGGCCGCGTACCCGATGAAGTACGTACCGAACTCGCCCCGCCCGAAGCTGCCGAACGGCATGTTGGCGCGGAGGATGTCCCGCTCGGTGCCGTCCGGGTCGGTGACGGTGTTGAGCGCGACGTGCGAGTCGGCGGGCTGGACGCCCTCGGGGAGTTCGACGTCGTCCGCCTTGGTGCGGCCGATGACCCGCTCCTGCTCCTCGGTGCTCAGGGCCTTCCAGGCGGTCAGATCGTGCAGGTACTTCTGCACGAGGACGTAACTGCCTCCGGCGAACGATGGGTCCTCGTCGCCCACCAGCGCGGCGGCCCGGGCGTCGTCGCCCACCGGGTTCTCCGTACCGTCGACGAATCCCAGCAGGTCGCGGTGGTCGAGGTAGCGGAACCCCTGCGTCTCGTCCACGATCCGGACCGCCCCGCCGAGACGGTCGAGCAGCTGCGCGGCCCACTCGTGGCAGACGTCCGCCCGCTCGGCCCGGATGTGCAGGAGCAGGTCGCCGGGGGTGGCCGGGGCGGTGTGGCGCGGTCCGCGCAGCTCCTGGAACGGGTGCAGCAGCGCCGGACGCCCGCCGCCGAAGAGCCGGTCCCAGGCCTGGGAGCCGAAGCCCAGCACACAGGAGAGCCCGGCGTCCGGGAAGCGGAAGCCGAGTGACCGGGCGATCGAGGCGACCTCCGGCAGCACGGACCGTACGGCCTCCTCGCCACCCGGCTCGATCGTGCCGACGAGGATCAGCGCCGCCTCGGTGAGCGGAGCCACCACGGGCTGCACCCTGACGGGGTCCGGAACGGCATCGGGCATGGGGCGCACTCCAGTGGGCAGCGACGGGGCAGCGGGGCGGGGGCGGGGCAGGGGCTACTGCCACTCACCCACAGGCACGGTCCGGCCGCACCCGGGCGCGACCCGTACGGGCGGGGCCGCGGCGGCCCGTACGTGCACCGGCCGGACCACCGGCGGCCCGGCCGCGCCCCTGCCGGACCGTTCAGCCCGCGTCGACCTCCGAGCGGTCGCCGCCCCACAGCGTGTGGAACGACCCCTCCCGGTCGGTACGCCGGTAGGTGTGCGCCCCGAAGAAGTCCCGCTGCCCCTGGGTCAGCGCGGCCGGCAGTCGCTCGGCGCGCAGCCCGTCGTAGTACGAGAGGGCCGCCGCGAACCCGGGCGTCGGCGCAGCGCCGCCTGCGCGACCACCGCCCGCCAGTCGTCCTGTGCCGCGCCGATCTCCCGGGCGAAGTCCTTGTCGGAGAGGAGGCTCAGCAGCTCGGGCCGGCTGTCGAAGGCCGCCCTGATCCGGTCCAGGAACGCCGCCCGGATGATGCAACCGGCCCGCCAGATCCCGGCGACGGCGCCCAGGTCGACGTTCCAGCCGTACTCCTCGCTGCCCGCCCGGATCTGGTGGAAGCCCTGGGTGTACGAGACGATCTTGGACGCGTACAGGGGATCGCCAACATCTGGGCGCGGCAGGCGCCGACGACGCAGGCGGGTGCGGAGACGCTGGCCGCCGCCTACCCGGGCAGGCTGGCGCTCGGCCTCGGCGTGAGCGCCCGCGTGCTCGTCGAGGCGCACGGTCTGACCTACGGCAAGCCGGTCGACGAGATGACCGCCTACCTCGACCGTATGGACGCGGCGCAAGGACAGGCGTTCGACGTGCCGTTTCCCCGCCTGCTCGCCGCGCTCGGCCCGAAGATGCTGGAAGTGGCCGCCGCTCGTGCCGACGGGGCCTACCCGCACTCGATGCCGGTGGAGCACACGGCGCGGGCACGTGCCGTGCTCGGCCAGGACAAGCTGCTCGTGGTCGGTGTCGGAGTCTTCCTGGACGAGGACCGTTCCCGCGCCCGGTCGGGCGCGAGGCAGGGATCACTCTTCCGCATCCCGGGTTCGCCGTACGTCGCCAGCATGCGCAGGCTCGGTTTCCCCGCAGACGAGCTGGGAGCCAAACCGTCGGACCGGGTGATCGACGCGATGTTCGCCTGCGGTGACGAACAGGTCGTCGCCGCACGTGTGCGCGAGCACCTCGACGCGGGCGCGGATCACGTGGTGGTGCAACCGATGGGCGCCGGCCTCGGCACGCTGGTCGGCCATCTGGAGCGCATCGCGGGCGAACTGAGGTGAAGGAGGCGGGCACGGGGCTCGCGCACCCCGCGCCCGCCCGCAGGCATTACGGGACCAGCAGAACCCGGCCCAGCGCGGCCCTGTCGTCGAGCAGCCGGTGTGCCTCGGCCGCCTCGGCGAGCGGCACGGTGGCGTGCACGGCGGTGGTGAGCTCGCCTGCGGCGAAGTAGCCGGCGAGCTCGTCCATTTCCGCGCGCGCCTGCTCGGGCCTGGCCATCCGCCATGCCGTCAGGTTGAAGCCCGCCAGGGACTTGAGCGCGAAGATGCTCGTGACCGGTACGGAGATCAGGTCACCGCTGGCCGCACCGTAGGTCACGGCCCGGCCGTACGGCGCCAGCACATCGAAGCTGCGCCGCAGGATGTCGCCACCCACTGCCTCGAGCACGACGTCGATCCCGCCCGGCACCGCCGCGCGCACCTGGTCGGTCCAGTTCTCCTCGGTGTAGTTCACCGCGATGTCGGCGCCGTGCTTGCGGGCGAACTCCAGCTTGGCGTCGGAGCTGGCGGTGGCGACCACCGTGCCGGCCCCGAGCAGCTTCGCGATCTGCACGGCGAGGTGGCCGATGCCGCCTGCCGCGGAGTGCACCAGTACCGACTCGCCGGCGGCGAAGTTGCCCGTCCGCAGCGCGCGCAACGCGACCGGCGCACCCATCGGCAGCATGGTGGCCGAGCCGTTGTCGATGCCCTCGCCCACCTTGACGGTCCACTGCGCCGTGGCGAGCACGTAGTCGGCGTAGGCATCCTCCGCCGCAAGGGCCGCGACCCGCTCTCCGACCACGAACCCCTCGACACCCTCGCCGACGGCCTCGACCGTGCCGACGACGTCGCCGGTCAGCTTGCCCGGCAGCGGCCGCTGGAAGATCGCCCCCGCACCCGGCCCCTGCCGGTACTTGGTGTCGACGAAGTTGGCCCCGACCGCCTCCGTCCTGATGAGCACCTGCCCCTCGCCGGGAACCGGTACCTCGGCCTCCTCGACCTGCAGGACCTCAGGTCCCCCGTATTCGTGGTAGCGGACGCGCCGCATGACGACCCCTCTTTCCCAGCTAAAGTGGACTACCAGTCAACTTGCGGCCAACGTACTGGACCGCCGGTCCAGTTGTCCAGGAGGTTCCCCGATGGCGGAAGTCCGACGCGAACGCGCCGACGCGGCCCGCAACCGCCGCGCGATCTTGCGCGCCACCGAAGAACTCCTGGCCCTGTACCGCCCGGACGAGATCTCCATGGAGCAGGTCGCCGCGGCGGCCGGCGTCGGCAAGGGCACCGTGTTCCATCGCTTCGGCAGCCGTATGGGCCTCATGCACGCCCTGATGCAGGACCGTGCCCTGGCCCTGCACGACGCCGTCGTCTCCGGGCCGCCACCCCTGGGTCCCGACGCCGACCCACGTTCGCGTCTCTTCGCGTTCCTCGACGGCATCGTGGCCGTGGTGGCCCGGAACAAGGGCCTGCTCGCGGCCCTCGGCCACGCCGTCACCACCACCCAACGCCCCAGGGCGGACGACGGCCATCCTGTCTACCGCTTCTGGCACGGCCACCTCAGCACCTTGCTCGCCGAGCTGCGCCCCTCGCTGGACGCCGAGCTGATGGCGCACGTTCTGCTGTCGACTCTGAGCAGTGAGCCCATTCTGCGACTCCTGGAGAGGGGGGAGGGGGAACGGCTGGCGGTCGCGTTGCGGCTGACGGCGACGAGCCTGCTGGACGCGTGATGCGGCCGATCACGTGCCGAACCGGCTTTCGGATGGTGCACGGTGCTTTGGGCGCTTTGCATACAGAGCGAGTGCACGCACAGAAAATGTCGGCCTTCCGCCACTTCTAGGGTCAAGGGCAGTACAGCGCATCACCCCCGATCACCCCAGGAGTCACCCATGGCCCACGTTGTCGAGCCGGTCGGGCCGGTACTGGAACCCGCCGCCCAGGCGTTCGCCGAGGCCACCGACGCGCCGCCTTACCTCTTCGACCTCGGTCCCGTAGAGGGCCGCAAGGCCGTGGACGAGGTGCAGTCCGGAGACATCAGCAAGCCGGAGGTCGACGAGGAGTGGATCACCGTGTCGGGTGGTCCCACGGGCAGCGCGCGGGCCCGGATCGTCAAGCCGGCCGGCACCGAAGGTGTCCTGCCGGTGATCCTCTACATCCACGGTGCGGGGTGTGTCTTCGGTAATGCCCACACCCACGACCGGCTGGTCCGTGAACTCGCCGTCGGCGCCCGCGCCGCGGTGGTCTTCCCCGAGTACGACCTCTCGCCCGAGGCCCGCTACCCCGTCGCCATCGAGCAGAACTACACCGTCGCCCGGTGGATCGTCGAGCAGGGCGCCACCAAGGACATGGACGCCGCACTCCTCGCCGTCGTCGGCGACTCGGTCGGGGGCAACATGGCGGCCGCCCTGACCCTGATGGCCAAGGAGCGGGGAGACGTCCCGCTGCTCCAGCAGGTGCTGTTCTACCCGGTCACCGACGCGAGCTTCGACACCGGTTCGACGGAGCCGCAAAAGGCAACGTGCTCCTGCGCCACGCCCAGCACCAGATCCACGACGACGTTGCCGCCCGCCTCGACATCGCCCGAAACATGGTCGCCGGGAAGATCCGCAACAGCCGCTGGATCCTCCTCCGCGCCGAACGCGACGCCGAACCCGCGGCACGGCTGAGGATCAGAACCCACGCCGACGAACTCGCCGCAGCCCTCATCACGACGCGCGACGCCGAGTCACTCGACATCGCCATGGGCATCGAAGGCAACGCCGCCCGCACCTACTTCACCGCCCTCACCTACGCACTCCGCCCCTCCGAGAGCATCCCGCCCTTCACCCACCGCAACCGCCGACCACCCACGGACCCTGTCAACGCCCTGCTCTCCTTCACCTACGGACCACTCAGGAGCCTCGTCCACGGAGCCGCCGAACAAGTCGGCCTCGACCCCCACATCGGCTACCTCCACGGCCTGCGTCCCGGAAAACCCGCACTCGCCCTCGACCTCATGGAGGAGTTCCGCCCCGTCCTCGCCGACCGGTTCCGTCTCACCCTGCTCAACCGCCGCCAGATCCGCGGCGAACACTTCGAGGTTCTGAGCGGAGGAGCCGTACGTCTCACCGACGACGGCCGCACCACGGTTCTCGGCGTGGAAAGCCCAACCCTGGGGACACCCCATCGCCGGCCGGGATGTCCCCGCCGGTCTTCTCCCCGTAGTCCAGGCCCGCGTCCTTGCCCGCCACCTCCGCGGCGACCTACCCGCCTACCTCCCCTGGACGGCAGGGTGATGGACCTCCTCCTGACCTACGACGTCGATACCACCGCCCCCGAAGGCCGCCGCAGACTTCGCCGCGTTGCGACCTCCGGGGCGACCGAGGATCGCAACAGCGCCACCGCGACCTGTGCCGGGGAGAGGCCGGTAGTGGCGGTCGCCCTCCGGGGCGACCGAGGATGGCAACGGCTCGTAGGTCTGGTAACCCGAGCCGGACGCTGTGGTGGTGGTCGCTCTCCGGACGGCCGAGGATCGCAACGCGACACACAGGGCGCCGCGCAGACCGCACGCGGCATGCGGCGGTCGCCCTCCGGACGGCCGAGGACCGTAACCCCAGGGGGTCGGTGTAGCGGGCCTCCCACGACCCGGTGGCGGTCGCCCTCCGGGGCGACTGAAGACCGCAACTTCATCGCGCACCAAGATCGGTAGCACCGCCAAGGGCCACGCCGCATGAACGCTCACGGGCTCGTCGTGGCAGGTTCCGAGCTCGAGCCGCCAGGGACTTTTCAGGGACTTTCAGCTCTGTCGGAGGGACATCGAGGGAGTTTTCGCTGTACAAGCACGGAAGGCCACGACAGCGCTGAAAGGCCCACGGCTTCGGGCTCGACCCTCCGCGCCGTCGCTCCACAGCACTCCGGCACGGCGGCGGGCAGGGTAGTAGCAGGCGAGACCCTTCGGCGTCATGCACGGTCCTGACCTCGCAGAATGCGCTTCGGCGTCCTTATACGTCGTGGCGCGGACTATGGTGTGGGCCTCGCTCATCTCCGCTGATCTCTTCAGCTTCCCGATCGCCTCTGGGGCGATTCCGCTCCGGTGTCGGCTCTCGCGGGTGGTTGGTCAGCTTTCGACTTCGGTCTTGTCGCCGCCCCAGAGGGTGTGGAAGGTGCCGTCCCGGTCGGTGCGGTGGTAGGTGTGTGCGCCGAAGTAGTCGCGCTGGCCCTGGGTGAGGGCGGCGGGCAGGCGTTCGGCGCGCAGGGAGTCGTAGTAGGCGAGGGTGGCGGCGAAGGCGGGGGTGGGGACGCCCTGGGTGACTGCGGTGGCGATCACGTGGCGCCAGTCGTCCTGGGCGCTGGCGATCTCTTCGGCGAAGCTCTTGTCGGAGAGGAGGCTCGGCATCCGGGGCTGGGCCTCGTAGGCGCTGGTGATCCTGTCGAGGAACGCGGCCCGGATGATGCATCCGCCGCGCCAGATCGAGGCGACCCTGCCCAGGTCGATGTCCCAGTCGTACTCCTCGCTGCCGGCCGAGATCTCGTGGAAGCCCTGCGTGTAGGCGACGATCTTCGATGCGTACAGGGCCTGCTCGACCTGGTCGGCGAAGGCAGCCGCCTCGTCCTCACCCAGCTTGCGGGCGGTCGGACCCGCGAGGGTACGTGAGGCGTCCCGGAGACCGGCGTGGCCGGAGACGGAGCGCGCGAAGACGGCCTCGGCGATACCCGAGACGGGAACGCCCAGGTCGAGGGCGATCTGCACGGTCCAGCGGCCGGTGCCCTTCTGCTCCGCCTGGTCGAGCACGACGTCCACGAAGGGCTTGCCGGTCGCCGCATCGACGTGTGAGAGCACCTCAGCGGTGATCTCGATGAGGTAGGAGCCCAGGCGCCCGGTGTTCCAGGTGCGGAAGATGTCCGCGATCTGCGCGGGGGAGTACCCGGCCACGGCGCGGAGCAGGTGGTATGCCTCGGAGATGAGCTGCATGTCCGCATACTCGATGCCGTTATGCACCATCTTCACGAAGTGCCCCGCGCCGTCCGGGCCGATGTGGGTGGTGCACGGTGTGCCGTCCTCGGCACGCGCCGCGATCTTCTCCAGCAGCGGTCCCAGCGACTCGTACGACTCCGCCGAACCGCCCGGCATGATGCTCGGCCCGTTCAGCGCGCCCTCCTCACCGCCGGAGATGCCCGTGCCGACGAAGTGCAGCCCGCGCTCGCGCAGCTCCTTCTCGCGGCGCCGGGTGTCCTCGAAATGGGCGTTGCCGCCGTCGATGATGACGTCGCCCTTCTCCAGCAGGGGCGCGAACTCCTGGATCACGGCGTCCGTGGGCTCACCCGCCTTCACCATGACGACCAGCCGCCGGGGCCGCTCCAGGGCGTCGACGAACTCCTGCGGCGAGCGCGCGGCGACGAAGTCCCCCTCGCCGCCGAACTCGTCCACCAGGGCGTCGGTCTTCGCGGTCGTGCGATTGTGCACGGCGACGGTGAGACCGTTGCGGGCGAAGTTCCGGGCGAGGTTGCGGCCCATCACCGCGAGTCCTGTCACGCCGATCTGAGCGGTGCCGGTCGGGGTGGTGCCGGTCATGGGGGTGCTCCTGGCTGTCTCGGGGGTGGATGTCCGGGAGTGGTCGTCCCGGGGTTCTGAGGCCGGGCCGCCGGTCTCCCGGCGGCCTGCCGGGGCGGTGCCCACGGACGCGTACGTGCCGGAGGTCAGCGCGCGCGGGCCGGATCGTCCTCGGAGGCGGCGGGGCCGGTGGCGGACTCGGCGCCGACGGCGTCCGGACCGGAGTCGGGCGGGGTAGCCGGGTCCCACTCGGGGAGCCACGGCTCCTCATCGGGGACGACGTGCATGGCCGCCTCCTCGGCGGAGGCCGCAGCACCGTCGACACCGACGTCGCTCGCGGTGAGCGTGGCCGGTACGGTCCCGTCCGCCTGCTGGGTGATCCTGCCGGCACGGTCCGTACCCACCTCGTCGTCCCACGGCTCGCCCTCACCGTCGGACAGGTCCCCGGCTCCGTCGCCGTCGCTCGCGGCCACCTCCGGAAGCTCGCGGGAGAGCCTGCTGTCGAGCGACTCCCCGTCGTGCTGCTCGGACCCGGTGGTCCCCACGTCGTCCACGGCCCACGGCCGCTCGGGCGGCGAGTACCCCTCGTCCAGGGCGTCGCTGAGGTCGGAGTCCACGAGGGTGTCCTCGATGTCCAGCTGTTCGTCGGGGTCGGACGCCTCCTCCGGCTGGGGCTGATAGACGTCGTCCCCCCGGTCGGTGTCGCTCATTGCGTGTCCTCTCGCCGATGGCGGAGCCGTACCTTCCCCTGCCGCAATTGCACTCCGGTCACGCGCCCGCCGCAAAGGGAAGATCTCCGCAGGCGCCGGGGTGACGGCGCCCCGGAGGCGCGTATGCCCGGAACGCGGCCTCCGAAGCGTCCCGCGCAGCCCTCGGCGGAGGCCCCGCGTACCCCTTGGCGGAGGCTCTGCGCGGCCTTCGAGGGGGCCCTGCCGGGGGCCACACCCTCCGAGCCGTTCCCGCCACTCGGGACGCTCCGGCGCCACGGGCGAAGTCCGCCCGAGGCGTGATGCGAGAGGCGCGGAGTGCATCCCCGCGCACCGGGTCGACGCGGCCCGAATCGGAGGAACACAGTGATCGGAGGGGACGGCCTTCCTCTGCCGACGGCCGTCTCGGTCCTCCCCTTCAAGGATCGGGGGCCCGGCCGCCCGCCGCCACGGCAGGGCGGACGGGGGTGCGGCCGTACGCCTTCGCGGCGGGCCGACCGCCCGGACCAGCGGCTCGAACGTGCCCGACGGGTCAGAAGCCGTACGAGCCACAGAGCAGGAGTCAGCCGTACGTGCCGCAGAGCAGGAGCCCGCCTACCGCCGGGGCGCCCACGACGGCGATCAGCCAGAGGGCACCCGGCCGGGTGTCCGCGTCCAGGAAGGCGGCTGCCAGCAGCATCAGCGCCGTGGGCACGAACAGGAACATCCCCAGCAGGACACCCACCACCGCCCAGGCGAGCAGGCCCGATCCGACCACGAGGGACGCCCACGCGAAGGGACGGGGGTCGTTGCGCAGCATGAGGGGGACGGCCACCGGCAGGGCCGTGAGCAGGAAGGTCGCCGCCAGCCCGGTCGGCAGGCCGATGGCCAGAGCGGGAATCGCGGCCGCCGCCGCGACGAAGGCGAGCACGGACTGTCCCGTGCGAACCGGCTGGCTTCCCATGAGTACCTCCGGACTTGAACGTGTTCAAATTTGAACACGTTCAAGCTAATGTGCTTCTCGGCTTCCCGTCAACTCCTGCTCCTGTGCTCCACGTTGGTGGCCGGTGGCGAGGGCGGAGGGCTTGTCCGCCGACTCGCAGGCAGCGAGGCGTGCGGCACCCCCTCCGGGTGTTCCCCCCCGGCCGGAGGGGAGTGGTGCCGCACCCATTCACATCGCAGCCGCGTCAAACGCCCCAACTCCGGTGTTGGCGCCCGCCCCGCTCTCGTCGGCACGATGGGGCCCCGGCCCGGTGGACGGCCGGGTGGCGGCAGGGGGAGTGCCGGTGGACGTGTTCACGACGAGGCCCGGTGCGGTGCGGGGCAGGCCGGCCAGGTGGGTTCCCCTCGTCACGGCCGTGCTCGGCATCCCGTACGCGGCACCACCGTTCGGCCCCCGCCGGTTCCGGGGGCCCCGGCCGGTGGCGGAATGGACCGGCGTCCGCCCCTGCCTCACCTTCGGGCCGGTCGCCCCGCAATCGGCCGAACTTGCGGCCGGGGGCCCACCCCGGAACGGGAGTCGTACGCAAGAGGGGTGCGCGCGCTCTGGCGCGCGGCGGGGCTGCCGCTCCTGACCCCCTGAACGTGACGCCGGACAGGCGCCCTTGCCGGGCGGATCCGTGCTTCGGCGCGATGCGGTGTCACTGCGGGGTGCGAGACTCCCGGGATGAGTCGATCACAGCCCAAGGACGATCTGCAGTCCTACCTCCAAGAAGCACGCGACGCCCTTCTGCTGAAGCTGGAGGGGCTCTCGGAATACGACGCCCGTCGCCCTCTGACGCCGACCGGCACCAACCTGCTGGGCCTGGTCAAACATCTCTCGGGGGTCGAACTGGGCTATTTCGGCGACACCTTCCAAAGGCCCTCCGAGGAGCCCTTCCCGTGGCTCGACGACGGAGCCGAGGACAACGCCGACATGTGGGCGACCGAGGACGAGAGCCGCGAGGAGGTCGTCGCCCGTTACCGGCGCGTGTGGCGCCACTCGGACGCCACCATCGCCGCGCTGCCCCTCGACGCACCCGGCACCGTGCCGTGGTGGTCCGAGGCGAAGCGCGAGGTGACGCTCCACCAGATCCTCGTGCACGTGACCATCGAGACCCATCGCCACGCCGGCCACGCCGACATCGTCCGGGAGCTCATCGACGGAGGCGTCGGCTACAGGTCCCAGGGGGACAACCTCCCCGAAGGTGACGCCATCTGGTGGAAGGGGTACGTGGACCGCCTGGAGCGGACCGCGACGGCGTTCCGCTCCGACCGGGGCTGAGCCGGGAGCGGTCGCCGGTACACAGCCGCCCGTACGCGGTCGCCCGTGCGTAGCCGCCCCGTACGCAGTCGCCGTGCGCGGGGGGCGCCGACTGCCGTGCCGACGCGCACCGCCGCCCCGCCTCGATGGGTCAACATCCGCCATTCTTCGAAGCGTTGAGGTGAGCAGGTGAGGACTCGAATCCCGTACTTGGCATGGACCTGACCATTTTGCTGCGTTAGGGTCGTCGCGTGCCGCACTGAGAGCGCTCTCAGTCGGTTACCCCGCGAGCGCTCGCGGACGCCTCCTGTTCCACCCCCACGCACCGGAACACCAGAAGGGGCACTGCCTTGAAACATCTGACAATCCTGCGCGCCGGCCTGTCCGCGCTCCTCGTCGTCGGCGCCTGGGCGACGATCGGCCCGGCCCCGGCGTCGGCGGCCGACGCCGCTCCCCCCACGAGCGCCGCCGCCTCGCAACCCGCCTCGGCCGGACTGCTCGCCGCCATGACCAAGGACCTCGGGCTGACGCCCGCGCAGGCCAAGGCCAGGCTCGCCGCGGAGAAGACCGCCACCGCCCAGGAGCCGGCCGCCCGCCGCGCCGCCGGGGCCTCGTACGGAGGGTCCTGGTTCGACGCCGGGGCCGGCAGGCTGACCGTCGGAGTCACCGACGCGAAGGCCGCCGCAGCCGTGCGAGCGACCGGCGCCGACACCAAGCTCGTCCCGCACACCCAACGCTCCCTCGACCGGGCCAAGTCGGCCATCGACGCGCTCAATGCGCCCGACGGCGTCGCGAGCTGGCACGTCGACCCGGAGGCCGGGTCCGTCGTCGTGGAGGTCGCCGCCGCCTCGGCGAACGACCAGGAAGTCCGCTCCTTCCTGGCCGAGGCCCGCACCGCAGGACCTGTGACGGTACGTCAGGCAGCAGCAAAACCGCAGACGTTGGCCGCCGGAACGGTGGGCGGCGACCCCTACTACACCGGCAACGTCCGCTGCTCCATCGGCTTCTCGGTGAACGGCGGGTTCGTCACCGCCGGGCACTGCTCGGGGGCCGGCGCGGCGGTCCGGGGCTGGGACGGATCGGCCATCGGCAACTTCCAGGGATCGACCTTCCCCGGCGACGACTACGCCTGGGTGAACGTCGCCAACGGCTGGTGGACGGTGCCGGTGGTCCTCGGCTGGGGCACCGTCTCCGACCAACTGGTACGCGGATCCGCCGAAGCCCCGGTCGGCGCCTCCATCTGCCGCTCCGGCTCCACCACCCACTGGCACTGCGGCACCGTGCTCGCCAAGAACGAGACGGTCAACTACAGCCAGGGCGCGGTGTACCAGATGACGAAGACCAACGTCTGCGCCGAAGGAGGCGACTCCGGCGGCTCGTTCATCAGCGGCGACCAGGCCCAGGGCGTCACCTCCGGCGGCTGGGGCAACTGCACCAGCGGCGGCGAGACCTGGTACCAGCCGATCAACGAGATCCTCAGCCACTACGGCCTGACGCTCACCACCGCCTGATGGTCGCCACGGCCTGACGCTCACACCGCGTGAGGGCCGCCACCGCCCGACACTCACCGTGGGCCATCGGTAACCCGGAGAAAACGACAAGGCCCCGGCCGTGCGACGGAAAGCCGTCGCACGGCCGGGGCTTGCTCCCGGAGGAGTGGCGTCAGGCGGAGTCCGCCACTCGCCCGGAGGACTGCTCGCGGACGATCTCCGCGTAGCGGCGCCCACTGGTCTTCACCGTACGGCGCTGGGTGTCGTAATCGACGTGAACCAGCCCGAATCGCTTGTCGTACCCGTAGGCCCACTCGAAGTTGTCGAGCAGCGACCACGCGAAGTACCCGGCGAGCGGAGCCCCCTTGGCGACCGCCCGGCCGCAGGCGGCCAGGTGCTGCTCCAGGTACTGGGTGCGCTCCGGGTCGTGGACCGAACCGTCCGCCGCGACCGTGTCCTGGTAGGCCGAACCGTTCTCGGTGACGTAGATCTTGGTCGCGCCGTACTCCTCGGTCAGGCGGAGCAGCAGCTGCTCCAGGCCCTCCGCGTGGACCTCCCAGTCCATGTACGTGACGGGGGCGCCGGGCACCGGGACCTGCCGGGCGTGCGGGACGGGGCCCGACTCGTCGGCGGTGACGATCTGACGGAAGTAGTAGTTCAGGCCCAGCCAGTCGAGCGGGGCGGCGATGGTCTCCAAGTCTCCCGGCTGGATCGGGAGTTCGACTCCGTACAGGTCGAGCATGTCCTGCGGGTAGCCGCGGCCGTGGATCGGGTCGAGCCACCAGCGGTTGGTGTGACCGTCGGCGCGGACGGCCGCCGCGATGTCGGCGGGGCTGTCGCTCGCCGGCTCGATCGGGGAGAGGTTGTTGACGATGCCGACCCGGGCGCCCGGGGAGGCGGCCCGGATCGCCTGCACGGCGAGGCCGTGGCCGAGGTGGAGGTGGTACGAGGCGCGGACGGCGGCCGTGATGTCGGTCAGACCCGGCGCCATCTTGCCTTCCAGGTGGCCGATCCACGCCGAGCAGAGCGGCTCGTTGAGGGTCGCCCAGTCCTTGACGCGGTCACCGAGGCGCTCGACGACGGCGGAGGTGTACGCCGCGAAGTGCTCGGCGGTCTCGCGGACCGTCCAGCCGCCGCGGTCCTGCAGGACCTGCGGGAGGTCCCAGTGGTAGAGCGTGGCGAAGGGGGTGATCCCGTTGCCCAGGAGTCCGTCCACCAGTCGGTCGTAGAAGTCCAGGCCCTTCTTGTTGACCGGGCCGTCACCGCCGGGGACGATGCGCGGCCAGGCCAGCGAGAAGCGGTACGCGCCCGCGCCGACCTCCTTGATCAGGCCGATGTCCTCGGGCACCCGGTGGTAGTGGTCGCAGGCCACGTCGCCGGTGTCGCCGCCCGCCACCTTTCCGGGGGTGTGGGAGAAGGTGTCCCAGATGGAGGGGGAACGGCCGTCCTCCGCGACGGCTCCCTCGATCTGGTACGAGGCGGTGGCCACTCCCCAGGTGAAATCGGCCGGGAGGGAGTTGAGGTCGTTCACGGACTGCCTTTCTGAGATGGTCACTTGACAGCGCCTGCCGTGAGGCCGGCGACGAGGTAACGCTGCAGCAGGAGGAACCCGGCGACGACCGGGACGCTGACGACGAGCGAAGCCGCCATCACCTGGTTCCAGTAGACGTCGTTCTGGGTCGCATACCCCTGGAGCCCGACGGCGAGTGTTCTGGTCGTGTCGTTCGTCATCACGGAGGCGAAGAGCACCTCGCCCCACGCCGTCATGAACGCGTACACGGCGACGGCGACGATGCCCGGCACGGCCGCCGGGACGACGACCCGGAACAGTGCGCCGAGGGGACCGCAGCCGTCCACCTTGGCGGCCTCGTCCAGATCCTTCGGGATGGAGTCGAAGTACCCGATCAGCATCCAGATGGAGAAGGGGAGCGAGAACGTCAGGTAGGTGAGGATGAGCCCGCCGCGCGAGCCGTACAGGGCGATCCCGGTGCTGTTGCCGATGTTCACGTAGATGAGGAACAGCGGCAGCAGGAAGAGGATGCCGGGGAACATCTGGGTGGAGAGCACCGTGATGGTGAAGACCCGCTTGCCCCGGAAGGCGTAGCGGCTCACCGCGTACGCCGAGAACACGGCGATGATCACCGAGGCGACCGTGGCCGCGCCCGCCACGATCAGCGAGTTGGCGAAGTACTTCGCGAGCGGGACGGTCTTCCAGATGTCGAAGTACGGGCGGACGGTCAGGCCCGACGGTATCCACTGGAACTTGCCGGACACGTCCTGGAGCGGCTTGAGCGAGCTGCTGACCATGACGTACACGGGCAGCAGGACGAAACCGGCCAGCAGGGTCAGGATGATCCGCCGGGTCCACACGAAGGACGCCGGGGCCGCCATCGGTGAACGGCGCTTGTGCGTGGTGGCGCTAGACACCGGAGCCCTTCCTTCCGCGTGAGGTCAGCAGCAGGTAGACGGCCGTCACCAGCAGCAGGAAGAGCAGGAGGAGCACGGACATCGCCGAGCCGGTGCCGAAGTTCCAGGTGACGAACGACGACTGGTAGATGTGCAGCGAGATGAGGTCCGCGTTCTCGGGTGCCGCGCGGCCGAAGAGCACGAACGGCGTGTTGAAGTCGTTGAAGGTCCAGAGGAACAGGACCAGCACGAGCACCTGGTTGACCGGCCGCAGCGAGGGCAGGGTGATCTTGCGGATCTGCTGCCAGATGCCGGCCCCGTCGATGGAGGCGGCCTCGTACAGCTCGTTCGGGATGTTCTGGAGCCCCGCCATCAGGATGAGGAGGGCGAAGGGCCAGCCCTTCCAGACCGAGACGACCAGCAGCGCGATGAAGCTGTTGTCGCCGATCAGCCAGAAGGACGGCTGGTCGGTGATGCCGAGCTGGTCGTGCAGGACGTGGTTCACCAGGCCGTTGTCCCGCTGGAACATGAACGCCCAGGTGATGACGGCCGCGTAGACCGGCAGCGCGTACGGGACGAGGAAGATCGCCCGCAGTACGCCGCGGCCCCGGAAGTTCTCCTGGAGCATGATCGCGGCGGCCACGCCGAACAGCCAGGACAGCCCGACGGCGAAGAAGGTGAAGGCGCAGGTGACGAAGAAGGAGTGGAGCAGCGCCTTGCCGATGGGGGCGTCGAAGTCGACGGCGACGCTGTAGTTGTCCAGGCCCGTCCAGGGCGCGTTGCCCCAGTTGCTGATGAAGAACTGGGTGAGCTGGCGGAAGCTCATCACGATCCCGACGATCATCGGGATCAGGTGGACGAGCAGTTCGAGCAGGATCGCCGGGAGGAGCAGGAGATAGGGCAGTCCGCCGTTGCGGATCCGGTCGGGGATGCGCGGCAGTCTCCTGCGCGCACCCCCGGTGCCCCGGCCCCCACCGCTGTCCGACTTACCGACCCGGGGGTCGGCGGTCACGGTGGAAGTCATGGTCGGTGCCTCACTGCCCCATGGTCTGCTGGGCCTTTTCGAGGGCCGCCTTGACGGTCTCGGTGGTCACCGGCTTGCCCGCCGCGGCGTCGGCCCACAGGTCCTTGACCGCGGTGCCCACGGCCGTCTCGAACTGGGACTCGTTCGGCACCTGGGGGAGCGGCGCCGCGCTCTTGCTCAGCGTGTCGCGCAGGACCGAGAGGTCCGGCGCGCCGAACGCGTCGTCGGCCTGGGCCACCTTGACCGGCGGGATCGCCCCGTAGGTCTTGTTGAGGAGCTTCTGCTCCTCGTCGCTGGTCATGAACTTGACGAACTTCTTGGCGCCGTCGAGGTTCTTGGTGTTCTTGAACACCGCGATGTTGATGCCGGCGACCATCGAGTTGGTCTGTGCGTCCTGGCCCGGGGTCCCGGACGGGACGGGCACCGGGGCGACGCCCCAGTCCTCCGGCTTCATGCCCTGGGCGGCGAAGGTGGAGGCGGCGGCCTGCCACAGCACCATCCCCGTACGGCCCTTGGCGAAGTCGGTGAGCGACTGGTTCTGCGCGTACTCCGCGTTGCCCGGAGCGATGATCTTGTCCTTGGCCATGAAGTCGACGTACTGCTTCACGGCGGCGACCGCACCGTCCGAGGTGAAGGTGGCCTTGCCCGAGGAGTCGAAGAAGTCGGCGCCGTGCTGCTTGCCGAGGACGAACACCTGGTGGATGTTGTTGGAGAGGTTGCCGCCCTCGGCGCCCAGACCCCACTTGCCGTCCTTGGACAGCTTCTTGCCGTCCGCGACCAGTTCGTCCCAGGTCTTCGGCGGCTGTGCGATGCCGGCGTCCGCGAACATCTTCTTGTTGTAGTAGAGCGCGTACGACAGCGAGTACAGCGGCACGGCCGCGGGGTCCTGACCCGCCGCACCGGCCGAGGCGACCGCCGACTCGACGAACCGGTCCCGGCCGCCGATCGCGTCGAAGTTCTTCGTGTCCCACGGCAGCAGGGCGCCCGAGGCCTGCAGCGAGGCGGACCAGGTGTTGCCGATGTTCAGCACGTCCGGGCCCTGACCGGAGGTGGTGGCGGCGAGGATCCGGTTGAGGAGGTCGGCCCAGGGGACGACCTCCAGCTTCACCTTGATGCCGGTCTGCTCCTCGAACTTCTTCAGCTCGGGGGTGAGGGTCTTCTTGTCCGCCTCGATGTTCGGGCCCTGGTTCGAGGCCCAGTACGTGAGCGTCTTGGGCGACTCGTTGCTTCCGCCGCCCGAGGAGGACCCGCCTCCGCAGCCGGTGACTCCGGCGGCGATGGAGATCGCGAGGGTGGCGGCTGCGGCGGCTCTGATGTTGCGCATACGGGATGGCCCCTTTCCGGGGATGGCTGCGTTCGGGAACCGAACGGCCTCCATGACTTAATTTATGCCGTGATCTAAGAGCTGAAGGAAGGTCGCGTCAAGGGGTTGGACCGGGGTATGTTGCCGGAAGGAAGGGAGCAACATGGCCGAGCGCAACAGACGGACCGTGCGTGACCTGCGACGGGGCAACCGGGCAAGGGTATTGCAACGGTTGTATTTCGACGGCCCGCTGAGCCGCCAGGAGCTCGCCCCGGCCACCGGGCTGAGTTCAGGTTCCATCAGCAACGTCGTCGCCGAACTCGTCGCGGAGGGGGTCCTCGAAGAGGCTGGCATAGTCGACTCGGACGGCGGGCGGCCGCGCACCCTCCTCCGGGTGGCGCCCGCGGGCGGCCTGCTGATCGGGATCGACATCGGCGAAACCCGGGTGCGCGTCGAGCTGTTCGACCTCGCTCTCACCGAACTGGCCCGCACCGAACGGCCGCTGGCGCAGCACGGGTACGACGTCGAGCGCATCGTGGCCCATGTGCGGGCCGCCGTCGCCGACGTCCTCGCCGACGCGGGCGCCGACGCGCACCGGCTGCTCGGCATCGGCATCGGTGTTCCCGGCATCATCGAACGCCCCCACCCCTCGGGGAGCGACGGCCCCGACGGGCCAGGGGCGGTCGTGCACGGGCAGACCATCGGCTGGCGGGCCGTTCCCTTCGAGCGGCTGCTGCGCGAGGCCGTCGACATCCCGCCCGAGGTGCCGTTCTTCATCGACAACGGTGCCAAGACGCTCGGGCAGGCCGAGATGTGGTTCGGCGGCGGCCGCGGCGCGGACGCCGCCGCCATCGCCCTCATCGGCTCCGGCGTCGGCGCCTGCGTGAACCGGGGCGGTGTCCTCGACGAGAACCGCGTCAGCGTCCCCCTCGAATGGGGCCACACCACCGTCCAGTTGAGGGGACGCCGATGCCGCTGCGGCTCCATCGGCTGCTTGGAGGCGTACGCCGGCGGCGAGGCGATGCGCGAACGCTGGTACGAGGCCGGCGGACCGCTCCCCGAGGACACCGACGACGAAGCGGCGCTCGCCGCCCTCCTCGCCGCCGCCTACCCGCCGCCCGGCGGCGCGGACCCCGACCCCGTCGCGGTGGCCCTGCTCGACGAGACCGCCGAATGCCTCGGTGCCGCACTCGCCGACCTCGTCAACCTCTTCCTGCCCCAGCGCATCCTGCTCGGCGGATGGGCGGGACTCCTCATCGGCCCCCACCTCCTTCCCGCGATCCGCCGTTACGCCGAGGAGTACGCGCTCCGCCACGCCGCCGCCCGCGTCACCATCGAGATGGGCCGGCTGGGCCCGGACGCCGTCACCGTCGGCGCGGCCACCCTGCCCCTCTCCGACTTCCTCGCCCGCGGCGGCAGCCGCCCCACCCCACTTCCCGCCCCCGACGCCCCGGCCGGCCCCGCCCGTACCCCGGCGGACGCGGTGCGGGCCAGGGCGGTGGTGGCCGAAGGGGTGTGAACCGGAAGGACGTTGGAGTTCTCCGGCCAGGTCGGGTCGAACCCGTTGGGCGCCCGCCCGGGCCGTGATCACCGGACCGGGGGCGCGAAGTTCCGCGGTCGGGGGCCGGTTAGGGTCTGTGCCATGTCTCCTTCCCCTGAGTCCGAGGCCGCTGCGTCCGCGTCCGGGTCCGATGGGTCCGTGTCCGAGCCCGCTCTCTCTCCCGTTCTGCGCCCCGCGACCCGCGTCGACCTGCCCGCCGTACTGGCTCTGCTCGCCGACGAGGAACGCGTGGTGGACCCGGCGTCGGTCGTGGTGACGGATGCGTACGAGCGCGCCTTCGCCGCGATCGACACGGACCCGCGCAACGAGATGCTGGTCCTGGTGGAGGACGACGGCACGGTGGTGGGGTGCCTCCAGGCCACGTACATCCCGGGACTCGGCAAGGGCGGCGCCGAGCGTGCCCTGGTCGAAGCGGTACGGATCCGCGCGGACCGGCGCGGCGGCGGGCTCGGCCGCACCCTGATGGAACTCGCGGCCGCCCGGGCACGCGCGCGGGGCTGCGCGCTGATCCAGCTGACCAGCAGCAAGCAGCGCGAGAACGCGCACCGCTTCTACACCGCACTGGGGTTCGCGCGCAGCCACGAGGGGTTCAAACTCGCGCTCCGGTGATCCGTCCCGGACGACAACCCTGCTCGTCGCCCCAGGTGGACTCCTGCGTCCGGCTCACCCAGCCGCACCAGCAGGCGGGCAGAGCCCCGGACGTTCTCCTGGCGGCCGGCGGGATCGGCGAGGACGCCGTCGCCTTCCGCGGAGACGCGCACGATGACCGAGCCGAGCGGATCACCCGGCACGGGCGGTCCTGCCGCGAGAAGCATGCTTGCCCAGCCCGTACTCGGAATGCCGAAACAGCGGAAGGAAGTTGTCCGGAGTGTCCAGGTCGACTGCCCGCGTGGCGGTGTCCATGTTCGTCGAGTCAGCCCAGGATCCCCGACGTGCGATGCAGGGCGTCCACCTCGCCGCCCTGGTCCGCTCCGGCGCCCGCTTCCGAGACCGGCATCCTGGTCCGATGCACCGAGGCCGTGTCATGACCGAGCCCCCGGCCATCCAGGGAGCCAACCCGCCGCCGTGACCGAGGTGGTGCGTACGCCTGTTCCTCTGCGGGCTGCCGCGCATATCCGGTGGCGGTCCCGGCTGCCGGTGGTGAAGATCGCGGCGTGAACACTTTCCTGGCGACCGACCGGCTCGTGCTGCGCGCGTTCACCGAGGCCGACACCGACCACGTGCTCGCACTGGACAACGAACCCGACGTCATGCGCTTCATCAACGGCGGGCGGCCCACGAGCCGCGAGGTGATCCAGGCGCAGACCCTGCCCAGGCTCCTCCACGACCACCCGTGCTTCCAGACCCGCGGCTACTGGGCCGCGGAAGAGAAGGACACCGGCGTCTTCCTGGGCTGGTTCGAATTCCGCCCCCTGGACGACCACGACGCCGCAGTGGCGGAACTCGGCTACCGGCTGAACAGGGCCGCCTGGGGCAGTGGCTACGCCACCGAGGGAGCACGGGCGCTGATCCGCGAGGGCTTCACGGCTCTCGGGGTGGAGCGGGTGACCGCGAACACCATGGCGGTCAACGCGAGATCCCGGCGCGTGATGGAGAAGGCGGGCCTGTCGTTCCTCCGCTGCTTCACCGGGGACTGGCCGGAGGCGATCGAAGGCTCCGAGCACGGCGAAGTCGAGTACGAACTCACCCGGACCACGTGGGAGCGGCACCCGTAGAAGTCGCCCTTCGACAGCGATCGCGGCGGTTTCCTCAAGCCGGTCGCCTGCCCACGGCGTCCGCGACGACCGCGGTCACGAGCCTGCTGACGGCCGCCGTGGCCGGCGGACCGGGGTCGCGGTCCGCGAAGAGGAGGTGCCCGCCGCCGACCAGGGAGAGGGTGAGCGAGTCGATGTCGGCGTCTGCCGCGATGCGGCCCCGTTCCCGCTCGTCGGCCAGGTAGCCGGAGATCGCGGTCGTGGCCTCGGCGAGGATCGCGATGCCGCCTCCGGGCCGGGCGTGCCGCAGCCGTGCCCGCAGCTCGTCCCGGAAGGTGATGAGCGGGATGATCGCCAACGGAACCGGCCCGAACAGGGTGGTCAGCGCACTGGTGAGGTTGCCGGCCACCGTGCCCGTGCCGACGGACCCGCGCAGCACGTCCGCCTGCCGCTCCACCTGTGCGGCCCGGTCGAGCACCAGGTCGGTGAGGAAGGCGTCGAAGTCGGCGAAGTGCCGGTGCAGGACGCCTTTGGCGCATCCCGCCTCGTCGGTGACGGCCCGGCTGGTCAGCCCGTTCGGCCCGTCCCGCAGCAGCACGCTTTCGGCGGCCTCGAACAGCTGCTGTCGCGCGTCGCGAAGGTGCACCCCGGTCGGCACTCACGGATCCTCTCGTACGTCGGCCCCTCGGAACCCGTTGTCGAGTGGGCGTGCGCCCATTAAAGTGGGCACATGCCCACACTATCGCGGGAGCAGCCCGAACCGCCCCACGTGGCGATGCATCAGGCCCGGCGGATGGCCGAGTCGTTCGGTGCGGACGCGCAAGGCTACGACCGGGCCCGGCCCGGCTATCCCGACGCACTGGTGACGCGGATCGCCGCCGGGATCCCCGGGACCCCCGGGTCCGACGTCCACGACGTGCTGGACGTCGGCTGCGGTACCGGCATCGCGGCCCGCCAGTTCCAGGCGGCCGGCTGCGAGGTGCTCGGCGTCGAGCCCGATGCGCGGATGGCAGAGTTCGCGCGAGCGCGTGGCCTGCGGGTCGAGGTGGCCACCTTCGAGGAGTGGCAGCCGGGCGGCCGGACCTTCGACGCGGTCGTCGCCGCCCAGTCGTGGCACTGGGTGGATCCCGTCGCGGGCGCCGTGAAAGCGGCCCGTGTGCTCCGGCCAGGGGGACGGCTGGCGATCTTCGGGCATGTGTACGAGCCGCCGGCCGAGGTGGCGGAACCGCTGGCCGAGGCCCTCCGGCGGGCGGCCCCCGACTCCCCGTTCGGCGGCCGGCCGGCCCGGCGTCCGCTCGGTCACTACCAGGCGGCCTACGCGAAGCTCGCCGACACGATCCGGGAGACCGGAGAGTTCGAGGATGCCGAGCAGTGGCGCTTCGACTGGGAGCGGTCCTACACGCGCGAACAATGGCTTGATCTGCTCCCCACCACCGGAGGCCTCACCCGGCTCGCACCCGATCAGCTTGCCGAGGTACTGGAAGCGGTCGGGAGTGCCATCGACTCCCTGGGTGGACGCTTCACGATGGAGTACACCACCCTGGCCGCGACCGCCGTGCGCGCCGCAGCCTCCTGAGCAGAGGCCAGAGCCAGAGGCAGAGGCAGAGGCAGAGCCAGAGCCAGAGGCAGAGGTAGGGGTAGGGGCAGGGGCAGGGGCAGAGGTAGGGGCAGGGGCAGGGGCCAAGGCAGGGGAACGGGAACGCGAACGGGTACGAGCACGGGGACGCGAGGGGGCGCACATGGCACGGGTCGCGGTGATCGGGGCGGGGATCGGCGGCCTGGGGGCGGCGCTCATGCTCGGCCGGCGCGGCCACCCGGTCACGCTCTTCGAGCAGGAGGCCCGACAGGCCGGCGGCGACCTGGACCAGGACTTCTTCCACTGGCGCAGACCCCGGGTCCCGCAGGCGGACCAACCCCACGCCCTCCTCGCACCCGTGCGCACGGTGCTGCGCGCCGAGACCCCCGACGTCTACGCCGACCTGCTGGCGCGCGGGGCCCGGGAGTACCACGAGTTCGACTGGTTCGACGAGCGTCCCCCGTACCGTCCCGGCGACGAGGAGCTGGTCACCCTGCGCACCCGCCGCATCGTGCTGGAGGCCGCCCTGCTCGCGGCCGTGCGGCGGGAACCCGGCGTCCAAGTGCGGTCGGGCTGCCGGGTGCACGGCCTCACCGTCGAGGCGGGCCGACCCGCCCGGGTCACCGGCGTACGGGTGGGAGACGAGGCGCACCGGGCGGACCTCGTCGTCGACGCGTCCGGCCGGCGCTCGCGGGTGCCCGGCTGGCTGACCGGGGCCGGCTGCCGCCCACCCGTGGCCGAAAGTCACCGCGCGGGGATCGCCTACCTCTGCCGCTGGTACCGGCTGCGGCCCGACGGACCGGGCGACCCCGGACGGGTGAAGACCGGCTCGGCCGCACCGTTCGCGCTCGCCGGGGTCTTCCCCTCCGACAACGGGACCCTCGCGGTGAACCTGGTGCTCTCCACCGGCGATCCGGCCCGCGGCGCGCTCACCGATCCCGCCGTCTTCGAGGCCGCGGCCCGTCTCTTCCCCGCCCTCGACGCCTGGCTCGCCCTGGCTCCCGTACCGCAGTCGGACGTCCTGGCGATGGCGGGCCTGGACAACCGCTGGACGGCCCTCGCCGACGAGTACGGCCCCGTCGCCACCGGCCTGGTCGGCGTCGGGGACAGCCTCGTCCACACCAACCCCACCCTGGGCCAGGGAACGGCCCTCGGCCTGCGCGCCGCCCAGTACCTCGCCGCCCACGCCGACCGGATCGCCGCCGACCCCGCCGGCTACCACGCCTGGACGAATCAGGCCCTCCGCCCGTGGTTCGACGGGCAGGTGGCCGCCGACCGGGCCAACGGGCAACGCCTCGCGGTGGGTTCACCTCACGCCGACCGCTGGGCCGCCGCCCGCGCCGCCTGCGCCTTCGAGGACCCCGTCGTGATGCGGGCCCGGGCTCAGGTGCGCCACCTCCTCCTCCATCCCCACGAGGCCTACGGCACCGCAGAGGTGGAGCGGCACGTGGGCGCCTGGCTGGCCGCCCGCCCCGACTTCACGCCCCGGCACGACGGGCCCACCCGGGAGGAGTGGAACGCGGTCGTCCCCGGCTGATCGTCGATCGGTGGCTCTTCTCGCCGATCACGGCCCGTACCGCGACCGCCCCCTCCTCGCGGCCCTGGTCAGACCCCCGGAGGGCGGGTCCCGGGCCGTGGAGCCGGGCCCCGGCGGGGATGCCGGTGCGGCCGCGCACTTGTCACGAGCCTTTGTGCGCACCTAAGTTGACGCCTGAACTGTGTCCACCTGCCAGCGGGGGAGCCGCATCATGGCCGCGAACGGACGGCATCGCAGATACCAGCCGAGCCGGATCAACCGGGCGTCGCTCACGGTGACGGCGGGAGGTGCCGGGATAGCCCTGCCGCTGATCACGGCGGGCACCGCCCACGCCGCGTCGACGGACACGTGGGAGAAGGTCGCCGCCTGCGAGTCGACGAGCAACTGGCACATCAACAACGGCAACGGCTATTACGGCGGGCTCCAGTTCAGCGGGTCCACCTGGGCCGCGTACGGAGGTACCGCCTTCGCCGCACGCGCCGATCTCGCGACCAAGGACCAGCAGATCGCGATCGCCGAGAAGGTCCTCGACGGGCAGGGCCCCGGCGCCTGGCCGGTCTGCTCCGACCGGGCCGGGCTGACGCGGGACGACGCGGGGTCCGGTACGGTCACCCAGACCCAGGGCACCCGCCCCGCCGCGTTACCGGCCACCGCGAAGCAGGCAGTCGAGCAGACGGCCAAGCAGGCGCCACGGCAGACCCCGGCCGCCACGGCCACGCAGACACCGAAGAAGACCCCCGCCGCAACCCCCACCACGGTGCCGGGCAAGCGCGAGGCCTACACCGTGGCGAGCGGCGACTCGCTCTCCGCCATCGCCTCCTCCGAGCGGCTCCAGGGCGGCTGGCAGCGGCTCTACACCGCCAACCGCACGGTCATCGGCGAGAACCCCGATCTCATCCTCCCCGGCCAGCGGCTCGACCTCGCGCCCGCACGGGCGGCAACCGGCACCGCGAAACAGCAGGACGCGAAGCCCGCCGCCGCCAAGCCGTCGGCCACCAAGCCCGCGGCCTCGAAGCCGGCCGCCGCCAAACCCGCGGCCGCCAAACCCGCGCAGCCGAAGCCGGCGGCCAAGCCCGCCCCCGCCAAGCCGGCGTCGAAGGCCGTCGGCATGGTCGCCCCCGTCCAGGCGTCCCTGGGCACCCCGTACCACCAGTCCGGCTCCTGGGCCAGCGGCTACCACACCGGCGTCGACTTCCCGGTCGCCACCGGCACCTCGGTGAAGGCCGTCGCCAAGGGCACCGTCGTCTCCGCGGGCTGGGCCGGCGCGTACGGGTACGAGATCGTCATCCGCCACGGCGACGGCAAGTACAGCCAGTACGCCCACCTCTCCGCCCTCAACGTGCGCGCCGGCCAGCAGGTATCCGCCGGACAACGCATCGCCCGCTCCGGCTCCACCGGCAACGCCACCGGCCCGCACCTCCACTTCGAGATCCGGACCGGACCCGGCTACGGCTCCGACGTGAACCCCCTCGCCTACCTGAGGGCCGGCGGGGTCAAGGTCTGAGCCCACTACCGGGGGCGGCCGAAGAGGGCCCGCCCACCGCCGGGGTACGCGTCCGCTCGGCCCCGCCCGGCCCGGCGGCCGGCGGTTCGGGCTCCTCGGCGGGCTCCGGCAGCGCCACCCGGCCCCGCCCGCCCTTCCGGGGACCGGGCGTACGGCGCCGTGTCGCCCCGGAGCCCGCCCCGTCCGCCTCCCCGACGGGCCGGTCGTCCCGCCGCTCGGCGGCCAGCCGCTGAGTCGTCAGCAGCACCAGCCCGGCCGCCGCCAGCGCACCGCTCGCCAGCGCCAGCACGGTGCCCACCGGCCCGAAGCGGAAGTGCTCCCCGAAGAGCGTGAGCCCGACGACCGCCGCCACCACCGGGTTCACCACCGTCACCGTGGCCAGCGGCGCGGTCAGCCCCGCCCCCCGGTACGCCGCCTGCGAGAGCAGCAGCCCCGCGCCGGCGAACACCGCGATCACCAGCAGCGACGGCAGCCCCTCACCGAGCGCGCCCGAGGTCCACTCGACGGCCACCGTCTTGGTGAACACCGAGGCCATCCCGAACGCCACCCCCGCACCCGTCGCCAGCACCACACTGCGCAGCATCGGACGCTGCGCCCCGGGGGCGCGCGTCGAAGGTCCCGCCTGTCCGGCGGCGTCCGAAACACGCCCCAGCCCCTGACCCGCCAGGAAGAGCACCGCGACCGCCCCGAAGGTCGCGGTCGCCAGCAGCAGTTGCTCGGCACCACCCAGCGCGTGCGATTCGGCGCTCCCGGTGAGCGCCAGCAGTCCGGCGAGTCCCACCGTCGCCATGACGGCCCCACGCCACGCGGTGCGCCCCGCCGCCCGCCCGACGAAGAGCGCCGCCATCGGCAGCGCGAAGACGATCGTCAGCGCCCCGAGCGGCTGGACGAGGCTCAGCGGGCCGTACGCCAGCGCCACCACGTGCAGCAGCGCCCCCGCGCCGTTGAGCCCCACGGCGGCCCACCAGGCGGCGTTGCGCAACGGCGCGTACGAGCGCCGGTCCCCGCCGGAGGCCACTCGCTCCTGCACGATCGCCCCGGCCGCGTAGGCGACCGCGGAGACCAGGGACAGCAGCACCGAAAACACGAGGGAACTCATGGGACCACGATGTCCTTTGCGAGCCGCCGAGTCGTCGTCCCAGAGGGGGCGATCCGGCGTACTGCCTCCGTAGTACGGGCAGGTGTGCGACGTCCTTCCTTCGACGGTAGCCCTCCTTCTCCGAGGCCGCCGGAGAAGATCCGCACCGCCACGCCGTGTACCCGCAACGTGACGGGGTCTTTCGCACAGGCGCCGCGTGAGTGACCATCAAGGCATGAGGGTCGGACTGCTCACCCGCGAGTACCCCCCCGGCGTGTACGGCGGCGCCGGCGTGCACGTCGAGTTCCTGGCGCGCGAACTACGGCCACTGGTCGATCTCGCCGTGCACGCCTGGGGTGAACCCGACGGGCGGGAGGACGGCGTGCACTGGCACCGCCCGGCACTCCCGGCCGACGCCAACGACGCGCTGCGGGCGCTCTCCGTGGACCTGTCGATGGCCGCCGCCCTCGGCGACCGCGACCTGGTCCACTCGCACACCTGGTACACCAACCTCGCCGGCCACCTCGCCAAGCTCCAGCACGGCGTCCCGCACGTGGTCACCTGCCACTCGCTGGAACCCCTGCGTCCCTGGAAGGCCGAGCAGCTCGGCGGCGGATACGCCCTCTCCGGGTGGGCCGAGCGCACCGCCCTCGCCTCCGCCGACGCGGTCGTCGCGGTGTCGCACGGCATGCGCGACGACATCCTCGCCTGCTACCCGGAGCTCGACGCGGCCAGGGTGCGGGTCATCCACAACGGCATCGACACCAGCCTCTACGCCCCCGACCCCGGCACGGACGTCCTCGCCCGGCTCGGCATCGACCCGGACCGGCCGTACGTCCTGTTCGTCGGGCGCATCACCCGCCAGAAGGGCGTCCCGCACCTGCTGCGCGCCGCGCGCCTCCTGGAGCCGGGCACCCAGCTGGTGTTGTGCGCCGGAGCCGCCGACACCCCCGAACTCGCCGAGGAGTTCCGCCTCGCGTACGAGGAACTCGACGCCGGCCGCAAGGGCGTGCACTGGATCCCGCAGATGCTCGACCGGCCCGACATCGTCCAACTCCTCACCCATGCGGCGGTGTTCGTCTGCCCCTCGGTGTACGAGCCGCTCGGCATCGTCAACCTGGAGGCGATGGCGTGCGGTACCCCCGTGGTCGCCTCCGCCGTCGGCGGTATCCCCGAGGTGGTGGAAGACGGGGTCACGGGGGTACTCGTCCACTACGACGAGAAGGAGCCGGACCGGTTCGAACTGCGGCTCGCCCAGGCCTTGAACGAAGTGGTCGGCGATCCCGCCGGGGCCCGGAGGATGGGCGCGGCCGGACGGCGGCGCGCCGTCGAGGAGTTCGGGTGGGACCGGGTGGCCGGCCGCACCGCGGAGCTGTACCGGGAGATCTGCGCGGCAGGTGAGTGACCACCGGCAAAGGCGCCGGTGGAGGTCGGACAAAGGGGCGGCGATGCGCGGTGGACCTTCGGTGCTCGGAATCGTACTCGCGGGAGGGGAGGGCAAGCGGCTGATGCCGCTCACCGCCGACCGGGCCAAACCGGCGGTGACGTTCGGAGGTACGTACCGGCTGGTCGACTTCGTCCTGTCCAGCCTGGTCAACGCGGACGTGCTGCGCATCTGCGTACTGACCCAGTACAAGTCGCACTCGCTGGACCGGCACGTCTCCACGACCTGGCGGATGTCCAGCCTGCTGGGCAACTACGTCACACCGGTGCCCGCGCAGCAACGGCTGGGCCCACGCTGGTACTTGGGGAGCGCCGACGCCATCCTCCAGTCGCTCAACCTGGTCCACGACGAACAGCCGGACTACGTGGCCGTGTTCGGCGCCGACCACGTCTACCGCATGGACCCGCGCCAGATGCTGGCCAAGCACATCGACAACGGGGCGGGCGTCACCGTCGCCGGGATCAAGGTGCCGCGCGCGGAGGCGTCCGCGTTCGGCGTCATCACGCCCGGCACCGACGGCACCCAGGTCGAGAGATTCCTGGAGAAGCCCACCGACCCGCCCGGCCTGCCGGGCGACCCCGACCGGGTCTTCGCCTCCATGGGCAACTACCTCTTCACCACGAAGGTCCTGGTGGACGCGTTGCACCGGGACGCCGAGGACCCGCACTCGGTCCACGACATGGGCGGCTCGATCCTGCCGATGCTCACCGCGCGCGGACAGGCCCAGGTCTACGACTTCGACGAGAACCGCGTGCCCGGCGAGACGTCCGTACAACACGGCTACTGGCGTGACGTGGGCACGCTCGACGCCTACTACGACGCCCACATGGACCTGCTCTCCGACCGGCCGGCCTTCAGCCTCGACAACCGTCGCTGGCCCATCTACACCCACGCCGGTCCGCTGCCGCCCGCGAGAATCGTGGCCGGCGGGATCGCGAGCGAGTCGGTCATCAGCCCCGGCTGCGTGATCCGCGGCCAGGTCTCCCGGTCGGTCCTCTCACCCGGCGTCGTCGTCGCCGAGGGGGCCGTCGTCCAGGGGTCGGTGCTGCACGACAACGTGCGGGTGGGACGCGGGGCCATCGTGCGGGGGGCGATCCTCGACAAGAACGTCGACGTGCCTCCCGGCGCGGCGATCGGCGTCAACCCGGAGCGGGACCGGGAGTTCTACACGGTCTCCGGCAACGGTGTCATCGCCCTCGGAAAGGGCCAGCCGGTGCGCTGAGGGTGAGGCCGGTGCGCTGAGGGTGAGGAGC